>JAZKST010000084.1:0-9273 GCA_036625905.1 Haloarculaceae archaeon
CCTGGTGGTCGGCGAGGAACTCCCGCATCAGTTCGGCGGCCTGCTCCTTGCAGTCGCCACAGAGCCGCTCGCCGCCGACGCACTCCTCGTAGACGCGCTTGGCGAACTCGTCGTCGTCGCCCGAGAGCAGGTAGGCGTACAGCTCGTAGACGGGGCACTCGTCGGCCTCGCCGCCGAGTTCGCGCTGGAGTTCGGCCGTCTCCCGCCCGCCGGTCGTCGCCGCCCTCACCTTCTCGTACCCCTCTTCGGGGTCGTCCAGCAGGGAGATGTGGGAGGCGGGAATCGACGAAGACATCTTCCCGCCGGTGAGACCAGTCATAAACCGGTGGTAGATAGATGACGGCGGGTGGAAGCCGTAGCCGCCGTGGTCGACCTCGACCTCGCGGGCGAGCTCCTCGGCCTCGGCGAGCTCCATCTCGAAGGCGTCGACGTGCCCCTCGAAGACGCGCTTCTCGCCCTCGACGGCCTCGATCATCGCCTCGAACGCCTCGTCGGTGGCGTTCCGGTCGAAGAAGCGCACACGGGGGCGGATCGGTTCCATCCCCGCCTCGTCAAGCTTCCCGAACAGCGAGTCGAGGACGTCCGGCGACGCCTCGATCTCCGACGCGGTCTCCCCGGCCCGGAGCGCGTCGACGAACTGGGCGACGTGGACACAGCGGAGCGTCTCGTCGTCGTGGTCCTCGGGTGAGACTGCCCCAGAGTCGACGATGCGGCCCAGGAGTCCCAGTTCGGCCGGCTCGAGTTCCTGGCTGAAGTACGCCTCTATCACCTTGAAGAACCGCATCCGTGCCGCCAGATCGCGGGCCAGCCGGACGTGCGGGTCCTGGTCCGGACCCACGGGGATGACGGTCGGCTTGGGGCCCTCGAGCTGTGGGTAGAGGATGTCGGCCATCTGTGTGACGACCGACTGCATGTACGAGACGTTCGTCTCGCCATCGAAGTCGTAGATGGCCTGGAGTTCAGAGAAGTTCGCCTTCGTCCCGAGTTCGAACGCCAGGTCCTGGACCTCCCGGTTGCCGGACTGCCGGTAGATCTCCCCCGCCTCGGGGTCGAACCCCAGCGCCAGAAAGGAGAGGAGGTAGTTCTCGGTGTGCTCGTCGATCTCACCCCACGAGAGCCCGCGGGCGGCGTGGGCCTCGAGGTCGGCGATGAGCCCGTAGGCGTCGGCCCCCTGCCCCTGGTGCCAGATGATCTCGTCGAACACCATCTTGTGGCCGATGTGTGGGTCGCCGGTCGGCATGAACCCCGAGAGCACCGCGGCGTCCTCGCCCTCGCGGAGGGCGTCGGCCACCCGGCGGTAGCCCCGGTGGCCGAAGATGACCCCGCGGCGCATCAGGTAGTGGGGGTTCGGCACCTCGGGGAGGGTCTCCTCGAACTCCTCGATGCCGAACTGCTCGAACAGCTTCCGGTAGTCCCCGATCGTCGCGGACCCCCAGGGGTCGAGCGCGACGTCGTCCGCTCCTGCCGCCCCTCCATCCGCCCGCACGTCGGCGACGTCGGGCACGGCCGAGGGGGAGTCGCTGCTCGACTCGTGGTCGTTCGGGTCCTCGCTCATTCATCGGAGGTTCCGGCGGTCCGCCGATAAAGGGTTCGGCTGTGCGTCACGGCGTCAGGCGCTCGACCGCCAGCCACTCGACGGATTCGCCGTCGGTCACCGCGAAGACCATCGTCTTCCGGACGCCGTGTGCCAGCCGGACGTCGAGCGCGAGGTCGCGGGGCTGGAAGACGTGGTCGACCGGGAGGACACGCACGAGCAGTTCGGAGTGCCCCAGGTCCGCCACGGAGACCACGTCGGCGTAGGTCCGGAAGTCCGCGCCGAACTTGAAGCCGGTCTTGGGGACCACCTCGCGCCGGCGGAGGTCGTCGTATACGGCCAGCCGGCGGCCGAACCGGTCGCCCTCGACCTCGCGCCCTCGTTCGACCACTGCGGTCGAGCCGCCCGCCACGTCGAGGACACCGAGTTCGGCGAGGTGGGCAGCCTCCAGCAACGAGAGCTGGAGGTCGCCGGCGTCGTCGTCCAGCGGCTGTCCGTAGAACCCCCGCTCGTAGAGTTCGGCGGGGGCGTCCCAGACGGCCACGCGGTCGCCGAGCAGGGTCGCCGGGACGGCCTCCGGGAGCGCCGCGTGGCTGGTCCCCGACACCCCCGGTCGTCGGCTCTCGAGGTAGGTTATCTCGGACTCCTCGTCGACGACCGCGAGCGTTGCGTCGCCGAGGCTCCGGGCCGGCACCGGGTCACGCTCGCCGACGACGCGGATCCGGTAAGCCACCTCGTCGTCCCACGGGCCCTTCCCGCGGGGGAAGACGTGGAGGTCCACCGCGTTCCCACCGTCGCGGTCCGTCGGCGCGAGGTAGAACCCCCGCGACCGGAGGTCCTTGTAGACGAGGAACCGGACGGCCAGCCCCGGCTCGCTCGCGAGGTACTTGCGGAACCCGAGCCCGTCGACCGCGTCGAGGTCCCCTCGATAGAGGAGGTGGGCGGCCTCCACGGGCGCCAGTTCGAGCGCCGGACCGTCCGGTCGGCCGTACCCCCGCGAGTCGTAGAACCGCTCGCGGGCGTTCCCCTCGACGCGGACGACGCCCTCGCGGGTGAGGCCCTCCATGTCCGGGGGTTCGACTCGGGCCGCATAGCCCCTGCGGTCCCGTCCTCTCCTCACTCTCCTTCCGGACCGAACGCCCGTCCCGGTCCCGACCCCCGGACCAACGCGTCAGTAGCCGTCGCAGGCCGCGTCGAGACAGCGCTCCCCGCCGGCGGTCTCGAACGTCGGCAGACCGCACTCGCAGGTGCCGACGGCGAGCCCGTTCGGCACCGCAAAGCCCGTCTCGCAGTCGGGGTAGGCGGCACAGCCGGCGATCAGTCCGCCGCGACGGAGGATCCGCAGGTCGTCGCCGCAGTCGGGACACGTCCACGCCCGGTCGAACGCCTCCTTCACGCGGTCGTCGAGCGACTCGCACTCGCGGTCGATACAGACCTCGAACTCCGCCCCCCGGGTCACCCGGCAGGTCGGGAGACCACAGTCGCAGGTCGCATCGAGCACCGTCGCCCCGGCCGGGAGACCGTACCGCTCGCCGCAGTCCGTGCAGTGGACCGCACCGCGGCCCCGGACGAGGACGCCCACGCCGCCGTCCGTCCCGTCGCCGTCCGACCCCTCGCTCGCCGCACAGTCGGGACACACGCCGACGGGAACGCCGGCGTTCGAGGCCGGAACCTCGGCGTCGAGCGTCGCCTCGTGTACCGTGAGTCGGAGCCGCTGGTCGCCGTCGGTCGCCGTCACGACGAGCGGGTCGCGCTCGACGAACACCGTCTCCGGCCGGGTGAGCCACGCTGCGGGCTGGTAGCCGTCGGCGTCGTGGACGAGGACCGTGTGGTCGGGCTTGAGGACCGCGACGACCCGGCCGCGCTCGGCCCGGTCGGTCGATTTCGCGCCGGTGAACTCGACGGTGCAGTCGCCCGCGACGACGCGCGTGGTCTCGTGCTGGGATGCGTCGGTGGACACGACGAGGGGTGGTCCCGTCCCCCTACTTGAACCTACGCGACGGTAGTCGCTCGCGAGGGCTTAGCGGTTCAGCGTGTGGATCGCCTCCCCGCGGGCGTTCATCGCCGCTTCCATCACCGCCTCGCCCAGCGTCGGGTGGGTGTGGATGGTGGCGGCGACGTCCTCCAGGGTAGCGCCCATCTCGACGGCGAGACCGAGTTCGGCGATCAGTTCCGAGGCCTCGGGGCCGACGATCTCCGCGCCGAGGACGAACCCGGTCTCGTCGTCGGCGACGACGCGGACGAACCCATCAGTTTCGTCGAGCGTGAGCGCCCGGCCGGAGGCCCGCATCGGCATCTCCCCGACGACGGGGTCGAAGCCGGCCGCCTCGGCCTCCGATTCGGTCATCCCTACCGTACCGATCTCGGGGTCGGTGAACACCGCCGCGGGAACGGCCTGGTAGTCGAGTGCGGCGGGTTCACCCGCCGCGACCGCGGCGGCCACCTCGCCCTCCTTCATCGCCTTGTGTGCGAGCATCGGCTCGCCGGCCACGTCGCCGACGGCGAAGACGTGCTCGACGTCGGTCCGGGCACGGTCGTCCGTCTCGAGGAACCCGCGGTCGGTCGGTTCGAGGCCGATAGCGTCGAGGTTCAGCGTGTCCGTCACCGGCTCGCGGCCGACCGCGACGAGCACCGTCTCGGCGTCGTAGCGGTACTCCTCGCCGTCCTCGTCCTCGGCGACGACGCGGGTGTCCTCGCCGGCGACCGACCACGAGGCGGCCTTCTGCCCGAAGTTGAACTCCACGCCGAGCGCCTCGGCGTGGTTCCGGACGACCCGCGTGATGTCCGAGCCGTACCCCGGGAGGATGTCCTCGAGCATCTCGACGACCGTGATATCGGTTCCGAGTTTCGCGTACACCGTCGAGAGCTCCATCCCGATGTAGCCGCCGCCGACGACCAGCATCGAATCCGGGACGGATTCGAGCGCGAGCGCACCCGTCGAGGAGAGGATCCGCTCGCCGTCGAACTCGAAGTTCGGGATCGCCATCGGGCGCGAGCCGGTCGCGACGACGGCGTGCTCGAACTCGATGGACTCGCTGCCCTGACCCTCGCCCTGGTGGGCGACCCGGACCTTGTTGGCGTTCGCGAACTCCGCGCGGCCCTCGACGAGATTGACGCCGTTGGCCTTGCAGAGCTTCTCGACGCCGCCGGTGAGCTGGTCGACGACGCCGTCCTTCCACGTCTTCAGCCCGAGCATGTCCACGTCCGCGCGGGCGTGGATACCCATGTCCTCGGCGCCCTCGATGCGGTGTTTCATGTCCGCGGCCGTGACGTACGCCTTCGAGGGGATACAGCCGACGTTGAGGCAGGTCCCGCCGTAGGCGTCCATCTCGACGAGCGTCGTGTCGAGGCCGAGCTGTGCACCGCGGATGGCGGCGGTGTACCCGCCCGGCCCCCCGCCGATCACGAGGAGCTCCGTACCCGTTGAGACGTCTCCGACTACCATGGGCCGGGCTTCCGGGGGCGAGGGCTTTGTTCTTGTGAAAGAACGGCCGGATGCCGGCCGAGCTCGGGGATCCGGATTCCACCCTTCCGGTGGCGAGTCCGGAGCGTCTACTCCAGCAGGAGCAGATCGGGGTTCTCGAGGTACTCGATGAGCGTGTTGGCAAACCGCGCGGCGTCCGCCCCGTCGACCACGCGGTGATCGATGGTGAGCGAGAGCGGCAGGGTGTGCCGCGCGACGACCTCGCCGCTCGCGGTTCCACCGCTCGCTCCTTCCGAGGCGCTACGCGCCTCGGGGTCTTCCACGACCGGCCGCTGCTCCAGCGCTCCGAGGCCGAGGATCGCCGTCTCGGGGTAGTTGATGATCGGCGTGCCGTACTCCCCGCCGATGGCCCCGAAGTTGGTGATCGTGAACGTCCCGCCCTGCATCTCCTCGCGGGCGATGGAGCGGTCGCGAGCCTTCGTCGCCAGTTCGTCGACCTCCTCGCCGATCTCGAGCATCGCCTTCTCGCCCGCGTTCTCCACGACGGGGACCATCAGCCCGGCGTCGGTGGCCACGGCGACGCCGATGTTGTGGTAGTGCTTGACGAGTATCTCCTCGTTCTCCTCGTCGAGCTGGGAGTTCAGGATGGGGTGCTGGCGCAGGGCAGCGACGACGGCCTTGACGACGAACGGCATGTACGTCAGCCGCGTCCCGCGCTCCTCCGCGCGGGGCTTCAGCCGCTCGCGGACCTCGACGAGATCCTCGACCACGGCCGTGTCGTGGTGGCTGACGTGCGGCGCGGTGTACTTCGAGCGCTCCATCGACTGGCCGATGGTCCGCCGGATGCCGCGGTAGGGCCGCCGCTCGACCTCGCCTTCGGCGGTCGTCTCCGTGGCGGGCGCGGCCTCCGCAGTGTCGCCGCCCCCACCCGCTGTCTCCGTCGAGACCGCCTCGACGTCGGCGGCCTGGGCCGCCCGCTGGGCCTCCGCGTACTCGGTCACCTGCTCGGCGGTGACGAACGGCTCGCCGTCGCGGGCCTCCTCTGTCGGGACGTCGTCGAGGTCGACGCCCTCCTCCCGGGCGAGCCGACGGGTGGCCGGCGCCGCCAGCGTCCGGTCGCGGCCCGCCGGCTCCGGACCGGCCGTGGTACTGTTACCGGCTCCCGTGCCCGCCGACGCGGTCGCGTCGGCCCCGCTGTCCACGCGCTCGACCGCAGACCGTGGCTCGGGCTCCGGTTCGGCCTCGGACGCCTCCCCTGCCTCGGCGGCCGCCCGGACGTCCGACTCCGTGACCCGACCGCCGGGGCCCGAGCCCTCGACCGCCGCGATGTCGACGCCGAGTTCGCGGGCCAGCCGCCGGGCCGAGGGGGCCGCGAACGTCCGTCCGCTCCGTGCCGCCGGTGCGGTCTCGCCGTCACCGCTCTCGCCGTCCTCGGCGGGGGTGACGGCGGCGTCCGGTTCGGTCGCCTCGCCGGCGTCGGACCCCGGTTCGGCCCCGGCCTCCTCGATCGGCTCGACCGGCTCGCCCTCCACGTCGAACGTGATGATGACCTCGCCGACCGGGACCACCTCGCCCGCCTCGGCGCGTATCTCCCGCACCGTGCCGTTCACCGGCGAGGGCACCTCGACGACGGCCTTGTCCGTCTCCACCTCGGCGACGGGCTGGTCTTCGGTTACGGTGTCGCCGACCTCGACGAGCCAGGCGACGACCTCCGCCTCGCTCAGCCCCTCGCCGACGTCGGGGAGCTTGAACTCGCGGACCATGCTCAGAACTCGTAGGCCCGGCGGATCCCGTCCTCGATGCGGGCCGGCTCGGGCAGGTAGTAGTCCTCCAGGGCGTACAGCGGCACCGGCGTGTCGAACCCGGTGACCCGCTCTATCGGTGCCTCCTGGTAGAGCAGCGCCTCCTCCTGGATCGTCGCCGTGATCTCGCCGGCGAGCCCGCCGGTCTTCGGCGCTTCGTGGACCACGCAGGCCCGGCCCGTCCTCTCGAACGATTCGACGATGGCGTCCTCGTCGAGCGGCGAGAGCGTCCGAAGGTCGACCACGTCACACTCGATACCCTCCTCGGCGAGCGAATCGGCCGCGTCGAGCGTCGGCCGGGTCATCGCCCCCCACGTGAACACCGAGACGTCGTCGCCCTCGCGGCGGGTGGCAGCCTGGCCGAGCGGGACGGTGTAGGTCTCGTCGGGGACCTCCTCGCGGAAAGCCCGGTAGATGAGCTTCGGCTCCAGGAATATCACGGGGTCTGGGTCCCGTATCGCGGAGGCGAGCAGCCCCTTCGTGTCGTGGGGCGTGCTCGGGACGACCACCTTCAGTCCCGGCTCGTGGACGAAGAAGGCCTCCTTGGACTCGCTGTGGTGCTCGGGGGCGCGGATGCCGCCGCCGTACGGCGCGCGCACGACCATCGGGCAGGTGAACCGCCCCCGCGACCGCGTCCGGAGACGGGCCGCGTGGGAGACGATCTGGTCGAACGCCGGGTAGATGAACCCCATGAACTGTATCTCCGGGACCGGCCGCAGCCCGTAGGCGGCCATCCCGATGCTCGTCCCGACGATGCCCGACTCGGCGAGCGGCGTGTCGATCACCCGGTCCTCGCCGAACTCGTCGTAGAGGCCCTGGGTGGCCCGGAAGACGCCGCCGTTCTTCCCGACGTCCTCCCCGAGGACGATCACGTCCTCGTCGCGCTCCATCTCGCCGTACAGGCCGTCCCGTACCGCCTGTACGAGGGTGAGGTTCCCCGTCGCCTGTTCCTGCGTGCTCATGGGTAGGTCACTCCAGTAGTTCCTCGTCTCCGTGGCGTTCGCGCAGCTGTTCGAGTTCCCGTGCCTGTTCGCGGAGCCGCTCGGGCATGACCGCATAGACGTGCTCGAAGACCGCCGGCGGCTCGGGCCGCTCGAAGGACTCGGCGGTCTCGATCGCGTCGGCCACCTCCTCCTCGACGCTCGTCACGACGGCGTCGATGCGCTCGTCGTCGAGGATCCCCTGCTCGTAGAGGTACGACTCCAGCCGCGGGATGGGGTCCTTGCGCTTCCACTGCTCGACCTCCTCCTCCTCGCGGTAGACCGACGGGTCGTCCGCGGTGGTGTGGGCGCCGAAGCGGTACTGGACCGCCTCGATCAGCGTCGGCCGCAGCTCGTCCCCGTGCGGCTCTTTCGCCTTCTCGACCGCCTCGCGGGTCACCTTGTAGACCGCCAGCGGGTCCATCCCGTCGACCTGTACGCCCTCGAAGCCGTACGCGACAGCCTTCTGTGCGAGGGTCGCCGCCGCCGTCTGGCGCTCCCGGGGGACCGAGATGGCCCACTGGTTGTTGTTGCAGAAGAACACTGCGGGGACGTCGAACACGCCCGCGAAGTTCAGCCCCTCGTGGAAGTCCCCCTCCGACGTGGCACCGTCGCCGAAGTAACAGAGGAACGCCTCCGTCTCGCCCTTCAGCTTCGAGGCCCACGCCAGCCCCGTCGCGTGGAGCACCTGCGTGGCGATGGGCACCGCCACGGGGAAGACGTCGAGGCCGCGGGCCTCGTTCCCTCGCTCGTCGCCCATCCAGTAGCGGAGCGTCTGCTCGAGCCGCAGCCCGCGGACGTACGTTGCGCCGTGCTCGCGGTAGGAAGGGACCATCCAGTCCCCCTCGTCTAGGGCCGTCGCGGAGGCGATCTGGGCACCCTCCTGGCCCGACAGAGGGGGGTAGGTCCCCATCCGCCCCTGCCGCTGGAGGCTCACCGCCCGCTGGTCGAAGTGACGGGCGAGCCGCATGGAACGGTACATCCCGACCAGCGCCTCGTCGTCCAGGTCCGGTACGGTCGCGTCGTCGAGGACCCGGCCGTCCTCGTCGAGGACCCGCACCTGCTCGTCGGGGTCCCGCTGGAGCGTACTCATACCTCCCTCCGTACCATGCAGGGAGGTGCCTCCCCTGACGGCATAGTGTTTACGTAAGGTCTGCCCCGACCACCCGACCGACCCGGACGTGGACGACCGTCCGGTTCCAGGACTGCGACGAGGTGGCGTGTCCAGCTATCGGCCGGGCGGCGTTCGACTTTCCGCGGCCCTCACTCCGTTCGGGCCACGCGCCGTGCCTCCTCGACGGATTTCCCCTCCCGGAGCAGCGCCTCGACGAAGAACTCGCCGGCCTTGAACGACGACCGGACCATCGGCCCGGAGGCACAGTAGAGGAAGCCGAACTCCTCCTCGGCGACCCGCTCCCAGGTGTCGAACTTGTCCGGGTGGACGTAGTCGAACACCTCGAGGTGTGACCGGGACGGCTGGAGGTACTGCCCGAACGTGACGACGTCCGTCCCGACCTGCCGCAGGTCCGAGAG
>JAZKST010000085.1:0-9264 GCA_036625905.1 Haloarculaceae archaeon
GGAGTGACCGACCGTCGCAAGACGGGGCGGAGCAAGTAATACGGGGTAGTTTACACGGTTACGCGACGAGCTGACGCTGTCTGTACACGCTGTACGTAGCGATTTGCGCTGGTCCCATCTGGAGAATCTTGCTAATCCCTATAGAAGACTACGACGGCCCGTATCAGTCCGACCGGAGCGACCGGAGCGACGGGAGCGCGCCCCCGGGCTCCCGGGCGGCGTCCTCGCGGACGGCATCAGCGGTGTGCTCGCCGCCGATCAGCGCCATCGGGACGCCGATGCCGGGCGTGGTGAACGAGCCGGTGTAGTAGAGCCCGTCCATCGCCGTCGAGCGGTGGCCGGGCCGGAACGGCCCGGTCTGTCGGTGGGTGTGGGCGAGCCCGAGTGCGGTCCCCTCGGGGTATCCCATCCGGGCGAACTCCGAGACGGAGGCGGACTCCTCGACGACGACCCGGTCCCGAAGATCCACCCCCGCGTGCTCGGCGAGGTCCGCGACGGGACGTTCACGTAGTAGGAGGGGTTCTCGGGCCACGCCGGGTCCTCGAAGACCGACTCGAAGTGGGGCTTCCAGTCCGTCGGGAGGACGAGCGTGTGGTGTTCGAGGTCGGCGAGGTCGCCCTCGACGCCGAGGTAGAGCAGGAACGCCGAGGGGGCGTAGGTGCGCGAGTCCCAGTAGCCGGGGTCGTGGTCCCGGCCGTCCGGCGGGAGCAGTTCCCGCTCCGTGTAGGCCGGCGTCGCGTTGCTCACCACGCGGTCGGACTCGAGGGGCCCATCCTCGGTGGTCACGAGCAGGCCCTCGCCGAGCCGCTCGATACCCGTCACCTCGCAGCCGGTCTCGTAGCGCACGCCGAGTTCGCGACCGAGTTCCACGATGCCGTCGACGACGCTGGCCATCCCGCCGTCGGGGTAGTAGACCCCCAGATCGAAGTCGACGTGGCTCATCAGCGAGTAGAGCGCCGGGGTGTTGTACGGCGACCCGCCGAGGAGGACGAGCGTGTACTCGACGAGCTGGCGGAGCTTCGGGTGGTCGAAGAAGTCGCCGATGTGGTCGTCCATCGACCCCAGCAGGGTGAGCCCGCGGGCCGCCCGGGCGGGTCCGGGGTCGAGCCAGTCGCGGAGTCGAGGACGGTCCTCGTAGACGAACTGCTCTATCCCCACCTCGTAGGCCTCCGTGGCGCCTTCCAGATACGAGTCCAGCGCGTCGGCCGCGCCGTCCTCGTAGGACTCGAACAGCGCCCGCTGGCCGGGGCGGTCGGCCGGGACGTCCGCCCGGTCGCCGTCCTTCCAGAACACCCGGTAGTTCGGGTCGAGACGGCCCGTGTCGACCGTCCGTACCCGGAGGATCCCGTTGGCGCTCGGGAGGTCGTGGAACCCCTCCAGCCGTTCGGGGAGATCCTCGAGGACGTTCGGGACCGTCTCGCGCTCGGTGATGGCGTACGTGAACGTGGCGGTGAAGTCGCGGACGACGTCGAGCGCGTACTCGGGGACGTCGATGTCGGCCAGCGTCTCGGCGGTCCGGGCGTAGGCCCACTCGTTCAGCAGGCCGGCGCCGCCCCAGTCCCAGCGGTCGGGGTAGGGCATGGTCTGGTGGCGGTAGGTCCCCTGCTGGGACATCTGCTCCCCGCGGCGGTGGATGTAGCCGACGTCCGGCTCGACGTCGGCGACGAGTTCGTCGTCGAGGGTGACCTCGGGCTGGAGCACGCCGTGGGCCGCGGGGTGGTGGGGCCCGCTGTTGAGCAGCATCGTGTCGACCCGTCGGCCCGTCGGTCCTCCTGCAAGGGGTTATAGTAGCGTTTGGAAGTCTTTACTCACGGACGGGAGGAACGTTCCCGTCCGGAGTGTGTCATCGGTTCCAAACGCTACTATAGCGTTCTCCCGGAGCGTGACGGCCTGCGGGCTCTCGGGGTCGTAATCCAGGGAGATCCGGTAACACGCACCTCGAAACGCGGGTCGCGTTTATGCGTACACACGGCTAACGACACGCACGAGATGACCACGTCGGGCACGCGTGCGAACTACAGCGGACTCGTCATCGCCGGGGTCGGGTTCTTCCTCACCCGGTTCACGGTCACGCTCGCGGTGTACGAGTCGCCGGCCCGGTTCTACCTCGCGGGCGTCGTGCCGCTGGTGCTCGGGCTGGGGCTCGCGGCGTTCGGCGTCGCCCTCGCGGTGGCCGACGTCGAGCCGAACCTCGTCCGGACGACGGCGGCCTGGTGTGTCGCCGGGACCGGCGCGATGCTGGTGCTCGTCGTCCTGACGCTGCTCGGCTCGACGACGGGGGGGCTTCCCGACCCCGCCGCGGTCCGGTCGCAGGCGTACCTCTCGAACTTCCTCATCGGCGGGAGCGTCGGCGGGACGCTGACCGGGCTGTACGCCTCGCGGGACCGCAGACAGCGCGCCGAACTCCGCCACCAGGCCAACCGTCTCGAGGTGCTCAACCGGCTGCTCCGCCACGAGGTGCTCAACGCGCTGACAGCCATCCGGGGGTACGCCACCCTCGGCGACGGCGGGAGCCGCGACCCCGGGGCGGTGATCGAGGAGTACTCGGCGGCCATCGAGGGGACGATAGAGGAGGTGAAGTACCTGACCCGGAGCGCGAGGCTGAGCGACGGCCGGGGAGGCCCGATCGACCTCGAGCGGTGTCTCGCGGCGAGCGTCGGGACGGTCCGCGGGACCCACCCGGGGACGGAGATCCCGGTCGATGCACCCCCGGAGGTCCCGGAAGTGCTCGCGAACGGCCGGCTCGAACGGGTGTTCACCCACCTGCTCGAGAACGCGGTCGTCTACTCGACCGGCGAGAGCGAGGGTGAGGGGGACGGGGAACCGACGGTCGAGGTGTCGGTGCGGGCGAACGCCGTCCGCGTGAGCGTACGCGACCGCGGTCCCGGGCTCCCCGAACGCCAGCAGCGGCTCCTCGAGACGGGGGACATCGCCCGGTACGACGATCCGAGGGCGGGATACGGGCTGAACGTCGTCCGGCTCCTCGTCGAGAGCTACCGGGGGTCGATCGAGACCGACGTCGGACCGGACGGGACGACGGTGACGGTCGTCCTGCGACGGGCGGCGCCGGACGGCCCCGGGCTCCGGTCGGTCCAGGGCGGCCTGGCCGGCGTCCGGCCCGCCACCCCGCAGCTGGTGGTCGTCCTCGGGGCGGCGGTGGCGGCCGGCGTCGTCTACGGCGCGGTGACGGAGCTGCTCGGGGGGTCGGTCGGCGTCATCGGCGTCTTCTACGGCGTCTCGGACCCGCTCGTCGGCTGGCTCACCCACGAGTTCCACAGCGTCGTCTTCGGGTTCGTCTTCGCCGGCATCGTCTCGCTGGCGCCGAAGCGGTACCGAAACGACGTCCCCGCCTACGCGGGCATCGGGGCCGCGTGGGGGCTCGTCCTCTGGTTCGTCGCCGCGGGCGTCGTCTCGGCGGTCTGGCTGCGGCTGCTCGGCATCCCCGCCCCGCTCCCGAGTCTCTCGCCGACGATACTCGCGAGCCACCTCGCCTGGGGCGTCTCCCTCGGCGTCCTCGTCTCGCTCGGGTACGAGCACGTCACGGCGCGACTGGTGCGGCAGGGCGAGCGCCGGGAACGAGGCCCCGGACCGGACTGAGACACGGTCGTGCGTGATCCCGTTCCGCCCCGGGGATCAGAGATCAGTCTCGTCGGTCTCGACACGCCGATGTTACCGAAGACTACTCAAAATAGTTACGCACGACCGTATCACGGGAGGCCGAGCGGGCCGACGTCGAGCGGGGTATCGAGAGCATCGAGCGCGTGACGGGACGACCGCCCTCGGGGTACCGCTCGCCGTCGTGGGACGTCTCGGAACACACGCCGGAGCTGCTCGCCATCCACGTCGCCGACACCCCGGACGCCCGGTTCGTGCGGTGTGCGGCGGTGGCCGGCGGGTTCCGGGCGCGAGTCGTAGGGAGTATGATCGCGGGCCGGAGGATTCGGTCCGCCACCGTACCGGGTCACGTGGTCTCGGACGGAGAACGCACGAGTAACGAGCATGAACCCTTCGAGACGGACTCTCGTCGTCCGTAACCCGGCCCCGACCAGGTCGTCCTCGGCCCCGACCCTCTCACCGGTTCCGGGGGTCGCCGAGCGGGATGGACCCGCCGTCACGGAGGTGCCGGTAGAGCGGCCCGGCGACGAGCAGGAGCGCGAGCGCGAGCGCCGCGGCCACGAGCGGGAGCCCCGTCGAGACGCCGTCGGCCGAGAGCGTCTCCAGGGAGGCCCCGAGCGTGACGGTGACGGCGACCCAGGGTGCCTCGCCCAGCGCCGTCCCGGCGACGTAGGGGCCGAGCCGCACGCCGGCGAGCCCCGCACCGTAGGAGACCGGGTCGGTCGGGAGCGGGGCCAGCCGCGCCGCCGCGACTCCCCGGAGCCCGCCGGTGACGTCGAACAGCCGCTCGCCGGCCTCGCCGGCGCGACCGAGCGGCCCCGCGGTACCGGCCCGACGGGCCAGCAGGTACGGCGGGAGACAGGTGAGGACGGCGCCCACCAGCCCGACCGGGATGGCGGCCGGGCCGTAGAGGAACCCCAGCAGGACCGAGAAGAGGCTGATCGGCCACGCGAGGAACATCCGCAGTGTGTAGGCGACGAACAGGGCGACCCCGAAGAGGAACGGCCTCGCGGCCAGCGCGCGAAACTCTGCCAGTACCCCGTCCGGCGAGAGGAGGACGGTGCCGGCGAGGACGCAGGTCGCGAGCAGGGAGAGCCCCGCGACCTGCCGCCGGGTCGTCGGTTGCACGTCCGGGACGGGGTCGGCGACCGGTAAACACCTTCTGGTACTCCCGGAGCTCGTCCGGACGCTTAAGTCCCTCCGGGAGTATCCGGGAACATGGACAGACAGCAGGTCGTCGCGCTGCTCTTCGCGTTCCTGATGGTCTCCTCGGCAGTCGCGTACTTCGCCTCGTTCCTCCTCGGGTAGCCGCCGTTCCGCTTCCGATCCGGGCGATCCACGCCGGTCGGGATGCGTCCGAAGCGAGGGGGACGGCGGCGACGGCCGCCCGGCTTTATTACCGCTCGCCCGGTCGCTCGGCCAACGATGTCACGGCACCTCTTCCACAAGTGGGGCGCGGGCGTCGGGCCCGACCTGCCCCGCGTCGAGCGCGCGTACGACGAGTTCCTCGTCACCGACGAGGACGAGGAGCTGGTGGACGCGGCAGCCGGCGCGGCCGTCGCCAACCTCGGCCACTCCGTACCGGGCGTCGCGGACGTGATGGCCGAACAGGCCGACCGCGTCTCGTACCTCTCGACGTCGCACTTCACCCACGCCGCCACCGAGGCGGTCGCCGAGCGGCTCGCCGACCTCGCGCCGGCCGACCTCGATACGGCCTTCCTCGTCGGGTCGGGGAGCGAGGCGAACGAGGCGGCGTTCAAGCTCGCCCATTCCTACCACCGCGCCCGCGGGAACCCCGGGAAGCACAAGGTCGTCTCCCGGTGGCAGGCCTACCACGGGTCGACGCTCGGCGCGCTCGCGGCCTCCGGGAACACCACCCGACGGACGCCGTTCGACGCGATGCTCCCGGAGTGGCCGCACATCGGCCCCGCGTACCCCTACCGGTGGAGGTACGAGGGGAGCCCCGAGGAGCAGGCCCGCGCCGCCGCGGGCGAGCTGGAGACGACCGTTCGGCAGGAGGGCCCGGAGACGGTGGCGGCGTTCGTCGCCGAGCCGGTCGGCGGCGCCTCGATCCCCGCGGCCAGGCCCCACCCGGCCTACTACGAGGAGGTCCGGCGAATCTGCGACGAGTACGACCTGCTGTTCGTCGCCGACGAGGTGATGACCGGCTTCGGCCGCACGGGGGAGCTGTTCGCCGTCGAGCACTTCGACATCGTCCCGGACCTGCTCGTCGTCGGGAAGGGGCTCTCGGCCGGCTACGCACCCATCAGCGCCGTCGTCGCCCGCGACCGAGTGGCCGAGCCGTTCCGTGCCGGCGGGAGCGGGTCGTTCCCCCACGGCCACACCTACGCGGGCAACCCCGTCGCCGCGGCGGTCGCCGGCCACGTCCTCGATCGGTACGACGCCGACCTGCTCGAGACCGCCCGCGACCGGGGCGAGACGATCCGCGCCGGACTCGACCCGCTCGCCGACCACCCGATGGTCGGGGAGGTGCGCCACGCCGGCGCGATACTCGGGGTGGAGTTCGTCGCGGACCGCGAGACGAGAGAGCCGTTCGATCCCGACCTGCGCGTCCACGAGCGGGTGTACGAGGCGGCGATGGAGCGGGGCGTCTACACGTATCCGGGACGGGGGTCGGTCGACGGCGTCGCTGGCGACCACCTGATGCTCGCACCGCCGCTGACCGTCTCGGAGGCGTCGGCCGAGCGCATCGGCCGGACGGTCGTCGAGGCGGTCGACGCGGTCGGGGGGGACGTGCTGTAGAACGTCACGGGAGTTACGGTTGTCCGGGGCCCCGCGGTCCCGGGTCGAGCCCGGAAAGAGGGGAAGCGGGACCGACAGGCACGACCCCCGAAATATTTCAGATCCGATAAACAGGCCGTGCCGAGTCGGGAGGGGGGGAACAGCAGCGTGCCGCGCAACCGTCGCAACGTTTATTCGATCGGTCTGATACTATCGCGGATATGTCGATCGACATCGGGGGCATCGTTCGCCGCGGGTACGAGCGCACCGTGGCACGGAACGGGCTCCTGTTCGCCGCGATTCTGTTCGTCGTTTCCATCCTCGACGCGATGTTCTCGGCCGGTGTCGAGCGGCAGGTGATGCTGATCGTCGGCAGCATCGTCTTCGGGATCACCGTCGCCGTCGGGTTCGTCTTCCTGGTCATCCCCGGGCTGTTCCTCCTCATGAGTCTCCTCTTCTGGGAGGTGTTCGTTGCCGTCGAGGACGACAACTTCGTCGAGGGGTTCCGACACAGCTGGGCCCTGACCGGCGGCCGTCGACTGCGGGTGTTCGCCCTGGGGGTCGTCGTCGTCTTCGTCGCCGTGGTCGTGAGCATCGCCTTCGCCATCCCCGGTGTCTTCCTGCCCCGTACCCTCGGTTTCCTGCTCGAGCAGGTCGGCTCCGCGCTCCTCGGCGTCTTCTTCCTGGCTACCGTCGCGGAGACGTACAACCGGCTCGTGGCCACGGGGGACGTGGCCGAAGCGGGGCCGGACGTCGGATAACCACCCCCGAACTCCCGATCGGTCCGGCTCGAAGCCGAGCCAGGTCTCGGTCGATCGGTCGTCGACGGTCTCGCCCCGGGGCGAAAACGTGTCGCCGGCCTGGATCATACGAACGCTGACAGATACGTGACCGCTGTTCAGCACGACTCCCACAGTACGTCCGACCCGGCCCCGAACTGGAGCGGAACACCCTCACTCCCCCCAGACGTCCGAGAGCGGGTGGTCCTCGTAAGCGGTGGAGCCGTCCGAGGAGCCGGAACCGGATCCGGACCGCGAGCGGGACGACGAACCCGGGGGAGCGGAGCCACCGCCCGAGCGGTCCGCACCAGCCCCGCCGCTTCGTCCGGAGAGCTCCCCGCCGACGCTGGCGACAGCGGCTCCCGGATCGAACGCCGGCAGGTCCGGCGTCGTCGTGCGGTCGACCTGCTCGCCGAACCAGTCGGGCATGTCGGTCCGTGCGCGCTCGAACAGGTCCAGCAGCGACGAGTCGGCGAGGTAGGTCGCGCCGTGGTCGTCGGGCGCCCGGACCACCCGTCCGCAGGCCTGAACGACAGTTCGCAGGGCCGTCCGGTAGTACCACGCCCACTGGCCGTCCTCGAGCCGTTTGGCGACCCGCGAGTCCCGCGTGTTCGGGTACGGCGCCTTGCAGAGCACCTGCCACCGACAGAGGTCGCCGGCGAGGTCGAGCGCCTCCTCCATCTTCACCGCGAGGAACACGTCCGCGCCCGTGGAGCGTTTCCACCCTTCGAGAGCCGCGTCGCGGTTCTCCCGGTCGTGGATCCGGACCCGAGCACCGACGCCGAAGTCGGAGAGCAGGTCGGCCAGCCGGTCGGCGATGGCGTAGGAGTGGGCGTGGACCAGTCCCTTCTCGTCGGGGTGGGCCTGCATGATACGCACCAGCGTCCGGGCGACCTCCGGGAGCGTCTCGTCGCGGTGCTCGTAGGTCATCTTCCCCTGCGTGACGTCGTACAGCGGACGGTTCTCGACCGGGAAGGTGTGGGGGACGTCCACGAGCGCGACGTTCGAGGGGTCGAGGCCGCTGGACCGACAGAACGCGTCCTTGTTCAGGATCGTGGCGGAGAGGAGCGCGAACCGGTTGCCCCGATCCCAGACGGTGTGGTGGAGATACCGAGCGGGGTCCATCGGCTTGATCGTGACGGGACTCCCCGCCCCCTCGTGCTGGTCGACCACCCACGTCGTACGGGAATCGAGGTCCCGGAGGTCCTCCAGGAACCATCCCAGGTCCCGCACGAGTTCGGCCAGCCGGTCCCGGTCGGCGGCCTCACCGGGCGTGAGTTCGACCGTCCCCCGTAGCTCCTGCTGGCGACGCTGACAGGTGTCCCGTACCTGCTCGGCGTAGCCCGCGACGTCGGTCAGCCCGTCGATGGCGGGCGGTTCGCAGTCCTCCCACACCGGGACCGTCCCGGGCGAGAGGTCGATGGTAGCGTACATCTCCGCCCATTCGGCGAGCCCGTGGGCCTCGTCGATCACCACGACGTCGCGGCGGCCGAACACGTCCGAACCGGCGGTCTGCATGAAGTACGCGAGCGTCATCGCCGCGACGTTCCGGTTCGAGGCGATGGCCCGGTCCGAGAAGTACGGACAGCGGTGCTTCACGGGGCAGTCGAAGCCGCGTTCGCGGGCACACGGCGCCCGGTTTACTGGAGTACGCGTTTCGCCGGGGAGGATGCAGTCGTAGTTGGGCTTCCCGCGGATGACGCTCAGGTCCTCCAGGAGGGGGTCGCTCGCCACGTCGTCGAGCTGCGAGACCTGCGGGGTGGTGTAGTACGCCCCGACGGCCTCGTGGGGTTCGGCCTCGCCGGGCCGCCGGGCGCAGCCCGCGACGGCGCGGGCCAGCAGCGACTTCCCGCTGCCCGTGGGCGCGCGGACGAGCACCACGTCGTTGCCGGCCTCGAACGCCGCGCGGACGTCGGCGAGCGCCCGCTTCTGTGCGCCGCGGTAGCTCGGGGCGGGGAACTCCTCGGTGATGCGGGCCGGATCCACGCCCGATCCTTCGCCGGGGGCGGCCTAAACCCACCGCTCTCGTCGGGTTATGGTTCTGTCGATTATCACTCTCGGTGGTATGTTCGGTTGGCCCATCTCAAGCGTAGTCGAAGAGTTGCGATCACTCCTCGCGGCTCGCTCC
>JAZKST010000086.1:0-9193 GCA_036625905.1 Haloarculaceae archaeon
GGACACCGACGTGCTCCTCGGGTGCGACGAACGCCCGACGGTAGGGCCCGAGCCCCTCCTGGATCACCGGGTCGCCGATGAACCCGAGCCCGGCCGCGTCGGCGGGCGATCCCCGGGACTCCCGGACGATCAGGTGGAACTCCACCGAGCCGGTCTCGAAGAACGCGACCCGCACCGGCCCGTCGGTCGTCTCCCGGAGGGACAGCCCGAGCGTCTCCCGGTAGAACGCGACGCTCGGCTCGAAGTCGGCGTCGAGCAACTGGCCCACGTGGTGGATATCCATGCGGACGGGGCGTGCGGCGGGGAGTTATATCGTCGCCTGCGGGACCACACCCAGCACTTAGGACGGACGCCGTTCTGTGAGCCCCATGGACGACAGCGAGGACCCGAACGAGGAGGTGCAGTACCACGTCGGCGTCGGACCGGGCGACGTCGCGGGGCCGGTCCTGCTGCCGGGCGACCCCGAGCGCGTGCCGAAGATCGTCGAGTCGTGGGACCACCACGAGCAGGTCGCGGGTCACCGCGAGTTCCGGACCGTCACCGGGGAGTACGAGGGCGCGCCGGTGACGTGCACGTCGACGGGTATCGGCTCGCCCTCCGCGGCCATCGCCGTCGAGGAGCTCGCACGCGTCGGCGTCGAGACGTTCCTGCGGGTCGGCTCCTGCGGGGTCATCCAGCCCGGCGTCGACATCGGTGACCTGGTCATCACCTCGGGGGCGGTCAGACAGGAGGGGACCAGCGACGAGTACGTCCGGGAGGACTACCCCGCCGTCGCGGACCACGAGGTGGTCTCCGCGCTCGTGGCGGCCGCCGAGGAGCTCGGCTACGACTACCACGTCGGGCTCACCTGCTCGACCGACTCGTTCTACGCCGGGCAGGGTCGACCGGGGTTCGGTGGGTTCGAGGCCGCCGGCACCGAGGACCTGGTCGACGAGCTCCGCGAGGCGGGGGTCGTCAACTTCGAGATGGAGGCCGCGGCCATCCTCACGCTGGCGAACCTCTACGGCCTGCGGGGGGGTGCGGTCTGTACGGTGTACGCGAACCGGGTCACCGGCGAGTTCCGGACCGAGGGCGAGCGCCGGGCGGGCCGGTGTGCCAGCCTCGCCGCGAAGCTACTCGACGAGATGGATGTAGTGAAGGCGGAGGCCGGCGCGAACACCTGGCACGCGGGGCTGTCGCTGTCGCGGTGAGCCGGCTACGTCGACTCGACCTCGATGCTGCTGCCGTCCGGTCGGTCCTCCCCGACGATGGGGAGCGTCACCTCGAGTACCTCGTCGTCGAGCCGGGCGGAGATCCCCGAGGAATCGATGCGCTTTGGGACCGAGAGCCGCCGGGAGAGAACACGCCGCCGACCGTCCCGCGAGACCTCCGCGGCGACCGAGAGGTGACCGTCGATCCAGTCGACGTCGACGTCCTCGGGGGCCGCTCCCGGAAGCTCGACGATGACGACGTAGCTGTCCCCCTCGCGGTAGAGTTCGACCTCGTGCTGTGGCGTGTGTCGGGTCATGGTCGGACGACCGGAGCTACGGTGGTGGCCATCAGGAAGGTAGCGCTCGACCCCAGTACGTGAGAACGGGGACCGGGACGGGCCCACTACTCCGGCGACCGTGGGACGACGAACACCGGCGCATCGACCTTGTTGAGTACTGCCCGGGTGGTCGAGCCGATGGTCGAGAACCCGGGTGCGGCGTCGCGCTGTGGCCCCATGATGATCTCGTCGACCTCCTTCTCGCGGGCGAAGGCGACGATGGCCTGGTCGGGACCTCCGCGTCGCCTGATCGTCCGGACCGAGGCCACCTCGGTGAGCCGGGTCTGTGCCTCCTCGAAGTCCGCCGGCGTCGCCCCCGGCACCCCCGGCTCCTCGACCGTGAGTACGTACACCTCGTCGTCGGACTCGAGCCGCGACTCCAGGTAGTCACAGGCCGCGGTCGTCGTCGCGGCCGACGCGGTCGCGACGAGATACGTCGTCACGGTTTCGAGATTATGTGCCTGGAAAAAAGGGTTTCGGGCCGTCTCGGTAGAGAACGGATCGTGACGGTCCGACGGGTTCGGGATTCCGCGACGCCCTCCGGCGGGAGGTACCGGCGGCGCTCGTTCAGGAGCCGTGCGACGCGAGCGGGAGGACGACGACCGGCCGATCGACACCCTCGAGGACCGACCGCGCGACCGATCCGAGTCCGGGTCCGGCACCGGGCCGACCGCCGTGGATGCCGACGAGCACGACGTCCGGGTCCCGCTCGTCGACGACCGAGCGGATCGTCTCGGCGGGCCGACCCTCCCGGACGAGCGTCTCGACCGCCGCCCGGCCGGCGAGCCGTGCGCCCGCGACGTTCGCGGCGTCCCCGGCGTCACGGGTCGACGACGGTGTTCCGGGAGGGCCGCCGTCGTCCGCCGCCTCGTCGTTCGGTGCTATGACGGTCAGCACGTCGACCCCGTCGTCGGGGTCGAGACGTGGCTCCAGGTAGTCACAGGCCGCTGCGGTCGTGTGGACGGAGTCGGTCGCGACGAGGTAGTGCATACCGAGGAGAGCGGCCGGGAGGACAGGAGACTGTCGGTCCTCGGGACGCACTGTCGTCGGGCCGCCCGACGGCAGGGGCCGACCGACGCCTACTCGCCCCGGAAGTCGGCCGGCTCCTTCGCGAAGAACGCCTCGACGCCCCGCTGGTAGTCGTCGGTCCCGGTGAGGCCGGCGATGGTGCTGGCCTCGGTGGCCATCTGCTCGTCCAGCTGGCGATCGAGCGACTGGCGGAGGAGCGCCTTCGTCGCGGCGTGGGCACGCGTCGGCCCGTCGGCGAGTCGGGCGGCCTCCTCGGCGAGCCGGTCCTCGAAGTCCTCCTCCGGGACGGCCTCCGTCGCCAGCCCGATATCGACGGCCTCCTCGGCCCCGACGGGCTCGTCGCGGAACGCGATCTCCTGGGCCCGGCGGAGCCCGACCAGCCGGGGCAGGAAGTACGACGAGCCCCCGTCGGCCGAGAGGCCGATCCGGGGGTAGGCGAACTCGAAGCGGGCGGACTCGGCGACGAGGACGACGTCCCCGCAGATCGAGAGGCCGATACCGCCGCCCGCCGCCACGCCGTTGACCCCACAGACGACCGGTTTCGGCGCCCGGTGGAGCTGGCTGACGGTTCCGTGGAGCTGGTGGGCCATCGAACGGAGGAGCGCGGCGTCCTCGGAGTCCGCCGAGAGCATCCCGAGGTCCGCACCGGTGTTGAACGTCTTGCCGGATCCCGTCAGAACGATACACCGGACGGCCTCGTCCTCGACGAGTTCGATGGCCGCCTCGTGGAGCTCCTCGCTCATCGCGAGGTTCAGCGAGTTGTTCGACTCCGGGCGGTCCATCTCGATCCGGCCGACGGCGTCCGTCCGCGTCACGCTGACGTGTTCCATGTCCGCCGGGACCTGGAGCGTCCCGGGGCAAGAACGTACTGGGGGCTGTCCGGACACCGTCCCCGTTCGCGCCCGGAGCCACGGCTCGTCGGAGGAGACACGTCCGTCCCGGCCCTGGCGGGTCGGTCGGTGCCCAGCCGACCCCAGGACGGCGCACTCCCCGGTCACGGGTGGTTCCGTTCCCCTACTTGAGCCTGTGGCCGTGGAGCCGCGACGAGGAGAGGAGGACGGGAACGAGCTACTCCCGCTCCCCGACGAACCGCTTCTCGACGCTCGCGGCGTGGGCCTCGAACCCCTCGGCCTCGGCGAGCGTCGTGACCGTCTCGCGGATGCCGGCGAGCGCGTCGCGGTCGAGTCGCTGGACGGTGGTCGACCGGAGGAACGCCTCGACGGAGAGCCCGCCGAAGGTGCGCGCGCCGCCGCCCGTCGGGAGGACGTGGTTCGTCCCGGCCGCGTAGTCGCCGGCCGCGACCGGCGAATACCGTCCGAGAAAGACGCTCCCCGCCGAATCGACGCGGTCGAGCAGTGCCTCGTCGTCCTCCGCCTGGATGGAGAGGTGCTCGGCGGCGTACTCCTCGGCGAACAGCACCGCCTCGGACATCGACCGGGCGAGGAACACGCCGGAGGCGTCGTTCGCGAGCGCCTCGCGGATGACGTCCCCGCGCTCGCGGTCGTCTACCTGCCGCTCTACGGCCTCGCAGATATCGTCGGCGAGCGTCGCGTCGTCGGTGACCGCGACCACCGAGGCGTTCGGGTCGTGTTCGGCCTGCGCGAGCAGGTCGGCGGCGACCAGGTCGGGGTCCGCGGTCCCGTCGGCGAGGACGAGCACCTCGCTCGGCCCGGCGAGGAAGTCTATCTCGACGTCCCCCCTGACCTCCGCCTTCGCCGCGGTCACCCACGCGTTGCCCGGCCCGACGACCTTCCCGACGGCGTTCACCGTCTCGGTGCCGTAGGCGAGCGCGGCGACGGCCTGCGCGCCGCCGGCCTGGTACACCCTGTCCGCGCCCGCGTGGTGGATCGCCCCGAGCGTGACGGGGTTCAGCGGCTCCGCAGGCGGGGTACAGACGGCGACGTGGTCGACCCCGGCGACCTTCGCGGGGACGACGCCCATGATCGCGCTGGAGGGGTAGGCCGCCCGGCCGCCGGGGACGTACACCCCGACGCGTCCGAGCGGGCGGAACCGCCGCCCCAGTTCGCGACCGTCGAACGAGTCCCGCCAGTCCTCCGGGACCTGGCGCTCGTGGAACGCACGGACGTTTCCGGTAGCGGTCTCGATGGCCTCCCGGAGCTCGCCGTCGAGGGACTCCCACGCCCGTTCGGCCTCGTCGGTGACGTCGAGGTTCCCCACCTCGACGTCGTCGAAGTCGATGGCGAGCGCCCGCAGGGCGACGTCACCCTCCTCGCGGACGCGGGCGACGATGTCGCGGGCGTCCTCCCGGGCGTTCTCGATACCGGCGTCGCGCTCGAACAGGGCCGTCCGGTCGGCCGGCCCGAGCTCCGCGACGGCTCTCGGTTGCATACGCCCGCTTCGGTCGTCGCCGAAAAGACGGTTTCCATCGGACCGCCGTCGGGAGTCCGGGCGCCGCGGTCGGTCGGACCGAGGCCCCACACGTTCGGCCACCACTCACAGACCGGAACCGGGGGAACGGAGATGCGAAAAACTATTTATTGGATAGGACACAACTCAGGATTAGATGAATCAAAACAATCCGACTGACGGGTCGGCCGTCGACGGTACTCCCCGTCACTCCCGGCGTTCGATGGTGGCTGCCTGTGGGACCGTCCTGCTGGGAGGGCTGGCGGGCTGTACGGGTCTCGGGAGCCCCGGACGGACGGGTGGCGGGAGCGGCGACGGCAGTGACGGCGGGGACGGTCCGGTGGCGGTGGCCTCGTTCTTCAGTTTCTACGACTTCGCCAGGAAGGTCGCCGACGGGACGCCGCTGACGGTCCGAAACCTCGTCCCGACCGGGCTCCACGGCCACGGCTGGGAGCCGGACGCGAGCGTCACGAGGGACATCATCGAGGCGGACGCGTTCGTCCACGTCGGCGAGGACTTCCAGCCCTGGGCCGACCGCGCAATCCGGACGCTGGAGGACGACGACGTCGACACGCAGCTCATCAACGCCCGGGCGGGCGTCGAGCTAGTCGATCTCGCCGCGAGCCTCGACCCCGAGGAGGAGGGTGTCGGCGAGGGCCGGGGCAAGGACCCGCACTTCTGGCTCGACCCCCGGCGCGCGAAGGTCGCCGTCGGCAACATCACCGAGGGGTTCGTCGAGCTCCTCCCCGAACACGAGTCGACGTTCCGGGAGAACGCGGAGCGGTACGAGACCGACGTGCTGGAGCGCATCGACCGGGATTACGCGGAGATATTCGACCGTGCGGAGCGGCGCGTGGTCCAGCTGGCCGCCCACAACGCCTTCCAGTACATCGGGGCGCGCTACGAGGTCCGGATGCGCCCGCTCGTCGTCAACCTGGCCGCGAGCGGCGACGTCAAGCCCTCGGACATCAGGGAGGCGAAGCGCGTCATCGACGAGAACGACATCAGGTACATCGGCGCCGGCGTGTTCGAGACGCGCAAGCCGGCGAAGCAGCTGGTCGCCGAGACGCGGGTCGAGGCGTACTTCCCGGTGACCCCCTACGCGGGCGTCCGCGAGGAGTGGGTCGAGCGGGACTGGGGCTACGAGGAGATCGCCTACAACGTCAACATGCCCACCTTCGAGGTCGTCCTCGGCAACGAGGAGCCCGGGGACGTCCGTGGTGAGGGATGGGCCGAGACGTGGAGGAACTTCGAGTGATCGCGAGCGAAACCGGCGACCGGGCGGGCGGCGCGGACGCCGCGGACGGGGAGGCCGGATCCGAGCCGGTCGTCGAACTGACCGACGTGGACTTCGGGTACACGGCGGCGCGGGTCGTCGAGGACGTCTCGCTCCGGATCGATCCCGGCGAGTACGTCGCGGTGGTCGGCCCGAACGGGTCGGGAAAGACGACGCTGATGAAGCTCATGCTCGGCCTGCTTCGACCGGACGAGGGACGCGCACGGCTGTTCGGCGTGCCCGCCCACGCGTTCGACGACGGCGCGAGGATCGGCTACGTCGCCCAGCAGTCGAGCGCGGCGAAGGGGATGCCGATCACCGTCCGCGAGGTGGTGAAGATGGGCCGGTTCCCCCACGTCGGGTTCGGACGTCTCTCCACGGAGGACTGGCGGACGGTCGACGCCGCCCTGGAGGCCGTGGGGATAGCCGGGTTCGCCGACCGGCGGGTGACCCAGCTCTCGGGGGGCCAGCGCCAACGAGCGTTCATCGCCCGCGCGCTCGCGGGCGAGGCCGACCTGCTGGTCCTCGACGAGCCGACAGTTGGCGTCGACGCCGAGTCAGTCGAGGGGTTCTACGACCTGCTCGACGGGCTCAATCACGAGGAGATCACCGTCGTCCTCATCGAGCACGACCTGGGTGCGGTGACCGAACACGCCGACCGGGTGGTCTGTGTGAACCGGGAGGTGTACTTCGACGGGCCCACCGAGGCGTTCGTCGAGAGCGACGCGCTCGCGCGAGCCTTCGGGGCGAACGCACGCGTCCTGTACGGGGGTCGAACGTGACGTTCGACCCCGTCCTCCTGGTGGCCGTCGGCGAGTTCGTCTACGGCCTCCTGCTGGTGGTGCTCGACGGCTGGTACTGGCTGCTGACCCGGCTGTACTACCTGACCGGGCTCGAACTGATCAGCCCGGAGTTCCGGTTCATGCACCGGGCGCTTCTCGTGGGGCTCTGCATCGGCGTGATGGCTCCGCTCATCGGGACCTTCCTCGTCCACCGGCAGCTCTCGCTCATCGGTGACGCCCTCGCGCACACGGCCTTCGCCGGCGTCGCCGTCGGGCTGTTCCTCAACGGCGTCCTCGAGCTCGGCGTCTCGCCGTACCTGACTGCCGTCGTCGTCGCAGTGATCGCGGCGCTGTTCATCGAGCTCATCTCGGAGGTGACCGACGCCTACAACGACGTCTCTATGGCCATCGTCCTCTCGACGGGGTTCGCACTCGGGACGGTCCTGATAAGCCTCAACGCCGGCGGGCTCGCCGTCGGCATCAACCAGTACCTGTTCGGGAACCTCTCGACGGTCTCGGCGGAGAACGCCGTCGTCCTGCTGGTGCTGTTCGCCGCAATCGTCCTCGCAGTCGGTCTCACCCGCAACCAGCTGCTCTACGTCACGTTCGACGAGACGGCCGCCGAAGTCTCCGGCATCCCGGTCGCGTGGTACAACCGCGTCCTGGTGATGCTGACCGCGCTGGTGGTCGTCGGCGCGATGCAGATCATGGGCGTCATCCTCGTCGCCGCGATGCTCGTCGTCCCCGTCGCCGCGGCCTCGCAGGTGTCCCGGAGCTTCGCGGGGTCGCTGTGGGCCTCGGTCGCGCTGGCCGAACTGTCCGTCCTCCTCGGCATCGGCCTGGCCTACTACGGCGAGGCGACCGCCGGCGGCGTCATCGTCCTCGTCGCCGTCGCAGTCTACGTCGTCTGCGTCCTCGCGGGCAAGCTCCGGGACCGGTACGGGCGGGATGCGCCCGCCCCGGAGGTCGGTGCCGTCGACGCCGACGCGACCGAGGTCGGGGGCGACTGATGGTCGGAACCCGAACTCGAGCGCGGATCCCTACCCGGAGCCCCGTGGAACCCGAAGGTCTAATTCCGGCCGGAGCCAACGGGGGATATCGATGCTGAGCGCCGTCATGGAGGACTACATCAAGGCGATGTACGTCCTCGAGAACGACGCGGGCGAACGGGTCGCCACGTCGGCGCTCGCCGACTACCTCGACGTCACGCCGCCGACCGTCTCCAGTATGCTCACCAAGCTCGAAGAGCGAGGGCTCATCGACCGCGAACAGTACAAAGGGGCCACGCTTACCGAGGAGGGCGAACTGGTCGCCCTCGAGATACTCAGACACCACCGGCTGCTCGAGTCGTTCCTCACCGAGCACCTCGACTACGACTGGGCCGACGTCCACGACGAGGCCGACCGGCTCGAACACCACATCAGCGACGAACTGTCGGAACGGATCGCCGAAGCGCTCGACAACCCGGGGGTGGACCCGCACGGCGACCCGATCCCGGACGCCAAGCTCAGGCTCCCCGAGGGGGAGGCCACGAGCCGGCTCGCGGACGTCGACGTCGGCGACCGCGTCGTCGTCAGGCGCATCCGCCACCAGGGCGACGAGGAACTGCGCTACCTCGCCGACGCCGGCGTCAGGCCCGACGTCGAACTGGAGGTCGTCGACGTCGCCCCGTTCGGGATGGTGACGGTCGCCACTCCGGACGGCGAGCAGAGCCTCCCGGAGGAGATCGCGGGGCTCATCGAGGTGACCGAGGCCGAGAGCGTCGAGGCACCGGAGACCGACCCTGCAGTGTAGCTCCCCGCTCCTCTCCCCGACGTATCGATCGAACGTTCGACCGATCCCGTCCTCGCACGAACGGTCGACGGCACGGCCGACAGTATCAGTCCTCCAGCGGCTCGACCAGTTCGATGACGTGGCCGTCGGGGTCCCGGACGAACGCCGTCCGGGCGCCCGCCGCGTCGTTGTCGGCCGGTTCCTGCACCACGCCGTGGTGGTCCATCGCCTCGAACGTCTCGTCGACGCTCTCGACCCCGACGGCGAGGTGGTCCCAGGTGTCCCCGTGCTCGGTCGGGGTGACGCCCGCCGTCTCGGAGAGCTGTATCTCGACGCCGTTCGGGTCCGCGACGTACAGGTTCCGTGTGGCGTCGACCTCGAAGCCCCAGGACTCCTCGAAGCCGAGCTGTTCGACGTACCACTCGACCGACCGCTCGG
>JAZKST010000036.1:0-35571 GCA_036625905.1 Haloarculaceae archaeon
GGAGGTACTGCCCGAACGTGACGACGTCCGTCCCGACCTGCCGCAGGTCCGAGAGGGTCCGGTAGACCTCGTGGTCGTACTCGCCGACGCCGAGCATCAGCGAGGTCTTCACCTTCGCGTCGCTCCCCTCGGCGTACCGCCTCAGGACCGACAGCGACTGCTCGTAGCCCGCCCGCCGGTCCCGGACCGGCCACTGGAGCCGCTCGACGGTCTCGACGTTGTGCGCGAGGACGTCCGCGCCCGCCTCGCAGAGTTCGTCCACGAGGTCGGGGTCGCCCTGGAAGTCGGGCGTGAGCGCCTCGACGAGGATCGACGGGTCGCGGCGCTTTATCTCCCGGACCGTCTCGGCGAAGTGGCTCGCGCCCTGGTCGGGGAGGTCGTCGCGGTCGACGCTCGTCAGGACGACGTAGTCCAGACCGATCTCCGCGACGGCGTCGGCGACGTTCGCCGGCTCGTCGGGGTCGGGGGACTCCATCCCACCCGTCCGGACGTCACAGAAGTTACAGCCCCGCGAACAGCGGTCGCCCAGCAGCATGAACGTCGCCGTCCCGGGCCCGTTGCGCCCGGACCAGCAGTCCCCGAGGTTCGGGCACGAGGCCTCCTCACAGACCGTGTGGAGGTCGTGATCGCGGAGCGTCCGCTTGATGTCGGTGAACCGCTCGCCGGCGGGCGGGCGGGTCTTCAGCCAGTCGGGCTTGCGGACCCCACTCATCGTCCGGGCGTTCGACGCGGAGGTTGAAAGCCCTGTGGTTCGGCCACACCGGACGGCCGGGCCGGCCGGGCCGGTCCCCCCACGCGTTCACTCGTTCCGACAGGTTTGAGAGGGGAGGCGCCGTCACCCGTCGTAGTACCGTGCTCCGGGTGGACAGCGAGGAGATAACGCAGGGGCCGCTGCTCAGGGCGCTGATCGTGCTGGCGCTCCCCCTCCTCGTCCAGAACTTCGTGCAGGTCGCCAACCAGGTGGTCGACCTGTTCTTCCTCGGGCGGCTCTCCGAGGCGGCCGTGGCGGGGGTGGGCCTCGCGTCCCCCGCGGTCGTGCTGCTGTTCGCGCTGACGGTGTACACCCCCTTCGTCGGGACGCAGGTGCTCGTCTCCCAGCGGGTCGGCGCCGGCGAGGAGGCGGGAACCGTCTCGGCGCTGGGGTCCGGCCTGCTCGTGGCCGCCGTCGGTGGACTGGTCCTCGGCGCGCTCGCGTTCCTCGCCGCGCCGTGGCTGGCCGACCTCCTCGTCGCGATACAGCCCGCCGGCGAGGCGACCGAGGCGGTCCGTGGGTTCGCCGTCGACTACCTCCGTGTGGTCGCGGCCGGGCTCGTCGCGGTGACGCTCGCCGACACCGTCGAGGCGGCGTTCATCGGCTGGGGGGACTCGCGGGCGGCGCTCCACATCAACCTCGCGACCGTCGGGACGAACGTCGTCCTCGATCCGTTGCTCATCTTCGGGATGGGCCCGTTCCCCCGGCTCGAGGTCGTCGGGGCCGGGGTCGCACTCGTCGCCGGCTCGGCCGCCGGCCTGCTCGTCGGCGTCGGCCTCGCCTCGACCGGCAGGGTCGAGGGCTACCGGCTCGGCGCGGCCGTCCGGTCGGCGCTCGCGTTCGACGGCGACGAGCTACGCGAGCTACTCGACGTCGGGACCCCGACCGCGGCCCAGCAGGCCACCCGCCAGCTCGTCAGCGTGCTGATGGTCGTGATCGTCTTCGCGGCGGGGGGAGCCGCCGGGCTGGCGGCGTACTTCGTCGGCGCCCGCGTCGCCAGCGTCTCGTTCGTCCCCGCGACGGGGCTCCAGCAGGCGGCTCAGTCGGTCGTCGGGCAGAACGTCGGTTCGGGGGCGACCGAACGCGCCCGTCGGGCGACCTGGCTCGGCGCCACCGTCGCCGTCGCCGGGCTCGCCGTCGTCGGGACGATCCAGTGGTTCTTTCCCGCGGAGATCGTCCGCCTGCTCGTCCCCGAACTCGACGGGCGAGCGTTCGAGTTCTCCGTCGTCTACCTCCGCATCCTCGCGTACGGTTATCCGGCGATCGGGGCCGCCTACATCCTCGAGGGCGGGTTCAACGGCGTCCGCCGGACCCGGACGAGCCTCGCCGCCACTCTGGTCCAGTTCTGGGTCGTGCGGCTCCCGGCGGCCGCCGCCGGCGCGTTCCTGCTCGGGTGGGGTGTCGAGGCGGTGTTCTGGGCGGTGACCGTCTCGAACGTGCTCGTGGCCGTCGGACTCGCGGTCTACTACCGTCACGCCGTCGCCGACGGGATGCTTGCCCGGGCGGCGGCGGAGGTCGCCGACTGAGCTGCGGCTCCGATCGACCGCACCGACGACCGTCCGTATCAGGCGAACTCGTTACAGACCGGGATGCCGACGGTTCCGTAGTCGCTCATCGAGGCCAACGTCCCGGGGACGTCGTCGAGCGAGATGGTCTCGGAAACGACCGAGCTCGGGTCGAGCTTGCCGCGCTCGACCATCCGGAAGATCTCGCCGTAGCGGGTCGGCTGCATCCCGAACGACCCGAGGAAGTCGATCTCCTGCATCACCATCGCGTCGGTCGGCAGCGAGACCATCCCCTGCTCCTCCTGGGTCGTGAGGCCGATCTGGAGGTGCTGGCCGCGTCGGCCGAGCGAGAGCACGGAGTTCCGGCACGTCTCGGCGATGCCGAGCGCGTCGACCGAGACGTCGGCGCCGCCGCCGGCGAGCGCCTGGACCGCTCCCGGGACATCCTCGGTCTCGGCGGCGTTGATCGTCTCCTCGGCACCGAGCTCCTCGGCCTTCGAGAGCTTCTCGTCGGTGAGGTCCACGGCGATGACGTTCGCGCCGATCGCCTCCGCGATGTGGACCGCCGACAGCCCGACGCCGCCACAGCCGTGGACCGCCACCCAGTCGCCCGGGCCGACGTCCGCCCGGTGGGCCAGGGCGTGGAACGCGGTCATGAACCGGCAGCCCAGCCCGGCCATGTCGACCGGGTCGACGCCGTCGGGCAGCCCCACCGCGTTCATGTCCGCCGTCGGGACGTGGACCTCCTCGGCGAACGCGCCGGGCGCGACGTCCGCGAACCCCAGCGGGACGACGTTCTCGCAGACGTTCGAGTGGCCGGCCATGCACTCCGGGCAGGTCCCGTCGGCGAGGTTGAACGGGACGGCCACCTGGTCGCCCTCGCTCACGCCCTCGACCTCCTCGCCAGTGGCGACGACCCGGCCGGCGGGCTCGTGGCCGAGTATCTGTCCCTTCGGCGGCTTGGCACCGACCCACTCCCAGTCCCCCTGCCAGCCGTGCCAGTCCGACCGGCAGACCCCGCAGGCCTCGACCTCCACGACCGCGCCGTCCGGCGCCGGATCCGGTGACTCCACGTCCTCGATCTCGAGCGGTTCGCCGTACTCCTTCAGGACTGCTGCGCGCATGACGCGTCGTGTATCGAGTCGTGATAGCATAGTGCTTGCGTACGTTCCCCGGAACTGGTAATACCGCCGCGTCCCCGGGCAGCCCCGTCCGGGACACCCGAGGGCGGTTCCCATCCCGCGACCGTCCGTCCCCGCCCGGACCCGGGCGCCACATGGGAAACGGTTTTGCCCGTCGCACCCCCCGAACGGGTGTGGCCGTAGAGGGGAAGACCGTCGAGGACGTGGTCCCGGCGTTCGCCGAGGCGTTCCCGTTCGAGTCGTTCAACCGCATGCAGGAGGCGGCGCTCCCCGCGGTGCTGGGGCGCGACGACAACGTCGTCGTGAGCGCGCCGACCGCCTCGGGGAAGACCGCGCTCGCGGAGCTCGCCATCTGTCGCACGCTCTCCCGGGGTGGGACCGCCCTGTTCGTCGCCCCGCTCCGTGCGCTCACCAACGAGAAGGAGACCGAGTGGGCCCGGTTCGAGGAGCTCGGCTACTCGGTGTACGTCGTCACCGGGGAGCGGGACCTGAACCCCCGGCGGGCCGCGCGGGCGGACATCCTCGTGATGACTCCCGAGAAGGCCGATTCGGCGACCCGGAAACACGACACCCCGCGCTACGAGTTCGTGACCGACGTCGACCTCTGCGTGATAGACGAGGTCCACCTGCTCGACTCCGATCGGCGAGGAGCGGTGCTGGAGGTGACCGTCGCGCGGCTCCGGCGGCTCTGTGACCCCCGGGTGGTGGCGCTCTCGGCGACGATGCCCAACGTCGAGGACGTCGCCCGGTGGCTCGACGCCCCCGAGGACTGTACCTTCCGGTTCGGCGATTCGTACCGCCCGGTGCCACTGCACGCCAGCGTCGAGACGTACGCCCACGGGGAGAACTCCTTCGCCGACAAGTACCGCCGGCTCTACCGGGCGCTCGACCTCGCCCAGCCCCACGTCGAGGACGGCGGCCAGGCGCTCGTGTTCGTCTCCTCGCGCCAGGACACCGTCAGAGCGGCGGAGAAGGCCCGCGACGTCGTGGCCGAACGCGACGTCGAGATGGGCGCCCGCGGGGACTACGAGTGGCACACCGAGGCCCGCGAACTCGACGACGGCACGCTCGCGAACTCCGTCGTCGACGGCGTCGGCTTTCACCACGCCGGGCTCTCCCGGTCGGACAAGAACCGCGTCGAGGACTGGTTCAAGCAGGGGAGGATCGGGATCCTGTTCTCGACCTCGACACTCGCCTGGGGCGTGAACCTCCCCGCCCGGTGTGTCGTCATCCGTGACACGAAGCTCCACGACCCGCTGGAGGGGGAAGTAGACATGAGCCCGCTCGACGTCCTCCAGATGCTCGGACGGGCGGGCCGACCCGGATACGACGACGCTGGCTACGCCTACGTCGTCACGGACGGCGCGGAGGCCGGGAAGTACCGCCGGCTCCTCCGGGACGGCAAGGAGATCGAGTCCCGCCTCGCGGGGGAGCTCGACGCTCACCTCAACGCCGAGATCGCCCTCGGGACGATACGCGACCTCGACGACGTGATGGACTGGCTCGAGACGACGTTCTACTACGTCAGGGCCCGGTCGGCCCCGGAGGAGTACCGGTCGGCCGACCGGCTCCGCGAGCGGGTCCGGGAGACCCTGCAGGGGCTGGTCGACGACGGTTTCATCGAGACCGACGAGGAGCTCGGTCTCGAACCGACGGCGCTCGGGCGACTGGCTTCGAAGTTCTACATGCGGCTGGACACCGCCCGGTCGTTCGCCGCGCTCGCCCGGCATGACGGGATCGACGAGAACAGCGTCCTGCGGACGGTCGCCGAGGCCGGGGAGTTCGATTCGGTCTCCGCCCGCCGGGACGAGCGCGAGGCGGTCCGGGCGGTACTGGACGGTGGGGCGGGAGAGGCGAGGGAGCGAGGGACGGACCTCGACCCGGGCAAGCGGAAGGTGCTCGCTATCCTCCGAGCGTCGATGGACGGCACCACCCCCTCGGAGCTGAACTCCGACGCGTGGGTCATCCGGCAGAACGCGCTCAGGCTGCTCGCGGCGCTCCGGGCGTTCTGCGCGGAGTTCGCCGGCCCGGACGCGGCGAACCTCGTCCGCCGGGTGTCGGCCCGCGTCGAACACGGCGTCTCCGCCGGCGCCGTCGGCCTGACCGCTATCGACGGCGTCGGCGCCGGCCGCGCACAGAAGCTCGCGAGCGAGGGGCTCACCACACCAGAGGACGTCCGGCGGGCGGGCGTCGAGGGGCTGGTCGCGGCGGGCCTCTCGGAGGGCGTCGCAGAGCGCGTCCTCAAGAACGCCCGGTCGCTCCCCGTCGTCGAGGTCGAGTGGAGCGAGTTCCCCGAGACGATCGGTCGCGGCGAGAACGAGATGCGCGAGGTGGGAGTACGGAGCGTGGGCGGCGGCGCACGGGCCGGCGTCCGCGTCACCGTCAACGACGTCGAGATGACTGGGACGACCGCGTACCTCGGCGAGACGGCCGTCCCCGTGGGAGTGTTCGGCGCCGACCACGCCGAACTGACCTATGCCGTCGAGGTGACGTTCCCCGAGCTGCCGCTCCCGCCGGTCCGTCGGGAGCGGGTCGTCCGCGTGGTGGACTGATACGGACCCGTCCCGGAGCCGCGACCCGACCCCGAACGTCCGCCCCGTTCGTCCCGTCGGGTGTAATGCTGTCGGACGCAAGCCTCCGAAGGGTTTCGGCACCCCAGGGTACCCGGTACCTTCACGAGGGTACAGCCGACAGCATCACCACCAGCGCCCCTCCTCCAGGCGGGAGAGCGCCTCCTCGATGGTCGCCTCGTCCCTCGAGAACGTGAACCGCACCCAGCCGCTGTCACCGTCCTCGGTGTAGAAGCTGCTCCCCGGGACGGTGGCGACGCCGGCCTCCCGGACCAGCCGCTTCGCGAACGCCGTGTCCGTCTCGTCGGTGGGGTAGCGCGCGACGACGTAGTAGGCGCCGTCGGGCACCACCGGGTCGAGACCGGCCTCGCGGAGCCCCGCACAGAGCAGGTCCCGGCGCTCCCGGTAGGACACCGCGAGTTCGTCGTAGTAGCTCTCGGGCATCGACAGTGCCTCCACGCCGGCGTGCTGGAAGGGGGTCGGCGCACAGATGGTCGTGTAGTCGTGGACCTTCCGGAGCTGTGCGGACAGCGACTCCGGCGCGAGCGCGAAGCCGACCCGCCAGCCGGTGACGCTGTAGGTCTTCGACAGCCCCGTACAGACGACCGTCCGCTCGGCGAGGTCGGCCACCTCCACGGGACTGCGGTAGTCCTCGGCGTAGACGATGTGCTCGTAGATCTCGTCGGTGAGGACGATCAGGTCCTCCTCGCGGGCGACCTCGGCGACCAGCTCCAGCTCCGCCGGCGTGAACACCGTCCCGGTCGGGTTGTGCGGGTGGTTCAGGACGAGTATCGACGCCTCCGCAGCGGCCTCGCGGAGCGGCCCCTCCTCGATGGCCAGCCCGTCGGTGATGTCGATGGGCAGCGGCCGCCCCTCCGCGAACCCCGTGGCGGGGATGTACGACTCGTAGGTCGGCTCGAAGTAGATCACCCCGTCACCGGGGTCACACAGCGCCAGCATCGTCGACACGACCGCCTCGCTGGTGCCGGTCGTTATCGTCACCTCACGCGTGGGGTCGTAGCGCACCCCCTTCCAGTCGGCGTACCGCTCGGAGACCGCCTCCCGGAGCGCCGGTAGCCCCCAGGTGATGGTGTACTGGCTCGCCTCGGCGACGCCCTCGACTGCGGCCGCCTTCACCCGCTCGGGCGTCTCGCTCTCGTCGGGGATCCCCTGCGAGAGGTTTATCGCGTCGTGACGGTGGGCCTGCCGCGTCATCTCCCGGATCACCGACTCCCGGGTGCCCGACACACGGGCGCTGCCGACGTCGCCCTCCTCGATTCGCGTCATGAGGGTCGGTGTCGGGCGACCGACCAAAACTCCACCGTATCCCGTGGATACGAACCGATCGGGAACCGCGTGACGTGTCGTCCCCGGCCCGACGCCCTTTTGATAGCCGGCCGGGTATCCGCCCGTATGCGAGCACTCACGCTCGGTCCCGAGGGGACCTACTCCCACCGGGCCGCCCGTGCCGTGGCCGACGAGATCGACTTCACCGAGTCGGTCACGAACATCGTCGAGGGGGTCGCCTCGGGCGAGTACGACCGCGGGGTCGTCCCCATCGAGAACAGCATCGAGGGGAGCGTCACGGAGTCGCTGGACGCGCTGGCCGAGCGGAACGTCGCCGTCGTCCAGGAGATCGTCACCCCGATCCGGCACGCCCTGCTGGCACGGGGCGGCGAGTTCGAGACCGTCGCGAGCCACCCCCAGGCGCTGGCGCAGTGCCGCTCGTACCTCGAACGCGAGTACCCATCGGTGAAGACCGAGGCGGTCGCCTCGACCGCACGCGGGGTCCAGCGCGCCCGCGACGACGCGAGCGTGGCGGCCATCGGCCATCCGGACAACGCCGGCGGGGACCTCCAGGTGCTCGCCGAGGACATCCAAGACCGCACCTCGAACGCCACCCGATTCGTCGTCCTCGCCCCCGAGTCCCAGCGGAGCGAGGCGGGCGGGAAATCCTCGCTCGTCATCTACCCGAACACGAACTACCCCGGGCTGCTACTGGAGATGCTCGAACCGTTCGCCGACCGGGACATCAACCTCACCCGTATCGAGTCACGGCCCTCGGGCGAGCGCCTCGGCGACTACGTGTTCCACTTCGACTTCGCCGCCGGCCTCTACGAGGACCGCTCCCAGGAGGCCATCGCGGAGATACGCGAGATCGCGAGCGAGGGGTGGGTCCGGGAACTCGGGTCGTACGACACGAAGCACGTTCTCTACTGACCATCTTTTTGCTTGTCGGGTGCGCTCGCTTCGCTCGCGCACCTCTCCTCGCAAAAACATGGGTGAAAAACGCCACTCGTTCGGCGCTTCGCGCCTCGCTCGCGGGCTCATACGGTCGTGCGTAATTGGTTTCACCTCACGGATCCGAGTGCCGTCTCCTCGGTATCGAAACGCCGATCCGCCCGAGGACCACCGGAAACGGTGACACGGGACCGTATCAGAACGGCAGGTACCGGTCGTAGACGTCGTCGATGAACTCGTTGATCCGGTCGCCCTCCGGGCTTCCCCAGGGGTTGCGCGAGAAGTAGTACATCGAGGCGAGGACGACCCCGATGACGAGGGCGTAGCGCGGCGCGACGGCGCCGAGAAGGAACGTCGTCACGCCGGCGATAGCACCGGAGAGCAGGACGTCGACGACCTGGTGGCCGAAGCTCATGGCCGGCCGTACGGCGGGACGGGGTATGTCACTCCCGGTCCGATGTCGGGACTGATCGGTCGTCGTAACGGAGTGGGTCTATCGCCCGCGGAAGCGGTCGAGGAGCACGAGCGCGCCGAGGACGGCGAACAGGGTGGCGGCGACGGCCGCGAACTCGGGGCTGGAGACGGCGGTCGAGTCGAACGGCGTCGGGGTGGGCGTCGGCGCCGGGGTGCCGGCCTGCCGGAGGACGACGGTCCCGACGGGCTGGAATGGGACCACGGGGGTCGACTCGTCGGTGGATGGCTAAACTCCGGCGGATGCTGACGCCGGCGACACCACGACGGTCGGTGGCAGTGGGGATCGAAGCCCGTGACTCTTATACGGGGCCGCCCGTCACTCCGGGTGATGGACCGACGAGACGGAACGACGGGGTGTCGACCGTGAGCGACCAGGTGCGCGCGTACACGGTCCGCCTCGAACTGGTAGACGAACCGGGCGAACTGCTCCGGGCGCTCGAACCGATCGCGGCGAACGGCGGGAACCTCCTGTCGATCTTCCACGAGCGGGGGAACGTCACCCCGCGGGGGCAGATCCCCGTCGAGGTCGACCTGGAGACGACGCCCGAGCGGTTCGAGACGATCGTCGACGCGCTCCGCGAGGCGGGTATGAACGTCATCCGGGCCGGCGCGGACCGCTACGGCGAGGAACTCGCCGTGGTGCTTGTCGGCCACCTCGTCGACACGGACCTCTCGGACACGCTCTCGCGGATCGAGGACTGCGGCGGGGCCACGATCACCGACGTGTCGCTGACCGGTCCGGACGGCACGAGCGAGGAGTCGGCGGCACGGCTCCGACTGCTCGCCTCGACGGGGGCCCGCGAACGGGCGCTCGAGACCGTCCGCGAACTGGCCGAGGAGAAGGACCTGCGGGTCATCGAGCCGCTGGCCGACGGGGGTGAGGCCTGATGCGCCTCGCCGTCCTCGGCGCGGGTGCGGTCGGCGAGAGCGTCGCCGACCTCGCTGGCGAGTACGGCCACACGGTGACGGCGTTCGCCGACTCCTCCGGGGCGGCCGTCGACGCCGACGGCATCGACCTGGCGGCGGCGCTCGACCGGAAGCGTGAGACGGGGAGCGTCGGGAGCGAGAGCCACGGGGCGGCCCTCGAGACCGACTACGACGTCCTCGTGGAGGCGACGCCGACGACGCTCGGCGACGCCGAGCCCGGATTCTCGCACGTCCGCCGGGCGCTCGCCCGCGACCGCCACGTCGTCCTCGCGAACAAGGGGCCGGTCGCCGAGCGGTACGACGAGGTGCGAGACCTGGAGCGGGACTCCGCGGGGAGCGTCCGGTTCGAGGCGACCGTCGGCGGCGCCATCCCCGCGCTCGCCACCATCGAGGACCTCGGTCCCGAGCGGGTGACCGCCGTCCGGGGCATCCTCAACGGGACGGCGAACTTCGTGCTCTCGCGGATGGCCGCCGAGGGGCTCGGCTACGAGCACGTCCTCGCGGAGGCACAGGACCTCGGCGTGGCCGAGGCCGACCCCTCCTTCGACGTGCAGGGGACCGACGCGGCGCTGAAGTGCGTCATCCTCGCGAACCTCCTCTCCAGCGGGGGCCACTCGCTGGCCGGGGCCGAGGTGGAGGGGATCGAGGACATCCCCGGGTCGGCACTCGACCTCGCCGCAGAGGACGGCCGGACGGTGCGGCTCGTCGGCGAGGTCGACGCCGAAGGCGTCCGGGTCGGGCCGCGGCTGGTCCCCGAGCACGGCACGCTCGCGGTAACCGGGACGATGAACATCGTCCAGCTAGAGACCGAGCACGCCGGCCGGCTGAACGTCTCCGGGCGGGGGGCGGGCGGGCCGGAGACGGCCAGCGCGGTGCTGTCGGACGTGGGGCGCCTCCCGCCGCGGGAGTAGACACGTAACGACTGCTACGGCCGTGCGTAACTGTTCTCAACGACCATCGGGACGACCGGCGTTTCGAGACCGATACCACGGGCTCGGATCCGCGAGGCGGTGCCGAATCACACACGACCGTATGATGCGGATGGGGCGCGCGCTCGCCGTGTCGTGTCAACGCGTGCCAGAACGCCGTCTCGCGGCGGTTTCGACGGGGAACGTATCGAAATCGTTTTACGGAAATCGGGCTATAGATACCGACATAGCGCCTCGGCGCGTGAGACACAAATGAGCGACAAACCGCACCAGAACCTGGCCATCATCGGCCACGTCGACCACGGCAAGAGCACGCTCGTCGGCCGACTCCTCTTCGAGACGGGGTCGGTACCGGAGCACGTCATCGAGCAGTACCGCGAGGAAGCCGAGGAGAAGGGCAAGGGCGGCTTCGAGTTCGCCTACGTCATGGACAACCTCGCCGAGGAGCGCGAGCGCGGGGTCACCATCGACATCGCCCACCAGGAGTTCGACACGGACACCTACTACTTCACCATCGTCGACTGTCCGGGCCACCGCGACTTCGTGAAGAACATGATCACGGGCGCGTCCCAGGCGGACAACGCCGTGCTCGTGGTCGCCGCGGACGACGGCGTCCAGCCCCAGACACAGGAGCACGTCTTCCTGGCCCGCACGCTCGGGATCGCCGAGCTCGTCGTCGGCGTCAACAAGATGGACCTCGTCGACTACGAGGAGTCCCGGTACAAGGAGGTCGTCGAGGAGGTCAAGCAGCTGCTCCAGCAGGTGCGTTTCTCGACCGAGGACGCCTCGTTCATCCCCATCTCCGCGTTCGAGGGGGACAACGTCGCCGAGAAGTCGGGGAACCTCTCCTGGTACGACGGCCCGACGCTGCTGGAGGCGCTGAACAACCTGCCCGAGACGGAGCCGCCGACGGACGCCCCGCTACGACTCCCCATCCAGGACGTCTACACCATCTCCGGCATCGGGACGGTCCCCGTGGGCCGCATCGAGACCGGCACGATGAGTCCCGGTGACATGGTCTCGTTCCAGCCGTCTGACGTCGGCGGCGAGGTCAAGACCATCGAGATGCACCACGAGGAGGTCGACCAGGCCGGCCCCGGGGACAACGTCGGGTTCAACGTCCGCGGCATCGGCAAGGACGACATCCGCCGTGGCGACGTCTGTGGCCCGGCGGACGACCCGCCGAAGGTCGCCGAGACCTTCCAGGCCCAGATCGTCGTCATGCAGCACCCGAGCGTCATCACCGCGGGCTACACCCCGGTCTTCCACGCCCACACCGCGCAGGTCGCCTGCACGATCGAGTCGATCGACAAGAAGATCGACCCGTCCTCCGGCGAGGTCGCCGAGGAGAACCCTGACTTCATCCAGTCCGGCGACGCGGCGGTCGTCACCGTCCGACCCCAGAAGCCGCTCTCGATCGAGCCATCGAGCGAGATCCCCGAACTCGGGAGCTTCGCCGTGCGCGACATGGGCCAGACCATCGCGGCCGGCAAGGTGCTGAGCGTCAACGAGCGATAAGATGCAGCAGGCACGCGTCCGCCTCGCCGGAACCAGCCCGGAAGACCTGGACACCATCTGTGCGGACGTCCGGGACATCGCGGAGAAGACCGGCGTCGCGCTGAGCGGGCCCGTCCCGCTCCCGACCAAGCACCTCGAGGTGCCGACCCGGAAGTCGCCGGACGGCGAGGGGACCGCGACCTGGGAGCACTGGGAGATGCGCGTCCACAAGCGGCTGATCGACATCGACGCCGACGAACGCGCGCTCCGACAGCTCATGCGCATCCAGGTCCCGAACGACGTCTCCATCGAGATCGTCCTCGAGGACTGAGTAGCCGTCTCACGCGCCCCTTTCGCGCGTGGACCGACGACGTATCGGAAGCTACAAGCGGCTCAGGGCGGTAGCAAGCGACGCACGGGCTCGTAGATCAGCGGCAGATCGCTTCCTTCGCAAGGAAGAGGCCCCGGGTTCGAATCCCGGCGAGTCCATAATTGCTGTCGCTCGCAACATCGCGAGCGACGGCAATTCTGATTGTTCGAGCCGGATTTGAAGTAGACCAGTCGCAGCCCGGGAAGCGAAGCGACCCGGAACGTCTGGCCGTGGTTCAAATCCCGGCGAGTCCACTTTCCACTTATTCGGCATTTTCAGGTGTTTTAGGACCTCTGCCGTCCACTGAGTATGAAATTACTGATTCGGTGAGAATTCGTTACGGGTCGTGTCGAGAGTCACGGCTGGCTCGGATTCGCCTGAGATAGATCAGCCGGTAGTACGATAATCAATCGATGATTGCTCCTGGTTGGACCCGTTCCGAGACATCGCGCATATCAAGAATATTCACTCTCCAGTAAAGTCAGCATTACTGATAGGTTTTCAGACGCTGCTGAATACAGCACGCGAGCCTTGCACGAAGGCAATCGAATGGCAGAGAGTATGAGCTACACTCGTCATGAACCTGTTCCTGGTTCCTAGTACTCGAACCGCCTAAAGCTCCATATCAATCGATTAACCTTTCAGCTCTCCCCGAGAACCGGACGGCATGAAATACGCTATTGTTTCGGGAGCCGAAATCGACTGGCCGTCTGATGGTCGCGTATCGCTCACCGACTCGCTCGGCTGTGCCGAGACACAGGTCGAACTTTTCCGACCTGGCGAAAACGGGTCGGTCGCCGCATCGACAGAACGCGAGGGGGTCTGTGTCCCGCTCGAAGCCTCTGGCCGGATCGTTGCCAATAAGCGTGTTACAGTCCCTTCCAAGGGTGTCGCCTGCGTGCCAGCCGGGATGGGTGCCTCACTACGTGGTGGGGGAACCTGGCTGATGGTAAGCGCGACGACGGATGCCTCTCCCGGCGAACTGACTGTCGTCGACAGCACGGACGTCGAATTCGACCCTCCATCGACGTCCACTATCGACATCGCACGCCTCACGACCCGGTTAGGATGTACCAGTATGAAAGTCAATCTCCGGAGATTGGAGCCGGGCGAGGCCGTTCCATATCACACCGAGGGGAGCCAAGAAGAACTGTTTGTGCCATTGGACGGCCCGGGAAAGATTCTCATCAACGAGGAGCGCTACACTATGACAGCCGGGAGTGTCAGTCGCGTTGCACCGAAGACTCCCCGTAGCGTTATAAACGACGGCGAGGAACAGCGGACCTGGTTCATGATCGGTGCACCTCCAACTGGCGATGCGGATAATTGGGATCCGGGTGCAGAGATCCTTGATTGGCCTGACTCCTCACCCGTCCCGGACGACAGTGAGTGATCGGTCCACCGTTGTTCAGTGGCTGATTCATTCGGCATCGGCGTGAACGATCAATTCGATCCGGGGTGAGACAGACGGATTATGACGATAGACTCTGCTGAGTCCACCCCCTGTATCGGTCACGCCGATCGTATCAATTTTATCTGGTTTCAGGCGCTAAGCCCCCGTCCTCAACGAGCACCGCAGTCCGCGCCAGCGGACAAGGAGCGCAGTAGGGCGGGGATACAGCGCCGTCTTCGATCTGCTTACAGTATTTTCTTGCTGGCCCACAGGCCCACGCAAGCATTTTTATCACAGAACGCCCAACCTGCGTGCAAGATGGGCGTTCCGACCTGTGGGCTTCGACTCGCTCGCTGTTCCACCTGGAACGGCTCGCTCCTTGCGAAGTCCAGCGCAACAGACAGCGTTCAAACGCGACAAGAAGCGTGCGCTGTCCCACGGAACTTTCCCGTCGAGACACTAGGAGTGGGACACTCCGAAGGAACGCCTGTGGAGACTGCGCTCCCTGTGGATACACCTGTATCTGCAAAGCGCGTCGTGGAAGCAGGAAGCCCCACCCTCAGCGAGCGCGTTAGCGCGAGCAGGGTGGGGTAGTTCACTGAGCCACGCTGTAGCCTGCGGCTTGACTGCCGCCTACACTGAGACCCGACTGGACTGCACTGCTTCACAGATGCCCTCAGGCGTTGTTATCGATCCACTCGCACCACGCTTCGAAGTCTTCGGCCCCGGACTGTTCGGCGATGTTTCGGAGCGTTCCGATATTGATACTGTCGTGCATCGGGACGCTCACCATCCGGACGTCGTCCTCGTTCGAGGGATGTTCGTACCGGAGCTTGACGTGGCTCCCGGTCCGGTCAGCGATGTAGAACCGGTTCTTCGTCAACGCCTTGACGACTTCCTGGCCGGAGAAATCAGTCCGCATCGGTCACTGCATGAAGTCGGGGAGTTCGTTGTTCTCGTCGCGAGCGGCTTCGACCTCGTCGGGATCGATCCCGAGATCTCGAAGAACTTCTCGCTCCTCTTCGGGCGTGTCGATCGACTCGCCGATCTCTCCCTCGTGCAGTGCGATGGCCTCGTCGAGCATCTCCAGGGCTTCTTCCCGAGTCTCACCTTGGGTAGTGACCCCCGTCTCGACGTCGGTGATGACCCAGCCGTCATCTTCACGCCACATCCTGATCTCGTCCTCGTGATCGGGGTCGCGCGTGGAACTCGCCATTACCAGATGGTAGGGCCGACCTCGCAGATAAGCCTTCGGCCCGCACACGCACACGTGGGCGCCCCCACGCGACTCAGGATCGTTTTTCCAACCCGGCGAGTCCATAATTGCTGTCGCTCGCAAGATCGCGAGCGACGGCAATTCTGTTTGTTCGAGCCGGATTTGAAGCCTACCAGTCGCAGCCCGCGCAGCGAAGCGAGCAGGAACGTCTGGTTTCGGTTCAAATCCCGGCGAGTCCACTTTCACCTTATCGGGCGTTTTAGACTTTCTTTGGCCAGTTTCTCGGGGGCGTGATTGATTCGGCGAGAATTCGTTACGAGTCGTGTCGAAACTCATCCTGGTCTCGATCCGTGTTCCGGGACTCGGGGACGGCCCCAATAATCAATGTGTGGTTGACCCCACCTGGAACGCCTCTACTCCGCGCGCGAGCGTGACTGTTATTATGAGACGACGACAGGATTTAGTATATACGGACGCAAAGCATCTGTATATGTCCGACGCGGATACCACAGGCGACGACGGGCCCGAGATGGTCCAGATCAACCTCCGGCTCAGCAAGGCGTTCCTCGAAGATATCGACGCTACATGGCAAGAACAGGGGTTCAACTCCCGAAGCGAGTTTCTCCGCTATGCCGCCCGGGACGCGGTGAAGCATCCCGAATTCTCCCGTGAGGGGTGGAAACAAATCGCGGCGAGCGAGCACGATCTCCGTTCGGGCGAGGCAGAACTGGTCTCTCGTGAGGAAGTCGTCGAGATGATGGATCGGGACGAGGATGACAAGTGATGACGACTGGACGTGGAAGTTCGCGCCACGTGCCGCGGATCAGTTCGAGTCGCTCGACCCGCACGTGCAGGACCGTATCATCTCAAAACTCGATGAGGTCGTCGAATCGGAGTGGCGCGACCCCGACGAGTTCCTCGAACCGTTGACCGGCGGTCCGTTCTCGAAACTCCGTGTTGGGCAGTACCGGCTCGCCTGCATTCTCGACCGGAGTGAGTCGGTGCTGGAAGTACATCGGATCGAACATCGAAGCGGTGCCCACACTGCTGACGACGACTGACGGAATCCGATCTACAATCGCAAGACAGCACGGTGATTAAACGGATTCTTTGAAACGGTGTAACGAAATCCCGGCGAGTCCACTTCTGTCTTATACGCAACTTTTGGGCCTTTCAGGCCCTCTACCGCCCACTGAGTATCGAGTTACTGATCCGGCGAGAATTCGTTACGGGTCGTGACGGAGGTCATCGCTGGATTAGATTCGCGTCACACACACCAGACAGTTCCCCTGTGATCAATAACGAGTCCCTTCCTCCGGGCAAGGCACGTCTGAGAGTTACGACACAACTGACTGGCGCTGTTCAGTCGGCGTCTGTTCGGTCACATCGCCGTCGGGCCGAATAACGGCCGAAGAGACACACCGGTCACCGAACTTGCGCTCGTAGCGTCGCTGGACGATCCCATTCCATGTCGCCGTGAGATCACCAAGCACGTATGCGTCGCGGCCTGCCTCACGGGCCGTCCGGAACGACGACGCAACGCACTGGTCGGTAGTAAACCCGGCAAAGAAGACGGTCTGAATGTCGTTTTCGTCCAGGATCGTCGCCAGATCACTCCCTTCGAAGGCGTCGAACGTATGGCGTCCTTCCACAACTTCGTCCCCGTCCTCGTAGATACCAGGAGTGAACTCGGCTTTCGGCGTCCCTTTCGTAAAGACACGGGCACGCGTCAGGGTCGCTAACCATCCATGCTTGTCTTCGGGGTCACAGACAAGCGGTGCATGAACGACGGTTATTCCTGTGTCTCTCGCTGCTCGAACAGTCTGTCGAGTCCGCTCGATCACGTTTCGGTTGGTTAGCGAACGACGGATGAGACGGTTGTACAGCGTATCTCCCGTCCACTGTTTTTGAAACTCGATCAGCACGAGGGCCGCTTGGTCTGGAGTATACTCGACTGCCGTTAGGTTCGGTTCGTCTCCCATATCGATACATAGAGACCAGGAGAACATAAACAAGTCAGTTGTATAATACGTAGTTGCTACATCAGACTGTAGTAAACGACTACACCCGGCTATAGGGACGATATTCAAAATGAAGGACTTCCATAGTGAGAGACATGATAGACGCGACGGACGAGGAGTCGAGATTTGAGGAAGAAGCGACGAAAGCCGATCTGTTCCAGTTACTCGGGAGTGCGCATACGCTTGCAATCTTGCGAGAGTTTGCAGCGAATCCGGACCCACGACGATTCAACGAACTGCAAGAGGAACTGGAGATCTCACCGACCACGCTATCGGATCGGCTGGAAGAACTCTGTGACGAGGGAATTCTCCGGCGTGAGTCCCACGACGAAATCCCGCCACGTGTCGAGTATCATCCGACCGAAAAGGGACTCGCATTACGTCCGATACTGGATGAAGTCCTACGGTGGGTCCAGGAGTACGAACAAGAGTGAGCCCACCACCAAGACCTCGTGATAGTGGCCCCCGTCCGGGTTCGAGTGACAAAGCCCCCGGCAAGCGACGAACATTCATCACGACTTCGTGCAGACTTCATGCTCTGTATCGGTCGCTTATTTAGTTCGCCGGACGAACCGGTACGTATGGTCCCCGGTCTCCGTGAACAGGCCGAAGACTGGTTCTGGAAGCGCCACTCCAATCCAAAGAGTGGGTGGACGCGCGTCCCGTCGGGTGCTGTTATCATCTACGCGGTCTATCGTCGCAACTGGCGGCTGCTTGGTGCCGCACTCGTGTGGACGGCGATTAATCCACTCCTGTTCTCGCCCCCCGAAACTGAGGATGCGTGGATGACTCGCGCAGTCCTCGCCGAGCGGTGGTGGGTCAGGGAGGAGTCCAATCGGACGGTCGGACTCACCTACCCGAACGTCTGTAACACCGTCGGTGCGCTCGGATTCGTCTACGCGCTGTATGCTGCGTGGCGAGAGTCACCGACCGGGGCGACGCTCGGCATCCTCGCCAGTGTTGGTCTGAAACTCTGGTGGCTCCGGGTGTTGGTCAACCACTATGACCAACAGTCAGACGCATAGCACCCCCGACTAATCGGTACTAATGTTATCCTCTGTCCTCTCCGTCTTGCACGCTGATTGTATCACTCGCAGTTTCTTGCTTCGATATAGACTTGAACTCAGCACGTATTTTCAGTCACCGAAGATGTAATCATCAGCGTCGAAGGCTTCCGATCTCCCCTCCTTGCCACTGATGTACAGCAAATAGCTGGCAAGAACCAGTCCACTGAGTATCGGCAAATTGTATCGGTATCCGACAGCAACTCCGGCGCTCAGGTACACGAGCACAGGCAGTATCAGTAGGGGGTCGTGCCCGAGGTCCCTGAACCGCTTGGTCGTTGCGACGACCCCCGGCCAGATTGCTACCGGCAGCAGCGTGGCCGCAGCCACGACCCACCCTTCCTGGTACAGAATATAGCATCCGAGTAGTCCCATGCCTCGGGCCAGTTCCGCGAGGATGAACCCGCGGCGACCGGTTGCGCCGCGATAGCTGAACAGCAAACGAGCCACCGAGTGCAGATGCACCGTCATTGTCATGTCTCGTCGATCCATCCGGCTCACCTACGCAAGCGTGTACAGAATCGGCATCGGCGCGACCTCGTTAGCCTCGAAGTTCGCCAACACATACGACCGGAAGGTCCGTTTTACCAACAGCGCGGGAAGGACATCCCACAGCCCATCCCACCGACAATGGTTGATGATGGTGTACTCCGATTCCTCGGGGTTTCGTGGGACGATGAGCGTGGAGTTGTCGAGGCCGGTCTCGGCCTGGAACCAACCGGCGGTGTACTCCCACACCTTGAGGGTTCGCTCGGTGTTCTCCGCGAAGAAGTAGTTGAACAGGAACACGCCGTCGGTATCGTGGGCAACCGGCCCGATGCGACGCTCGTTGGTTCCAACGACACGATAGAACGATTGCGCCGCAGCCTCCAGTCTCGATGCCAGCTCTCGATACGCTGAGTGCTCTTCTACTCGGTCCAGAGCCGCTTTGTCCTCGACCTCGATGAGGACTGCGACATCGAAATCAGCGACGGCCACCTCCTGGTCTGTCTGTTGGAGGTAAGCACCGCGTCCTGGCGGGCGGAGCAGCGCCTCGAACACGGTCGCATCGACGACGCCATCTGTCTCCGAGAGGTCTGCGCAGAGTCGCTTGCACGCCGCGAGCAGGGTTTGCTTTCCGTCGCTGTTGCGGGGGTATACCGGTGGGACGGGTAGCGACGGGTTGTCAACGGTTGCGGCGAGGTGGATGTAGCGGCTGTCGATCGGCTCAACGAGCGACACCCGGGGGAACTCAAGGTGCTCGTTGACGATATTCAGCGTCGGGCCGGCATCCGTTGCGGTGCCTAGCTCGTTCATGCGCGACACAAGGGATGCTGAAGCCGTCGTGGTTCTGGCGAGGATGCTCGTGGGGTTTAAATATTAGTTTCGGGCGGACCAACAGATTCGTGTGAAACACATTCGTCTCCGGTTGACCCCCGACGAGGAGACGATCCACCCGCTGTTCACGATGGTCACCAGTCGGGAGTTCATCGACGGTGCGCGCATGGTCGATTGGAACGTCTCGGATACGGACCAGCCGCGGCTCCTCTTTGCTATCGAGGGCGACCGGGACGCGGTCAGGACCGAACTGGCGTCGATGGATGCGATCGATGACTTCGAGGTAACGCCGGTCGGCGAGAACCAGCTTTTCCTGCACGTGTGGCCGGAGCCGACGCCCGTCAGTCGGGCGCTGTTCGAGCTGTATCAGCGCGAAGACCTGATGATCGTCCATCCCATCGAGTACATCGGCGACAGTGCGTACGTCAGTATTCTCGGTGATTCAGCGACGCTGCAGCGTATACTCGACCGGTTTGGGTCGGGGCTCGGGGTGACCATCGAGCGGATTGGCGGGTTCCCCACCGGTCGAGAGGCGATTCTGGCGCGGTTGAGTCCCCGTCAGCGAGAAGCAGTCGAACTCGGCATTGAGCTTGGCTACTACCGGCATCCCCGGGAGGCGACCCATGAGGACATCGCCGACCGGATGGGCTGTGCTCCCAACACGGTCACTGCCCACCTCCAGAAGGCGGAAGCGAAACTTCTCGCCGCTCTGATGGAATAACAGTAGACGAACGAGGGCGGCAACGCTGCATTCGTGCCCTCCCTCTTGCACGAGATGTTGTAACAGAAGACGGAGATGACTGTTTCACTGGTGAGAGTCTGTCGATAATACAAACCGCCAGACAGCACGGGGATTAAACGGAATCTTTGAAGCGGTGTAACGGATTCCCGGCGAGTCCATTCCTCGCTATATTCCCGTTATGACGCTTCTGTCCCCAATTTCTTGGAGCCGCGATGAACTCGGGTTGAACTAATCACGATGCGTGATGGACCTGATTTAATCGTCGGATCAACTGTTAGCCACAACCCTAACATTCAATATGTTAGGGAACAAACTAACACTCATCGATGGACGACGTCGCGGTGTTGGAAGACGAGATTCAAGCCTACGATGATGGCACTGTCGCTCGGATCCGCATCCTCGACGTTCCCGAGTCCGAACGATTCCCGGATGGTATCAAGTACGCATTCCACTACGGCGAGGCCGGCGCCGCTGAACCTATCGTCCGGTTCGACAATCACCACGGCCCGCACGAGCTCCACGTCGCCGGGCAGGTACACGAGATCGACTACCCCGGTCTGCAAGCCCTATACCGCGCATGGCGTGCTGCGCTCCCACCCGAGAAACGAACTGACTGGTAACACTCCACTCACACAACCAAACCATACTATGACCCGCACACTCCACATCACTATCGGCACCCGCCCCGACCGAAGCGACCTCGAAGAGACGCTCGGTTCAATCGATGCCGGTGAAGACGTTGAGCCCCGGCCCTCTCGACTCACCATTGAGAGTCTCGCGACGTTCGGTCGGATCTTCCGGCCGACGAATCTCGAACTCTTGGAAGCGATCGTCGAACACGAACCGAGCAGTATTCGTGAACTCGCTCGAGCCGTGGATCGGCACCCACCAGAGGTCACGGAGAACGTTCACGAACTTGCGGACCACGGACTCATCGAACTGGAAGACGATGGCCGTGCGAAACGTCCGACCGTCTGGTACGACAAGATCGAATTCTCCGGTGACGTTCCCCTCCGTGCGACCGACACTGGAAGCGATCTCGGTGTGGTTCCATGATTGTTGCTGGTGACTAGCCACTTCGATTCACAATCGCCTGAAGGCGAGTCGATCTAATCGATTCTTTCACGCAGGGTCATCGAATCCCGGCGAGTCCATGGCAGTTTTGATACGTCTGTCCAGTCAGCTGTGCTCGTCGATCCAGCGACACCAGGCCTCGAAGTCCTCGGCACCGCACTGATCGGCGATGGACCGGAGGGTCCCGATCTTCATTCCCTGTGCATCGGGAGGTCGACGTTCCGTACTTCTCCCGTGTCGGGGTTCTCGTATCGAAGTCGGACGTGACTCCCGGAACGCGAGACGGGCTGGTAGCCGAAGTCCGTGAGTACCGAGATGATCTCCCGGCCGGAGAACGTCGTCCGAACTATCGCCGCTCAGCACATGAACTCGGGGAGTTCTCGATCGCCGTCGAGCTTGTCGGGATCGATTCCGAGTTCCTCGCGGAGGAACTCGTCGGGGTTCTCGATAGGGTCGCCACCACTCTCGTAAAGTCCGAGGACCTCCGCGAGTTGTGCGAGTGCTTCCGCCCGGGTGTCGCCACCACGGGCCAGCCCCGTCTCCAGGTGCTTGGCAGTGATCGAACCGTCCTCTTCACGGACGAACTCGACGCCTCGGAGATTGTCGACCTCGCGGGTAGTGCTCGCCATCTATGCCGAAATTCGACGATCCAGCGGATAGACGTTGGGTCGAGAGTTGGCCATCGCGAGACGGACGAACCGATCGACATCGAAAAGACACTCCTGTCCGGCGACGGACCTACCGATCGAATGCCCGAGCGGCTCTACACCGACCATCCCGAACGCTACGACGCCATCCAGTCCGAGTGGGACTACGGCCCCGGGGACGACCGGACCGTGTTCGTCGCCGTCGCGTGAGTGGCGTGGAAGGGCGCGGTTCCACTGGCCGGCGAACGAGCGCGACGGCCGGGAGAGGTTTTTTACGCCCCTGCGTCCCGCTAACGCTGTGAACGTCGGCATTCTCGGAGACGAGTCGAAGGGCCCGGGAGACCGGTGCGTCGGTCCGGTTTCGAGGGGGAGAGCCGGCGCGAGCCGGGGGAGGACCCGATGAGCGACCGCCTCCGACGGCTCGCCGGGCTCGTCCGGTTCGGTGTCCACCGAACGGTAGCCCGTAGCACGCGTTCGCGCCAGGTGGCGTTCGCGACCGTCGGCGTCGCGCTCGCGGTCACGCTCGTGGTCACGGTGGGGGGAGTAGCCCTCGGTCTGGCCTCCGGGTCGGCGATCGCGGGCGGGGACGTCGACTACCGTATCGTCCCGGCCGAGAGCTCCGTCGAGTCGATCGCCGTCCGCGTCGGTGGGCCGAAGCTCGGCGGCGTCCACGCCACCGCCGCGGAACTCGACGACGACCCCCGGATCGAGTACGTCACCCCGGTCGACTTCCAGGTCCTCCAGGTGTCGAACCCCGCGACCGGCACGCGGGAGTACGTGCTCTTCGCGGGCGTGATACCCGAACGGGGAGCCTCGGTCGCCGGGCTGTCGCTCTCGGCGCTCCGACCGGGCGACCCCCACTACGCGAACGGCTCGTTCGACGGCGAGTGGACCGGCGAGGCCGTCGTCACCGAGCCGGCGGGACGGCTCCTGAACGCGACGCCGGGGACGACCCTCCGGGTCGACACCGCCCCAGAGCGGTCGTTCACCGTCGTCGGCCGGGAGGAGGCGACCCGAGCCCCGGGGCTCGGGTCCGTCCCGGTGGCCGTCGTCCACCTGGCCGAGCTCCAGGCGGTCGCCGGCGGGATCGCGGCCGACCAGGCCGACCAGATACTCGTCCGGACGGACGACCCCTCGGTGCGCGGGGACGTAGAACGGCTCTACCCGCGGACGGAGGTGGTCGCAGCCGGGGACCTGTCGGGGGAGCTCTCGCGGTCGAGCCTTCCCCTGGCCGTCGCGGTGACCGCACTCGTGACCGCGCTGACCGTCGGCACGCTCCTCGTGGGGACGACCATGGGGCTCGCGACGGTCGACGACCGGCGCTCGATTGCGACGTTCGCCGCCGTCGGTCTCTCCGAGCGCTCGCGCGTGCTCCTCGTCCTCGTCGAGGTGCTCTCGGTCGCCCTGCTGGGCGGGCTGCTCGGGATCGTGCTCGGCGTCGGAGGTGTCGTCCTCACCAACGCCGCGTCGCGGCGGTACGTCGGCGTACCCGTCGCGGCGGTCGACGCGCGGCTCCTCCTCGCCGGGGTGGCCGTCTCCGTGCTCGTCGGGCTGTTCGCCGCGGCCTACCCGCTGTGGTTGAGTCGGCGCATCCCGGTCGTGGAGGTGCTCGAGTCGTGAGCCGCCTCGCCGGCGTCGTCGGTATCGTCGGCGTCGCCGTGCAGCAGCTGCGGTACGACCGTACCCGGGCGGTGCTCGTCGTCCTCGGTATCGCTCTGGCCGCGTTCGCGGTGATGGTGCTCGCGAGCGTGGGTCTCGGGGTGGTCGAGACGGGGCAGGCGAAGTTCGACCAGTCCGGGCGGGACCTCTGGATAACCGGCGGACCCGTCTCGCTGGGTCCGGGGACGAGCGGGGGCCTCGGATCCGGCATCACCGACGCCCACCGGCTCCGGGACGAGCTCGCCGACCGCGAGGACGTCGACACGGTCGCCGCGCTCGCGTTCCGGACGGTGTACGTCTCGAACGACAGTCGGCGGTTCGAGACGGTCATCGGGGCGGGCGCACCGGCCGTCGACACCGCGGTCCGCATCACGGAGGGACGAGGATTCACTGGCGGCGACTCCCACTACGCCGGCGGGAGCTACGACGGCCCGATGACTCGCGAGGTGGTGATCGACCCGCGGACGGCCTCGCTGCTGGACGTCGGCGTGAACGACACGGTCTACGTCGGCGGAACGGTCCGCTCGGCCGGCGAGAACGCGTTCCGGGTCGTCGGCGTCTCGCCGACGTTCTCGAACTTCCTCGGGAGCCCGACGGTCGTCCTCCACCTGAGCGAGCTCCAGGCGGTGACGGGCACGACCGGCACCGACGCCGCGACGCTGGTCACGGTCGACCTCGTCGAGGGGGCGGACGTCGCCCGCGCCGAACGGGAGATCGGGGCGCAGTACCCGCAGTACGACGTGCGGACGAACCGCGAACAGCTGGAATCCACGCTCCGCGACCAGGCGGTCGTGATCGCGAGCGGGACGAGCCTGGTGGTGTTCGCGACGGTGGCCGGCGTCGCCGTCACCCTGAACGTCCTCGTCTCGTACGTCTACCGGCGCCGACGCGAGCTGGCCGCGCTGAAGGCGCTCGGACTGTCGACGCGGACGCTCGTCGCGGTGACGCTCGTCCAGGCGCTGGGCCTCGGCGTCCTCGGGGGCGCCCTCGGGACCGTGCTGACCGTCCTCTCGGTTCCCGTGCTGAACGCCATCGCGGCCGCGCTCGTCGGGTTCGAGGGCGTCGTCTCGCTCCGCGGGGAGGTCCTGCTGACCGGCGTCGGCCTCGCAGTCGTCACGAGCGCGCTCGCAGGGGCGGTCGCGAGCGCCCGCGTGGGACGGGTCGACCCGCTCGAACTGCTCGAGTAGGCGGACTCGCGGGGATCGTCGCCGCCGTCCGCGGACGCCCGATCAGCCACGGGACCAGAGGATGAGCCCGAGACCGGCCGCGAGGAGCATCGTGAACACGACAGAGAGAAGAGTGTCCGGGGAATCATCCACGGGGCTGGACGGACCGTCCGCCGGGGTCCTCGTGATGACTCCTTCCGGGACGGTCGTCGATGGCCCAGTCGTCCCGGTCGTCGTCGCCGTACCCCCTTCGTCGGCCGTCGTGGCACCACTCTCCGCGCCCTCGTCGATCGGGGACGAGGGTGCGGTGACCGACAGCGTCCGGGGGTCGCTGAACCCGAGCAGCACCCGCTGGTCCCTGACGGACTTCTGCCCGCGGACGTTCACGTACACGTCGTACTCTCCCGGCTCGTCCGGACTGATCGTCGCCGAGTAGCCCGACGCGTCCGCCGTCATGACTCGCTGCATCGCGACCTCCCCCGTCGCTCGGTCGACGACTACCAGTTCGACCCGACTCCGATCGGGCGAGGCCGGGGCCTTCGTCAGGGTCGCCGTGATCGTCGCGTCCGTGCCGGCCTCGACGGTGTCGGGCGCGTCGACGGAGACAGTGTACCCCTCGACGACCACGGGCAGCACGGCCCTGATCTCGGTACCCTCGAACAGGGCGGCGACGTACGACCCCGGCGTGAGATACCCCGTCTCGAAGGACACGGAGCCGTTACCCCGTAGCGTCCGGTCCGATATCGCGATACCCATCCGGAGGCTGCTGTAGAGCTCGACCCTGTGGTGGGTGTTCGGGGGAGCGGTGGTTCGGACGAGGAGGTCCTCGCCCTGCGAGACGCGTGCGATGCCCCTGACGTCGAATTCCTCGTAACCGATCGACATCGTCCGATCGGGCACGTCGACGGCGCTCGGCGAGTCGAGCCCGTACGGTCCGGCCGCGAGGACGCCCGGAACCGTCGGGAGCAGCAGTGCGACGACGCAGACGACGACCAGCGCGCGTGTGCGACGGGACATGGCGGGGGTCAGCACCCACCCCCGAAGCGGTCGATGCCGGCGAACCCTCCGGTGCCGGTCGTCCCCCGCTCGACTCCCAGCCGGCGGGGAGCGGGCGCTCCTGCGGTCGGTCCCTCGGCACGTCCTGTCTGTGGAATACCCATCATCGTCATTCTTGCTCGGTGGTGCGACTCTGCGATCGTCGGTCGAGCCCGTATCGGCGTCGTCGGATCGGCCGTCGATCGTCGCGAACCCAACCCCGTTCGTGTCACTGGGACCGACCGTAGATAGTTCTGTTGGCCGTCGGCCCGTCGAACCGGCCCCTGGCGAGGTCCTCCAGGCGGGGTTTCCCGATTCATGCCTCGCTGGCGCTCGCTCTACCGTAAATACCCTCGCTCCGTTTCGAACGCTGAATCGGGGGATGGGTGTCGTGCCGGTCGTCGCCGTCCGACCCGGGACCCGTCATACGGTCGTACCCCTCTTCGGTGGTGTCCGGGAGTATCGGCGTTCCGGTACCGGTGAGATGGGACTCGAACCCGTGAAGCGGTAACCGATTCCGCACGACCGGTCAGGGCGCGTCCGGATCCGGATCGACCACGCTGGCGAAGGCGACGTTCCGCCGGACCTGTTCGATCTCCACCGTCGGGTGGTCGCCGGGGCGGGCGCCGGGGACGATGACGACGTAGCCGCGCTCGACCTTGGCGATGCCGTCGCCCTGGTCGCCGAGCGTCTCGACGGTCACCTCCCGGACCTCGCCCTCCTCGACGGGCGGTTCGGGGGGGCGGTTCCCGCTCCCGTTCCGGTCGTCGCCAGAGCGGGTTGAGCTCCCCTCCGCGGTCGACCGCGTCGTATCGGCGAGGACCGCCACGCGGTAGGTCTCCCCGGGGGTGACGGCGCCGTGATCGACCTCGCCGGCCGGGACCTCCAGGACGTACGTCCCCTCGCCCTCGCGGAGGGTCGCGGTGAACACCGAACGGAGCGAGTCGGGTATCTCGATCATGATGTGCGTTCGGTCGGGTGTGGAGGACTTAGTTCCGCGGGATGGAACGGGACGACTCTGCCGGACTCGTCTGGAGGATCCTCCTGTCGGGTCATCCGATCCATCACGGTTCTGTCGCCCGATTCTAACCGAACAGGAACGAACGCCGGTTGAAGCTGGTCTCCGTACAACTCCCTGGTGTAGAGGTGACCCACGATGTCTACGACAACACGCAAACTGGAAGCCGAACTGTTCGGCCGCGAGACCGACTTCGAATACTCCGAACACTGGATCGGCTACTCCATCGTGATCATGCGGGTCGTGATGGGGTAGGTGCTACTCCAGGGCAGGCTCACGAAGCTCGTCACGTACCTCGACGCGAACCCGGAGAACAACTGGACGGCGGCTGGCTACCTCGCCAACGCCATCCCGGAGGGTAATCCCTTCGCCGACGTGTTCGTGGCGATGGCCGGCAACCCGCTCGTCGACATCCTCAACATGTGGGGGCTCACGCTGACGGGCCTGGCGCTCATCCTGGGCGTGTTCGTCCGCTGGAGCGCCTTCTGGGGCGCCGTCATGATGCTGTTCTACTGGGCGGCCGCCCTCCAGGGCGGCCTGCTGGCGGGCCTGCCGCTGGCCCACGGCTGGGTCATCGACGACCACATGGTCTATGCGGCCCTGCTGTTCGGCCTCGGTGCCATCGGCGCGGGCCGCATCCTCGGCCTGGACGCCCGAATCGAGGAGACGGAGGTCGTACAGCGGAACCGGTGGCTGCGCTACCTCCTCGGCTGAACGGGATCGTAGCGACCCCCGCTACCCGTAGCGACCCCTTCTCCGGCCCATTCCGCGCTCGTGCGGACGGTCGTCCGTCACCACCGATCGTCCGGACGGGATCGGCGATCACCGATAGATCGGTACGACCGTCCGTATCAGTCGACCTCCCAGTCGTTGACGACGTAGTAGAGTCCGACTGCGACGAACAGGAGCAGGAGGCTCACGCCCGCCTCGAGGTTCCGTCGGCCCGTCTCGTGGGCGTCGAGGAAGTGGTGGAACCAGAAGAGGTTCGTGAGGGCGGACTGGTGAACCGACTTCCACGCCGCAGCGGACCCGTCGAAGCCGAACTCGGTGAGCATCCAGTGGCCGTCCGGGAGTATCGCCCAGAGGCCGCTCCCGAAGACGAAGAGGAACTCCCGTGGCTGTGGCCAGTCCACGAACAGGGCGACGACGAGGCCACAGGTCAGGCCGACGACGAAATGGACGATGATGTCCATCGCGGCGCCCTTGGGCGAGCCGCGGTATAACGCCGCCGACTCCGTCGGGAGGGCCGCCGGTGGACCACGGATCGTCGCGACGATCCGTCTCAGACGAGGCTGACGAACCCGAACACGTCGACCACGAGTACGTACAGGAGGACGAGGAACGCGATCAGCATCATGATCCTGATACTGAGCGGGAGGCTCTCCTCTACCTCGACGTCGGACTCCTCGTGCATGTACGTCCACAGGTACGGGGCGTTCAAGTAACCCACCGCCGTTCCCGGCAGCTGAGAACGTCTGTCTCGAGGACCGCGAGGGGAGTCGAGGGTCGGGCGATCCCCGGTCCGGGGCGGGGCCGTACGGCACGGGTTCAAGAGGCGCCGACCCGAACGTCCGGACGTGTTCGAATCCACCGGCCCGTGGACCCCCGAGCAGACCCGCGAGTACCTGGAGGAACGGACGGTCCCCGTCCGGGTGGCGACGCGCACGCCGGGCGGGCGGCTCTGGATGCTCTCGCTGTGGTACCTGTTCCGCGACGGCGCGCTCTGGTGTGCCACGTCGGCCGACGCCGACGTGGTCGCCTTCCTCGAGGACGATCCCGGCGTCGCGTTCGAGATCTCGGAGAACGAGCCGCCGTACATGGGCGTCCGGGGGAGCGCCGAGGCGACCCTGAGCCCCGACCGGGACAAACGGCTCCTCCGCGAGCTCATCACGCGCTACCTCGGGGGGACGGACTCGCCCCTGGCCGACCGGCTCCTCGACGCCGGTCGCGAGGAGGTCAGCATCCGCCTCGACCCGAGCCGGGCACACACCTGGGACTACTCCGAGCGGATGCGCGACGCGCTGGCGAGGGCGGAAGGGGAGAGAAGCGAGTAGCGGCCTCGTCCCGACCACCCGGCGGATCAGAGCGGGAAGGAATCGGGCATCCGGTGAACCGTGTACTCGATCGGACGGCGCTCCCCCTCGAGGTCGACGACAGCGCCCGCGACGAGTCGCTCGCACTCGCGGGCGACGACCGGCCGGACGCGCCGGAGGAGCCGCTCGACGGGCACCAGCCGCGTCACGCCCGCCCCCCGAACCGACCCGGGATCGAACTCCACCCGGAGGGCGAGCTCCGTCCCGACCTCCCGTCCCTCGGGCAGGTCCGCCCCGTCGAGGGCGTCCATCAGCCACCGCCCGCGGGCCCGGACGTCGCCGACGGTCCGCCAGTCGATGCGGTTCGGCGGGTCGACCTCGGTCACCCGACTGTGGGACGTCCAGGAGAGCCGCCACCAGGACAGCCCGATGTAGTAGTCGGTGCCCGGGCCGCCGTCGCCGGACTGTTCGATCCGGTCGACGTGGTCGGAGAACTCGACCGCGCCCTCGAAGGACTGGATGTACCGGTAGACTTCGCTCGGCGGGACGTACAGCGGTGTACTCGCCTCGACTGCGTCCACACCCGAGGGAGGTCGCGTCCGCGCAAAAGACTGCGGGTAGCGGTACGGTCGACCCCTTCGGGCGGATCACCGGCAGAGGGCCGCGACCGTCCGTATCAGTCGTCGCCCGCCGCCTCGTCCGCCGCATCCTTTTCGCCGCCGCCGACGGAGAGGTACTGGTCCATGAGCTCCTCGTTCTCGCGGAGCTCCTCGACGCTACCGTTCCAGACGTCGTCGCCCTTCTGGACGATGGTGGCGCGCTCGGCGAGTTCGAGCGCGAACTCGACGTTCTGCTCCGTGATTAAGACGGTGACGTCCTCGCTGACGACCTCGTGGAGCACCTCGCTGAGGTCGTCGACGATGACGGGCGCGAGCCCCTCGGTCGGCTCGTCGAGCAGGAGCAGGTCGGGGCTCTGGACGAGCGCCCGGGCGACCGAGAGCATCTGCTGTTCGCCTCCCGAGAGGTTCTGCCCGAGGTTCGCCTTGAGCTCCTCCAGCTTCGGGAAGACGTCGTACATGTCCTCGATCGGGCGGGGTTCGTTGCCCTTGCAGGCGTCGCGGGCGAGCATCAGGTTCTCCTGGACGGTCAGCGTCGGGAAGACCCGGCGGTCCTCCGGGACGAGCTTGATGCCGCGGTTGCTGATCGCCTCCACGGAGATCTCCGAGATGTCCTCGCCGTCGTACTCGATGCGGCCCTCGCGTCGGCCGACCGTCCCGCAGATGGTCCGGAGGGTGGTGGTCTTGCCGGCGCCGTTCCGGCCCAGGAGCGCGACCACCTCGTTTCGCTCGACGTTCAGGTCGAACTCGAACAGGGCCTGACTGGCCCCGTAGTACGCGTCGACACCCTCGAGTTCGAGGAGGCTCACGCCGCCTCACCCCCGGAGTCGACGCCCGCGTCGTCGGTCTCGATCTCCTCGGCATCGATGCCGAGGTAGGCCTCGCGGACGCGCGGATCGGCCATCACCTCCTCGGGGGTCCCGTCGGCGATGAGCGCCCCCCGGTCGAGCACGAGGATGCGGTCGGAGATGCCGAGGACGACCTCCATGTCGTGTTCGGTGACGACGAACGTGGTATCGGTCTCCTCGTCCAGCTGGCGGATCAGGTCGACCATCCGCCGGGTCTCGACGGCGTTCATCCCCGCGGTGGGCTCGTCGAGCAGCACGACCGACGGGTCCGTCCCGAGCGCGAGGGCGATCTCCACCTTCCGCTTGTCACCGTGAGAGAGATTAGCACACTCGGTCTCGGCGATCTCCTCGAGCCCGACGAGGTCGATGATCTCCCAGCACTCCGCGGTGAGCGCCTCGTCCTGCTTCGCCAGCGCGGTGAGGTCGAGCGTTCGGTTGCCGTGGCTGATCCTCGCGACGCGGATGTTGTCGATCACCGACAGCCCGTCGAAGACGTTGTTGATCTGGAACGCCCGCGAGAGGCCCATGCGGTTTATCTCGAACGGCTCCCGCCCCCCCACCTCGACGAGCTCGTCGCCGTCGCGCGAGCGGATGCTGATGGTCCCCTCGGTCGGTTTCAGCTGGCCGGCGAGCAGGTTGTAGAAGGTCGACTTGCCGGCACCGTTCGGGCCGATGATGCTCGTGATCTCGTTCTCCCGGATGCTGACGGTGACGTCGTCGACGGCGACGAGCATCCCGAAGCGGCGCTCTAACCCCTCGGTCTCGATGACCGTGCTCACGCCTCGGCACCCCCGAACAGGCCCTGGGGCTTGAACAGCAACACGAGTATCATCGCCACGAACGGGAACAGCTGTCCGGCCCCCGCGATGACGATGCTGCCGAGGGCGATCATCAGGCCGATGAGGTACGCCCCGACGAACGCCCCGGTGAACGAGCCGAGCCCGCCGATGACGACGACGACGAACGCGTTGATGATGACCTGGTTGCCCAGCCCCGGCGTGACCGCCTGCTGTGGTGCGGCCAGCGCCCCGCCGATGCCCGCGAGCGCGGCCCCGACGAGGAAGACGCCCGTGTAGAGCCGCGGGACGTTGATGCCGAGCAGCCGGGCCATGTCCCGGTCGCTGGCCGTCGCACGGACGATCCGGCCGATGTTCGTGGTCCGGAGCACCGCGAACAGCCCACCCATCACGACGACGGACATCAGGATGACGAACGCCCGGTAGCTGGGGATGCTGAACCCCGGGCCGAGCGCGATGTCGAACCGGAGCAACGGCGGCGGCTGGATGACCCGGGTCCCCGATCCGAAGACGAACCGGACGGCGTCCTCGATGATGAGGACGAACGCGAACGTCAGCAGCAGCTGGTCGAGATGCCCCCGGTCGTAGATACGCCTGATGAACCCCGCCTCGATGAACACGCCCACCAGCGCGACGACGACCGCCGCCAGGACGACACCCACCCAGAAGTTCCCGACGGCGCTGTTCACCGCCACGATGCCCATGTACGCCCCGATGGCGTACAGCACCCCGTGTGCGAAGTTCAGCACGTCCAGCACGCCGAAGATGAGGCTGAGCCCAATAGCGACGAGGAACAGCCGGGATCCGATGCTGAGCCCGGTGATTATCTGATCGACGATGAGCCCGGTCGATACCATAGCAGGTCAGTTACATAGGAATCGATTAAACCTTTCGTCCTCGGTGGCGGCCGTCGGGGCGATTCGCCGGGCGACGGACGGCTCACGCCCGCTCCGGGGGTCGGACGCGTTCGGTAACCACAGAGTATATGTATTCCATGAACTAACGGGACAAAGACGCATGCCAGACAAGAGTGACCGAACGGCGGGAGTGGAACGAACGCGGTCGGTGGGGATCAATCGTCGGCAGTTCCTCGCGGGGGCCGGGGCCGGGACGGCGACGGCGCTCGCCGGCTGTTCGGGTATCGGCGGGGGCGGGGGGGAAGGACCGATCACCATCGGCGGTGTCTACCTGCTCTCCGGGCTGGCCGAGGCGCTGGGCGCGGCCTCGGAGGCCGCGGCGCAGGTCGCCGTCGACCAGATCAACGAGGAGGAGGACGGCATCGACGGCCGCGAGGTCGAACTCATCGTCCGGGACCACGGCAACAACCCGCAGGGACAGGTGAGGAGCCTCGTCCAGGAGGAGAACGCGGACCTGCTGCTCGGTATGACCTCCTCGGGCGTGACGCTGAACACCATCCCGACGTGGGAGTCGCTCGGGGTCCCCATCACCCTGACCGACATCGGGACGCCGTTCGCGACCGAACACGACACCGAGCGGTACGGCGACCGGGCACAGGGTATCGACAACCTGTTCCGGACGAACGCCAACCTCTCGATCAACACGTACTCCATCGCGAAGTGGGCCTCGGAGAACTACCCCGAGGGGACCCAGGTCGCCAACATCGGGCCGGACTACGCCTACGGCCAGCAGTGCTGGGAGTACTTCAAGGCGTACGCCGAGGGCCTCGGCGCGGGGTTCGAGTGGGGCGCCTCCGAGTTCCCGTCGCTGGGCGCTAGCGACATGACCCCGCAGATCAACACGGTCATCAACGACGATCCGGACGTCGTGTTCTCCTCGATGTGGGCGGCCGACGTCGTCACGTTCGTCCAGCAGGCCGTCGAGGCGGGTCTGTACGACGTTATCGAGGACCAGCTGGCTACGATCTCCGCCGCCCCGGACGTGTTCGCCGCGCTCGGCGACACCATGCCCGAGGGGCTCCACTGGAACGCGTGGTACCACCATCGCGCGTACGACAACGACGTCAACGACACGTTCCTCGAGCGCTACCGGGAGACCTACGAGGGGACCGACACCCTCCCGCTGCCCTCGTTCACCGGCGGGAGTTCGTACGCGGCACCGTTCGCGTACAAGCAGGCCATCGAGGCGGCCGGCAGCACGGAGCCCGACGACATCGTCGCCGAGATGGAGGGGATGACGGTCGAGTCCCCGTTCGGCGATCTGACGTTCGACCCGGACAGCCACCAGGCCCGGGTGCCGACGGCGTACGGCACGACCACCCACGACACCGACGGGATGGACCTGCCCTACGACGGGGCCACGCTGACCGACACCGGGACCGACACCCTCGACCGGGATACGGCACTGGACCTGCTCGAGGGGACCGACTGGCCACCGGGAGTCTAAAGACCCCCGAAACGCATCGATGCACACATGAGTTACGGAGTCCGCGAGCGGTTCCTCGGCGGGGAGAACAACGGCGTCCTGGTGGCCGGTGGCGTCGCCGTCCTGCTGTTGCTCCCGCTCGTCCTCCCCCCGTTCCAGACGACGCTCCTGGCAGAGACGCTCATCTTCGCGATCTTCGCGACGGCGTTCAACCTGCTGTACGGCTACACCGGGCTGCTGTCGTTCGGCCACGCCATGTTCGTCGCCGTCTCCGGGTACACCGTCGCGAAGGTCGTCACGGTGATCGCCCCCGCGCTCGGGTTCCCCGAGCTGTTCGGGGGCGCGTCCGTGCTCGCGACCTGGATACTGGCCGTGATACTGGGCGTCGTGATGGCCACCCTGCTGGCGGTGTTCATCGGCTACCTGTCGGTCCAGCTGACGGAGATCTACTTCGCGATGATCACGCTCTCGTTCAGCATGGCCATCTACGTCGTCTTCTTCCAGGACACCATCGGCAAGACCCTCGAGGCGTTCGGCATCGGCGACGGCGTGTGGTCGAACGGTTCGGACGGGATCACGTTCGTCATGGGCCAGGTGGACCTGTTCGGGCTCGAGTTCACGATGATCAACCTCCGGAACCCGATGTTCTACTACGTCATCACGGTGTTCGTCTTCGTGGTGGCGATGTACGCGCTGTGGCGCATCGTCAACTCGCCGTTCGGGATGATCTGCCAGGCGATCAGGGAGAACCCCGGTCGGGCACGGGCGCTCGGCATCGACGTCACCCACCACAGCTGGATGACGTTCATCGTCTCCGGGGCCTTCTCCGGGCTCGCCGGGGCGCTGCTCATCCCGCTGCTGACGAACGCCAACCCGCAGTACGCCCACTGGTCGTTCTCGGCCGAACCGGTCATCATGACCGTCATCGGCGGGCCGTACTCCTTCCTCGGCCCGCTCGTCGGCGCGTTCGCCTACGAGTACCTCCGGTGGTTCATCAGCCAGTTCCCGCTGCTCGAGACGTACTGGCAGTTCTCGTTCGGGGTGCTGCTGCTGGTCGTCGTCATGTTCTTCGACAACGGCGTCTACGGCGGTGTCGAGCGGCTCCGCGAGTGGGTCGAGGCGCGCGGCGACGAGCCCGAGGAGCCGACCGCGGACTGATACGGACTGTCGTAACGATTTACCGGCGACCGAATCCGACACGACCGGCAGCTATTCCCCCCCGTGACCCGAACGGCCCGCATGTCCAGGGTGCCGGTCACGACGGTGATCGTCGCACTCGTGCTCCTCGCCGGGTGTGGTAGCACGGTCGCGCCGGCCCCGGACGGGACGCCCACGGGGACGGTCACCCCGGCCCCGGTACCACGGGAGACACCGACCCCACGCGGGCCCCCGGTTCTCGCGCCCGGGCTCTCCGAGGAGGGCGTGTTCGACCCCGTCCGACTCGCCGACGCACACGCGGCGACCCTCTCGAACACCTCGTTCACCGCGGTCCGCGAGGAGCGCCGGCGCTACGAGAACGGCTCGTTCCGGTCGGCCTACCGGAGCGTCGTCCGGGTGGCCGCTCGCGGCGACCGGTTCCGCTACGAGCTGAACCAGACCGACGTCCGCGAGGGAGCCCGGCACGAGCAGCGCCTCGCCAGGTACTCCGACGGGTCGGTCGTCTACGTCGCGACCACTCGCGGCGGGCGGACGACCTACTCGGTCGTCGGGGGGACGGACGCGCCGGCGGACCCCTCGACGGTCCTCCCGGGGAACGCGACCGCCCGGTTCGGCGTCCTGCGCCTGTTCGGCTCGCTCCGGTTCGACCCGGTCGACCGCCGGACCGTCGACGGCCGGACGGTCTACCGCCTGACCGTCGAGAACGGCTCGCAGACGCTCGGCGGGCTGCGCGACGTCACGATGAACGCCACGGTCCGGGAGGACGGGATCGTGACCGCCTACCGGCTGGCCTACGACGTCAGCGACGTCCGGGTGACCGTCGACGTCGAGTTCCGGCGGATCGGCGACACCCGGGTGACCTCGCCGGCGTGGCTCCCGGCGGCCCGGGACGCGACCGGGACCGATACGGCGAGGGAATCGGCGTGACCGGCGGGAGGAACGCCCGTCACGGCGTCCCCTCCCGTTCCCGGAGTTTCCGCCGCTGTATCTTCCCGGTGGTCGTCTGCGGGAGCGCCT
>JAZKST010000087.1:0-8773 GCA_036625905.1 Haloarculaceae archaeon
CGGTCTCGGGGGTCACGGTGGCGACGAGGTGGTAACTGTACCCCGCGCGTACGATCACCGTCGTCGGTCTCTCGGTCGACCGCCGGGAGTGACCGATGGAGAGCCGTTAGCAAGCCTCCCGTTTGCTTATGATCGTCCGCTGACTGCGGTTCCGCATGACTGGGACGCTCCCCGAGGACCGCTCGCCGGAACCGGTGACGACCGACGGACTCGTGACCGACCTCCGCGCCCTCGGCGTCGAACCGGGCGACACGCTCCTCGTCCACGCCTCGCTGTCGTCGCTCGGGTGGGTCTGCGGCGGTCCTCCGGCGGTCGTCGACGCCCTCCAGCGTGTTCTCACCGAGGAGGGAACGCTCGTGATGCCGACCCACACGCCCGGGAACAGCGACCCCGCCGACTGGGAGAACCCGCCGGTCCCCGAGTCCTGGTACGCGGAGATACGGGAGTCGATGCCTCCCTACCGTCCCGAGGTGACGCCGACGTGGGGGGTGGGGGCCGTCGCGGAGTGTTTCCGGTCGTGCCCCGGTGTCGAGCGGAGCGCCCATCCGACGCTCTCGTTCGCGGCGTGGGGTGCGGGGGCACGAGCCGTCACCGAGGGTCACCCACTGACGCCCCGCGTCGGCGCGGGATCGCCGCTCGAGGGCGTCTACGACCGCGATGGGTCGGTCCTGTTCCTCGGGACCGACCACGGGACGAACACCTCCCTGCACCTCGCGGAGGACCGTGCCGACCTCGGCCTCGAGACGGGGACGTACGCCAGCGCGGTGCTCGTGGACGGCGAGCGCGAGTGGGTCACCTTCGAGGACCGCCCGATAGACAGCGACGATTTCCCGGAGTGCGGTGCGGCGTTCGAGCGCGAACACCCCGATGCGTTCGCGACCGGAACCGTCGGCGTCGCCGACGCGAAGCTCGTCGAACAGCGCCCGCTCGTCGACGTCGGCGTCGGGTGGCTCGAGGCGAATCGGTAGCCGCCCGCGGCCGGCGGGTCCGGTCCCCTCCCCCGCGGCCCTCCCCTGCCGGGATCCTCGGGCGTGAACTCTATACTCTCCGACATCCATGGTACCGATGATGTCGACACTCCAACGCTTCCGCCAGCCCGAATACACCGGCGAGAACCGCTGTATCCCGTGTACGCTCGCCAACTCGGCTATCGCCGTCGTCCTGAGCGCGGCCGTCGCGGCCGTCTGGTGGCCCGCGGCGGTCGCCGTCCTCCTCGTCTCGGCGCTTGCCATCTGGCTCCGGGGGTATCTGGTTCCGGGGACACCCGAACTCACGAAGCGGTACTTCCCGGACTGGCTGCTCGCCTACTTCGACAAGGGGCCCGAGCACTCCTCGGGGTTCGCCGCGATGGAGTCCGAGGACGGGGCGGCGGAGTTCGACGCCGAGTCGTTCGACGCCGAGCGGGTCCTGCTCGACGGGGGCGTGGTCGAGCCCTGTGAGGACGTCGAGGACCTCTGTCTCGACGGGGGGTTCGAGCGGGCCTGGTACGACCGTATGGAGGCCGTCCGCGAGGACGAGACGACCGCCCGCGAGGAGCTCGCCCGCCAGCTCGACGTCGATCCGGACAGCGTCACGTTCGAGGAGTACGGCTCGGCGACCGTCGCTCGAATCGACGGTGTTCGCGCCGGCCAGTGGGAGTCCCACGCGGCGCTGGTCGCCGACCTCGCGGCCGCACACGAGCTCCCTCGCCGGATCGAGAGGTGGGGGTCGATCCCCACGGAGGCCCGCAGCCAGCTGCTCGGCGGCCTCCGGATCTTCCTCGAGGACTGCCCGGAGTGTGGCGGACCGGTGCTCGCCGGCCGCGAGACCGTCGAGTCGTGCTGTCGTTCCCACGAGGTGGTCGCCGCCTCGTGTGACTCCTGCGGTGCGCGCCTGCTCGAACTCCCCTACGAGGAGGTCGCGGCCTGATACGGACGATCGTCCGAACCGGCCCACTTTTCCCCGCGAACGCCGATTCGGCGGGTATGAGCGGGAGCGAGAGCGGAAGTGACGAGGAGAGCGGGTTCGACCCCGAGCGGTTCGAGGCCGAGAAGTACCGCGACTACTTCACGGAGCTCCAGCAGGCCTACAAGTCGGCGTTCGAGCGGATGAACGACCGCTACGACTCGACGTTGGTCCACGCCGTCGACCAGACGGTGCTCGCCGAGTCCGAACCGTTCTACGAGGACGGGCGCTTCCGCGTCGAGTTCCCGGCGGAGCCCTCGCCGGCCGAGCGGGTCGAGGCCGCGGGCGTCGTCGTCGACGGGTCGCGACTCTCCGAGCTCCTGGAGCGCTACCGCGAGGTCATCGACGAGGAGCTCCGCGCGGAGTTCGGACTCGACGACGGGGACGAGGAGAAGGCCTAAGCACCTCCGTTCCCAACGTCGTCACATGAGCACGGAGACCCGGAACGAAGACGACGACCTGCGCGAGCGCATCAGCAACTTCCTGCGTCGGAACTTCCCGCAGATCCAGATGCACGGCGGCAGCGCGGCCATCCAGAACATCGACCGCGAGAAGGGGTCGGTGACGGTGATGCTCGGGGGCGCCTGCTCGGGCTGTGGCATCTCCCCGATGACCATCCAGGCCATCAAGAGCCGGATGGTCCAGGAGATCCCCGAGATCGAGGTCGTCCACGCCGAGACCGGCATGCAGGGCGGCGAGGAGATGTCAGGCGGCGCCGGCGGCGGCATGACGCCCTCCTTCCCGGGCGGCGGCGAGTCGTCCGACGACGACGAGGGCCCGCAGGCTCCGTTCTAGGTCGTTCGACGTTTCCCCGTTCTGGCGTGTTCGGAGGCCTGAAGTGAGAACCATCGGGTGGGACTGAAAGGGGCCGCTTGATTTCACCCACACCCAGTCTCCTCACTACGCCCGGCGGACCACGAGCAGCGCCGCCGCCCCGCCGACGACCAGCGCGAACCAGTAGGAGGCGACCCGGTAGACGAGCGCGAGCGCGAACGCCGTCGCCGCCCCGACCGGCGTGAGCCCGGCGAGCAGCGCGACCAGCGCCACCTCGACACCGCCGAGCCCCCCCGGCGAGGGGACCAGCCCGGCGAGCGTCGACGCGGGGACGACGAACAGCACGAGCAGGAGGTCGACGGGGGCGCCCAGCGCCCGCCCGGCGAAGAACAGCGGGAGCGCGAAGAACACCCACCCGGCGTAGGCGAACAGGGCCGCCTCGAGGAGCGCCCGGGGGTTCGTCGCGATGCGACCGAACGCGGTGTAGAGGTCCTCCACCCGCCGGCGGACCCCCTCGACGCTCACGCGGTCCGTGCGCCGTGCGACGGGGGCGACCAGCCGGACGACGCCGCGTTTCACCCACTCCCGGAACCACCAGCCGCCGGCCGCGATGGCGGGAACGCCGACGGCCATCCCGAGGAGGCCGAACGCGAGCGGGCGGACCGCCGTCGGGAGTTCGGCTCCCAGGAGGAGCACGGAGAGCCCCGCGGCTGCGAACGTGAAGAACGGGAGGAGATTGAGGAGGTCGGCGGTCACCACCGACGCGAGCGACTCCTCGTAGGGCGCGTCCGTGTCCCGCGCGAGCACGTATGCGATGAACGGCTCGCCGCCGGCCTGCCCGAGGGGTGTGACGTAGTTGGCGAACGTCGCCGCGAAGTACGTGACGACGAGCCGACGGTACGGAACGTCGATGCCGACCTGTCGGAGGACGACCTGCCAGGCGCGGCCCCAGAGCGCGAGACAGAGCAACGTCGAGAGACAGCCGGCCGCGAGCCAGCGGGGGTCGGCGCCGGCGAGCGCCCCCGCGACCCGCTCGGTGCCGAGGCCGGTGGCGACGAGGTAGAGAACCAGGACCGCGACGACGAACCCGACGGCCGTCCTGACGACGGTCTCGCGGTCGGCGAAGCCGAGCGTGTCCCACTGCACGGTCACTCTACGTAACCGAGGTCCTGCAGGCGCCGCCTGGCGTCCTCGCTCATGTCCCCGAGGACGTCTCCATCGCTGCCCGCCTCGTCCCACTGCCCGCCCACCCGTGACTCGAAGTCGGCGAGCGCCGCCGCCACCTCGGCGACCGCTTCATCGTCCTCGGGGGAGACCGGCGTCGTCTCCCCGGGGTCGGCGTCGAGCCGGTAGCCCTCGTCCGGGATGCGCTCGTTCCTGATGAACTTCGCGTCCGGCCGGCGGGCGGCGCGCATCCGCGAGTAGAACCGCGAGTCCTCCTCTACGGTGACTCCCGCTCTGCTCGCCTTCGATTCGAGCTGTTTGAGCTCGACGACCGGACGGTGGTACTCGACGAAGGCGACCTCGCCGGCCTCGAACCCGCGGCGCTCGGACGCCGGCGCCCGGAGTGACCGCTTCGGGTCGAGCGCCTCCCCGAGCCCCTCGACGCCCGCCACGTCGAGAACGGTGTGGTAGAGGTCGAGAAGTTCGACCTGCCCCTCGTCCCGACCGGGGTCGAGGTCGGCGTCCTTGATCATCAGGGGGACGTTCACGAGCGGGTCGTAGATGCAGAACTCGTGGCCGTAGAGCCCGTGTTCGCCGTGGAGTTCGCCGTGGTCCGCACAGACGATCACGGTGGTGTCATCCCATCGATCGTGCTCGCGCATCCAGTCGAACAGACGCCCGAGTTCGGCGTCGATGTGCCGTATCTCCGCGTCGTAGAGCCCCCGGATGTCCGTCCACTCCATCTCGTCGATCTCCCGGGCGCCCGAGTTGTACTCCTTGGAGTTCTGGCACACCTCGGCGGGGTCGGCGCCGGGCGCGAACTCGCGGGCGTACTCCTCGGGCGGGTAGTAGGGCAGGTGGGCGTCCATCAGGTTGACGAACGCGAAGAACCGCTCGTTGTCCTCGACGAACTCGATGGTCCGGTCGATCACCTCGGGGGTCTTCGAGTCGGACCCATCGGCGCCGGCGAAGTGCTCGTGGACGGTGTTGCCGAGTTCGACGAGACGGTTGGCGACCGCGCGGAGCCGGTCGCTGTCGTTGATGCGCTGCCAGGCGTCCGCGAGCGCGCCCGAGAAAACGTCCCCGGGCATCACCTCGAAGAAGTTGTCCTGGTCGTCGAACCCCCCGGTCAGCCGGGTGTAGGGGGTGATCCACGCGTTCGAGGAGTAGCACGCGGTGGGGTAGCCCGCCGCTGACAGCGACTCCGCGAGCGTCGGGATCTCGTCGGGGAGGTACGGGTCCTCCTGGGTCGCCCCGTGCTCGGAGGGGTAGCGACCGGTGAACATCGAGGCGTGGACCGGGAGCGTCCAGGGCGCGGGCGCGACCGCCTGCTCGTACACCCGGGCCTCCTCGGCGAACGTCTCGAGGCCGGGCGTGGTGGGCCGATCGTACCCGTACGGCGTCAGGTGGTCCTTCCGGACCGTGTCCATGACGACGAAGAGGACGTTCCGGCCCGACGTCTCGCTCATGGTACGGGATGCGTGTGGGCGGATAATGAAGGCCGTGGATACGGTTCGACGCCCGTCAGCCGCCGTCGAGCGTCACTGATTGCGTCGTTGAGCGAGTCGACGGTCCCACTGTCGTACCCCGCCCGCCACAACTGATTGACGGCACGAGCGACGAGGACGAGTTCCGTGACCGAGATACGGGACGCGTCGACATCGTCGTCCTCGCTGGACGCGTTCGGAGGCGGGTGGTAGTGGGCGTCGCCGGTGGGGGCGGTGTAGTCGTGTGGATGTACATCCCAGCGTAGATCCCGATCCGTCTCGTCGGTGTAATCGACGTCGTAGTCGTCTCGTACCGACCACCGGACGGTGATGGTCGCAGTCGATGCCTCGCCGATGCCATCCTCGAGCCGGAGCCGCATTCACCGGGGCTCAACGGGTCGTCCAGCGATCCGCTCGCGAGTGGTTCGAGGTGTTCGAACCCGGTTCGGAAGTCGTGGAGTGCGCCGGCGTCGATAGCGCCACGCAGCGAGTGCGGCTCGGTGTCCTGCATCGCGTCAGCCGAGCAGACCGGCCGGTTCGCCGTGCTCGCCCGATCGAGCGTCGTCCACGATCGCTTCCTCGGCGTCCGCGAGGGCGAGGGCGGCCCCCGCGAGCTTCAGGTTTCGACGCGCCGTCTGCCATTCCGTCACCGCAGCCACGTCCAACTCCGCATCGGCGACGGCCGCTGCGCTGGGGGACTCGGCTCCCGTCCGCTCCTCGAACTCGCGAACGGTCTCGCGCAGTTCCGCGACACGCGCCGACAGCGTCTCGATGTCGACCGAGTCGAGGATCTGCTGGGCCCGTTCGAGGACGACCGAGCGGGGCGCGCGCCTGTACCACGCCCCTCGCTCGCCCGACGGGGTGACTGCCTCGAGGAACCCGTCGTCGGACACCACTCCGTCGCCCCCAGTCCTACACTCCCGCCTCCCACGATCTACGGTCAGTCCTGCTGCCAGTAGTAGAGCTCCTCCTTCGGCGCGCCGCAGCTCGGGCACTCCTCCGGGAGTTCGGCCGCCTCCAGCCGGCCGAGTTCGCCACAGTCCCAGCACCGCCAGTGGAGCTCCTTGATGCCGGCCTTGCTCTCGGCCTCGTGCTCGACCGACATCGCCACGACGCCCTCGGTGGTGCTGACGTAGAACCCGTGCTCGTCGAGGCCGCGGACGGTCCCCAGATCCGTCCCGTCCTCGTCGTAGACGGTCTCGCCGAACGCGATACGCCGGTCTCCCGTGGGCTCCTGGCTACTGCCGCTCATCCCCTGTGGTACGGTACCGAACCACATAAGCCTTGGCCGAGGTCTCCGACCGCCGAACGCTTTTCACCCGAGACAGCTGGTAGCACATGGCCGGCGTACTCGACACGGTGTACCGCCTCGCGGTCCTCGTCGTCGCGTTCGTCGGGATCGTGTTTCTTCGGGTCGCCCTCGCGGGACTCGCGTGCCATACCAACCGGCGATCGGGGGTGGAGGGAGACGACCATACGGCTCGCGAACGCCGGTCCGGGGCCCGCTACCCCTCGTGTCGCGGGAACTCCTCGAGGACCTCCGGCCGGTCCAGCGTCGAGACGTTCCCCGGGGGGGTCCCGAGGTAGACCGACTCGATGACTCCCCTCGGTATCTTCCCGGTCTGCGTGCGGGGGAGCGCCGAGACGACGTGGACCCGTGCGGGCCGGAACGGCGCACCCAGCTCCTCGGTGACGCGTTCCCGGACCGCCGCCTCGATACCGTCGGGGTCGGCTCCCTCCAGTAGCGTGACGAACGCGACCGGCACCTGTCCCCTCACGTCGTCCGGGACGGGCACCACCGTCGACTCGCTCACCCCGGGCGTGCCGCCGACGGCGGCCTCGATCTCCGGCGCGGTCACTCGACGCCCCGCGACGTTCATCGTGTCGTCGGCACGGCCCGTGATGTACCAGAACCCGTCCTCGTCGATCTCGGCCCAGTCGTTCTGGTTCCAGACGCCCTCGAAGTCGTTCCAGTACTCCTCGATGTAGCGCTCGTCGCCGGCGGTGAGGCCGTGTGTCATCCCCGGTATCGGCAGTTCGACGACGAGGTAGCCCTCGTCGCTCTCCGCGCCGCTCTCGTCGTAGACGTTCGCGGCCACGCCCGGTGCGGGGCCCCAGAGCGTCCCGGGCTTCAGCGGCGTCAGCGGCGTCGGCGACAGGATACCGCCGGCCAGTTCGGTCCCGCCCGAGACGTTCATCAGCGGCACCTCCCCGTCGCCGACGACCCCCTGGTGCCACCGCCAGCCGGCCTCGTCCCACGGTTCGCCTGTCGACCCGAGCACGCGCAGGCTGGAGAGGTCGTGGTCGGCGCGCGGGTCGTCGTTCAGCTGTGCGAGCCCCCGCGACCCGCTCGGCGAGATGCCGAACGCCGTGACGCCGTGTGCCTCGATGGCCCGCCAGACGCGGTCGCCGTCCGGGTGGTCCGGGGCGCCCTCGAGCAGGACCGTCGTCGCGCCCAGCGCCGGCGCACCCGCGAGCATCCAGATCGCCGTGATGATCCACCCGAAGTCCGTGATCCACAGCAGCGAGTCCCCCGGCGAGAGGTCGAAGTGGTAGCGACACTCCTTGTTCCCCATCGCCAGCGTCGAGGCGTGGGTGTGGATGGTCCCCTTCGGCTTCCCCGTCGTCCCCGAGCTGTAGGCGACGAACGCGACGTCTTCGCTGTCCATCACCGCGGTCTCGGCCTCGGCGTCGAACCCCTCGACGAACGCGTCCCAGTCGTGCTCGGTCGCCGCCGAACACGCTCCGTCCAGCCCGAGGTGCTCGTAGACGAGCACGTCGCCGACGGCGGGGGCGTCCTCGAGTGCCCCGTCGACCTTCGCCCGGAGGTCGTTCACCGACCCTCCCCGGGTGTATCCGTCGGCGGTCACGACGAGTTCCGCCCCCGAGTCGTCGAACCGGTGCCCCATCGCGTCCGCGCCGTAGCCCGGGAACACCATCGTGAACGCGGCGCCGACCCGCCAGGCGGCGAGCGCGGCGGCGAACGCGTTCGGGTGTAGCGGGAACGTTATTCCCACCACGTCCCCCCGCTCGACGCCGTGGTCCCGGAACGCGTTCGCCAGCCGGTCGACGCGCTCGCGCATCGCCGCATAGCTCACCCGCTCGGTGTCCCCCTCCTCGTTCTCCCAGGCGTACATCGCGGCGTCGGGCGTCCGCTCGGCCCACTGGTCGAGGGTCGTCTCGACGGCGTTGAGCCGCCCGCCCGGGAACCAGTGGGCGAACGCGGGGCCGTCGGAGGTGTCCAGTACCTCGTCGTAGGGCTCGCGCCAGACGACACCCGTGTCCTCGGCGAACGCACCCCAGAGGTCGGCCAGTTCGGCCTCCGTGTCGGGGATCAGGTCGTCGTACTCCTCGTAGCCGTACTCCTCGACGAACCGGGCGAGGTTGCTCTCCTCGGCGTAGTA
>JAZKST010000088.1:0-8589 GCA_036625905.1 Haloarculaceae archaeon
CCGACGAGGCGCTCGACGACCTCGCCGCCGCGGGCACCCCCGAGGAGGTCCGCGAACGACTCCGCGAGTACATCGAGGTCGACGGCCTTGACGCCGTCCGGGTCGGGTTCGTCTCGGGGATGAACATCGAGGAGAAGCGCAACACGATGCGGGCGGTCGCCGACCTCTGATGGTGATCCGTAGGAGTTGTCCGGTTTTCTGACGTAGCAGTTTCTCGATCGCTCGAAATCGTGGTGGCCGGTTCGGAGGGTGCATGTACCGCTATTTCGCCCCAATATAACCAGTTACTCAGATGGTTGCGTTGGTGTGAGGCGCCTGTGGATACCGACGAAAACACTCGTGATTAGGAGGCCACCGCCTGTGACAATAAACGATCTTGAGAGGTTGATTTCACCGAGAGCGAGGGTTTCTGGAAGCAATATCCCGAGAACGACTGCGCACAATCCTATCCAGAACAGTTCATTGCGTTGGTAGAGGACTGTGAGCGTTTCCGCCATACTGTCACTGGCCGTCGTGTATGAAATAACCGTTCGTACTCCGAGACAGACGCGCCCTGTATCTCGCATGGCGCTTCTATCGGGTCCAGTATCGCACTGGGGCGAAACTACGGACCACTCTACCGATCACGTGGGCCGCGGCGCTACTTGATCGCGAGCGGGTTCACCGGCGAGCCGGTCGCCCGGACGACCTTCAGCGGCGAGCAGACGTAGAGGAAGTCGTACTTGCCGTCCTCGGCACAGTCCGCGGCCAGCTCCTCGAGCAGGGTGATCTCGTTCAGGAGTATCCCCTGGTCCCGGATGAACGTCGCGTGGAGCGGTAATCTGATCGTCGACTCGGGATACGTCCGCTCGTTGGCGAGGGTGTCCGTCGCGAACGCCGGCACCTCCATCTCGTAGAACCAGTCGGCCAGGTCCGCCGAATAGGTGATGCCCGGTTCGTCGAACTCCAGGACGGCCTCCTGCTCGCCCGCGTAGAACCGCTCCAGCCAGCCCGTCCGGATGACGAGCACGTCCCGTTTCTCGAGGTCGACGCCCTGGGCGTCGGCACACTCCAGTAGCTCCTCCAGGGGTATCTGCTCGTCGCGTGCCACGTGGTCGACGCCGCGGTGGCGGGCGATGTCGAGCAGCACCCCCCGGCCAACCACCCCGTGCTCGGCGATGGGTTCGACGCTACAGCGGTCGAGCCCGCCCTTCGTCGTGTTCGGGTCGAACCCGTTGTAGAGCCGGTCGCCGTACCAGGCGTGCCCGAGCGCGTCGACGTGGGTCGTCCCGTGGACGGCTAGGAACAGCACGTCGTCCGCGCCCTCGCGCCGGCCGGTCGCCTTTCCGGACTCGTAGTGGCCGCGGTCCCGGCGCATGTAGTGCTGGGTGTCGGGCCGGCCCGGGGTCTTCGGGTCGCCATCCGGGCGCCCCAGCGGGACGCCGAGGCTGAACGTCCGGCCGTGCTCGACGGCCTGCACCCCGCGGAGCACCTGCTCCTCGTCGAGGTAGTTCACCGCGCCCACCTCGTCGTCCTCGCCCCATCTCCCCCAGTTGGTCGGTGCGTCCGCGAACGTCTCCGCCAGTGGTTCGTCGCTCATCGCCCGACCATCCAGGGGCACCGAGGAAAGCGTTTCTCCGGCGGATACGCTGCCGACCTAACTCCGTACTCTCTCCGACAACGAGGGACGCTGGAGCGTCTCGTCGACCGACGGCCCCGATCACTCCTCGTTCGCGTCCTCGCGTATCGCGTCGGCCCGCTCGATCAGGTCCCGCCCGAGCCGTTCGGCCTGGTTCGGGCTCAGATCGACGAGCGTCCCCGACCCCGTTTCGTCGTCGGCCGTCGTCACCGAGACGCCGAGCGGAACGCTATCGGCCGCCCAGTACGTCTCTGCGCTCGCAGTACCGACCGCCTCGGCATCTATCTCCGCGACGAAGTGTCGCCCCGTGAAGTGCCCGACTCCGTCCGTAGTCACGTAGTTCGACCGCTCCGCATCCTGTCGCTTTCCGTCCCCGACGGACGGGGCGCCGGACTCCTCATCCCGATCGGCGCCGCCGTGGTCTACCCCCATAGTTCCACAGGAACACCGCGGGTATTTCAGATCGAGATCGATTTCAGGAAGTGATAGGGGTTATCGTAGCGGGCCGGAGGATTCGACCCGTCGTCGTCCGTCGGGTGGCACAGTCCCGTGTGGAGACGGTATGAGTAACGACGATACCCCCTATGAGATGCCGTGGGGCGCGGTCGCCGAACGGCGTCGTCTCGGTCACTCCCGGGCCACCCGGACGAGCTGTTTGCCGACGTTCGTCCCCTCGAACAGCCCGAGGAACGCCTCTGGTGCGCGCTCGATGCCCTCCCTGACCGTCTCGCGGTATCGTATCTCGTCCTCCGAGACCCACCGTCGGAGCCGGTCGGTGACGTGCTCGAAGCGGTGGGCGTGGTCGCTGACGATGAACCCCTCGACGCGGGTCCGGGTGCGCTGGTGGAGCCGGCGCGGACCCTGCGGGACGTCGCCGTCCTCCCGGTTGTAGAGGGCGATCTTCCCGCAGACGGCCACTCGCGAGTAGTCCGTCAGGTGCCCGGTGACGGCGTCGCTCACCTCGCCGCCGACGTTCTCGAAGTAGAGGTCGACGCCGCCGGGACAGGCCTCGGCGATAGCCGCCGAGAGGTCGTCGGCAGTCCGGTAGTCGATCGCCGCGTCGAACCCGAGCACACCGGTCAGCCAGTCGGCCTTCTCCTCGGCGCCCGTGACGCCGACGACCCGACAGCCGGCGATGCGGGCGATCTGTCCGGCGACGGAGCCGACCGCGCCCGCGGCCGCCGAGACGACGACCGTGTCCCCCGGCTCGACGCGCCCCACGTCGACGGTCCCGACGTAGGCCGTCCGGCCCGGCATTCCGAGGACGCCGAGCGCCGTCGAGACCGGGAGGTCCCCGGTGTCGATCCGTTCGACGTCGTCGCCGTCGACCGCCGCGTACTCCGCCCAGTAGAGGTTTCCGACCACTGTCTCGCCCGTGGTCAGGCCACGGTAGTTCGACTCCACCACCTCGCCGACGCACCGTGCCCGCATCGGCTCGCCGACGGCCCACGGGTCGGCGTAGGAGTCGGCGTCGCGCATCCGCCCGCGCATGTACGGATCGACCGAGAGGTACAGCGTCCGGACGAGCACCTCGCCCGGCCCCGGGTCGGGCACCTCGACCGATTCGAGTTCGAAGTCCCCCTGTGTCGGTTCCCCGGTCGGACGGTTCGCCAGCAGCCATCGGCGGTTCGCATCGGGCGTCATCGAGGAGGACGTCGACCCGGGAGGCCATGACGCTGGTGGCGCACGAGCGTCCGCGATCCCGACCGTGACGCCCCGTTCCCGACGAGGCGCCGGGGCTGTGCTCCCGCTCGAACCCTCGCTACCCGTCGAACCGCGTGATCGGCCCGATCTCCTCCGGATCGACGTTCTCGAACTCGTCGCGGGCGACGACGTGCTTGTGGACTTCCTCGGCGCCGTCGACGAGCCGGAACTGCCTGACCGACTCGTAGAAGTCCGCGATGGGGAGGTCACGGGCGATGCCGTTCCCGCCGGTGAACTGGAGGGCGGTGTCGATGGCGTCCTGTGCGACGTTCGCGGTGAAGGTCTTTGCCATCGACACCTCGACCCGGGCCTCCTCGCCGTCCGCGATGCGGTTCGCCGCGTTCCGGACCATCGTCCGGGCGGCGTGGAGTTCGGTAGCCGCCTCGGCGGTCTCGAAACGGGGAGTCTGCTTCGCCGAGAGCGTCTCGCCGAACCCCTCCCGGTCGTCGAGATACGCTTTCGCGACGTCGAGCGCGCGGCGGGCCATCCCCGAGTAGCGCATACAGTGGGTCAGTCGGGCGGGGCCGAGCCGCTGCTGGACGTGCGTGAATCCCTGTCCCTCCTCGCCCAGCAGGTGTTCCTCGGGGACACGTACGCCCTCGTACTTGATCTCGGCGTGGCTGACGTCACGTGGTCCGCCCCCGGTGTGGGGGATGTTCCGGACGACGTCGACCCCGGGGGCGTCCTTCGGGACGAGGAACAGCGAGGAGCCCTCGTAGGGGTGGACGTCCATGTCCGTGCGGGCGAGGACGATGAGGAAGTCCGCCTCGATGCCCTGCGTGGTCCACCACTTGTGGCCGTCGATCACCCACTCGTCGCCGTCCCTCTCGGCGCGGGTCTTCACCATCTTCGGGTCCGACCCGCCGCCGGGTGTGGGTTCGGTCATCGAGAACCCCGAGCGCTTCTCCCCGGCGACCAGCGGCTCGAGGTAGTGCTCCTTCTGGAGGTCGTCGCCGACGAGTTCCAGCAGGTGCATGTTCCCCTCGTCGGGGGCGTCGGCCCGCATCGCGACCGGACCGAGCAGCGCCGGCCGGCCTGCTCGAACGCCGGCAGCGCCTCCCGGAGGGAGTAGTCACCGCCGCCGTACTCCTCGGGCATCTGCGGGGCGTAGACGCCGTGTTTGCGGGCCTCGATCCGCAGGCGCGAGACCGTCCCCTCCGAGACGGCGGTCCCACCCGGGAGGTCGCGTTCCGTGGGTACCACCACGCTGTCCACGAACTCCCGGGTCCGCCGGGCCAGGTCACGCGCCGTCTCGGGGTCGTCGTACCGCTCGAAGTCGGTCGTCACGGGGCGCTGTATGCCCCCCGACGGTAAGCTTCGACCCCCACAGTACCACGGGGGTTCAAGTACGCTTCCCCTCCCCGAGGCGAGGCGAACCGTTATGACCGGGGAACGGGACGTTCCGAACGAACGTGTCTCTGGAGACCGCAACGGTGCTCGTCGTCGACGACGAGGCGACGATCCGCGAGATGTACGCGGACATGCTCGAGCGGTTCGTCGACGGGGTGGAGACGGCCGCCGACGGGGAGACGGCGCTCTCGCTGCTGGACGGGGGCGTCGACGTCGTCCTGCTGGACCGGCGGATGCCCGGCCAGTCCGGGGACGAAGTGCTGGAGGAGATCCGCGCGCGCGGCCACGACTGCCGGGTGGCGATGCTGACGGCGGTCGAACCCGACGAGGACATCGCGTCGATGCCGTTCGACACCTACCTCACGAAGCCGGTGACCGTCGCGGAACTCCGGGAGATCATCGAGCGCCTGCTCGCGCTCGAGGACTACGAGTCGGCGATGGAAGAGCGGTTCCGCGTGGCCCAGAAGGTCGGCGCGCTCGAGACGGCCAAGACCGGGACCGAACTGGCCGACTCGGCGGCCTACGCCGATCTCAAGGCTCGATACCGGGAGCTGACGGAGGAGATGGAGGCGGCGGGCCAGCGGGTCGACGCCGACCTCGTCCGGGGCGTCATCGAACCGGAGTCCCGGGCGAACCGGTAGGGCTCTCCTGGAGAAGTCGTCCTCGTCGTTCGCACCGTCCCGAACCCGGTCGCGCGCGGCTGGCACCTGGTTCGGGATCGGATCCGCCGGATCGCACGGAGGATCCCGATCAGTCGGCGCTCGCCGCGCAGTTGTTCGGCCCGAGTTCGGCCTCGAACGCGTCGTCGTCGGTCAGCGCCTCCCGGCCCAGGTTCGTCGCGATGATGGTCTCGAAGTTCGACGGCCGCGGTGGCATGTCCGAGAGGATCCGCTCGACGAACGCCTCGCGGTCCGCCGGGAGCGACAGCGGCTCGCGTAGCTCCTCCAGTCGACGGGTGTACGTCCCGTCGGGGGCCGGCTCCTCGCCCCCGGACGTGTGCCCCGGAGCCACGACCGTTCCGTCGGGTAGCTCGAACACCGCTTCGAGGGTGTCGAACAGCGTCCGCGCGGCGTCGGGGGCCCCCCCGGCGCCGTCCTCGAGATCCGGCCGGGCGACGCTCTCGATGAACAGCGTGTCGCCGGTCAGCAGGACTTCGCCAACCCGGTAGCCGGTCATCTCGGATGTGTGGCCCGGGAGACCGACCGCCTCGACCCGGTGTTCGCCGACCTCGAGGGTGTCGCCGTCCTCGACGAGCCGCGCGTCGAAGGCGAGCCCCCGCTCGGTCGCCCCGGACGGGACGACCGGCCCGGCACCGGCCAGGTCGGCCACCTCGCGCACCCCGGAGACGTGGTCTGCATGGACGTGGGTGTCGATGGCGTAGGCCAGCTCGGCACCCAGCTCCCGGGCGTCCGCGACGTATCGGTCGGCGAACGCCCGGAGCGGGTCGACCACGGCGGCCTCCCCGCCGGAGACGATCATGTAGCCGAGACAGCCCGAGGACGGGCGGTGGTACTGGAGCACGGTCGGCCCGGCGACGTCGAGTTCGGTGGCCTCGTAGAGCCGCGCCCACCCCTCCATCCCGTCGGCGAGCGCCTCGACCTCCCGCCCCTCGCGTGCCAGGAACTCCGCGACGAACAGGCTGGATATCCCCTCCGCACAGCAGGTGACGAGTGGCCCCTCGGGGACCGCCTCGGGTACCGTCCCGGCCGGATCGTCCCCGTCGAGGAACTCGGTGAACGGGACGTTCACCGACCGGACGTTCGGCCCCGAGATGTGCCAGATCTCGAAGTCCGCCGGCCGGCGCGTGTCGAGCACCGTCACCGACTCGCCGGCGTCGATGCGCGTCTTCAGCTCCGCGGCCGATATCTCCGGTACGTGGGTCCCGACGTCGGGGAACTCCTGCATACCCCCGGTAGCGGGGGACGACGAATAAGTATTGTTCGTTGGTCGGTACATCACACACGACTGTTCGGACGTCCGCTCGCCCCCTCTCGGCCCTCCGGGCGCGCCGGGGCTCCCGGTCGCCACCCCTCGGGGGTAGGCTTACACCCCCCTGTGCCGACCGTCCGGCATGGCACACGAGCAGTGTCCACATCTCGACTATCGGGAGTCCGCTGCCGGGGGGGAGTTCGACACCCCGCGGCCGTACTGCACCGCCGTCGGAGCGTTCGTCGAGCCGATGCGCGCCGACGTCTGCAACGCCCGGTACGGTCTCGACTTCGAGACCGACTGCGAGTTCTACGAGGTGCCCGAGCCGTGAGCTACGGGGACTATCTCGCCGGCGACCCGGTAGTGGTGACCGTCGCGCTCACGGGCGGGGTCCACGGGAAGGAGGCGAACGCGAACCTCCCCGAGACCCCCGAGGAGATCGGCCGGGCGGCGGCCGCCTGCGAGCGGGCCGGCGCGAGCGTCGTCCACCTCCACGCCCGTCGGCCGAACGGCGAGCGCTCCTTCGAGACCGAGCGCTTCCAGCAGGTCGACGACGCAGTCCGGGACGCGACCGACGACGTCGTGATCCAGAACTCGACCGGTGGGACCGGTGCCCCCCTCGAGGAGCGACGGAACGCGCTGCGGACCGACCCGCCGCCGGAGATGGCGAGCCTCGATATGGGTCCCCTGAATCGCTACCGGCACCTCACGAGCGAGAACACCCGCCACACCATCGACGAACTCGCCCGCGAGATAGACGACCGGGGCATCACGCCCGAACTCGAGGTGTTCAACAACGGCCACCTCAACGAGACCTACAGGCTCGTAGAGGAGGACGTCATCGAGGCGCCGCCGTACGCCAACCTCATCTTCGGGGGCGGAACGACCTCGCCGCCGCACCCACGGAACCTCCTGAACCTCGTCGAGGGACTGCCGGAGGGCTCGCCGTTCAACGTCCTCGGGTTCGGTCCCCACCAGCTCCCGCTGACGACGATGGCGGTACTGCTCGGCGGGCACGTCCGCGTCGGTCTCGAGGACAACGTCTACTACCGCCGGGGCGAGCCCGCCGAGTCGAACGCCCAGCTCGTCGAGCGCATCGTCCGGGTCGCCGAGGAGCTCGGTCGACCGGTTGCCACGACCGAGCAGGCCCGCGAGACACTCGGCATCTCCTGACTCGCGGGGCCCCACGGACCCCCCGGTCGACGGACGACCCGACCCTCCCTGCGACTCGGTTCTCAACCTTCTTGTGACCCCCGGGCGAGGGGGCGGTGGATGGTCGACGGGGGCACGGAGGAGGCCGGGGAGCGGTCGGCGGGATACCGCTCGCTGGTCACGGACCCGACGCTGCTCGCGATGATGCTCGTCGCGTTCGTCGTGATGTTCGGCTACGAGGTGCCCGCTCCGATCCTCTCGCGCATCGGCGAGGGCGTCGGCGTCTCGGACGCGGAGGTCGGGCTCGTCATGACGGCGTTCGCCGTCCCCGGGGTACTCTTCGTCCCGGTGACGGGGCTGCTCGCGGATCTCTACGGCCGGAAGCGCGTACTCGTCCCGTCGCTGGTGCTGTTCGCCGCCGCCGGGCTCGCGACGGTCGCCGCCGATGCGTTCACGGTGGTCCTGGGGCTGCGCGCCCTCCAGGGGCTCGCGTTCGCGGGCATCCTCCCCATCTCGGTCGTCGTCCTCGGTGACGCGTTCGACGCCGCCGAGGGGTCGGCGGCCCAGGGGTTCCGCACCAGCGCGGCCGGGGCGGCCGTCACCGTCGTCCCGCCGATCGCCGGCTTCCTGGCGGGCTACGGCTGGAACGTCCCCTTCCTGCTGTTCGGGCTCGGCTTCCTCGTCGCGGCGGTCGTGTTCCTCGCCGTCCCGGAGACGGGCGAGGCGCTCGAGACCGACACCGGCGTCACGGAGACGCTCCGGGGGTACGCGACCGGCGTACGGGTCGAGCTCGCGGACGGGGACCTCGGGGTGTTCGTCGTCGGTGGCTTCGTCCG
>JAZKST010000037.1:0-34416 GCA_036625905.1 Haloarculaceae archaeon
GCCGCCGTCCATTCGTCGTAGCTCTTGGTCATTTTCGGTCGCCCTCACTTCAGCGCTTCCGGGTATCCCGGGATGTCGAACTGGCTGTCGGGCATGGCCTCCGGCCATCCCGGAGCGATGTTGTACTGGCGCTCGCCCGCCGGGTCACTCTCGCGCCCACGAGTGAGACTCGGTGGGAACGTCAGCGTGTTGCGGATGGTCGAGGCCGGGGCACCGGCCGGCGCGCCGTCCTCCCGGAAGTTGTGTCCGTTGGTGTTGCCGTTCACCGTCGTGCCGGTCGGGTACGTCGAACCGTGGACGCGGCCCAGCCCCTTCGGATTGCGGTCGGTGACGAACTCCTCGCACTGGAGTTCGCACATGAACGCCCGCGGGATGCCGCTGTGGGGATTGAACTCCGTCGGGAACCCCGAACGGTAGTGGATCGACAGCGGATCCCGGTTCTCCCCGCGGTAGATGTTGTAGTGGCCCCAGAACGTTCCCATCTCCTCGGGCAGGCCCTCGTGGAACCCCGCGTCCGGGCCGACCCCGTCCAAAAAGAGCTTGTCCTGTGGATCGACATTCGGGTCCCTGCCACCTTCGACGCCTCGGCCCATCCGGAGTTCGCCGTCCGCCTGCGTGTTGTACCAGAACTGCGGCCGTCCCCAGTCCGAGTCCTGAAGGTTCTCTCGAATGAACTCCCGGGGGATATCGTCGTCCTCGACGGCGAAGATCCAGTAGCCGCCGTCCCGGACCTTGTTCGTCGAGAACTCGTCGCGGTTGGTCGTCCCGCCGAGGTCGTTGTCGGCCTCGTCGTTCGCCGGCACGCTGGTCCCGCTCTTGAGGTAGTTGGTGTAGCCGATCTTCGGTTCGAGCATGAGCGACGTCGACGGCACAACGGCATCCGTCTCGTCCCCGTCCGGGTCGGGCATCCACACGAACGTGTCGAACATGTTGTCCTCGGTGATGCCCTTGGTCACCTCTTTGCCGAGAGGAAAGTCCTCGGGCGCTTCGTCACGGTGCTCCGGGAAGGCCCACCGTGCCTTCGGACCGCGCTGGCCCAGCGGCGGGGCGAGCGTGCCCGGCGGCACCGTCCTGGCCTCGCCGTACGCCCTGCCCTGCATGTCGATGCCGTAGTGGTCGAGGATGAAGTCCTGGTGGGCCTTGCGGTCGGCGATGACCTCCTCGACCGTCCGCTGCTGTATGTCGAAGTGCCAGAGCTTCGCCAGGAGCGGGTCGCCCTCGACGCCACCGGTGTCGTAGTGCTCGCTGCCCTCCTCGGCGTACGGGGACTCCGTCGGACCGTCGACGATCCCCTCGGCCAGGTACATGAGGGCGTGGTCGAACGTCCCGAGCTCGGGAGCCGTCTTCGTCGAGCGCCCGCCGTAGGGCGTGTAGCCCGCACCGGTCCCGCTCGATCCCCCGTTGCCGTTTCCGTTTCCGTTGCTGCTGCCGTTGCCGTTCCCGTGGTCGTCGGCCGCGGCCGTGCCGGTGGCGCCGAGGCCGAGTGTGCTCGCGATACCCAGTCCGCCGATCGTCTGCATCAGCTTTCGTCTGTCCATTGTCGGGTTCCGCGCCGGACGAGCCGCCCGACGCACCGGACACCTGCCGGCCGGACGTATTATTCATAAACCACGAGAGACGGCCACAAACGCACCCAGAAGGCCATAGACGCACCCAGAACCGTCCGAAACGGCGGCCAGAACCGCCGGCCGGTCGTGACCGACCGCCACCTAATCGCCGAACGCTTAATCACGGTGTATCGGTACCAGGACCCATGTCAGTCGAAGAGTTCGAACTCGAAGCCGAGACCGTGGAACTGGAGCTTCGGGTCCACGACCGGGGCTGCTTCTTCGTCGCGGCGTCGGCCGAGGCGTCCTGCACCGTCGAGCTGGAGGAGATGTTCCAGCGTTCGGACGGTCGGCTGCTCGAGTTCTTCAGCGTCCAGGGGGCCTCGCCCGAGCGCGTGCTGGAGCTGTCCGCCGACGCGCCGGCCATCGACGACGTCCGGGTTGTCCGGGGCGACGACGACGGCGGGCTGTTCCAGTTCGTCGTCGCCGGGCCCTGTGTCACCGTCACGCTCGCCGACGCGGGTGCCGTCACCCGCTCGGTGACGGCCTCGAACGGCGAGGGACGGGTCACAGCCGAGGTCCCTCCACACGTCGACGTGCGGACGGTCGTGGAGGCGTTCCGCGACCGGCATCCCGGGTCGGAGCTGGTCGCCAGGCGGGGACGGACGGGCGGACTCCGGGTGACCCGGGACGGGGTCGAGGCCCGCCTGCTCGACAGCCTGACCGACCGCCAGCAGGAAGTGCTCCGGACCGCGTATCTCGGCGGTTACTTCGACTGGCCGCGGGAGAGCGGCGCGGACGCGTGTGCCGACGCGCTCGGTATCTCCCAGCCGACGTTCAGCCAGCACCTGCGCGTCGGCCAGCGCCGCCTGTTCGACGCCCTCTTCGGGCAACGACCCGCGGAGCTCTGACCGACGACTGTGCGCACGACCACACCTACGTGGTTAGGCGAGGCCGGACCTATCGCCATAGGCAGCACCGCTTTGTGCCGGGGACCGCAACCGTCTAACCGCACGATGCACGGTAACAGTGATCCCCGTTGCTCGCGGCGGGGAGATGGCCGGGGTGAAGCGGCACGATGAGCCTGGCGTTCGACCCACCGGTCGAGCGTCACCCACCCGAGGACACGTCCAGGGTGATCACGACCGAGGAGGCGTTCGAGGCCCTCTCGAACCGGCGACGACGGTACGTCGTCCACTGGCTTCTGGAGGCCGAGACGGCGACGGAGATCAGACAGCTCTCGAAGCAGGTCGCCGCCTGGGAGAACGACAAGCCGCGCGGTCGGGTCACCGCCCAGGAACGACGCCGGGTGTACAACGCGCTCCAGCAGTTCCACCTCCCGAAGCTCGACGATGTCGGCGTCATCCGCTACGACGCCGACCGCGGGGTCGTCGAGGCGACCGACGACCTGCGGCGCCTCCGGGCCTACCTCGACGCCTCCCGGCGGTCGCATCGGTGGTGCTCGCGCTCGGTCGTGCTCGGCGGCGGAGTCGCCGGACTGGTCGCCGTGCTGGCGGGCCTCTGGTGGCTCGGACCGCTCCCGGGGGCCGCGATCGCCGTGCTGATCGTCGCCGTGCTCGGCGTCGCGCTCGGCGTCGACCGCTTCGTCGGGCGCCAGGGCGGAGCCGACCCGCGACCGACCGAGACGAACGACTGAACCGTACGAACGACACACGCGGATACACGGATACACGAATGACCTTCGCTCCACGAACGACGACAGGACGGACCGCCGACGAACGACCCACCGGGAGATACTCCCTTCACGGGCCTCGGGATCAGGTGAGGTGGTAACATGCAGGCAGCCAGGCTCCACGAGTACACCGAGGACATGAGCGAGGCCCTCAGTATCGACGAGATCGACCGACCCGAACCGACAGAACCGACCGATGTGATCGTCGAGGTCGAGGGTGCGGGCTGGTGTCAGACCGACAACCACATCATCGAGGGGATGTGGACCGAGTACGCCCCCCAGGACCTCCCGATGACCCTCGGCCACGAGAACGCGGGCGTCGTCGCGGAGACCGGCGAGGAGGTCACGCTCGTCTCGGAGGGGGACCCCGTCATCTGTCACCCCGTCCAGACCTGCGGCACCTGTCGGCCCTGCCGGCTCGGCGAGGACATGTACTGCGAGAACAGCGCGTTCAACGGGCTGACGACCGACGGTGGCTTCGCGGAGTACCTCCAGACCAGCGAACGAGCGGTCATCCCACTGCCCGGCGGGATCGACCCGACCGACATCGCGCCGCACGCCGACGCCGGCATCACGGCCTACCACGCGGTCAAGAAGGCGGTGGAGGAACTCGATCCCGGCGACTACGTCGTCGTGGTCGGCGTCGGGGGGCTCGGCCACATCGGGCTCCAGTGCGTCGACGCGATGAGCGCTGCCCGGACCGTCGCCGTCGACCTGAAGGAGAGTGCCCTCTCGCTCGCCGAGGAGCTCGGCGCCGACCACACGGTGAACCCGGCCGAGGCCGACTTGGCCGAGGAGGTGGACGCGCTCACGGACGAGACCGGCGCCCAGCAGGTGCTCGACTTCGTCGGCGCCGACGAGACGACGGCGTACGCCCCCGACGTCGTCGCGGCCGGCGGCGACCACCACGTCATCGGCTACGGCGGGCACGTCCACGAGCCCGCCCAGGCGCTCGTGAACGGCGAGTTCTCCTTCCGTGGGGCGCTCGTCGGCCGATACACCGAACTGCAGGAACTCGTCGCGCTGGTCGATCAGGGCGACGTCGACCTCCACACGTCCCGGTACGACCTGGCGGAGATCAACACTGTCGCCGAGAACCTCGAACACGGCGAGATCGAGGGCCGGGCAGTCATCACGCCGCCGTAGCGGCCGCCCCCGGTGTTTCTCCTGCTTCTCGCGGGTCGGTCCGCTCCCCGCTCGCCTGTTCGACGCGCTCGCTTCGGCTCGCGGTTCGCTTCGCGCACCGCTCGCCATGGGGCCTCCCTTTAGTCGGCCCCGCTTCGCTCACGCCTCGCGGTGCTCACGGCTCTCTCCGGTCGCCGTTCGCGTTTCCGCGGCCTTCCTGCGGTCGGCCGCGCTGCTCGAACCGGTAGCGGACGACCCGGCTCGACTCGTCCCACTCGAAGTTCCCCCCGTGGACCCGGTCCATGCGCTCCTTGTACGCCTCCAGGGACTCCGAGCCCTCCCGCCGGGCGTCCGCGTCCGTCATGTCCCCGAGCGTCCGCTCGTCGACGCCCGTCACCTCGAAGATCGTCCCCTCGATCTCGAACGTGTCGCCGGCACCGGCGTACCGCCGGCTGCCGCCGCGGTGTATCTGTGTCACCTCGCCGTCCAGGGCCATCCGCCGGACCCGGTCGTTCGGCAGCAGGATCCCCGCCTCGAGGTCAGCCATAGGCCAGCTTCGAGCCGCAGGCACAAGAGCGGTACGCTCGAGGAGATCAGGTGAGTGTCGACCGACGGTGGAGCCGGACGGATGGCAGGGTCAGGCCAGGAGCGCGCCGGCGAGCAGGCCGTGCCACGCCCCACGGAGCAGTCCGTCCCGGCCGTCGCTGCAGGCGACGTACCCCGCCGACGAGCCCCGCGCCGACGTGTCCGATCAGGGGAGGGCGAACGCCAGGAGCCCGGCGACGACGCGGACGAAGAACCCGATCCCGACCGCGCGCCAGTTGGTCATGCGCCGCGGTATGCGGTCGAGAAGTATCTGTCTGGTGGCCAGGGGTGGGGCCACACCGACACCCCGACACCCCGACGCCCCGACGCGGGAACCGCCGTCGCGTCGCGCCTGGCTCCGTCTCGCGGGCGAACGGGTCTGACATGGACGGCCTTATACGCGCCCGTCGGCTACGACGGCACATGTCCGAGACCGCCCCGTTCGAGGACCTCCCGACCACGCCCCGCGCCGACGAACTCCTCGACAAGGCGTTCTCGCGGGCGGCCCGTGCCGGCCGCGCCAAGTCCGGCGTAGAGGCCCAGGAGTCGATGCTCCTGACCGCCGGGAACATCCTCTCGGACAACCTGGGGAACGTCGTCACGTCCTGGCCGGACATGGACGCGCTGGCCCCGTTCCACCGCGAACTCGTCGACGCGGTCGTCGGCGTCGACGACCTCCGTCAGCACCTCTCGGAGGTGAACTGGGCCTCCCGAAAGATCGGGACCCTCCGGAAGGATTACCAGGGCCGGATGCGCCGGGCCGACGCCGACACCGCTCGAAAGCTCCGCAAGCAGGCGTTCGCCCGGTTCGCCGACATTACGGAGGAGGTCGCCGAGGACCTGCTCGCGATCGGCGAGGCCCGCGACGAACTGAAGACCCTGCCCGACATCCGCCCGGACGAGCCCGCCGTCGTCGTCGCCGGCTACCCCAACGTCGGGAAGACCTCGTTCATCAACAACGTGACGAACGCCCGCAACGAGATCGCGAGCTACCCGTTCACCACCACCGAACTCCACGTCGGCCACCTCGAGCGGGACTACGTTCGCTACCAGCTGATCGACACGCCGGGACTGCTCGACCGGCGGGCCGAGGAGCGCAACGACATCGAGCGCCAGGCCGTCTCCGCGCTGACCCACCTCGCCGACGCCGTCCTCTTCGTCCTGGACGCCAGCGGGGAGTGTGGCTACCCGCTCGGGGTCCAGCTGGCGCTCCGGGACGACCTCAGGGACCGCTTCCGGGACGTGCCCGTCATCACGGTCTGCAACAAGAGCGACCGGTCGACCGACGTCGACGCCGACTTCTTCATGAGCGTCGAGACCGGCGAGGGGGTAGAGGACGTCCTCGACGTGGTCGTCGACGCCGTGGGCTACGAGCCCGAACTCCCATTCGAGGGGAACTGACGGGTCGTCCGTGCCCGGCGTCCGGGCCCGGGGGCTTTCCGTCCCCTTTCGTGACCTGGTATCGTATGAGGCACCATCCACTACTCATAAGAGCGCCCCGGAGTACACTCGCACATGAAGTACGACGGGAACGCACACCAGGCCCTGCTGGAGTCCTACCGCGAGGACGAGGACCCCTTCCCGACGGGGCGGTCGATGGACTTCCCGCGGCGGGACCACCGGTGGGAGGAGGTGGCGGTGATCAAGCGCCTGCTGTTCCCCCGGTGCTGGAACGCCGACTCCCTGCTCCGGGACGAGTCGGCGGTACTGGACCAGTTCGACGAGCTGGCCGGGCTCTTCGGTTCGGGCATCCGGCCGTACTCCGGGGAGGACCCCTCCGAGACGGTACACGCGGTGCTGGACCGGTTCCCCGACGTACGCGAGACCCTCAAGAAGGACGTCGAGGCCGCGTACAAGGGCGATCCCGCCGCGAGGACCTACCTGGAGATAATCAGGTCGTACCCCGGCTTCCACGCGATCGCGATCCAGCGCATCGCCCACGCCCTCTACGAGGCAGGGGCCGCCGAGTACGCGAGGGAGCTCACCGAGTCGGCCAACACGGTGACGGGTATCGACATCCACCCTGGAGCGGAGGTCGGCGACTACTTCTTCGTCGATCACGGGACCGGGGTCGTCATCGGCGAGACCACGACGGTCGGCGACTGGGTCAGGATATACCAGGACGTCACACTCGGTGCGCTCCACTTCGAGGAGGCCGAGGACGAGGAGCGGATGCTGAAGAAGGGCTACAAGCGCCATCCGGACATCGGCGACCACGTGGTGATCGGTGCCGGTACGAAGGTCCTGGGACCGGTCAGTATCGGGAACCACGTGAGTATCGGGGCGAACTCGTGGGTCACCGAGAGTATCCCGGACCACACGAGCGTGTTCGTGTCCGAACACCCCGACCAGGAGCGGAAGAGCACGGATTGATCGCCCGGATCACGGGAGGAGCGTACACCGCCGGACGTCGCTCCTCGCGCCCGTCGCACGGACCCGCCGTCGCAGCGCCTTACGCCAGTTCGTAGACGACGGTCACGCTCGCGGAGACGCTGACCGTACCGGGCTCGACGGTCGCGCTCGCGCCGACGGTCACCGTCGACGTGTTCGTCGCGCTGTCGTCCCCTTCCTGGGCGGCGACGGACGGTGAACCGGCACCGACACAGCCGGCGACGAGGACCAGTGCCGCGACGGCCGCGGCGGTCAGCGTTCTCGTTGGCACTGACATGGGGTCCCGGTCGTCGTCTCGGAGCATGAACGCGTCGGAGCCTCAAACGGCCGGTTGATGCATCGATCGGGGCGACACGCGCCGGGGCGCGTCGACGGTCACCGACGCTGGCGCTCGCTCGATCGTCACGTACCGTACCTCGACCGGGACGGGCCGGTCGACCGCCTCCGCGACCCGGTCCCGGAGCGTCGACGCGAGGTTCCGGCGCTCCCACCCCGGCGGGACGCCGACACGGACGACCACGACCGAGGGTCGGCGGAGGACGAACGTCCCCGGCCTCGGCTCGGTCTCCATCTCGACGGCGAGCAGGTCGAGTTCGGCGTACGCCCCGTCCTCGAAGACCGGGTCGACGGCCGCCTGGACGTCGTTCTCCGTCTGTGCCATCCGGTACGTGTCGAGCGTGATGCCGCCGAGGAACACCGACAGCAGCGCGATGCCGACGACGAGCACCGCGACCCGCTTGACCGTGGCCGACCGCGCCTCGTCCCGGAGGAGGACGTGCTCCGGCCGGTACCCCGAGTACCAGAGGACGACCAGCGCAGCGAGGTTGATCGATAGCCCGTTCACCACCGCGAGGATGCCCGCTGGGAGCGCGACGGCCGGCAGGCCGTACGCCGCGCCGATGCCGACCGTCGCCGCGGGCGGCACCAGCGCCACGGCGATCATCACGCCGACGAGCGCCGAGGAGACGCCCGTCGTGAGCGAGAGCGCACCCGCGACGCCGGCCCCGAGCGCGACGGCCAGCGAGAGGAAGTCCGGTTTGAGCCGCTCGCGTATCTGATCGATGCCCGCCGGGTCGAGCCCGGGGGGGACGAGGTTCGTCGCCTGCACGAGGAAGGCGAACGCTCCGGCGGCCACCACGGCGAGGCTCATACCGAGGACCTGCATCCGGACCCCGCGGGCGAACAGGTCCTCGTCGTCGATGACCGTGCCGACGGCCGCCGACATCGCCGGACCGATCAGCGGCGCGATGACCATCGACCCGACGACGGTCGCCGGCGAGTTCAGCAGGAGCCCCGCCGTGGCGACGACCGCACTGACGACCGTCAGGACCACGAACGTCTGTGGGTTCGAGACGAGGTTCTCGGCGGTGGCGGCGAGCTCCTCTCTGGCGATGCGCTCCTCGCTCTTCTCCTCCTCGGCGTAGCGCTCCCTCAGCTCGTCGAACTCCCGCGAGGTGACCGACTGGGCCTCCGTGACGACCGTGTACGCGTTCTCGCCGACGCCGACCTCCTTCAGTCTGTCGAGCACCGGGCCGACGGCGTTCGTCGGCAGCGGGAACGAGATGACGTGGGTGTAGCCACGGCGTCCCGTCTCCTCGGTCTGGATGTAATCGACCCCCTCGTCGTCGAGAACGCCGACGACGGCGTCGCGCTTGCCCGCCGGCACCGACACCTGGACGAGTCGCACGGGCGTCCCTCGCCGGCGGACGGCAAGTAACTGGTGGACACCCCGTCGCGAGCCGGCGAGCGTCTCGCCGGAGGGTCGCGCCCGTGCATCCGGGGTGCCGCACCGCCACGGGGATATCCGGCGTGGGACGAAACGGCGAGCATGGTCACCCGGCGGCGGCTGCTGAGCGGGGCGGCGGGGCTGGCAGCCCTCTCGGGCTGTCTGCAGGTCGGCTACGTCGGTTCGACCGGGAGCGGTCGCTCACCCGTCGACCTGCCGGTTCCCGAATCCGACCTCGTCCGCGGTACCCCCAGGGACGCCATCCCGGCCATCACCGACCCGGCGTTCGGCCCGGACTGGTCCGGCGTCTCGCTGGAGGCCCGCACCGTCGACTTCGGCGTCCGCCGCATCGAGCCTCGTCTGGCCCCGTTCGACCGCGTGGTCGGGCTCGTCCGCGACGGGCGGGCGCGGGCCTACCCGCTGCGAGTCCTGGGCTGGCACGAGGTCGTCAACGACGTCCTCGGAGAGCCGCTGCTGGTCTCCTACTGCCCCCTGTGTGGGAGCGCGGTCGTCGCCCGGCGGCGGGTCGCCGGCGCCGAGCGGTTCGGCGGTTCCGGGAGCGACGCGACCGGGGCCCCGACGGACGAGGCGATCACCTTCGGTGTGTCCGGACTGCTCTGGAACGACAACCTCGTCATGTACGACGCCGAGACGGACTCGCTCTGGTCGCAGATCGCCGCGACCGCGATCCGGGGGCCGCTCGCGGGGACGGAACTCGAACTGGTCCCGGCGACGCTGGCCCGCTGGGACGAGTGGCGGTCCGAGCACCCCGATACGGAGGTGCTGCTCCCGCCCCCACGCTCGGACACCGTCGTCGGCCGCGGGTACGCCGCCGTCCGGGACTACACCTTCGACCCGTACGCCGCCTACGGGTCGAACGACGACGTCGGCTTCGCGGAGCTCGGGGGCGAGGAACGCGCGGCCGGTGGCCGTTCGACCGACGACCGCCTCCCGGCGAAGGTGGAGGTGCTCGGGGTCGTCCAGGGCGAGGCGGCGAAAGCCTACCCCCGGCCCATCGTCGAGCGCGAGCGGGTGATCGACGACCGCGTCGGCGGCGTGCCGGTTGTCGTCGCGGTCACGCCGGGCGGGTCGATGGTCGCATACGAACGGACCGTCGGTGGCCGGACCCTCGAGTTCCGGGCGGGAGCGGACGATACGGCGGTCGCCGACGGGTCGCGCTGGCGCGTCACGACCGGCGAGGCCGTGGACGGCCCCCACGCCGGGGCGACCCTCGCCCGCGCCAACGACCGGCCGGCGATGTTCTGGTTCGCGTGGGCCGACGTCCACCCCGGGACCGCGGTGTACGGCGAACCGGGGTGACCACTCGCGGCGGCCGACGGGTGCGACCCCATGGGGCCGTGACGTGAGCCTTAACCGCCGGCATCGTCTCCACCGTGTATGTTCGACACCCGCCCGGACCGCGACAGCGAGGTGGTGCTCGTCGGCCGGTCGAACGTCGGGAAATCGACGCTGATGCGCGAAATAACCGGGCACAGGGTTCCGACTGGGCAGAAGCCGGGGGTGACCCGCAAGCCGAACCACTACGACTGGGCGCCCGAGAGCTTCGTCCTGACCGACCTCCCGGGGTTCGGGTTCATGTCCGGCGTCCCCGACGACGTCCGCGAGCGGATCAAGACCGACGTCGTCCGGTACGTCGAGGCGTACGCCGAGGAGATCCTCGTCGGCGTGCTCGTCGTCGACGGGAAAGCCGCCGTCGACATCATCGACCGCCACTCCGGCGGCGAGGAGATCCCCCACGACGTCGAACTGTTCCACTTCCTCGAGGAGGTGGGCATCCCGCCGGTCATCGCGGTCAACAAGATGGACAAGGTCGAGGACCGCGACGAGCGGCTCGACGCGCTCTGTGAACGACTGGGGCTCTACCCGCCGTGGCAGCAGTGGCAGGAGACGATCGCTCCTATCTCGGCGAAGCGTGGGAATATCGAGGCACTGAACGAGGCCGTGCGACACCACCTCCACGAGGCGGGACGGGACGATCTGTTCAAGTTCTTCTAACCCATCTTTTTGCGGCTCGGGTTCGCCTCCGGCGAACCACTCGCCGCAAAAACACGGGTGAAAAAGGCCGCTCCTCGGAGCGGTACAGCGTGCTCGTCTACCGCCACCGCACCGCTACCGCAGGACCGTGCTCCGTTCGGCTCGGCTACGACCCGTGTGGTTCGTACGAGATGGTGACTCCCGTTCACCCGTTCAGTGCGTTCCGCTCGGCCCACGGCTCGAGTATCGCGTAGACGGCCTCGCAGGCCGGGACGTCGATGCCGTGTTCGCCCGCGAGGTCGACCACAGTCCCGTGGAACGCGTCGAGTTCCATCCGCTTGCCGTGGGTCATGTCGTAGTGCAGCGAGGAGTAGGTGTCGGGGTCGAGATCCCGAGCGAACTCGAGCCACCGGTCGACTGCGCCCTCGGGGAGCGGTGCCCCTTCGACGACCGCGACCGACGCCACCTCCCGCATCATCCGCTCGTACATCGCCCGAGACGCCTCGACCTCGCGTATCTCGCCGATGGGGAGCCGCGTCGCCGCCGTCATCCCGGCCTGCGCGACGATGAACGCGAACTTCTCCCACGTGTCCACCCGGACGTCCTCCGAGAGGGTCACCTCGATATCCGCCCGTTCACAGAGGTCCCGGAACCGGTCGGTCCGTTCGGTGACCGTCCCGTCGAGTTCGCCGAAGACGATCCGTGCCGGGCCGCCCATGTGCTCGACGACACCCGGCTCCTGGATTGTGGAGAAGATGTAGCAGACCCCGCCCACGACACGGTCCTCCCCGACCGCCTCCGCGAGTATCTCCTCGTTGCGAACGCCGTTCTGGAGCGAGATGACCGCCGTGTCCTCGCCGACGAGCGGGTCGAGGTTCGCCGCCACTTCCGGAGTGTCGAACGACTTCACGCAGACGAGGACGTAGTCCACGGGGCCGATATCGCCCGGATCGTCGGTCGCCCGGAGGTCGATCTCGAAGTCACCGTGGAGACTCTCCACCCGGAGCCCCTCCCGGCGGAGGGCCTCCAGGTGCGCCCCGCGGGCGAGGAGCGAGACGTCGGCCCCCGCGAGGGCGAGCCGTCCGCCGAAGTACGCGCCGACGCCGCCGGCCCCGTACACCGCGATTGAGGTCATGCCCGGAGCGTTCCGGGTCGGGAACATATGGTTTGTGCCCGAAGGTACCGCTGCGGGTCGGGTTTAAAACCGGCCGTCGCCTACGGGTGCCCGTGTGTACGCTCAGCGTCGCGTGGCAGGTCTTCGAGAGGACGCCCGTGGCCGCCGTCGCGAACCGTGACGAACTGTACGCCCGCGAGTCGAGCCCGCCGGTGGTCGAACCGGGCGAGCCCCGCGTCGTCGCCCCGCGGGACGAGAAAGCGGGAGGCACGTGGCTCGGTTACAACGAGGCGGGCGTCCTCGTCGCCATCACGAACCGCTGGGTCGAGTCCCCCGAGGGCGAGCGCTCGCGGGGGCTGCTCGTCCGGGACGCGCTCGACCGTCGCTCGGCGGTGGACGCCGCACGGTTCGTCGAGCGCGAACTAGATGCGCGCGAGTACGGCCCGTTCCACCTCCTGCTCGCGGACGCCGACGCCGCTGTCCTCCTCGCGTGGGACGGAGTCGGAAACGGCCCGCTCCACGTCGAGAACCTCGTCCCCGGGGTCCACACGGTCGTCAACGTCGGCTGGGACGGCTCGTACTTCGTCCCCGAGCGGCGACCCGACGTCGGTACCGACCAGGCAGAGGACACCGAGCGGGTCAGGGACGCCACCCGCCCGGAGCCGGGCGAGTCGGCGACCGCGTGGACCGACCGTGTGCGGGGCATCGTCGCCGACCACGACTACGGCCGGTGTCTCCACGGCGACGAGTTCGGCACGAAGTCCGCCTCGGTCGTCCGACTCGGGCCCGATGGAGGGGTGTTCGAACACGCCGACGGCCCGCCGTGCGAAACACCGTTCGAAACCGTCGAGACACCGTTCTGAGCCGGTCACGGGGCCGAGGACGCCGGCCGTCGACGGCACGGCCGCCCGGCCGCCGAGGGAGGGATTTATCCGGGTCGCTCCCGCACCTCCGGGTGATGAGCACGGCCGAGGACACCGGCGACGACCTCTCGGAGGACGAGCGCGCGGGACTGGAGCTGATCCGGCGACGGGACGGCATCCACCAGAGCGACTTCTGGAAGGAGCTGGAGGTCGACTCCCGAAAAGGGAGCCGCATCCTCGAGTCCCTGGAGGAGAAGGGGCTGATAGAGCGCGAGGAGGCCGTCTACGAGGGGCACAACACCTACTACGTCGAGCCGATACTCGACCCGATGGACCTGGACTTCGGGCTGTTGATGTCCGGTGACATGCTCAGCCCGTTCATCGGCGACGAGGAGGCGAACCCCCACAGCGATCGGTTCACCGGGTGGATCATGAACCTCGCATACGAGGACCGCTGACCGCCCGACGTCTCGAAGGCCTTATCGCCCCGCCGCCCGTAACTCCCCGAGAATGAGCAGTCCCGAGCTCACCGTCGTCGAGTTCCTCCTGACGGCGGAGTTCTACTCAGAGTACACGCAGCTGGACGAGCGTGACCTCCCACCGCAGTACCGCCGGGTCTTCTGGTCCGACGGGGAGGTCGAACGACCCCTGGCGACGACCGGGAACACGGCCGCGGCGGCGACCGGCGTCGACCGTCCCTGGGAGGCGGTCTCGGGGCTCATGTTCACCGACCGCGACGACTTCTCCGGCACCATCGAGCTGACCGACCGCGAGATGGCGGTCGAGTGGTACCTCCGGCGGGCCGACGCCGACCGGGTGTTCGAGAACCCGACGCTGGCGTTCGCCATCGGCGATGAGGTCGACGTCGACTACGAGCGGTCCCGCGCCGCGAACCGTCCCATCCACGCCGACCGCGTCTGGATCGACTCGCTGCTCGAGGAGATGTTCGACGAGGACGACGAGGAGATGCTCGACCTCGTGGAGGTGCGCGCCCCCGGGGAGGTCGAGATGACGATGGACGACCTCGTGCTCACGGAGGATCAGGAGGACGAGATACAGAAGGTGGTCAAGGCGATCGAGCACCGCGACTACCTCGCGGAGATCGGCCTCCGGGAGATCGGCAAGCTCCTGTTCGTCGGCCCGCCCGGAACCGGGAAGACGAGCGTCGCGCGGGCGCTCGCCCGCCGGCTCGAACTCCCGTTCGTCGAGGTGAAACTGTCGATGATCACGAGCCAGTACCTCGGCGAGACGGCCAAGAACGTCGACAAGACGTTCGAGGTCGCCAAGCGGCTCTCCCCGTGTATCCTCTTCATGGACGAGTTCGACTTCGTCGCCAAGACCCGTTCGTCCGACGAGCACGCCGCCATCAAGCGAGCGGTCAACACCCTCCTCAAATCCATCGACGAGATCTCGCTCATCCAGGACGACGTGCTGCTCATCGGCGCGACGAACCACCCCGACCAGCTCGACGCGGCCGCGTGGCGCCGGTTCGACGAGATCGTCAACTTCCCCAAGCCGGATGCCGGGATGCGCTCGGACATCCTCCGGGTCGTCACCCGGCGGATGACCATCGACGGGTTCGACCCGGACGAACTCGCCGACCTCACGGAGGGGCTCACCGGGAGCGACCTCCGGCTCGTCCTCCGGGAGGCGGTGCTCGACGCGTTGACCGAGGAGCGCACGACGCTCACCCAGGCGGACCTCCGGCGGGCCGTCGAGGGGTTCGAGGAGCGTGACAACCTCAAGAACATGGAGGACTTCGACAACTGGCGGGGGAGCCCCGGGAGTTCGGACACCGAGGGGCACGACCACGAGGACCACGACCACAGCCACGACGGCCACGATCACGGCGAGCACGACCACGACGAGGCCGAGGGCATCGAGACACAGGCACAGGACGGGTAGTCGACCCTCCCGGCTTCCGTTTCGGCGTTCGTTCGCGTCTCCGGTTTTCCGAGCCAGTCCCGGATCCCGACCACGCCAGGCAGCAGCGTCCCGCAGTCCCGACAGCGGCCGAACCCCTGCGGGTGGAACACCGGGTCCCCGAGGGGAGGATGCCCGGCGATCCTCGGAGGGGAGTCGGCGATCACCTGTAGATCGGTCCGACCGCCCGTATCAGATCGCGTCTCGGACGATCGACTCGAGGTCCTCCCGGTCGATCCGACGGGGGTTTCCGACGGTCAACCGTTCGAGCTTGCTCGCCCGCTCGGCGACGTGATCGACGTCCTCCGGTTCGAGTCCGAGCGATGAGAGCCCGCCGTCGATGCCGACGTCCGCCGCGAGCCGCTCGACGCCACGGGCGGCCGCTTCGGCCGCCTCGTGTCGACCCGTCGCCGTCAGGTCCTCGCCGAGCAGGTCGGCGATCTCGGCGTACCGGTCGGGCGCGCTCGTCGCGTTGAACCGCATCACGGCCGGCATCGCCAGCGCGATGGTGACGCCGTGGGGTGTGTGGTGGATGGCGCCCGCCGCCATCGCGATGGCGTGGGTCGCCCCGACGCCCGCGTTGGTGAACGCGGCGCCCGCCAGCAGGCTCCCGAGCGCCATCGCGCGCCGTGCCTCGAGGTCCTGCCCGTTGTCGACGGCGTCCCGGAGGTTGTTCCCGACGAGTTCGATGGCGCGGTGTGCGAGCGCGTCGGTCAGCGTCGAACGACCGTTGTAGTCCGGCCGATCGCTTCGGCTCTCGGGGGCGGGCTTCGCGTCGTACCGTCGGGTCGTGTACGCCTCGATGGCGTGCGAGAGCGCGTCTATTCCGGACGAGGCGGTAGGACCCGGGGGCAAGGTTACCGTCAGAGCGGGGTCGACGAGCGCGACGTCCGGCCGCTGGTGCGGGCTGGATATCCCCACCTTCAGGTCCTCGTCGGGCAGCGAGATGACCGAGACGGGCGAGACCTCCGAGCCCGTCCCCGCCGTGGTCGGGAGACAGACCGTCGGCACGCCGGGACCGGGGACCGGCTCGCCACCGCCCGTCGGCGGGGCGACGTAGTCGAGCACCTCGCCGCCGTGCTCGGCGACGATGCCCGTCGTCTTCGCCACGTCCATCGAACTCCCGCCGCCGACGCCGACGACGGCGTCCGGGTCGGACTCGTTCGCTACCTCGACCGCGTTCTCGAACACGTCGAGCGAGGGGTCGGGGTCGACCTCGTCGAAGACGGCGTACTCCACGTCGCCGAGCGCGTCGGTGACGGTGTCGAGGACGCCCGCCTCGGCGACGCCTCGGTCCGTGACGACGAGCACGGACGAGGCGCCGCGCTCGGCGACCGCGTCCGACACCTCCTCGACCGCCCCGACGCCGAAGGTGACGTTGTCGGCGATGCTGAACTCCCACACGGACTCGGGCTGGTAGGTCATGGCGTCTCTCTCCGAGTGCGCTCATCCGGCGGATAAAGCTTGCCCGGACCTCCCGCTCTCCCCTCGCTCCCGACACACCCTCCCGTTCCGCTTCGCCGGGGTGGGGGTCTCGGCCCGACCACAAGAGTATTGAGCGCGAGCGTCGACGCGACGACGGATGACAGACCGGCAGACCGTCTACCTGACTCGCGACGTTCCACAGGCAGGGATCGACCTGCTCGAGGAGGAGTACGAGGTCGCCGTCTGGGAGGAGAAGACCGCACCGCCGCACGACCGGCTCGTCGAGGAGCTCGCCGACCTGGAGGCGGCGGCGCTGTTCTGTACCGTCTCCGACGTCGTCGACGCCGAGGTGCTCGACGGCTCGCCGGCGCTCGAGGTCGTCGGGACCATGTCGGTCGGCTACGACCACGTCGACCTCGAGGCGGCCGCCGAGCGGGGGGTTCCCGTCGGATACACCCCCGGTGTCCTCTCGGAAACGACGGCCGACATGGCGTGGGCGCTGCTGATGGCCGCCGCACGCCGGGTCGTCGAGGCCGACCGGTACGTCCACGACGGCGAGTGGGTGACCTGGGGACCGAAGATACTGCTCGGCCGCGACGTCCACGACGCCACCCTCGGCGTCGTCGGGCTGGGGAGTATCGGCTCGGCGTTCGCCCGCCGGGCGGCCGGGTTCGACATGGACGTCTGCTACACGGCCACCGGCCGGAACGGGGAGCAAGAGGCCGAACTCGCGGAGTACGGCATCGACGCCGAGTTCTGCGAGCTCGACGATCTGCTGGAGCGGTCCGACTACGTATCGCTCCACGTCCCCCTCGACGAGGAGACGGCGGGGATGATCGGCGAGCGCGAACTGCGACTGATGGGCGAGGAGAGCGTCCTCGTCAACACCGCGCGCGGCGAGGTCGTCGACACCGACGCGCTCGACCGGGCGCTCGAGGGGGGCTGGATACGACACGCCGCGCTCGACGTGACCGACCCGGAACCGCTCCCGGCGGACCACCCGCTGCTGGAACACGCCCCCGAGCGACTCACCGTCGCACCCCACATCGGGAGCGCGTCCGTCGAGACGCGGACCGAGATGGCGGTCATGACCGCCCAGAACATCCTCGCCGGACTGCGTGGGGAGTCGATGCCCCACTCGGCGTTGCGGGACGCGGGGTTGGAGGAGTAGCGAGGTCGACCGAAGGAAGACCTCGGAAAGGCGAACGGGGAACGAAGTGACCCGCGAACGCCAAGAGGACAGACCTATACATCCCGCACGCGAGGGGGGGTCCAACCATGGGACACGTCGAACGGATCACCGTCTACCCGGTGAAGGGACTCGGCGGCGTCGCGCTCGAGGAGGCACGGGTGCTCCAGGGAGGGACCATCCAGCACGACCGGGAGTTCGCGCTGTTCGACGCCACGGGCGAGGTCGTGAACGGGAAGCGGACCGACAGGGTACACGACCTGGAGACGTCGTTCGACCCGGAGAAGGGAGCGCTGACGGTCGACACGGACGGGGGCGAGCGCCGTCGCTTCGACCTCGAGACCGACCGCGACCGGGCGGCCGAGTGGTTCGGCGAGTTCTTCGGCGCCGACCTGACGCTGGCGCGGGATCGGTCGGTCGGGTTCGTCGACCGCCGGGAGATGGGGCCGTCGGTCATCAGCACCGCGACCCTGGAGACGGTCGCGTCCTGGTTCGAGGGCGTGACCGTCGAGGGAGCGCGGCGACGGCTCCGGGCGAACGTCGAGGTCGGTGGCGTCCCGGCGTTCTGGGAGGACCGGTTCGTCGGTCGGGACGCGCCGTCGTTCCTCGCCGGCGGCGTCCGGTTCGAGGGTGTCACGCCCTGCGGACGGTGCGTGGTGCCCGAACGCGACCCCGACACCGGCGACCGGGACCCGGGGTTCCGCGAGCGGTTCGTCCGGAAGCGGCGGGAGAGGTTCCCCGAGTGGGCCGACCGTGACGAGTTCGACCACGACTACACGCTGATGCTCATCGCCCGGGTCGCCGAGGAGGACCGCGGCGGGACCATCGAGGCCGGCGACCCCGTTCGTGTCGTCGGGGAGTGATACGCGAGCCGTCCGTCCCCGTCGACGACCGCCGACCGCGGGGTTTAGGCGCCCGGGTCACGCAGAGCCACGACGATGGAGGTCACGCTACTGGGCACCGGCGACACGACCGGGACACCGACGGTCGGGTGTGACTGTGACACCTGCACCGAGGCCCGCGAGCGGGGCGTCGAGCGGACCCGCTTCTCGGTCCACGTTCGCAACGAGCGGACGGGCGAATCGCTGCTCGTCGACGCCAGTCCGGACTTCCGCTACCAGTTCCTCCGCGAGGGGGTCGACCTCCCCGACGAGATACTGATCACGCACATCCACTTCGATCACCTCGACGGGCTCGGGAACACCTACCGCCTGCTGTCGGACGTGCCGGTCCACGCCGCCGACGAGGTCGACCCCGAGACCGACGAGTCCGTCTGCGGGACGGTCGACAGGAAGTACGACTACCTCGACGCGGTGACGCCGACGCCACAGTCCCCGTTCGAGCCGTTCGAGGCCGCCGGACTCGAGATGACGCTCGTCCCGGTCGACCACCCGCCGCTGGTCTGCTACGGGGCCCGCATCGAGGACCCCGAGACGGGCGGAGTGCTCTCGCTGTCGGGGGACACGAGCTACGGTATCCCCGAGGCCTCGCGCGAGGTGCTCGCCGACCCCGACCTGCTCCTCGCGGACGGCATCGTCCCCGCGCACCTCTGTGAGTACCACCCGCTCGGCGGCAAGCACGAACGCGAGGACGGTACCCCGCGAACGTTCGGCACGAAGCACATGACCTTCGAGGGCGTGCGCGACCTCAGGGACCACCTCGACGCCGCCGAGCACCGTATCGTCCACGTCTCGCACTTCCCGCCCGCCGAGGAGTCGTTCGAGCCGGACGTGGCCGTCGACGGCGAGCGGTACACGCTGTAGGTCGCACTCCTCCTGCCGCACCCACTCCACCCGGCCGTCCCTACCCCCGCCGGACCAGCAGGACCGATCCGGCGATCAGGGCGACGAGCGCGACTAGTCCGAGGATCAGCGGAAGGTTCGGCCCGTTCGAGGGGTCGTCCGCGGGACTCGACTCGGTCCCATCGAAGCCGTCGCCGGTCGCGTTCGGTCCCTGGTAGTCGAAGCCCTCTCCACCGGACCCGCCGAGGAAGCCGAGCACCCCACCGCTCCGCGACGGGGCGAACTCCCGGAGTGCATCCCCGCACTCCTCGATGCGCTCGTCGTCGTAGCCCGCCGAGTTCGTCAGTTCGACCGACTCCTGGGCCCCCATATCGACGCTCGTCGGTCCCCCGGGCTCATCCCCGAGACGGGCGCGTTCGGCGTCGTACGGCTGCCACGGCGTGTACACCTCCCACACTACGGTGCCGTTCGGCGCGATCTCCATCGTCCGGTGGCCCTTCCGGTCGACGACGAGCGTGTTCCCGTTGGGGAGGCGGTCGGCGTCACGGGGCTCATCGAGGCCGCCGCCGACCAGCTCCCACGTCCGGGTCCACTCGCCGTCCTGCCGGGTCCACTCCACGACCCGGTCGTTCAGCGAGTCCGCGATCAGTATCGTCGGGTCGCCGTCCTCGGTCTCGAGGTACTGGGGGTTGTGCTGCTCGTTCATGAACCGGTAGTCGTCGTCGGCCCCCAGCGAGAGATCGATGGCCTTGCTCTCGCGGTCGACGACGATCACCCGGTCGAAGTTCCGCACCGAGGCCATGTACTTCCCCGGCCCGACCCTGTCCACGTCGTTGACGTGGGTCCAGTCGCGATCGTAGGGGCCGCCGCCGGACCTCGGGAACTCGTCGGTGTGCTCGTCGAAGCGCCACTCCCAGATCACCTGCTCGCTTGTGAGGTTGTAGATCAACAGTCGGTGGTGGCCGGTCCCCTTGTCGGCGACGAGGAGTTCGTCGCCGTTTATCAGGTCGACGTCGTGGGCGTCGGTGACGTTCTCCGGGTGGTAGCCGGAGGCGCCCCCGTTGTGGCCGTCGAACCGCTTCAGCCAGACGTTCTCCCCCGTCTCCGGGTCGATCTCCTGAACGACCGAGACGCCCGGCTCGGTCGAGGCCAGCAGGACGTTCCCGTTCGGCAGCGGGTCGACGTCGTACACCCACCAGCGTCCCCGAGCGGTGCCGTTGAACGCGTACTGGAACTCGCCCTCCGGGCCGAACGCGACCATCATCCCCGGCGGTTTGGTGAACCCCTCGCCCTCGACGAACTTCACGCCCTGGATGGAGACGAGCGTGGTGCCGTCGGCCGGCCGTTCCATCGTCCCGACGCAGGGGTTCGGCGCATCCCTCTGCCCCGCCGCGACGCCCGTCGTGCCCGCGTACGCGAGGCTCCCTGTGAGTGCGAGCGCGAGACAGCAGACAGCCGCGGCGAGACGGAGGGCCTCTCCTCGCATACCCCGACGTTGGCGGGCCGTCGGGTATCAGTTTTCCCTAATCGTACCAACCGTCCGTATCACACGTCCCCGGCTGCGACTCCCGGCGGCCGGTTCTCGTTCGGCTAGTCGACGAAACGGTCGAGCCCGGCCTGTCGGCGCGTCCGCCCCTCGGGGGCGGGTTCCCACGGGGAGTTGCGGGCCCGCTCGCCACGGACGTCGGTGGCCGGCGGGTCCGCGGGTTCGTACCCGGGACAGGACGACCCGCACTCTCGGGAGGGGTCGACGAGCCGTCCCTTCCAGGCACAGTCCGGGAGCGCCCCCGCGCCGAACCGCTCGCCGGACGCGCACGCCGCACAGCCCGGGAACGAACCTCCGGGTATCCGCCATCCCTTCCCGTAGGCCCGTTCGGCGAGCCTGCGCCGCTGCCGGGCCTTCTCTGCCCCCGTCGCGGGTCGGACCTCCGTCCGTGCGGGGTGGCTCTCCAGCACCTCGATACCCGGACCGTCGGAGTCGAGCGGGGTCGGCTCGCGGACCACCCGCCGTTCGCCCGTCCCGGGGTCGAACCGCCAGACGCCCACCTCCGGCGGGATGCGGTTCAGGTGCGCGCCGGTGACGTGCGAGGCCGTCGCGAGCACGACCCCGTCGAACAGCCCCAGCGAGACGTCCTTGCGGAGCTGGAGCTCCAGGTCGCCGGGGCGGTCGAGATCGGGCTTGTTCTCGACGCCGACGATCCGTCCGAACCAGTCGGGGTAACGGACCGTCTGCCGGACGTACTCCCGACCGCCGCGCCGTTCGACCTCGAAGAAGCCCGCGTCGACGGCGGCCTCGACGGTCCCCCGTGCCCACCGGCGGCTCGTCCCGGGGAACGCCCTGCGGATCGGGCGGGCCTCGCCCGCGCCGACGTCGGCCTCGATGGCCGCGGGGGGGATGGTCTCGGCCGTGATGGCCGCCCGCTCCCGGAACTCCGGGCCGGGGTAGACGAGCGCCACGTCGATCACGCGCGTCCCGTGGAGAGCCGCACCCAGCTGTCGGCCGACGACGGCGCCCCCCGGGGACTCGAGGCGGGCACACAGGGCCAGCTCGAACGGGAACTCGCGCACGGTCGTCCGGTGGCGCCCGGCGGTGAAAAGTCCCCCGTCGGACGGGGGAGGACAAGTGGATCTCCCGACGTGTTCCGACCGACTGTTCTGTCCACCGTAGGGTAGTATTAAGAGGGTCGCGGGATGCGTGATGTTCATGAGATACGGTGACGATATCCACTCGTACGAACTCGTGGACGGATGGGCCGACCTGCCGGACGGCCAATCGTTCCTCGACGTCGGCAGTATCTGTGTCGACGAAAACGACGACGTCCTGGTGTTGAACCGCGGTCCGCACCCGGTGATGGTGTTCGACGCGGGAGGCGACAGCCTGTCGGCCTGGGGCGATGGCCACTTCTCGGATCGCCCACACGGCATGGGTCTCGGTCCCGAGGGCGACGTCTACTGTACGGACGACGGGAACCACACGGTGCGGAAGTTCACGCCGGACGGGGAGCTCCTGATGACCCTGGGGACCGAGGGCGAACCGTCGGATACCGGGTATCGACACGCCCGGGACCTCTTCGAGCGGATCGCCTCGATACGCCGGGGCGCCGGACCGTTCAACAAACCCACGGACGTGACGGTGTTCGACTCTGGAGAGACGTTCGTCGCCGACGGCTACGGGAACGCGAGAGTCCACGCGTTCGACCCGGAGGGTGGTCTGATACGGTCCTGGGGGGAGCCCGGACCGGACCCCGGCGAGTTCAGGCTCCCCCACTCGATCCATCACGACGGTGACGGCCGGATCTGGGTGACCGATCGGGAGAACTCCCGGATCCAGATCTTCGACGCCGACGGCGAGTTCGTCACCGAGTGGACCGACCTGATCCGCCCGACGGACGTGGCCATCGTCGGGGATACGGTCTACGTGTCCGAACTCTGTAACCGGATCAGCGTGTTCACCATCGACGGGGAGGTACTGACGCGGTGGGGGAACGAAGGGCACCCGGCGGACGATCCGTTGTTCCTCGCCCCCCACGCGATCGCGGTCGATTCGAACGGGGCCCTGTACGTCGGGGAGGTCTCCTACACACACGCCGGCACCGATCGCGGAGCGCGAACGGTTCAGAAGTTCGAGCGGGTCGAGTAGTCGGGAACACCGAACGCATCGTTACATCGTCGACGGACCGCTCATAGGGATTAGCATGGTGGGCCGGCCGATTCGATCCGTTACCGTACTCGGGTCGGGTGGTCCCGGGTAGAGGGCGGACGAATACCGACGACGATCCCTACGAACGGTACGGGAGGCGGAACCAGGATTTATATCGTCCACCGGAGAACGGCCCGGAGATGGGGTGGTGAGTCGGTGGGAAGGGGAGTGGTATCGGTAGTGATCCCGGCGTACTACCGGAACGACCGGCTCCGGCGAGCCGTCGGGAGCGTCCTCGAACAGGGGTACGAACCGATCGAGCTCGTCGTGGTCGACGACTCGGGCGACCGCCACGCCGAGCCGGTCGCCGAGGAGTTCGCCCGGGAGCTGTCGTACGTGGCCCACTCGACGAACCGGGGGGCACACGCCGCCAGAAACACGGGACTGGGGCACACGACGGGCCGGTACGTCCAGTTCCTCGACGACGACGACCGCCTCCTCCCGCGGAAGATCGCCGAACAGGTCGACCTGCTGGAACGACGTCCGGGGGTCGGCGTCGCCTACTGCGGCATGGAGATGGAGGACGGGACGGTGCACCGGCCGGACCCCTCGGTCAGGGGGAACGTGCTCCGCGACGCGCTCGGGTTCTACGACCACCCCCTGACCACCTCGACGATGCTGCTCGACCGCGAGGTACTCGACGAAGTCGGCCCGCTGAATCGGGATTCGCCGGGTGCCGACGACATCTTCCTGTGCATCGAAATGGCGCAGGTGACCGAGTTCGAGTTCGTCGACAGCGTGCTGGTGGTGGGCGGGCTCCCCTTCGAGAGCCGGGGAACCTCGTGGGGCGGCATCGAGGGACGACGACGGATACTCCGCCGGTACCGCGACCTCTACGACGGGTTCGACCCCTCGGTACGGCGCAGTGCGCTGGCAGAGACCTACCGGCTCGAGGGGCGGCGCCGGCTCGAGGCCCACGTCTGGTCCGGGCGGGCGATACTCGCGTTCCTCAGGAGCGTCTACTACGAACCGGACCGATCACCGGCCCACGTCGGGGAGCTGCTGGCGTCGACGCTGGGACGACCGGGTCGAACGCTCGCGTCCGAGCTGCTGTCGGTCCTGCGTCGGTAGTTCCGACCGGCGACGCCGAGGTCGGGGGACGGCGAACGGACCGGCGTCCCGACGCGTCAGATTCATGACGAGCCCGCACTTCGAGAGGATATGTCGATGGCTATCGCCCACTTCGCCGTGGGTGCGATGGCAACTGCCCTCCTCCTCGCGCTGGCCGCACCGCGTCTCCTCCACTCCCCGACGGTGCTGGTCGCCGGCGGGGTCTGGGCGATGGGCCCGGACGTCCACCACGTCCTGCCCGCCGGGTCGGAACTCGTCCGCTCGTTCCACATGACGGTCTGGTCGAACGTCTTCTGGTTCCACCACTACCTCGACCGGGTCGACCCGGAGAACTCGCGACCGTTCGCCGGTGCGCTCGTCGTCGCACTCGTCGTCGTGCTTGCGGCCTGCGAGCTGGTCGCGCGGATGAGGGGCACCTCGCCCGTCCTCTCGCCCGCCGGGAGTGGACACGAATAGCGACACACGGATGCACGGCAGTTCGCGGCCGTCGTGCATCTCGGCCGACCGCCCGGATCAGTACGTCCGGTAGCTCGCCGAGCCGACGTCCACGCGGACCAGGCTGTTCTCCTCCCAGGCATCGGGCTCGACGCCGTACTTCCGGTTGATCCGTCGGTTGGCCGTGCGGTTCGCGACCCCGTCCTCGACGACCCGGGCGGTGCCGAGGAGCGTCACGGTCCACTCCGGGATGCCGGCCTCGACCTTCTGGACCGCCAGCGAGACCCGAGGGTTCGCCCGGACGTTCTCGACCTTCCGGCCGGTGGTCATCAGATCGACCGTCCCGTCCTCGTAGCGGTACCGGACGTCGCGACGGGCCGTGGACCGAGAACTCCTCGGCCGGACGCGGGCGAGGGGGGGCGAGAGGTCGGGTAGGACGAACGCGGGAACTAATACGGCTCGACCGAGTAGGCCCGACCACACCGGATGCCGGGGGACAGCAGAGACGGCCACGATGGGACCGACGAGGGTGACGAACACCCGGAGCACCTCGACGACCCGCGCGTCGCCGAGGGGATGTTCGACGGGGACAGCGCGGGGTCGGCGCTGGCGCACCTCTACCGCGGCGAGATACACCGGATGAAGTCCTGGCGCGAGCGGCTCGACCGGACGACCAACTGGGCGGTCATCGTGATGGCGGCGGTCCTCACGTGGGCCTTCTCGAGCGAACGGAACCCCCACTACGTCGTCCTCGTGGGGATGGCGGCTCTCTCGGTGTTCCTGGTCATCGAGTCCCGCCGGTACCGCGGGTACGACATCTGGCGGAGCCGGGTCAGGGTCCTCCAGGAGAACGTCTTCGCGTACGCGCTCGACCGGGACCAGGGACTCGCCGACCCGGCGTGGCGGGAGAATCTGAGTCGGGACTACCGCCGTCCGACGATGAAGCTGAGCTTCGAGGCGGCGGTCGCCCACCGGCTGCGCCGGGTGTACCTCCCGCTGTTCTTCCTGCTCCTGGCCGCGTGGCTCGTCCGCATCACGGCCTTCTCTCCGCAGCCCTGGCCGGGGAGCGCCGCGATCGGGGGGATACCCGGGGTGGCGGTCTCGGTGGTGGTCGCCGTGGCGACGCTGCTGCTGGCCTTCATCGCCGTCCGATCCCGGCGGTGGAAGGGGGAGCTCCTCGATGTGGACGCCGACGCCTGGGGTCGACACCGGGAGCGCTGAGAGCACGGCAGGGCCCATCTCTCGCCCGGATGGCTCGATCCCGCCTCACCCGACGGGCCGGGGGAGGAAGCTCCGCTACGTCACCGCCGGCGTGGACGAGCGAGAACGCCGCCTGGCGGAACGTCGCGGCCAGCGAATCGACCTGCTCGGCGAGTCCGTCGAGCGTGATCCCGTGAACTCGGACGGCGTGGCCGTCGACGACCACTCGTGCGCCGGGGACACCGTAATCGACGTCGACGGACCTCCGTTCGCGGTCCGCCGCGGAGAGGCGGTCCGTCCGCCCGAACCGTTGCTCGAACCCGGACCCATCGTCGAGACCTGTGCGGAGACGGTGTCGACCCCTGGGGTACCGGCGACCGGGCGCACGGCCGCCGGTCGTCCCGGCCGGCCCCGGGTGACGGACCGGCCGTGTCCCGTGGGTATATACCCGGGCCGGTCGGGAGTCGGTGACATGAACACGCCCGGCCCACACACCGACGTCGGCCCGGATCCGCTGTCGTTCCGCACCCCGGAGACGCGCTTCGGCACAGGAGTGAGCGAGGAGCTCCCGGCAGTGCTCGACCGGTTCGGCGTCGACCGTCCGCTGGTCGTCACGGACGAGGGGATCCGCGAGGCGGGCATCGTCGGCCGCGTCGCCGGGGACATCGAGGACGCCGTGTTCCACGACGCCACCACCGAGCCCTCGACTGCGGACTTCGACGACCTCCCGACCGACGCGGTCGACGGGGTCGTCGGCCTCGGCGGCGGGTCCTGTCTCGACACCGCGAAGGTGGTCGCGTTGCTGCTGGCCCACGGGGGCGAGGCGGCGGACTACCTCGGCGTGGACCACGCCCCGGGCCCCGTCGCCCCCCTCGTAGCCGTCCCGACGACGAGCGGAACTGGCTCGCAGGCGACACAGACGGCCGTCGTCTCCCACGACGGGGTGAAACGCGGGACGAGCGACGAGGAACTCCGTCCGGACGTCGCGCTCGTCGACCCGACGCTCACCGAGGGCATCCCCGCCGAGTTGACCGCACGCTCGGGGTTCGACGCGTTCGTCCACGCGCTCGAGTCGCTGACCGCCCGGGACTACGCCGACGTCCCGCCACGGGCCATCACCTACCAGGGCGCGAACCCGATGTCCCGGCCGTACTCCCGGCGGGCGCTGCGGGCGGTCCACGGCTCGCTCGAACGGGCCGTCCACGAAGGGGTCCCGGCTGCGCGGCGCTCGATGAGCCTCGGGTCGCACCTCGCAGGGGTCGCATTCTCGAACGCGGGACTGGGCGTGGTCCACGCGCTCGCGAGCACCGTCGGCGGGATGACCGACCGCCCTCACGGCGAGTGTCTCGCGGTCTCGGTCGAGACCGGCCTGCGGTACAACCTCCCGGTCCGACGGGAGGCCTACGCGGCGGTCGCGGGCGACCTCGGCGTCGAGGAGAGCGCCGACGCGCTCGTTGCCGAGTGTACCCGCCTGCGCGACGCCATTGGCCTCCCCTCGTCGTTCGGGGAGGTAGGCCTCGGACCCGGGGACGCTGACGCGATGGTCGAGAACACGCTCGTCCAGGAGCGCCGCCTCCCGACGAACCCGCGGGACGTCGACGCCGACGCGCTACGGGGGGCTCTCGAGGACGCGTTCGACCGGGAGGACTGATACGGTCGTGCGTACCTATCTTCGGTAGCCTTCGGGAACATCGGCGTTTCGAGACCGACGCGACGGAACTCCGACTCGTGAAGCGGTAACTGATTCCGCACGACCGTATGAATCCCCCGCCCGCTTCGGTCCCGCTGTTCGCGTCACCGGCGTCGATCCCCGACCGTCGTGTTTTACCCGGCGGGCTCCGAGGACCGGTCATGCAGTTCGACCACGCCGGCATCGCGACGCGTGACGCCGACGGCCTCGTCTTCCTCTTCGAGGACCTCCTCGGGGTCGAGGTCGCTCATCAGGAGTGGTTCGGGGGGATGAAGCTCGTCTTCCTCGGGGTCGGCGAAGGCTACCTCGAGATCATCGAACCGACCGACGAGGACGGGACGGTCGCGAACTATCTCGACCGGGAGGGGCCGGGCATCCACCACCTCGCGTTCGCCACCGACGACATCGAGGTGGCGCTCTCGCGGGCCGACGAGCGGGGCATCGAACGCATCGACGAGGAGCCCCGCCGGGGGGCGTGGGGTCACACCGTCGCCTTCCTCCACCCACGGGACACCGGCGGTGTGCTCGTCGAGTTCGTCGAGCACTGATGGTGATCGTCGTCGCTCGCCGACGTCGACCCCCGTGGCCGCCCGCTACGGCCCCTCCCACTCCGTCCACGACCACGGGTGATCCCGGACGCTCCAGTGGAGGTTCGCAGGGAGGGCATGGAACCACGCCGCACCGTTCAACTCCGACTCCTGGACGTCGATGGTCCCGCCGATCTCCCGGGCAGTGAAGAAGGCCCACAGCGTGAAGACGACCGGTCCCTCCTCGTCCCAGTCGTCGTCCGCGCCGTCCGCCCGTACGAAGGTGGTCCGGCGGACCCGTCGGCAGTCGAGCACCTCGCATTCGATGCCGGTCTCCTCGCCGACCTCGCGGATTGCCGCCTCCTCGCAGGTCTCCTCGCCCTCCCTGCCCCCACCGGCTGGCCCCCACCCGTCGTCGTCCCGGCCGAGAGCGAGCAGGACCCGCGGGTACGGCTCGTCGACGTCCGGCATCGAGTCCGAGAGCGGCGGGGCCTCCTCCCGGACGACCCACGCGTAGCCGCCGCCGATGTACCCCCCCGCGGCCCGCTCGGCGAACGCGTCGAACCCGTCCGGCGTCAGTTCGACGTTCTCGTGTTCGAACACGGGGTCGTACTGGTCGCGGATACGAGCCAGTCGCCGGTCGACCTCCTCGCGGTTGTAGTGGGTCACGGACGGGCGAGGCAGTACCGGTAGCCACAAGAGCGGTTCGGTTCAGCGTGATCCGAGGTGGCGCCTGCTCCGTTCCCGTAGACGAGTTACCGACCTGACCGATGGTTCGCGTCCGGCCTCTGGTCCACGACCGATAGCATCGCATTCGGTCATACGGTCGTGCGTACCTATCCTCGGCGATCTTCGGGCCTATCGGCGTTTCGAGACCGATGCGACGGATTCGGTGATCCGCGAGGCGGGAACGAACGACGCACGACCGTATCAAGCTGGGTTCGTTCGCCCTCCTCGGAGAACGCATCGACTCATAGTACGACGACAAGGATTCCGACCGCCGAGACGATCCCGAGCGCGACTGTCACTCGTCGACCGAGTTTCACGGTGCCCAGCAACCATGCGAGCCCGGCTTTCATCAGCGTGTTCGCGATAGCACCGATGACGATACCGGTCGTCGCAACCGAGGGGGATATCTCACCGTCCGCTTCGAGTGCGCTCAGCGTAAGCGTGATCGCGTCGACGTCAGCGAGCCCCGAGAGAAACGCAGTCGCATAGATCCCCGACTCGCCGAACCAGGTGTTCACGGACTGTGACACCAGAAGGACGATCGCGAAGACAGCGCCGAAAAACAGTGCCGGTCGAAGACGAAACGGGTTCTGGAGGTCGGTCTCGACGTCCGGCTCTGTCCTCGATTGCCAGTAGACGGTGCCTGCGATAAGCATGCCGACACCTGTCATGGCCCCGAGCGGAACGACGACTCGAGGGAGTAGTGCTGGGTTGACGACAGCGACCTCGACGAGTGCACGCGGAAACATGACGATCGACGCGACGACGATCGAGAACGATCCGATCTTGTAGAGATCGGGGGCTTCACTGATTCGCTCGGCCATCGAGACCGTCGTCGCGGTCGAAGAGACGAACCCGCCGAGGATCCCCGTGAGGGCGATCCCCCGTTTGGCTCCGACAACTCGACTCGAGATGTAGGCAACGAAGCTCAGCCCGGTGACGAATCCGACCATCAGCCAGATGAATCGTGGATTGAGACCGTACAGGATATCGAGTTCGCGATCCGGCAGGACTGGCAGCACTACCAACACGACGAGGATGAATTTGAGCGAGGCACGGCGTTCCCGCTCGTCGATCCGGTCGACGAAACTGTGGATCGTCGGCTTCGCCGACAGGAGGACGGTGACGATCCCGCCGAGAACGATCGCGAAGAGCGTCCCGCGTTCGGAGGAAACTGTCAACGCACCGAGGATGACAGTGAGTACTGCAGCGGTCAACGTCGTGAGTCCGATATCCCCTTCGATCAAAATCTTTCCGGCATACGCGACGGTCAGTGGAATGGCGATGGCGAGGACTGTGACAGGTAGTAGTTCAGGAAAGAACGCCTGGACGATCGCGCCGACGAGGGCAAACAGCGGAAAGGTCCGGCTTCCCGCGAACGTTCCCCCGGATTCTGCCTGTTCTCGTTCCAGTCCGATGAGAGCTCCAATGCCAAATGCAACGAGGAGACGAAGGAGGAGCGAATCGACGATCTCGACCATTCCATGCAGCGTTCACACCACCGAGTCGTCAAGCTTCGGGTGTGAGACGGTCGATGTCGGAGTACTGGTCGCGCATCATGTCGGCTGTATCCCCCGCCCAAAGGCGGGGGTATTAGCCTCGTAATCTCTATAACGCCCGTGGAAGACCTGCGGACGAGGGACGAGCCGGGACGTCCCGTGGCACCCGGACGAACGCCGGCGTTCGGTTCCGCCCCCGACCCGTCCATTCATCACCCGGGCGGGAGAGCGTGCGGATATGCTCCAGGAAGGCGACACCGCGCCGACGTTCGAGGCACCGATGGCCACTCCGGAGAACGCCGCGGGGAAGTCGGGCGAGTTCACCTCGGAGGAGGTCGAACCGTTCGCGCTCTCGGACGCGCTCGCCGAGGGCCCGGTCGCGCTCGCGTTCTTCCCGGGAGCGTTCTCGCGGACCTGCACCCGCGAGATGTGCCAGATGCGGGACTGGTGGGCCGGCCTCGCGGATCTGCCGGGGTCGGTCTACGGGGTGAGCGCCGACCCGCCGTTCCCCCAGCTGGCGTTCGTCGACCGGTACGACCTCTCCTTTCCGCTGCTTTCGACGTTCAACAACGACGTCCTCGAGGGATTCGGCGTCCGCGTCGAGGCGGGTATCCTCCGAGGGATCGCCCGCCGGAGCACCTTCGTCCTCGCGCCGGACCGGACGATCGAGTACGCCTGGGCGACCGAGGAGTCGCTCACCTTCCCGGATCTGGAGGCGATGGCGTCGGCGATGGAGTCCGCGTAGCGGCCGGTCGGGGGTCGGGCCGCGGGCGCGGGCGTGCCACAACGGGGGGTTTCACGTTCGGCCCCCCGTTACCCCTTGCATGGAACACGTCCACCTGACGATCCCCGAGCGGCTCCTCGAACTCCTCCCCGAGGACGGCGCGAACGCCGCGCGGGACATGGAGCGGGCCGTCGAGGGGTACGAGCGGGCCGTGAACCGCGCCATCGACGCCGGCGGCGAGGGCGAGGTCGACGCGGGCGAACTGCTCGACGTCATCGAGCACATGGAGACGCGGATGAAGACCTACGACGAGTTCGTCCCCGAACTGCGGGCCTGGGGGCAGTCCCCCGCCTACGCCGTCGCGTGGCGGGACCTCCACGCGAGCCTCGTCGAACAGCTCCACGCCCACGGGGACCTCGCGGACCGCCTCGACCGCGAGCGCAACTACCGGCTCGTGGACGACGGCATCCGGCTGAAGGACGTCACCGAGGACTGAACGGGGAACTTTTGCTCCGGCCGGTCGTCCCGACGACGACCTCCTGTACGTCATCCCGCGGGAGCCCGCCGAGAGCGCCGAGGGTCCGCGACGGACGTACCAGCAGGCGCTCGGCCCGTTCCCGCAGAACGGGGTGGTCCGCGTCGAGGCACGCGACGGGGATGGGTCGACACTGGGCACGATGAGCGTCGAGTTCACCTGCTACATCGAGACCGAGACGCCCGGGTAGCGGTCGGAACGCCGTTCCGGGCGGGGCTCAGAACGTCTCCCCGAGTTCTTCGACCTGGTCGGCGTCGTGACCGAAGAGCACGCGTGCGCCGTGCCGACGCTCCAGTTCCCGGCACCGCTCCATGCTGTCGTGCCAGTCCCGCGTCGAGTGCAGGAGGCTCGCGCCCATCGACCAGTCGGATTCGTAGTTCGCCCGGACGTACGCCTGGTCGCCGGCGACGAGCACCGGGTCCTCGCGGTCGAGGAACACCCCCAGCAGTCCCGCCGTGTGGCCGGGGAAGTGGTGGAGTTCGACGTCCTCGAGGAGGGTGTACCGGCGGCCGTGGACGACCCGCCAGTTCAGGTCGTGGTCGAAGTCCCCGAGCACGTACGCCTCGTCGGCGTCGGGTTCGTCGGTTTTGGCCGAGTAGTAGGCGTGCTTGAGTTCCGCTTCGTGGACCACGACGGGCGTGTCGGTGCCGTCGAAGGCGTAGAGCCCGCCCGCGTGGTCGAGGTGGAGGTGGCTCTGTACCACGAGGTCGATGTCGTCGACGGAGTACCCGACCGAATCGAGGTCCTCCTCGATGGGCCGTGGGTCTTCGTGTGTGAACGCCTCGTAGAGCCCGTCGGGCCAGTGGCCGTCCGCGGCCTCAGGATGGGAGCCCGAATCCCAGAGAACCGTCGCCTCGGGGTGGTCGAGGACGAGGTTGAACACGGTTCCCTCGCCGCGGTGGAGGTCCGGGTTCGGCTCGCTGGCGGTGGCGGTGACGAACTCGTCGAGGATGGCGTTCGTGTCCGCGGTGATGGTGCCCCTGTCGACGACGGTGATCGGACAGTCGACCATAGGGTGCCGTCTCGTCGGGCGGGGGCTTGGGCGTGTGGGTCACGCCGTCGATGCTTCCCCGTCACACCGCCGGTAGGCCTTCGTCCACGGCTGAATACCGCTTCCGCGGGTGAGCGTGAAACGCACGAGGACGCAGTCCTGCGGGTCCGCCCGGTCGTTGACGAGCCAGATACCGTCGAGACGGGTACGAGGCTCCGGGCGCGTCCCGAGGGGCGAACAGCCGCCGGCGAGGAGGGCGAGCGTTCGCCTGCGGGAGAGCACTCCCGACCGATGTGTGTGGATGGGATAAAACCGTGTCGCTCCGGCCGGAACGCGGTGTGTATCAGCCCAGTTTCTCCGCCAGGATGAGCCGCGTCTTCGTCGAGACGACCTCGTCGAGTTCGCGGGCCTTCGTGATGAGGTCGTTCAGCGCACCGGTGTCGGTGGTGTCGGCGACGACGACGATGTCCACCTCGCCGGAGACCTGCCAGACGAAGTCGACCTCCGACCAGTCGGCCATCCGTTCGGACACCTCGGTGGTGTCGACGTCGACCGCGACCCCGACCTCGATCATCGCCTTGACGTTCCCGGTCCGTGTGGCGACGGTGAACCGCTCGATGATCCCCTCCTCGACCAGCCGTTCGACGCGGTTGCGGACCGTCCCCTCGCTGGTGCCGACGCGGTCGGCGATCTCCGTGTAGGGGGTCCGCGAGTCCCGGCGGAGGATGGCCAGTATCTCGCGGTCGAGGCCGTCCATCGAGGGTCGTGGGTTTCCCCCCGCCACACTTGACGGTTACGAATTTCGTAACTCGGCTTCGAACACAACGGTTATTGCGGGGAGTTCCATACGAGTCTCGTAATGTCGGACGCCTACCTGGCCCTGGAGGACGGCAGCGTGGTCGAGGCGCGCTGTCGCGTCCCCGGGCGCACCCGTGGCGAACTGGTGTTCACGACCGCCTACACCGGCTACGAGGAGTCACTGACCGACCCCTCCTACGAGGAGCAGGTCCTCACGTTCTCGTACCCGCTGATCGGCAACTACGGCGTCCGAGCGGAGCGCTTCGAGTCCGACCGCGTCCACCCCCGCGCCGCCGTCGCCCGCGAGTTCACCGACGAGGTCGTCGAGTGGCTCGAGAGCGAGGGCGTCCCCGCGATCGACCACCTCGACACGCGCGACCTCGTCACCGGTATCCGCGACGAGGGGGCGATGAAGTGCGGCATCGCGGCCGGGCCGGACGCGACGCCCGAGGCCGCGACGGAGGAGCTCTCTCTGTGCAAGGGGATGAGCGAGCACACCGACATCGGCGCGCAGGTCTCCATCGACGAGCGCGAGACGCACAACCCCGACGGGGACGGCCCGCGGGTCGCACTGATCGACTGCGGCGCGAAGGGCTCGATCACCGAGTCGCTGGTCGAGCGCGACGCGGTCGTCGAGACGCTCCCCTACGACGCCACCCCCGCGGAGGTGGCGGCGGTCGACCCCGACGTCCTGTTCGTCTCGAACGGCCCCGGCGACCCGGAGAACTTCGTGGCCGCGAAGGACCTCGTCGAGACGTACGCCGGCGACCTGCCGCTCGCGGGCATCTGTCTGGGCCAGCAGGTCATCGCGTCGGCGCTCGGCGGCGGCACCGAGAAGATGGAGTTCGGCCACCGCGGGGTGAACCAGCCGGTCCGTGACCTCCGGACCAACCGGGTCGTGATGACCACCCAGAACCACGGCTACACGGTCTCGGACCCGGGACCGCTCGAGGTCACCCAGGTGAACGTCAACGACGACACCCCGGAGGGGCTGGATAGCGACGACCTCGGGATCATCACCCGCCAGTACCACCCCGAGGCGAACCCGGGACCGCACGACTCGCTCGAGTTCTTCGACGACGTGCTGGCCCTGAGCGAGCCGCGGACCAGCCCCTCGCCGTAACCGGACCGGCGGTCGCCACGCTCAGTCACTGCCGCGGCGCGCGAGCCGCCGGCCGAGGTTCGAGAAGAACAGGGCG
>JAZKST010000089.1:0-8334 GCA_036625905.1 Haloarculaceae archaeon
GGGTCGAGCTCGCGGACGGGGACCTCGGGGTGTTCGTCGTCGGTGGCTTCGTCCGGGGGTTCGTCCGCCTGGCCGTGCTCACGTTCGTGCCGCTGTTCGCGGTGCGGACCCTCGATGCCTCGCTCGTCGAGGCGGGGTTCGTCCTCTCCGCACGGGGGATCGCCCGCCTCGTGCTCCCCCCGTTCGCTGGCGTCGTCACGGGCCGGTTCTCCCGGACGAGCGGGCTGGCCGGCGCGCTCGGGGTCGGCGCCGCCAGCTGTGCGCTCGTCCCGTTCGCGCCGAGCATCCTCTGGGCCGGCGTCCTCGTCTTCGGGTTCACCGTCGGCGACTCGTTCGTCTCCCCGCTGCTCAAGGACGCCGTCGCGAGCCGCGCCGGCGACGACCACCGGGCGGGGGTGATAAACAGCATGTACGTGTTCCAGAACGGCGGCGAGGCGGTCTCGCCGGCGCTGTTCGGCGTCGTCCTGGCTGCCGGCGGGTTCGTCCCCGTCTTCCTCCTCGGGGCCGCCGTCATGCTCGTCTACCTCGTCGCCGTCCTCGTCGTGGGCCGGTGACGGTTGGCGAGACCGCGTCGCTCCTCCTCCCGGCCCGACGGCGGCGGTGACACGCGTACAAAAGACTACGACCGTCCGTACGACGGGGGTGCCCGGGCGTTACCACCGGGAGACGAGCGCGGTCAGCCGCCCGCCCGCGAGTGGCTGCCAGTAGAATAGGCCGATTGCCAGCAGGAACACGACCGTCGAGAGGTCGTACGACCAGGTCGTCGCCGCGGCGGTGACGGCCGCGGACCCGCCGACGAGGCTCGAGAGGAGCGCGGCGACCACGGGCAGCGTACACGAGACACAGGAGACGAGGCCGACGAGGCCGCCCAGCGCCGCACGAGAGGCGGTCACGACCGTCGCGTACAGCAGGTACGCGAGCGAGGCGTACCCCACGAGCCGGTAGGGGAACAGCGCCAACGACAGGGAGTCCCCGCCGTAGAGGACGGCGGGACCCCACCCCGGCGGGAGCCACGCGAGGCGGAACCCCGTCCCGGTGCCCTGGAGGCTCACGGACCCGTCGACCCACAGGAGCACGAGCAGGTAGCTCCCGGCGATCCCCGCCGCGAGCAGTCGGGACCGGGGGGTCGCGTCGACGGCGGCCGTTCGGACCACCGCGAGGACGCCGACGGTCACCCACGCCAGCGGGTAGAGCAGGTAGCGAGGCGCGAGCACGCTCCAGTCGGTGAGCGCCAGATACGCCCCGAGAAGCGCCAGTTCGACCGTCAGCAGCAGCCCCGTCTGGAGTACGGCATCGCGCGGAAGCGCCACCGGACCGACCCGCACGGCGATGCTCACGCCTCGCTCACCTCCCCGTCGAGCGGCGTCGAGGCGGGACGCTCGACCGGCCTCGCGTCCCCATCGACCGTCATCGGCCGGGCGGAGTTCGCGACCACGAGCAGCGAGGACGCGGCCATGGCGACGGCCGCGAACAGCGGGTTGATCAGCCCGACCGCGGCCAGCGGGACGGCCAGGACGTTGTAGACGAACGCCCACCCCAGGTTCGCACGGACCCGCCGCCGTGCCGCGTGGGTCAGGTCGAACACCGCCGGCACCGTGGCGAGGTCGCCGGTCGTCACCACGACGTCGGCGGCGTCCGCCGCCAGCCGCGTCCCGGATTCGAGCGCGATCCCGAGGTCGGCGGCGGCGAGCGCGGGCGCGTCGTTCGACCCGTCCCCGACCATCGCGACCGTCCCCTCCCCCCGCAGGCGTTCGACGACCGCGGCCTTCCCTTCGGGCGGGACGCCCGCGAACACCTCGTCGACGTGTGCGGAGTCGCCGAACGGCCGTGTGGCCGCCTCGCCGTCGCCCGTGAGCACGACCACGCGCCGACCGCCCGAGGCGAGGTCGGCGACGGCGGACTCCCAGCCCTCGCGAGGCCGGTCCCCGGCGACCACGAGCCCGCGTGCGTGCTCCTCCCAGCCGACGAGCGCGGGAACCCGCCCGGCGTCGGCGGCCCGTTCGGCCCGGGTCCCGAGCGAGTCGGGGACCGTCCAGCCCTCGGCGTCGAACAGGCCCGGCCGGCCGACGAGGACCCGCTCGCCCTCGACGTCGGCGCTCACGCCCCGTCCCGGGTGGTCGGTGAACCCCTCCACGCTCGCCTCGACGGGGGCCGCGCGGTCCGTGATGGCCCGGCCCACCGGGTGCTCGGCGAACGCCTCCACGGCCGCCGCACGGGCGAGCACCTCGCGCTCGCTCGCGCCGTCGGCGTGGACGGCGTGGACGGACATCGCGCCGGTCGTGAGCGTCCCCGTCTTGTCGAGGACGACGACGTCCGTCTCGACCGCCCGCTCGAACACCTCGCCCGAGGTGACCACGACACCCCGTTCGAGCGACTCGCGGACCCCGGCGGCGACCGCGAGCGGGGTCGCCAGCCCGAGCGCACAGGGACAGGAGACGACGAGCACCGCCAGACCGGTGAGGAACGCGGCCGTGGGCGCGGCTCCCGTCAGGAGCGCGTAGGCGACCGCGACCGCCGCGACGGCGAGGACGAGCGGGACGAAGGCGGCCGCGAGCCGGTCGGCCAGCCGCTGGGCACCCCCTCGACCCGACTGCACGGACCAGAGCGTCGAGACGAGGCGGTCGGCCGTGCTCGTCGCGTTCTCGCCGACCTCGACGACGAGTCCCCCGTCGGCGAGCAACGCCCCGCCGATCACCTCGTCGCCGGCGGTCCTCCTGACCGGCAGGGACTCGCCGGTGACGAGCGACTCGTCGACCGCCCCGGTCCCCTCCGCGACGGTGCCGTCGACGGGGACCCGCTCGCCGGCGCGGACCACCACCTCCTCGCCCGGGTCGAGGTCCGCTATCGGGACCGGCTCGGTCCCGCCCGCCCGGCGTCGGCGGGCCTCCTCGACCCGCTCCTCGGTCAGTTCGGTGAGGTGACCGGCGGCCCGTTCTCGAACCCGTCCCTCGTAGTGGGTGCCGACCGTGACCACGACGACGATGACGACGCTCACGTCGTAGTAGACCTCGATCCCGCCCGTCATGACGACGCCGGTGGAGTAGACGTAGGCCGTCACCGCGGCGAGCGCCACCAGCAGGTCCATGTTCGGCCGGCCCGCCCGCAGCGAGACGTACGCGCCCCTGAGTATCGGATAGCCGGTGTAGCCGAGGACGACCGTGGCGAACAGCCAGACGTTCCCGAGCAGGTACCGGCCCGCGGCCCCGTCGATGTCGAACAGGACGTACTCCTCGAACCCGACGTAGGTGGGGTAGAGGAACAGGGCGTACCAGAGCATCGTCATCATCCCGAAGAACCCCCCCACGAGGATGCGACCCGCGGCCGTCCCGTCGTCGGCCTCGTCGGTCACCGCTCGGGCACGGTAGCCCGTCCCGGAGAGGCGGTCCCGGAGGGTCTCCTCCGAGAGCGCGTCGTCGTCGTAGACCACCCGGACCATCCCGGAGGCGTAGGAGGCGTCGGCCGCCCGGACGCCACCGCAGCCGACCGCTCGGGACTCGACGAACGCCTCGCAGGTCGCACAGTGCATCCCGTCGACCGCGAGGAACGCCCTCTCGCCGTCGACGTCGTCGGTGTCGGGTCCCGTGTCCAGATCGGCCGGGTCCCGCTCGGCGTCGCCGAGCGTCCGGGCCACCGCCGCACAGCCCCGACAGCAGAACGCCCCCTCCACTCCCTCGAGGGCGACCGGTGGGTCCGGCGTCGGGAGGTCACAGAGCGAGCAGGTGTCGTCGGTCATGGGTGCGGTGGATATCGTGGTTCACGTACGGGGTTCAGGCGAGCGGCTGGTAGAACGGCACGTCCGGCATCGGGAGCGCGATCCCGAACTGGGCCAGCCCCATCGCCAGCGGCAGGTAGCCCAGCAGGACGAACAGCGCGCCGAGGACGCGGTGGAGGCGCTCCCTGGTATCCGGCGAGAGCGTCCCGAGGACCGTGCCGTAGGCGAACAGCGTCGGGACGGTCCCGGCGCCGAGGAGCGCGAGCGCGAGCGCGCCGTGGACGGGCGATCCGACGGCGAGCGCGTAGAGGAACGCCGGGTAGAGGATGGGACACGGGAGCAGGCCGTGGACGGCCCCGAGCGCGACGATACGGGGGCCCCGGACCCAGCGGTCGACGCGGGCGGTGAGCACCGCGGAGAGGCGAGCGAACAGCCCGCCGACCGGGAGGTGGCCGCTCGCGGCGCCGCCTCGGACGTTCGCGAGGCCGGCGGCGACGACGATCAGGCCGACCACGACCCCGGTGACGCCCCGGACCGGTCCGGCGACGGCGACGACCGCCGCCGCGTCGTAGAGGAGGGCGCCGAGCCCCCCCATCGCGGCCCCGACGGTCGCGTAGGCGAGCGTGCGACCGAGGTTGAACAGCAGGTGCTGGCGGAGCTCGCGGAACGTCGGGCCACGACCGCCCGGCCGCTCGCGGGCGTGCGTGTCACGTCCCGCTGTGGCGGTCGCGCCGTCGGTCGCGGGCGACATACGCTCGGCGTACAGCGTCACCAGCGGGCCGCACATCCCGAGACAGTGGACGCCCCCGAGCAGGCCGATAGCCGCGAACACCGCGAGGCCGACGTCCGGCGCGCCCGCTCCGGCCATGCGCGGTCAGGCCTTCCCGGGGTAGTCGCGGTCCCCGCCGCCGCCGAACATCAGGGCCACGCTGGCGAAGATGACGACGACGCTCACCATCGTCAGCGCCATCGAGGCGAGGTCGCCCCGGTCGAGCCCGAAGACGATCGCCGTGAGCAGCGCCGCCAACACGATGACAGCGGCGTAGTGTGGGGGGAGTCGCATGGGGCGCCGTTGGGAGTGCGGTGATAAAAACCCGGCGCTGCTCGCCGTTCGGCGAGAACCGAAGGCTGCGTTAACTGCCGGTCGTCCGCAACGACGCCCCGACGAGAACATGTGTGACACGAGTCGGAACGAACCGGGCGACGCGAGCCGGAACGAACCGGGTGGGGTCGGGACGGTTCGCCGCTCCAGTTCCCGTTCCTATGGAGTTAAGTGGGTCACCCTCCCGGGAGGAGACGTACAATGAGTACAGACAGCGGAGGCCTGACCCGCCGGGCCGCGCTCGGGACCGCCGCCGGGGCCGTGGCAGCGGCCGCAGGCGGCCCCGGCGTCGCCGCCGCACAGGAGAGCGATGGCGGCGTCGACTTCGACGGCTGGTTCGACGACGTCTCGAACTTCGACGGGACCGTCGACCGGCGAGGCGAGTCCGAGGTCACCGTCGAGGTGGGTGCGGAGGGCAACGGCGGCAACTTCGCGTTCGGGCCGGCGGCTATCCGCGTCGACCCCGGGACCACCGTGATCTGGGAGTGGACCGGGGCCGGCGGCGGACACAACGTCGTCGCCGAGGACGGGACCGACTACTCCTACGAGTCCGACCTCGTCACCGAGGCCGGCTTCACGTTCGAGCACACGTTCGAGGCCGAGGGCATCTCGAAGTACTTCTGTGTCCCCCATCGCTCGCTGGGGATGAAGGGCGCCGTCGTCGTCGGCGACCAGGGCGCCGGTCCGGCGGCGGCCGGCGAGCCCGACTACGAGGGCTGGTTCGAGGACGTCTCGAACTTCGACGGGACCGTCGACCGGCGCGGGCAGCCGGAGGTGACCGTCGAGGTCGGCGCTCAGGGCAACGGCGGCGCCTTCGCGTTCGAACCCGCCGCGGTCCGTGTCGACCCCGGGACCACTGTGATCTGGGAGTGGACCGGCGAGGGCGGCGGCCACAACGTCGTCAGCGAGGAGGGGACCGACTACTCCTACGAGTCCGAACTGGTCTCGGATGCGGGGTTCACCTTCGAGCACACGTTCGAACAGGAGGGCATCTCGAAGTACTTCTGTGTCCCCCATCGCTCGCTCGGGATGAAGGGCGCCGTCGTCGTGGGGAACGTCGGCGGGCCGCCCGCCGAGGCCGGTGAGGAGGCGTTCACGGGCGTCCAGATCGCGCTTCGGGTGTTCGCGGGTGGGCTGGCCGCGCTCGCGCTGCCCGTGCTCGCCGCGCTGGCGTACGTCTGGATCAACCGGGACACCTACTCGAGCGTCGAGGCGGAGCCGGCCGTCGAGGCGTCGGGGACGTCCACCACGAGCACCGTTCGGGAGATCGGTCACGACGAGTTCGACCCGGTCGGGACGGCGTCGCTCGTCGCCGTCTACTTCCTCATCCTCGCGGTGCTGTGGGTGTTCATGTACTTCGTCGAGTTCCTGGGCAACGGACCGACGGTAATCGGGTGATACGAGAATGGAGATACACCGCTTCGAGAAGGTATGGCTCGCCGCGGCGATACTGCTGATCGTCGGGTTCATCGCGACGATCACGTACGGCGCCGTCGGCGCGGGCGTAGCGATGGTGAGCGACAGCGGCGGGACCGTCGACTCGGCCGCGCTGAACGAACACCCCGAGTTCTCCGACCCCGGGGTGCGGCAGGTCGGCGAGAACCGCTACGAGGTCTACGTCGTCGCCCAGCAGTTCGTCTTCGAGCCCGGGACCGGGACCCCCATCGAACTCCCGGCCGGGAGCACGGTGACGTTCTACGTCACCAGCGCCGACGTCGTCCACGGGTTCAACCTCGCGGGGACGAACCTGAACACGATGGCCATCCCGGGACAGGTGGCGGAGGTCACCGTCGAGTTCCCGGAGGAGCCCAAGAACTACGCCATCATCTGTCACGAGTACTGCGGCTCGGGCCACCACGAGATGGCCGGGAACCTCCGGACGGTGCCGCCCTCGGAGTTCAACCTCGATGGGTCGAGTTCGGCCGACGTCGACGCCGATGCCGACGCGGCGGACGGCTCGACCGACGTCGAGGGGGGTGAGCACTGATGGCGCTGGCCGACGAAACCACGACGACCCGCGAGGAGTCGGTGACCGACACCGCCGGCGAGGCGGCGTTCGTCGAGCGCTACCCGTTCGAGTCGCGGTGGATCCGCTACTGCTTCGGCGTCGCGTTCGTCGCGCTCGCGGGCGGCGGCCTGTTCGGGGTGATACAGGCGCTCCACCGCACCGGGATCTACCGGGGCGTCATCGCCTCCTCGGACTACTACACGATACTCACCGGCCACGGCGTGCTGATGGTGCTCGTGTTCACCTCCTTTTTCATCGCCGGGCTGTTCCTCTGGGCGATCACCTCGAGCCTCGATCGCGGGGTCGCGAGCGAGCGTGTGACGAAGCTCTGGTTCTGGACGATGCTCGTGGGGACGCTGCTGGCGGCGGTCGCCATCCTCGGCGGGCTGACGGACCTGATCCCGGCGAGCGCGGACGTGCTGTTCACGTTCTACGCACCGCTGCAGGCCCACCCGGCGTTCTACGTCGGGGCGGCGCTCATCATCGTCGGCGCGTGGATCGCCGGTGCGAACTACTTCCAGACGTTCTTCGCGTGGCGCCGCGAGCACCCGGACGAACGCATCCCGCTCCAGGCGTTCATGGTGCTGGTGACGATGCTGATGTGGTACATCGCCACCCTCGGGGTCGCCACCGAGGTCGTCTTCTTCCTCATCCCGTGGTCGTTCGGGCTCATCGAGCAGGTCGACCCGCTGCTCACCCGGACGCTGTTCTGGTTCTTCGGCCACCCGGTCGTCTACTTCTGGCTGATGCCCGCTTACCTGGTGTGGTACACCATCCTCCCGAAGCTCTCGGGGGGACAGCTGTTCAGCGACGGGCTCGCACGGGTCGTGTTCGTGCTGTTCCTCCTGCTGTCGACGCCCGTGGGGTTCCACCACCAGTACGTCGACCCGGGCATCCCCGAGGGCTTCAAGTTCGTCGCGATGACGAACACGATGTTCCTGCTACTCCCCTCGCTGCTGACGGCCTTCACCGTGGTCGCCTCTATGGAGCACGGCGCCCGCCAGCGCGGCGGTGAGGGGTACTTCGGCTGGCTCCGGGCGCTCCCGTGGGGCAACCCCGCGTTCTCGGGGTCGGCGCTCGCGGGGCTGATGTTCGCCGCCGGCGGCTTCTCCGGGATGGTCAACGCCGGCATGAACTTCAACTACCTCATCCACAACACCATCTGGGTACCCGGTCACTTCCACCTGACCGTCGGAACGGCGTTCGCGCTGACCGCGATGGCCATCTCCTACTGGCTGGTGCCGCAGGTGACCGGCCGGCGACTCGGCCTGCGGAACGTCGCCGCCGTCCAGCCGTACACCTGGTTCATCGGGATGCTGCTGATGTCCAACGCGATGCACCGCGCCGGGCTCGCCGGCGTTCCCCGGCGGACCGCAGAGCCCTACGAGTACCAGAGCGCGGAGATCGTCTACGAGAGCGCGTTCGGGAGCATCTCCAGTATGCGCGTCCAGATCGCACTCGGGGGCGTCCTGCTGTTCGTCGCCCTGCTGATGTTCCTCGCGGTGATGTGGG
>JAZKST010000090.1:0-8076 GCA_036625905.1 Haloarculaceae archaeon
CCTCGTCGGCGTCGTCAGTTTCGGTTTCGTCGGAATCGTCCTCGTCAGAGTCCTCAGCCTCGTCCTCGTCGGCGTCGTCAGTTTCGTCCTCGGCAGAGTCGTCGGAACCGTCCTCGTCGGTTTCGTCGGAATCGTCCTCGTCGGCGTCGTCAGTTTCGTCCTCAGCAGAGCCCTCGGAATCGTCCGCGTCGTCTTCTTCCGAGTCGATCGCCCCCATCCCGGAGTCCATCGGCCGGACCTCTGTGGATCCGTCCGTGGAAAGCGACGCGGGGATCCCCGGAGCGACGTCACCCGTCGCGGCGACGGCGGGCGTACCGGAGAGAGCAAGGGCTATCAGGAGGGCGACGACGAGCGACGGGAAGCCACGCATACCGTGTTCAGTATCAGATATCGTCGGAACAGTCAAGTAGTTTCGTGTACCCGGTCCGGGTCGCCCCGACCACCGCGGACGGATCGAAACCGGGGCACGGACGGACCCAGTCACCTTTTGGAGACTGTCGAGAGAAACCCCTTTTTACGATCTTCCGTCCCCTGGAACATGGAAACAGGGAGCGGTGATCCCGCAGCAGGCGACCAGGAGAACGACCAGCAGCGGTGGAGCTGGCTCCGCCACCGGATCGTCCCGTTCGTGCCGCTCTTGCTCGTCGCGACGACGCTCTCCGTGCTGGGATGGCTCGTCGGCAGCGTGATCTGGCCGGGGACCGTCTACGGCGAGGCGACGCTGTTCTTCCAGCTGGTCCTCGCGGGCACGTTCATGGCGCTGGTTCGGAGCGAGATCGGGCTGAAGACGTACGGGCTGTTCGCGCCGGTCGTCATCGCGTTCATCATGGTCGGCGCGGGGCCGATCTGGGGCGTCGTGCTGTTCCTGAACGTGCTCGTGGTGACCCTCGCTGGTCGCCGCGCTCTCGGACCGCTGCAGCTCGGCACCGCCCCGCGGCTGGCGGTGTTGCTGTCTATCGCGGGTATCGCCACCGCGCTGGCGTACGCGGCCTCGACGGCGGGACACCTGCCGCAGATATTCGGCTCCCAGCAGGTGTTCTTCCCGACCGTCATCACGGCGTGGTACGCCGACCGCGCGGCCTCGGACATCGAGGAGCGCGGGTGGCGCGTCCCGGCACGACGGCTGCTCGGGACGCTCGTGGCCGTCGTGGGCTGTTACGCCGTCATCGTCTCCGACCCGCTCGTGAGCTGGTTCGTCTCGACCCCGGCGGTGTGGGGTCCGCTCCTCCTCGGCGTCGCGTATCTGGGTTCGCGCCCCGGCTTCCGGGTCCTCGAGTATCTCCGGTTCGACGGCCACTCCGACGGGAAGCTCGGACCGGTATCGATCGCACTCGTCCACGCCGGTCACTGGTGGCGGGCGACCCGCTGTCGGCTGTGGCGTCTCCTCGGTCGCGAGGCTGCGGCCCCGCCGTCGCCGACGGACGTGCTCGGCATGAAGCGCCGCAACCGCTACATCGAGGCGTACAACCCCCCGCATCTCCGTCCCGGGGCCGACGAGAAGGCATCGATCAACCGGCGGCTCAACGGTCTGGGCATCCCGTCGCCGGAGACGTACGCGGTCGTCGACTCCACGGCCGACCTGTCGGCCGCGGCGCGGATCGTCGACGAGTGCGAGACGTTCGTCATCAAGCCGAGCGACGGCTACGGCGGCGAGGGTATCGTCGTCGTCACCGGTCGCGACGGCGACACCTACGACACCTCCAAGGGGCCGATGACGCCCGGCGAGCTCATCGCGCACGTCCGGCGGATCGTCGACGGCCACTACAGCGGCCTCGACGACGACGGCGCGGCGATCGTCGAGGAGAAGCTGACGCCGTCGTCGTTCATGCGCGACCTCCACGGGGACGGCGTGGCCGACGTCCGCGTCGTCGTCTTCCAGGGGTTCCCCGTGATGGCGATGACGCGCCTGCCAACCGAGGAGTCCGACGGTGCCGCCAACCTCCACCTCGGTGCGGTCGGTGTCGGCCTCTCGCTGACCGACGGGACGCCACTGGGCGCCTACCAGCAGTCCCGCGACCGCGAACTCGACGCCCATCCGGACACCGGCGCATCGCTGACGGACTTCCGCGTTCCCGCGTGGCAGCGGGTGCTGGAGACGGCCGTCGAGGCGGCGGCCGCCTCCGGCCTCGGCTACACCGGCGTCGACATCGTCCTCTGTGAGGGCGAGGTCCCGAAGGTCCTGGAGGTGAACGTCCGTCCCGGCCTCGGCATCCAGAACACGACCGGGAAGGGCCTCTTCGAGCGACTGGCGTTCGTCGAGTCGCTCCCTTCCGAGTTCGAGTTCGCGAGCGCGGCCGAGAAGATCCGGCTGGCCCGGTGGTGGGACTCGGTCGGCTTCGACTTCGACCCGCCCGAGCCGAACCGCTCGACGACCGTCCCGGAGGCGGAGACAGTCGACGCCCCCGACGGTTCGGTCGACCTCCGGCCCGTCGGGGGTGACGGAGACGAGAGAGAAGAGGAAACCGGGACGGCTACCGTGGCTCCGCGACGCTGGCTCTGGACCGCAGGCGGGTGGGCCGGCACCGGCGCCCTGTTGGGCCTCGCGTGGCTGATCGGCTTCCCGGTCCTCGCGGGCCTGGTGGTACTCAACGCCGTCCTGTTCGTCGGCTGGCTGTGCGGCAAGGCGTTCGGCATCGGCGACGATCCGACCGAGGGTGTCGAGGAGAGGGTGACCACCGGATGACCGACGAGCGGACCCGACGATCGCTGGCGTCCGGACGAGCCCGCCGGGCGCTCGCCGTCCTCGCGGCGACGCTGTTCGTGGTGTCGGTCCTGTCGACGTCGGTCACTGCCGAGGGTGCCCCGACGCGCCCGTCCTCGGACGGATCGGCGCCGTCGGCCACCGAGAACGGGACGGTCGCGTCCGTCGAGAACGCACTCGCGTTCGACTACGCGTTCGAGCGGCTCCCCGAGCGTCCCGGTTCGGTCCGGGTGGTGGTGACGACGACCGTCCCCGACAACGTCACGAGGGTGACCGTCAGCCCGCCGGACGGGGCGACCGTCACCGGGACTGTGGGATACGACGACGACACCGGCCCCGACGAATGGGTCTGGGAACGGACGGCCGGGGCGACGGCGACGATGACCTACGTCGTGAACGTCAACGCCAGCGACGACGGGCGCGTCGAGGCCGTCGATACGGGCGATTGGGCCCTGTTCGACTGGCGGGCACTCACCCTTCACTGGACGTATACGCGGACGGCCGGGGCGCCCGAGCCGGCCGTCGTGGAACGTCCCGCCGGCACGGTTGGGCCCGGCGTCGTCGGTACGGGGTTCGCGTATCTCGGTCCGTACGCGCGGGAGACGAGGATCGTGGAGGGCGAGACGATCGAACTCGTCGTGCCGGCGGCCGCCGACCCGGTCGAGGCCCCAGGGACGGTAGCGGACGCGCTCGCGACGGCGTCTGCATCCCTCCGGGTCGGTGCCCGCAGCGACCGGGTGATCGTGTACGTCGCACCGGCGCCGATCGAGGCGACCGGCCGCCTCTCGCAAGGTGGCAACGTGACGGCGACGGACGTCTACGTCTCGGCCGACGCTCGACTCGAGACGGCCGACAACGCCTGGTTCCACGAATACGTCCACAGCAGACAGTCCTACGAGGCCGGCGAGAACCTCGCCTGGGTGGACGAGGGTACGGCCGAGTACTACGCAGCACTGCTCGCGTACCGGCAGGGGCTGGTCCCCGCTGACGAGTTCCACGCGTACGTCCGCACCGACCGCGCGAGTGACGCGGTGCTGGCCGAGGCCGCCCCCCGTGCTCCGGCGAGCTACTTCAAGGGGATGCGCGTCGTCGCCGCGACGGACGCCGGAATCAGGACGGCCACCGACGGCCAACACACCCTCGAGTCGGTCTTCCGGGCGATGAACGCCCACGATGGACCGGTCACGCTCGACGTGGCCGCGGGCTTCGTCGGGGACGTGGCCGGCGAGCGACGCGCCGATCGGTTCCGGGCGGATGTCGTCTCGACTGGCGCTCCGACGGTCCCGACGCTCTCTCGCGACTCGGACGACGGGGTCGGATCGGCGCTGGTCGAGGAGTCGGGGCTCGGTGACGGCACGGTACCGCCGGCCGGAGCCGCGCTGTTCGTCGCCGGCGTCGTCCTGGCCCTCGCGACGCTCAGATTCCGGTGATTCGGACCCTCGTGGACTCTGATGGGCGGTTTCGGACGAGTCGTGAACAGGAACCGTCTCGAGTCGCCCCTCGAACATCCGCTCTCATCGTAGTACCGACCTGTTCGACGGCTTCCCGAGACGACCGCACCACAACGTGGTCGTCGAAGCTCGCCCCTCGGAAGGGGAATCGGCCACCGCGGTCTCTCCATACTCGTCCGAGGGTGACGAGCGACACCGTCCGTGCGTCGAGAGACGCTCCTCGAACGATCGACTACACAGCCACTCCCACTGGAGGGATACAGGGTCGGCCCGGGGGCGTACGCCGACCGGCTCGACGAGCACGGTGAGATCGACGCCCACCACTTCCCGTCGCTGTGCCACGGGTTCTACTCGCTGACCGGCGACGCGTCCCGGGCGGACGCGGCGTTCGACGAGGTCGCGGCGAGCGTCCGTACGAGGATCGAAGCGGCACCCGGTCGTCCGTCGAGGAGGTGATCGCGTAGCGATTCGATATCGTGGCATACGATTTAGGGTCGTTCGAGTCCGGACTCGCGCCGTTTTTACGTACCGACCGGCTACTCTCTCCAGAATGGTCCGGAACGTCGCCGGCGAGATGGCGGATCTCGAGCAGGGGGACTTCTACCTCCTTTCGGGGCTCGAGCACGGGATGCGCTTCTCGCGATGGGTCGCGGAGGGCAAGCTCCCCGAGTTCTCCCGGTTGGACGGCGACGAGGTCGAGTATCGGCTCGATCGCTGTGAGGACCGCGGGCTCGTCGAGCGCAAGACGATCCAGTACACGGGGTTCCGGCTGACGTTCGAGGGGTACGACGCGCTGGCGCTCCGGACGTTCGCAGAGCGGGACAGCATCGACGGCGTCGGCGCTCCGCTCGGCGTGGGCAAGGAGAGCGACGTCTACGAGGCCCGCTCGTACAAGCCGCTCGCGCTGAAGTTCCACCGCGAGGGGTACACGAACTTCCGGGAGGTCCGCAAGGAGCGGGACTACACCAGCGACAACCGGCACATCTCGTGGTTCTACACGGCCCGGAAAGCCGCCGAGCGCGAGTACGAGGCCCTCGAGACGCTCTACCCCGACGTCCGGGTCCCCCGGCCGGTGGATCAGAACCGCCACGCTATCCTCATGGAGAAGATGGAGGGGGTCGAGCTCTCGCGGGCGAAGCTCGACCCCGCGCAGGTCCTCCCCGTGCTCGACCTCGTGCTCGACGAGGTCGCGGCTGCGCATGCGGGCGGGTACGTCCACGCGGACATGTCCGAATACAACGTCTCTGTGAGCGAGAGCGGCGTGACGGTGTTCGACTGGCCCCAGGCGGTTCCGACGACTCACGAGAACGCCGAGGAACTCCTTGAGCGGGACGTCTCCAACCTCCTGAGCTACTTCCGGCGGAAGCACCCCTCGCGCGTGCCCGACGAGCTGGACCCGGGTGCGATCGCGGGCTCGATCGCCGAGGGCGAGTTCGAGAGCGTCCGCGAGTCGTGAGCGCATGGATCGCCGGGACCCCGACCACGAGACTCCCGCACGTTTTCGGGATCTCGATAGCTACAAACTACTAGATTAATGATACATTGAGCGGGTTTGATGCACTGGTACGGCGCTACACCCGATTTACTGAGTAGGCAGGATCGGTCGATGGCGTGACTAATGTGACATACTGATGGCTCTCGCCGTCACGTCTCCCAGACTGCAATGGACTCAGAAACCACCCCGACGGTGGATGACGACGCCCCCGCGCTGGCGGGGGCGATCGTCCAGCATGCCGGAGCGGTCTGTGAGACTGCTGATCACCTGTGGCGAGTTCTCGGTCGTGTCTCGATCCCAACGGACGGTCTGACCGATGCCCGCCAGCAGGCGAAAGTCGCCAACGGGACTGAGCCGATGGCGCGTCTCTACCTCTATCAGACGATCTACGACCTCGCCCAAAGCGAGGTCGCAGATCGCTTGGAAGACCGTCCAGCACTCCTAAAAGAATGGGCTTGGAGACGACACCGTCCCAGCAGTCCATTTCCTACGCGTGGAGCCAGTTCAGCGAGCAGACCACACTGACGCTGGACCCCACAGCGACGGGAATTGCACAGGGCGTCAAGGAACACTCCGAGTGGGAACCAGCCGACGCCCCAGCTGACTCGAAAGCAGACGTCGTTGGGCGTCTGCTTTCGAGAGCCCAGCAGTACGTCGATCTCGACGAACTGCTTCAACCGTGGACTTGCGAGCGATCAAAATAACAAATTCAGATCATCTTCCTGAAGCTGTGCAAGATACAACGCGCGACGCGCGCATCTGGTATCGCAGTAGTCCATGGATTCGCTTTCATGCGAATCTGATACCTCTGCCGGTCGAGGGTCTCTGGACCTCTGACCGGCTACGATAATCCCGATCAGTCCACCCCTGAATCATCCTCTTCACGTTCGTGGACCCTGACCGTCGAAATTCGGGTCCCCTCAACGCTCGTCACCTCAACGACGTACCCGGCGACCTCGACGCAATCGCCACGTTCTGGCGCACGGTCGAGTTGTTCGAGTACCAGTCCACCGATCGTTTCGACCTCTTCACTTGTGAACTCTCCCTCGATCATGTCGTTGATTTTCGACAGCGGGACACCCCCGTCAATGTCGTACCCCTCATCGCCACGCCGGCGAATCGAGGGTTCACGCTCGTCCATATCAAACTCATCTCGGAGGTCTCCGACGAGTGCCTCGACAACGTCTTCAACCGTTGCAATCCCCTCGAATGCCCCCCACTCGTCGATAACTGCGGCCATTTGCTGTTGATCTTCCCTGAACTGTCTCAGGAGATCGCTCAGTGCCATCGTCTCGGGAGCGATGACGATCTCGCGGGCGATGTCGCCGACTAACTCGGCGTCCCCGCCCTCCACCTCAGCTCGTAGCACGTCCTTGACGTCCACGAATCCGATCACTTGGTCGCCGTCGTCGGCATCAAGAACTGGATAGCGGGTATGACCAGCCTCGAGGATGATCGACTGGAGGTCTGAGAGCGTGGCATCCGCCGGAACGCTCACCACGTCCGGTCGTGGAACCATGACCTCCCGCACCACGATGTCGTCGAGATCGAAGACCCGCTCGATCATCGTCACTTCTGCCAGGTCGATGTCCCCTCCCTCGCCCGATCGGGTTAGTACTCGTAGGAGCTCTCGCTCACCGAGTGTCTCATCCGTTTCGGAAGCGGGCGGCACACCGAGTGACCGCGTGAACGCGTTGGCTGCCCCGTTGAAGACCACAATTCCCGGATAGAGGATGTAATAAAAGAACTTCATTGGCGGGGCGAGAAACAGCGAGAGTCGCTCGGTCTGGGCGATCGCGATCGTCTTCGGTGCGAGTTCACCGAAAACGACGTGGAGGAATGTGATGAAACTGAAGCCGATCGCGAAGGCGACGAGATGGATGAGACCCACCGGGAGAATCGGTTCCAGTACGGGTTCGATGAGCGCCGCCACGGCTGGTTCGCCGACCCACCCCAACCCGAGCGAGGCGATGGTGATGCCGAGTTGCGTCGTGGCGAGGTAGTTATCGAGATTGGTCATCACTCCTTGGAGTGTCCCCGAACCCGGGCGCCCCTCCTCGACGAGCTGGTCAACCGATGTCCCTCGTATCCGTACGAAGGCGAACTCTGCAGCGACAAAAAAGCCGTTCAACACCACCAGAGCCAGCGCAAGCACGACCTGCGCCAGCGAGAGCGCGACATTTACCATCGGTGGGGCTGGAAGCCAGGATTGCTCGATTGCCGTGTCTCCATATGGGGGGCTCTCGTTCCATCTACTAAAATTATTTAAAACAACTTCGGCGTCCGTCGAATAGCAGGCGCATATTTAGACCAGGATAGAATCCTGACTTCCCATGGTGCAGGTACTTGCACGATCTATCATGTTGCATCGTCCGGCACTGTTAAATCCAGAGTGAAGGAGGTGGGAGTTCTTGTTCGAGTGTCCATGC
>JAZKST010000001.1:0-219886 GCA_036625905.1 Haloarculaceae archaeon
CCTACTACAATCACTTTCGCAGTCATCAGGCACTCGACAATCAGCCGCCAATTAAATACGCAGAATCAGCTGGCGCAATTTAACAGTGCCGTTCATTCGAAATTCAATGATACAAGAAACGTCCCATCCCCGTCTCTAATCGATACCGCCAGTCGGATTATTGACTTTAACTACGCTGGCGCCTGATGCATTCTTCTTGACACTTTTGAGACCTTGTTCGCATTTCTGGCGGCTCGCGTATCCTTCTCCGCTGTCGGCGACGATGTTACCGTTGTCGTGAACGAGTCGCCAGCGCCATTTCCCCGCTCGATCCTCGTATATCTCGAAGGTTGCTTTCGACACGATCAACGGTTAGTCCAGCGAATACTTCGGTCTACCGGCGGTGGCACTGTCGGTATACTTCTGTGGCTCTCACGTTGGACCCACTGCGGAACTGGAGACGGTATCCGAGGTCAACTCAGTATGCGGTGGGAGTGGGATTCGAACCCACGAGGCCTCTCGGCCACCTGCCTTCCAAGCAGGCACGATGGTCCACTCTGTCATCCCACCAGTCACAGCGGTGGATCCTGGCCCTGCACGCAGGGTACTGTCGCCGAATCATCGAGAGAGAACCGTCCGACTCGTAACGACTTCCACGTAGTGAACATCTACGAGCCGGGATACGACGTAGACGATACATCCATACCCGAACTACTCAGGGGGTCCGGGAAGTGAGACGAGATAGAACGAGAGGCAGCAGGTCACATGCTCTCGGAGGCAGAAGAGATCGCTGCTGAGTACGATCGAGAGATCGACACCGACTCAGATAACGGTGATCCACAGCGCCTCATTCCCGAATACGCCAGAGAGAACACTGTCGATCATATCGTAATGGGGGTGCATGGACGAGCGGAGGAAGACCGATCGTTGGTCGGCCAAGTGGCTGAAACCGTCTTCTTCCGCTGTCGTGTAGCGAGGATAGTAATGCCGGTGTCATCGAAGCGTCTCCGCAAACCAATCAGCCGCCACGTCGGCAACCTCTTCGAGTTCTCCTTCCTCTTCGAAGAGGTGGTCCGCGCCTTCGACGACGTGCAGTTCTTTCTCACATGAAAGTTGATCGTAGGCCTCGCGATTGAGTTCGAGCACTTGTGTATCGGCTCCACCGACGATGAACAACGTCGGTGCGTGTACCTCGCTGAGACGCTGTTCGGCCATATCGACACGTCCACCGCGTGAAACAACGGCATCGATGTCGTCACCTCTGCGCGCCGCTGCCCGAAGCGCGGAGGCAGCACCTGTACTGGAGCCGAAATAGCCTACGTTCAGGTCGGCAGTGTCGTCGCGATCGCGTAGCCACTCGGTAACGGCAACGAGACGAGTTGTCAACAACGAGATGTTGAATCGGTTGTCACGAATTTTATCTTCTTCTTCAGTGAGCAAATCGAACAGGAGCGTTCCGACCCCCCTCTCGCGAATGACCTCCGCGACGAAGTTATTACGCGGACTCTTCCGGCTGGAGCCGCTCCCGTGGGCGAACACGACCAGCCCCGGCGCACCACCTGGTATTTCGAGCATCCCTTCGAGCTCGACATCGCCGACTGGGATCGACACGAGGTTTTCGGACGTCTCGTTCATGCCTAAATACATATCTTCGTCGGATTTTATGGTTCTCATCGTTCCTACTGTATGAGAACATCCGCAGGTTACTGGGTGATCGCATCCTGAAAAGAACTAATGTCTGAATCTCGTCGATTCAAAGACCGCACTGAGGCGGGAAACCGACTCGGAGACGCGCTTCGCCAGCGGAACCTCGATGTGGATATCGTGCTCGCTATTCCGCGAGGCGGCCTCCCGCTCGGACGGGCCGTCGCCGACGCGCTCGACGTCCCGCTCGACATCGTCGTCGCATCGAAAATCGGCGCGCCGGGCAACCCGGAGTACGCCATCGGTGCCGTCGCCAGTGACGGGAGCGTCTGGCGCAACGAAGAGGCATTTCGCGGAACGGGCAGCAATGAGGAGTACTTCGAACAGGAGGGCGAAAAGGAAGCGGTGAACGCACGTCAGAAGGCCGATCGCTATCGAGGCGAGCAGCCGGAACCCGATCTAGCCGGGAAGACCGTCGCGGTCGTCGACGACGGCGTAGCCACGGGCTCGACTGCGAGAGCGTGTCTGCGGATGCTCGAGAAAAGCGACGCCGGACGCGTCGTACTGGCAGTACCGGTCGGCCCGCCCGACACCATTCAGGAGCTACAACAAATGGCTGATGAAGTCGTCTGCCTCGAGACGCCCAGCGATTTCATGGGGGTCGGGCAGTTCTACGAGCGATTCGACCAGGTCTCCGATGAGGAGGCGGTGGCGTATCTCGAGACGGAATCGTGAGCGTTGGGTACGAGATTGACCTCCTCCACGCCCCGAAGGACGTGGAATCCGCCCATCGGATTCGGGCGGTCGATACCCGTCGGTTCCGACCCGCACTCGAGGGGAACCAGAGACACGCCGGCGACCCCCTCGTGTTCTCCCCTGTACAGGGCTGTGGCCCGGTCGAGCAGGCCCCATCGGAATCCGTGTCATCGCCGTGTGAACCACCGGCGGTTCACCACCCCTCGTGGTTCGGGGACGGCGTCTCACCGATCCCGTCGCGACCTGTCGATTGAACTCCCGACCGACGCTGGGCAACTCCCCGATGTCGTCGATCTCCGCGTCGACCACCGACCGTACGGTCCCCTTCAGCAGGGGGACGTCCCGGTCGACCACCGAATCGAGCTGCGCACGCAACTCACTAACAGCGTCCACTAGCGCCACCACTCGCTCACACAGCGCCGCCTCGTCGCCACTCGCGGCTCGGAACCCTTCTCCGGTGGACTGAAATCGACCAGCTCCACCTCGGTCAGACACGGGTGATGCGTTCGGTTCCGAGGAATCGCCAGCGTGCCGGGCCAGCAGTTCCGTTGCGCCCAGCGTGGGTGAATGAACCTGCCCTCCGAGAACACGCCCGAGAGGCAGTCGAAGTAGGACGCAGGAGAGATACGGTACCTGTTCATTGATGCCCTGCGAAGAGCAGATGGCGGCTCACTCGACGGTGACGCTCTTCGCGAGGTTCCGGGGCTTGTCGATCGACCGACCCTTACTATTCGCGATGTGGTAGGCGAACAGCTGCAAGGCGACGTTCGCAACCAGTGGCTCGAAGACACCGGCGTCGGGCACCTCGATCGTCGTTTCACAGGCCGACTCGAGGCTCGGCTCCCCGGTAAGCCCGATGACCGGTGCGCCACGTGCTTGGACCTCGTTGAGGTTGCTCAGGGTCTCCTCGCGGGCCGAGTAGTCGGTGAGCAGGGCGATGACTGGCGTCCGGTCACTGACTCGCCCGCGACGTACGAACGCAATCAGGAGTACCTGAACAGGCGGCGTGTCCAGCGACTTCGCGAGCAGTACAACGCGGACGAACTCCTCGAGTTTCTGACGGCGGCAGCGGAGCGTGAAGACTCGTTCGCCGAGGCGTTCGGCGTCGACGCCCCGGATGAAGTCGCGATCACCGCATACGCATCCGGAGCCGGTCGGTCCGTCGAGTCGGTGTGGGAGGACCTGTCCACGTGGAAGACGATCCGTCGTCGAATCGCACTCCTCGAGCGGGCGTTGCAGCCCGGCGCGAACGGTACGGCCGATCAGCGGCCTGTTGCATGAGTGGCGGGGGGGACACCGGTGGTCCGACGGATGACGGCAGCGGTGCCCCGGTTGACTTCGACCGCCTGGCCGTCATCGCGGAACGGTTATCCACGGGCGACCGCATCACCCGGATCGACGTCTAGCCCGGATTCGCACCCGATCGGCTCGTCTGTGCCTATCGCCGTACACGTTCGTCCACTTCATCGCTGGGTAATACCCCAGTGTTCCTCGGGGGTGGGGGTCCGTAGCTAGCTGTTTGCGAAATGTTAAGTACCTGGGAAGCCTCTTTTCTCGCATGTCAGAGGCTCAGACGGTCGATGGTACCCCCGGCATCGCCAGCGAACTCACGGCGTTCCAGCGGAACATCCTGACCATCCTCGCCGAGGAGGCGCGCTACGGGCTCGCAATCAAGCGCGAGCTCGAGTCGTACTACGACTCCGAGGTGAACCACGGCCGGCTCTACCCCAACCTCGACGACCTCGTCGAGATGGGGCTGGTCGAGAAGTCCGAACTCGACAAGCGGACCAACCAGTACGCGCTGACCGAGGCCGGCGAGGAGGCACTGCTCGCCCAGTTCGAGTGGGAGTTCTCGCGGTTCGTCACCGAGGACGGCCGCACGGACGCGCTGCGCGACCTGCTCGACGACCTCGAGTAGGACCCGACGATAACGGCAACCCCGGCACCCTTCTTTCGGGCGGCAGGTCTCCAAGCGGGAGCGCCGTCCACCCCCGGCCGGCGACGAAGCCGTCGGCTACCCGCCGGGACGCGAGCGGTCGACCCGTTCGAACAGCAGGTCCAGCGACGCCTCGACCGCCTCGTGCTGGGCCTCGGTCGGCCACGCGTTCCGCGGGAAGTAGTCCTCGAGGAACTCCCGTACCTGCCGCTCGGTCGCCCGCTCGACCGGGCGGGCGTAGTGGTTGCCCATGAAGTCGGCGAACGCGTGGGCGTTCGCGCCGTGGACCGGACCGTGTTCGGCCTCGACCTCCTCCGCGAGCGTGCGGTTGTGCGCCTCCACGTCCTCCCACTCGTCGGGGTCGCCCGTCCCGTCGAGGGGGACCTCGACCGCCCGGGAGACGTCCTCGACGAGCTCTACCCGGACGGCGCCGTCCTCGACCCATTCGGCGGGATGGAGCACCAGGACCTCGCCGTGGTCCCCCGGGCGGAGCCGCGCGGTGTAGCCGTGGGCGTCCAGGAGCGTCCTCCGGCGGTCGCGGTAGGCCGCCGCCTCGTTCCCGTCGACGGCGTCGCGTGCGAGCCGCGTCAGCCGCTCGGCCTCCTCGACGACCGACTCGGGGAGGGACCGGTCGGGTTCGGGTCCCTCGCCCGGTTCGCCGTCGGACTCTTCACCGGGTTCGTCGTTAGCCTCGACCGTCATCGAGTGCCTCGTTCGCCAGTTCGTCCGCGCGGTCGTTTATCTCCCGCGGTACGTGCTCGATGGACCACGCCCCGAACTCCTCGAGCAGTTCGTGGACCCGGACCCGGCACTCCCGGAGGTCCGGGTCGTTCGTGTTCCACTCCCCCCGGACCTGGCGGACGATCAACTCCGAGTCCCCGCGGACGACCACCTCGTCGAACCCGAAGTCCGCGGCGACCTCCAGCGCCCGTATCAGCGCCTCGTACTCCGCGCGGTTGTTGGTCGCCCGGCCGATCCGCTCGCCCCCCTCCGCGGCGATGCCGTCGCCGGTGACGAGGACGTAGCCGACGGCAGAGGGTCCGGGGTTCCCCCGCGAGGCCCCGTCGAAGTAGACGTGTGCCCGGCCACCCCCCTCCCGGAGGAGGCCGACGAGCCGTCCCGGATCGCCCCCCTGGACGACGACCTTCCCCTCGTAGGCGACGGCGGTCGCGCCACCGTGACTCGCCCGCCACCGTTCGTGGTCGGTGTTTCCGGCACGTACCTCGACGCCGGCCGACTCCAGTCGCTTCCGTGCCGCGGCCGGGTCGCACTCGATGACGGGCATCCACCCGTGGTCCGTACGGTCGTGCGTAATCAGTTTCGCTTCACGGCGCCGAGTGGCGTCCCGTCGGTCCGCGGGTTCGCCGTGTTAACACGGCTGGAGCGATTGGGAAACGTCTAAGTCGGAGCCCGACGTCCTCCTTCCCATGCGGGGCGTCACACACCGTGGTGGTCGCGGACGGGACACCACCCACGGGTGTGACCGCGCTTGCGCTTCTTCGAAACGGAAACGGCGGTAACCACCGGTTCGCGGCGGGCGTGGCGACCCCGTCGCGGGCCACCGCCGACCGTACCGTATCCGGACATCCGACAGCGAACACGACACACAGCACATGACACACGAGCCGTTCACCGGCGTCTTCCCGGCGATGACGACGCCGTTCCACGACGACGAGCGCATCGACTTCGAGACACTGCAGGCCAACGCCCGACGACTCGAGCGGGCGGGCGTCGACGGGGTCGTCCCCGTCGGCACGACCGGCGAGTCCGCGACCATGACCCACGACGAGCACGTCGAGGTGATCGAGGCGGTCGTCGAGGCGGTCGACGACGTGCCCGTCGTCGCGGGCTCCGGGTCGAACAACACGCGCGAGGCGCTGGACCTCTCCCGTCGCGCCGAGGCGGCGGGTGCCGACGGCCTCCTGCTCATCTCGCCGTACTACAACAAGCCCGAGCCCGACGGGATGGAGGCGCACTTCCGGACAATCGCCGACGAGGTCGACCTCCCGCAGGTGATCTACAACGTCCCGAGCCGCACGGGACGCAACATCGCGGTCGAGACCGCGGTGAACCTCGCGAGTCACCCCAACGTCGTCGGCTACAAGGCAGCAAGCGGCGACATGAACCGGATCTCGGAGGTCATCGAGCGGACCCGCGAGGAGTCGTTCGGCGTCCTCTCGGGCGACGACGCGCTCAACTACCCCATCGTCGCCACGGGCGGGACGGGCTGTATCAGCGTCGCGGCGAACGTCGAGCCCGAGCGGTGCGTCGCGATGGTCGGCGCGGCCCTCGAGGGGGACGTAGAGCGGGCCCGCGAACTCCACTACGAGCTCGGGCCGCTGTTCCGGACCCTGTTCGTCGAGACCAACCCCATCCCGGTGAAGGAGGCGATGGCGATGCGCGGGCACATGTCCCGGACGATGCGTCCGCCGCTGTCGTACCTCTCCGAGGAACACCGCGAGCAGCTCCGGTCGGTCCTCGCCGAGCTGGAGCCCGAGGCGACTGCCCCGGCATGAGCGGGGTACGGGTAGCGGTCACCGGCGCGACCGGTCGGATGGGTGGGTCGGTCCGGACGGTCGCCGCCGAACGGGGTCACGAGGTCGTCGCGGTCACCGAGACCGCCCCCATGGACCTCTCGGGACCGGGAGCGGACGAGACGTTCGCGGCCTCGGACCTCCGGGCGGCGCTCTCCGCTGTGGACGTGCTCGTCGACTTCACGGTCCCCGAGGCCAGCGTCGAGTACGTCGAGACGGCCGCCGAGGCCGGCGTCCCCTGCGTCGTCGGGACGACGGGGTTCGGCGAGGAGGGTATCTCGCGGCTCCGCGAGGCGAGCGAACGGGCTGCCGTGCTGCGGGCTGCGAACTTCGCCCGCGGCGTGCAGGCGCTGCTCCGGGCGGTCGGCGCAGCAGTCGAGGCCCTCCCGGGCTACGACGTCGAGCTGACGGAGACCCACCACAACGGGAAGCGCGACGCCCCCTCGGGGACGGCGCTGACGATACTAGACGAGATCGACGCGGCACGCGAGGACGACCCCGAGCGCGTCTACGGGCGCGAGGGCCACCACCCGCGCGAGCCGGGCGAGGTCGGCGTCCACGTCCGGCGGGCGGGCGACGTCCGCGGCGAGCACGAGGTGCTCGTCGCCGGCAACGAGGAGGTGCTCGAGCTCACCCACCGGGTGGAGGACCGCGACGTGTGGGCGGCGGGGGCGCTCGACGCCGCCGAGTGGCTCGTCGATCGCGACCCGGGGTACTACGGGTTCGCGGACCTACTGGACGGTGAGGAGACGTGAGCTCGACACTGGAATCCGACGTGACGGCGCTGTGGGAACGGTACGACGAGGGGCTGACGGCCGCCGAGGTCGGCCGCGAGGAACTGGACACGCTCGAGGCCTTCCTCGACGCCCTCGAAGCGGGCGAGGTCCGCGCCGCGGAGCGTCGCGATGGCGCCTGGGTCGCCAACGAGTGGGTCAAGCGGGGCGTCCTGCTGAACTTCGGGCTGCGCGAGACCGTCGCCCACGACTACGGCGGCGTCGACTACCACGACGTCCTCCCGCTCCGGCGGACGGACGACCTCCACGCGCGGGGCACCCGGAACACGCCGGACGGAACGGTCATCAGGCGCGGCGCGTACGTCGGGAGCGACGCCATCCTGATGTCGCCAGCGTTCGTCAACGTCGGCGCCCACGTCGGCGACGGCACGCTCGTCGACTCCTGTGACACCGTGGGGTCGTGTGCCCAGATCGGCGAGGACGTGAAACTCGGCGCGAACACGCTCGTCGGCGGCGTGCTCGAACCGGTCGAGGACGCGCCGGTCGTCGTCGAGGACGGCGTCTCGCTCGGGGCCGGCTGTCGGGTCACCTCGGGGTTCGTCGTCGGCGAGGACTCGGTCGTGGGCGAGAACACGCTTCTCACCCCGCGCATCCCCGTCTACGACCTCGTCGAGGGGGAGGTACTCTACGGCGAACTCCCGCCCGAGCGCCGGGCGTTCATCCGCTACGTCGAGTCGAGCGTCGGCGAGCACGACCTGTTCGAGGGCGGCGCGTACAAGCCCGCCGTCGTCGCCACGGGCGTCGAGGCGGACACCCTCGAAGCGACCCGTCGGGAAGGGGCGCTCCGGGAGTGAGACGGATGGTGTACAGCACTGGAGAACGCCTCCGAAGCCCTCGGCCGCTCGCCCTTCGATTCCGCCAGGAGAGAACGAGCCCGACTGGACGGCGCGACACCGAGGTGCGCGCCCCGTGACGACCCACAACCCCCGGATCAGGCGGCTCGCCGACTGGCCCGCCGAGGGGCTGCGCGACCTCGCCGACGAGTACGGCACGCCGCTGTACGTTTACGACCTGGAGCGGGTGCGCGAGAACGCCGGCCGACTCCGGGGGGCGTTCCCGGACGCCGACGTGGCGTACGCGGTGAAGGCCAACACGACGCGACCGGTGCTCGACACGCTGGAGGCGACGGGCGTCGATGCCGAGTGTGCGGCCGCCGGCGAGGTGAAGCGCGCGCTCGACGCGGGCTTCCCGGCCTCGCGGGTGCGCTACACGGCGGTCAACCCCCCGGGGCGGGATCTCGACTTCGTCTGCTCGCTGGACGACGCGGACGAGATCACCGTCACTGTCGGCGCGCAGGACACACTCGACCGGGTCGCGGCCCGGGGGTTCGACGGTCCGCTCTGCGTCCGGGTGAACCCGGGCGTCGGCGCCGGCCATCACGAGAAGGTCTCGACGGGCGCGGAACCGAAGTTCGGCGTCCCCTACGACCGCGCGGCCGACGTCGCCCGCACCGCCGCAGACCGGGGATTCGACCTCGTGGGGATCCACGCCCACGCCGGGTCCGGCATCGCCGGCGAGGAGCTCGCGGCCCACCGCGAACTCGTCCGTCGGATGGGCGACCTCGCGCGGGACCTCGCCGACCTCGACCTGTCGTTCGTCGCGGTCGGCGGCGGGTTCGGCGTCCCCTACCGGGAGGACGAGCCACCGCTCGACCTCGAGGCGGTGGCGGCGGCGACCCGCGAGGCGCTCGGGGGGAGCGAGGCACGACTCGCCATCGAGCCCGGCCGGTACTTCGTGGCCGACGCGGGCGTGCTCCTGACGACCGTGAACACGGTCAAGCCGACCCCCGAGACGACGGTCGTGGGCATCGACGCGGGGATGACGGCGCTACTCAGACCCGCGATGTACGACGCCTACCACGCGGTGCGGAGCCTGGAGCCGGACCTGCCGCCCCGCGACCCGGTGTCGTGTGAGGTATCGGGCCCGGTCTGCGAGACGGCGGACGTCCTCGGACGGGACCGGACACTGCCGGATCCCACCCGAGGAGACCTCCTCGCCGTGGGGAACGCGGGGGCGTACGGCTACGAGATGAGCAGCCAGTACAACTCCCGCCCCCGTCCCGCCGTCGTCGCGCGCGACGGCGGCGAGGTGCGGCTGGCGGTCCGCCGCGAGACGCTGGCGGACCTGACGCGCCTGGAGACGGACGGCGGGACCGCCCCGAGAGCGAGCGAAGCGCCTATATCCGGCGGCACGGACGGACCGGACAGGATCGAGGTAGCGGGCGGCACGGACGAGACGGGCGGCGCGGATGGGGCGGACGGAGGTGGTCACACATGGTAGACGTACACAAGTATCACGGGACTGGCAACGACTTCGTCGTCGTGGACGCGGCCGAAGAGGTGCCCGACCGGCGGGCGTTCGCGGTCGAGGTCTGCGACCGGACGGACGGCATCGAACCCCCGGGAGGCGGAACCGGAGCGACGGGCGCCGACGGCGTGCTCTTCCTCTCGATGGAGGGCGGGTACAGGCCCCCGCGGGTCGTCATGACGCTCGTCCAGCCGGACGGGAGCGTCGCGGCGATGTGCGGGAACGGCGCCCGGGTCGCCGCCCGCTGGGCGGCCGACCGGACCAGGAGCGACGAGGTGATGATCGACACGCACTCCGGGACCCGGCGCGCGGCACTCGACCGCGAGACCGGCGAGGTGACCGTCGAGATGGGCCGGCCGACGTTCGACCCGCGGAGCGTCCCCGTCCGGGCCGACGAGCCGTTCGTCGAGCGCGAGGTCGAGGGGCTCACAGTTACTGCGGTGAACACGGGCGTTCCCCACGCCGTCGCGTTCGTCGACGCGGTCGACGCGGTGGACCTCGAGGCGGTCGCGCCGCCGGTCCGCCACGCCGACGTCTTCCCGGAGGGGGCGAACGTCACGTTCGCCTCCGAACGGGCTGACGGGGGCTACGACCAGCGGACGTTCGAGCGCGGCGTCGAGGGCGAGACCCGCTCCTGCGGGACGGGCGCGGTGGCGGTCGCTGCGGTCGCCCGCCGACTGGGTCGTATCGGGGACGGCGAGCCGGTCGTCGTCTCCCCGCCCGGCGGCGACCTCGCCGTCACGGTCACCGGGTCGGGGTCGACGCTTCGGGGCCCCGTCGTCCACGAGTTCGACGGGTCAGTCGCGCCGGCTGCGCCACGACGGATCGACGGCCGGACGCCGGGAGGTCGGTGAACGTGTCGGCGTTCGATACCGTCGCGTTCCACGAGCGGGCGGTCCGGACACCGTCCCACGAGAACGTCACCGGGATGCGCGACCTGCTGTACGAGACGCTCGAATCCGAGGGCGTCGAGCCCCGTATCGACGACACGGGGAACGTCCTCGCCACTCGCGGGAGTGACGACGGGGGGGCGCACCTCGTCCTGAACACCCACATCGACACCGTCCCGCCGCACGTGGAGTACGTGCGCGAGGGCGACGTCGTCAGCGGTCGCGGGGCCTGCGACGCGAAGGGGCCGCTCGCATCGCTGCTCGACGCCTTCCTGACCTGCGAGCCGACCGACGGCCGGGTGACCCTCGCCGTGACGCCCGACGAGGAGACCCGGTCGACCGGCGCGGCCGCGCTCGACCTCGACGCGGACGGCTACATCGTCGGCGAGCCGACGGGGCTCGACGTCTGCACGGCCGCCCGGGGTCGGTTCGAGGGCACGGTCTCCCTCCGGGGGGTCGCCGCCCACGCCGCCGAGCCGGGATCCGGTGTGAACGCCGTTGCGGCGCTCGCGCCGCTGTTCGCCGCCGTCGAGAGCTTCGACGACGAACACGGCCCCGGCGAGCACGCCCAACTCGGGAGGGCGACGCTCACCGTCACCACGGTCGAGGGCGGCGAGGCGACCAACCAGGTGCCCGCCGAGTGCCGGTTCACGCTCGACAGGCGGTCGGTCCCGCCCGAGACCGCCGACGGGTTCGCGGCGGAGGTCGAGGAGTACCTCCGGTCGCACGCGCCGGGGGACGTCGGGGTGGCGTTCGACCTCGTCGACCGCCCGACGCCGTTCCTCGAGGCGTGGGCGACCGACCCCGACGCGCCGCTGGTCGGGCGGCTCGTCGAGGAGAGCGGCGGGACCGCGCGACCGTTCAGTGCCGCCACGGAGGCCTCGTACTTCGCCGCGGACGCCCCGACGGTCGTCTTCGGCCCGGGCGTGCTCGCCGACGAGGAGGGCGCGGTCGCCCACGCCGAACGGGAGTACGTCCGGCTCCCCGAGGTCGAGGCGGCCGCGACGGCCGTCCGGAGAACGCTCGACGCGCTACTCGGCTGAGGCGGGCTCCGAACGAGTCCCGGTGGCGGTTCCCGGGTCGGGGGCCCCCTGTCTTGGTTCTCACGTCCCCGTCCGGTCGGCGCACGGGTACACCGCCGAGCCACCGTACGCCGCGGACGACCCGCCGCTACGCCGATCCGACGAGGTACGCGACGAGCGCACCCGCCTCCCACGCCGGGTCGCCGTTCAGCGGTGCCGCCCGCTCGTCCTTCGCTTCCAGCTGCGCGCGGAGTTCGGTCACCTCCGCGTTCGCTCCCTCCTTTCCTCCCCGTGGGACCAGGACCACCCGTCGTCCGTCGACGCCCGGAGCCCGACCACCAGTTCCGAGTCGACCGACCGGAGGTCCGGGCGCTCGACGCCGCCGAGCGGGGGGTCGGGCCGGCGTCGAACGTCCGCTTGCGGCGGAACCGGACCCGCTCGACCGCGTCGGTCCAGTCCGCCCGCACGAGGGCCTCCTCGGCGACGACGCTCGCGGTGTTGGACTTCCCAGACCCGGATGCCCGTGACGAACCCCCTGCCGGACAGTATCTCGGTCACCGGCCCGGTGTAGTCGTTCTCGCCCACCGCCAAGTCGGGGACGTCGCTCACCGCCGGTGGGGAGGGGTGAGTCGGGTATGTGCTTTCTGGCTGTTTCGAGGACGGTAGGTGGTGTTCGAGGGAACGGAGTACCCGAAACCGCATCCATCGCGTTCTCATACGGTCGTGCGTAATTCGTTACCGCCTCGTGGATCCGAGTCCGTCGTACCGGTCTCGAGACGCCGATCGTTCTGAAGACCGCTACAAATAGGTACGCACGACCGTATCAGAGGTCGGGTGATCGCCGAGCCCGCCGGACGGTAGTGCATGGTGCATCGCACGGACGTGACGAACGCCGTTCGGTACGCTGCTCCCCTCGGCCGTGACGGGTCTCGACGGAGCCGTGTACTACAACGGATGGGTTGATGGTCGACGTCCGCGTAGAGGGCGTATGGACACAGACCGGATCATCGAGGTAGCTCCGCACTACATCGTCATGCTCGTCCTGGTCTACCTCGCCCTCGCCATCGTCGGGAGCGTCGTCGGTGGTCTCGGTTTCTGGGCCGAGATCGCGATCATCGCCGTCGTCGTTTTCGCGTACCGGCCCGTCGTGATGCGGCTCGGAATCGGACCCAGCGCGTGGGAGCAACAGTAGGAGCCGCGAGCGGGACCACACCGGACGGCGCCCCGCAGGTAGCCCCGGCATGACCGACCGGCTCGGCTGGAACGAACCCGTGCCGAAGACGGACGCGACGACGAACGATACGTTCGATCCGCATCCCGATCAGACGCTATCGGGGTCCCTCGTCGCCTCCACCGTCCGAACGGCGGCCACGTTCTCCGGCACGTCGTGGACCCGAACGATATCCGCACCCCGTTCAGCAGCCAGCGCCGTCGCCGCAATAGTGGCGGGCAGGCGCTCGCCGTCCTCGTAGCCCACGAGGTCGAACATCGATTTGTGGGAGTGGCCGACCAGCACCGGACACCCCAGCGATCGGAACTCCCCGAGCCTATCCAGCAGTTCGAAGTTCTCCCGTCGGCTCTTCCCGAACCCGAGGCCGGGGTCGACGATGACCTGCGAGCGGTCGAGTCCGGCCTTCTCGGCGAGCAGTACCCGCTCGGTCAGCGCGTCGAGGGTGTCCTCGACCACGTCGTCGTACGCCACCTCGACGTCGGGATCGACCGGCGCGTTGACCGAGTGCATCACCACCGCCGGGACGTCCCGCTCTGCGGCGACCAGGCGCATTTCCGGGTCCTCCAGTCCGGAGACGTCGTTCAGGATGTCCGCGCCGGCGTCGAGGGCCGCCCGTGCGACCTCGGCCTTCCGCGTGTCGATCGAGACCAGCGCGTCCAGGTCCGCGACGGCCTCGATGACGGGGGCGACCCGCTCGATCTCCGCCTCGACGGGGACCGGCTCGGCGCCCGGGCGGGTCGACTCGCCACCGACGTCGAGGACGTCGACGCCGGCGTCGACCATCCGCTCGGCGCGACGGGTGGCGTCCTCGACGGTGTCGTACTCGCCGCCGTCGTGGAACGAGTCCGGCGTGACGTTCAGGACGCCCATCACCGCGGTGCTCTCGTCGGCCCACGGGTAGTCCCGATCGCTCCGGTGCCCGTGGGCGTCCTCCGGGACGGATTCGAGACCGGCCGTCCGACGGAGTTCCACCGCGATCCGACCCAGTCCGTGCCCCCGATCTACCAGCCGGTCCACGAGCCGGTCGAACTCCCCGAGTGTCCCCGACAGTACGGCGTCGACGAGGTCCCCCGTGGACGGCTCGACCCCCGAGACCGCGGGCGTCACGCCGGCGGCGAGCGCCTCTCCACGGAGGGTTTCGGCGCGACCGGCCTCGACTCGGACCCGGAGCGTCCGGTGGACCCCCTCGCCCGACAGCCGCTCGGCCTCCCCTCTCGACACGTCGGCGTCCGAGAGCACCGCGCCCGCGGTCTCCGTGTCCGGAACGCGTTTGTATACCTGCGTTCGGGACCACCGCCGGCGGGCCTCGGCGACGGTGAACAGCGAGCCGGTCACGACCACGGCGTCCTCGGGACCCGCCTCGCCGAGCGCGGCGTCGAGCGCCCCCGGGACGTCCGACATAACCTCCACCGCGTCGGCACTGTCCTCGAAGGAGACCGCGAGCGCTTCGGCAGTCTCCGCCCGGTCCATCCCCGGCCGGCAGGTGTAGACCCGGTCCGCTCGCGGGAACGCCTCGGCCATCCCGGCGTGGTCCTTGTCGGCCATCGCACCGACGACGAGGTAGAGCGCGCCGTAATCGAACGAGTCGAGCGTCTCGGTCACGCGCTCGGCGCTCCCGGGGTTGTGCGCGCTGTCGAGGATCACGAGCGGCTCGCGGCCCATCACCTCGAACCGGCCGGGCCAGTGGGCGTTCCGGAGCCCGCGCTCGAGGTGGGCTTCGGTCACCTCGCCCCCCGTCGCCGCGCCGACCTGCCGGCAGAGGGCGGCGGCGACGCCGGCGTTCAGCGACTGGTGGGCGCCGAGCAGCGGGAGCCGCGTCTCGATACCCCAGTCCGGTCCCGCCAGGTCGAGGACCCCTTCGATCCCCTCGCGGCCGCCGTACTCGACGGTCACGTCCGCGCCGTCGTCGCTCCCGACCCTGACGACGCCGTCCGCCACGTCCCGGATCGCGTCGAGCGCCTCGCCCGCCGTCGCGGTGACCAGCGGCGCGCTCGCGGGTGCGACGTGGGCCTTGTCGTGGGCGATCTCCGCGACCGTGTCCCCGAGGAGATCCGCGTGTTCGAGCGTGACGCTCGTCACCGCGCTCGCGACCGGGTCACAGACGCTCGTCGCGTCGTACCGCCCGCCGATCCCTACTTCGAGGACGGCGACGTCGACGGCCTGGCGGTCGAACTCCCACAGCGCGAGCGCGGTCAGCGTCTCGAAGAAGGTGGGCGAGGCGTTCGCCGCCGCCCGCCGGTCGAGGTACGCCCGACAGCCATCGACGAACTCGACGGCCCGCGCCTTCGTCACCGGGCGGCCGTTCACCTGCACCCGCTCGCGGACGTCGTCCAGGTGAGGTGACGTGTAGAGACCGACGTCCAGCCCCGCCTCCCGGAGGACACGCTCGACCATGCGCGACGTGCTCCCCTTCCCGTTCGATCCGGCGACCTGCACCACCGCCAGCCCCTCGTGCGGGTCCCCGAGGTGTCCGAGGAGCTCGCGCGTGGGCTCCAGTCCCGTCCCGGGGGGGAACCGTCCGAGGTCGAACAGGACGTTCGCCGCCGCCTGGTACTCCATACCCGCGGTGACCGACGGCACGCGCTTTAGCCCTTCGGGAGCGGATACCGTCGCGGGTCCCCGGCTCGCGGTGGCCGACAGGGGTGTCGGTTCAGTCGTGTCGGAACGCCCGCGAGCCCGTGAACGCCATCGCCACGTCGTGCTCGTCCGCGGCGGCGATCACGTCCTCGTCGTTGACCGACCCGCCCGGCTGGATCACCGCTTCGATACCGGCCTCGGCGGCCGTCTCGACGCCGTCCGGGAACGGGAAGAACGCATCCGAGGCCATCACCGCTCCCTCCGGATCCTTCCCCTCGGCGTGTTCCTCGGCCTTCATCGCGGCCAGGCGAACGGCGTCGACCCTCGAGACCTGACCCATCCCCACGCCGACGGTCTCGGTCCCCGTCGCGAACACGATGGCGTTGGACTTGACGTGCTTGACGACCTGCCAGGCGAACAGCATGGAGTCGACCTGCTCTGCCGTGGGGTCGCGCTCGGTCACGACCTCGAGGTCGTCGACGGCGAGCGCTTGGAGGTCCCGCTCCTGGACGAGTCGGCCGCCGACGAGGGGCTTCTCGGTCAGGCGCTCGCTCGTTCCGCCGAGTTCGCCCACTCGAAGGACGCGGAGGTCCTCCTTCCCCCGGAGGACGTCGAGCGCGGCGTCGGTGTATCCGGGGGCGACGACGGCCTCCTTGAACGAGTCGGTCACCTGCTCGGCCGTGGCGGCGTCACAGTCCCGGTTGAGCGCGACGACGCCGCCGAACGCACTCATCGCGTCCGTCGCGAGCGCCCGGTCGTACGCCTCGACGAGCGAGTCGGCCGTCGCACACCCCGCCGGATTGGTGTGCTTTATGACCGCGGCGGCGGGCGCCTCGAACTCCTCGACGAGGTTCAGCGCAGCGTCGGCGTCGTTGTAGTTGTTGTACGAGAGCGCCTTGGCCCCCTCGTTGAGCTGGTCGGCGTGGACCACGCTCGCCTCCGTGCAGGTCGGGTCGGCGTACAGTGCGGCGTCCTGGTGGGGGTTCTCCCCGTAGCGGAGCCCCGCCGCGTGGTCGTTCGAGATCAGCCGCCGGGCCGGGAGGTCACCCGCGGTGTCGCCCTCGACGCGGACCTCGCCGTCCTCGACCTCGACGCGGTCCTCGGCGAACCAGCGGACCGCCCGCGGGTAGGCCCGGAACTCCGCGTCGTAGAGCACCCGCTCCTTCAGCGAGTCCGCGTCGTCGCCCTCGTACACGGGGACGGCCTCCTGGGCGACGATGGGGCCGCCGTCGACCGTCTCGTCGACGATATGAACCGTACAGCCGGTCATCCGGACCCCGGCGTCGAGTACCTGCTCGTGGGGGTCCAGCCCCGGGAACGACGGGAGCAGCGAGGGATGGACGTTCAGGACCGTGAGGGTCGCGTCGAGGAATCCCTCGGTGAGGACCCGCATGTAGCCGTCCAGACAGACGAGGTCGAAGTCGTACTCGGCGAGGCGGTCGAGGACCCGTTCCTCGTGTGCCTCGCGTGACTCCCCCTCCTCTTGGACGACCACCTCCGTGGGAAGGCCGCGTTCGGAGGCCGACTCGAGGACGGGCGCACCCTCCCGGTTCGCGAGGACGACGGCGAACTCGGCGCCGCCGGGGGCGCGGTCCGCGATGTGCATCAGGTTCCGGCCGCGGTTCGAGGCCATGCCGGCGATTCGCATGTGCGGGGACGGGCAGCGTCGGGGCAAAGGGGTTGCGGTCGGGGTGTCCGGATGGGTATCATGGCTGGTCCGATGATCCCGGACGGTTTCGCTTCGACACCCTCTTTTCGGCGCTCCCTACACGTCCACCCATGACCGACGACCGCGACGCCCTGCACGCCGTCTCGCCGCTGGACGGCCGCTACGCCCGCTACACCGAGCCACTCGTCCCCTACGCGAGCGAGGCGGCGCTGATGCGCGCCCGGGTGGAGGTCGAGGTGGAGTACCTCGTCGCGCTCGCGGACCTCGACGCTACCCCGCTCGAACTGGACGAGGCGGCGCGTGCCGACCTCCGCACCCTCTACGAGGACTTCGACCACGCCGACGCCCGCGTGGTGAAGGCCTACGAGACCGAGGGGTACGCGGGTCGGCCCGCCACCAACCACGACGTGAAGGCCGTCGAGTACTTCGTCCGCGACGGCGCCGCCGCCGCCGGCGTCGAGAACGAAGTCGGCCCGTGGGTCCACTTCGCGCTCACGAGCGAGGACGCCAACAACCTCGCCCAGCGCCTCCTCCTGAAACCGGCCATCAAGCGGGTGCTCGTCCCGGCGGTGCGGGAGGTCCGGGACGCGCTCGCGGCGATGGCCCGCGAGCACCGCGATCTGCCGATGCTCGCCCACACCCACGGCCAGCCCGCCACGCCGACGACGTTCGGCAAGGAGATGGCCGTCTACGCCGCTCGACTCGCGTCCGTCCTCGCGGAACTCGAACGGGCGACCGACCGGCTCTCCGGCAAGCTCGCGGGGGCCTCGGGAACCTACGCTGCCCACCACGCCGCCTACCCGGACGTCGACTGGCGGGCGTTCTCCCGCGAGTTCGTCGGGTCGCTCGGGCTCTCTCACACGCCGCTGTCGACGCAGGTGAATTCGTGTGATGATATTGCAGTCGTCTTTGATTCGTTAAAGCGGGTGAACACCGTCATGCTCGACCTCGACCGGGACTGCTGGACGTACGTCTCGAAGCGCTACCTCGGCCAGGAGACCGTCGAGGGGGAGACCGGGAGCTCGACGATGCCCCACAAGGTGAACCCCATCGACTTCGAGAACAGCGAGGGGAACCTCTCGAAGGCGAACGCCGATCTCACCTTCCTCGCGGACTACGTCACCACCTCGCGGCTCCAGCGGGACCTCTCGGACTCGACGGTCAAGCGCAACGTCGGCGCGGCGCTCGCGCACTGCCTGATCGGCTACCGGAAGGGCCTCGCGGGGCTGGAGAAGGTGGTCCCCCGCGAGCCGGTGATGCGTGAGGACCTCGAGTCGAACCCGGAGGTCATCGGCGAGGCGGTCCAGACGATACTCCGCCGCGAGGGCCACGAGGACGCATACGAGCGGGTGAAGGCGCTCTCGCGCGGGCGACGCGCCTCGCTCTCCGACTTCCGGGACCTGTTCGATGACCTCGACCTCGACGACGCCACTCGGGCCGAACTGCGTGCGCTCACGCCGGCGGGCTACAAGGGGCTCGCCGACGAACTCGTGGACGAACTCGGGTGATTACAGGCGGCCCGAGGAGACGACGCTCCGTTCGGCGAACTCCCGCCAGTGGCGCAGCCCCATAGCCCAGTCCCGTCCCGACGAGTCCAGCGGCGAGGACGACGCCGCCGAGCCGCGTCGCCCGTCCGCGGTCCAGCCCCATGTCCGGCACTGCTTGTGGCCCCGGATTAGCTCCCTCGCCTTGCTCGACTCCGGTGCCGACGTCCGACGCCCGTCGAACCCCGATCCGGGCTCTACCGCCGGATATCGAGTGCTACTGCTCCTGTTCCCGTTCCGCCCGGTGGATCTAGGTGGGTCCCGATCCCGCCGAGATCGACCGACGGGGCGCCGATACACCGCGGCAGGATATGCCGAAACACATAACTACAGGTGCTGCAATACGTGCCAGCGTACTCCGAATGATTACTGGTGACATACCCCACTTCCTGCTCCAGGGAGGCCTCATTCCGAGGGGGACGAGGGTCGAGGTGTTCCAAGAGATATACGTCGTGTTCGTCGTACTCGGGACGCTCGTCGGCGTCGTCGTCCTCGGGTACATGCTGCTCAACGCGTACAAGTATCGTGAGGGAAGCGACCGGGAGGACGTCGAGAAGGCCGACGGCGACCGGCCGACGCTCGGCGAGCTCCCCGAGGGGGGCGGCGGCGGCCGGAAACTGTTCCTCTCGTTCGGGCTGAGCACCATCGTCGTCGTCTCGCTCGTCGTCTGGACCTACGGCACGCTCCTCTACGTCGAGGGCGGTGCGGCCGCCCAGACCGAGGAGCCCCTGGACGTGGAGGTGGTCGGGTTCCAGTTCGGCTGGAAGTTCACCTACCCCAACGGCTACCAGACCAACGGGGTCCTCCGGGTCCCGGCGGACCGACCGGTCCGGCTCACGGTCACCTCCGAGGACGTGTTCCACAACTTCGGGATACCCTCTTTGCGCGTGAAGACCGACTCCATCCCGGGACAGACGACCGAGTCCTGGTTCATGGCCGAGGAGCCGGGCAACCACACCGCACAGTGCTTCGAGCTCTGTGGCGTGGGCCACTCGGACATGAACGCGGACGTGATCGTGATGGAGCCCTCGGCGTACCAGGAGTGGTACGCGGGGACGAACGGATCGAGCGCTAGTCTCGCCGCGCCCGCGGCGTCCGATGGAGGTGTTCCCGCATGAGTGGCGACGCCGAGAGGGACGCGGGCGACGACCTGCAGACCGACGGGGGACACGCGGCGGGAGGACACGACGACCACCACGGCCTCCCGCCGGCCGCCTCGGTCAAGCGCTGGTTCGTCACGACGAACCACAAGGACATCGGGATCCTCTACATCGTCACGTCGCTGTTCTTCCTGATCTTCGGGGGCGTGCTCGCGCTGCTCATCCGGATGCAGATGTGGGAGCCCGGCGGGGCGATCATGTCGAGTCTCGCGTACAACCAGACCGTCTCCACCCACGGGCTCATCATGGTGTTCTGGTTCCTCTCGCCGTTCGCGTTCGGCTTCGCGAACTACGTCGTCCCGCTGCAGATCGGGGCCGACGACCTGGCGTTCCCCCGGCTGAACGCGCTGTCGTACTGGCTCTACCTCGCCTCGGGGCTCCTGCTGGGGGTGTCGTTCTTCCAGGGAGCGACGTTCGCCGGCGGGTGGACGATGTACGCCCCGCTGAACATCCCGCTGTACACCCCCCATGTCGGGGCCTCGACCGCGGTGCTGGCGCTGCTGCTGTTCGTCGTCTCGGTCACGGTCTCCTCGGTCAACTTCCTCACGACGATGCACCGCATGCGCGCCGAGGGGCTCACCCTCCGGCGGCTCCCGCTGTTCACCTGGAGCATCCTCCTCACCGTCTGGATGATGCTGTTCGCGTTCGCGGCGCTGCTGGCGGCGCTGATGATACTCAGCGCCGACCGCCTGCTCGGGACGCTGTACTTCGCTACCGAATCGCCCGGCGGGTCGATGCTCTGGACGCACCTGTTCTGGTTCTTCGGCCATCCGGAGGTCTACATCGTGTTCTTCCCGGCGCTGGGCGTGATGGCCGAGATCTTCCAGACGTTCACCGGCCGCCGGCTCGTCGGCCGCAAGTGGTTCATCGCGTCGATGGTGCTCGTCGCGCTCCAGTCGTTCATCGTCTGGATGCACCACATGTTCCTCACGAGCATCAACCTCCAGATCAAGACGCTGTTCATGGCGACCACCATCGGCATCTCGCTCCCCTTCGACCTGATGGTGTTCGCGCTGATCTACACCATGTTGAAGGGACGGATACGCTTCAAAACGCCGTTCCTGTTCGCGTTCGGCGGCCTCGTCGTCTTCATACTCGGGGGCATCACCGGGGTGTTCCTCGGCGCCGTGGTGCTCGACTACGAGATGCGCGGAACCTACTGGGTCGTCGCGCACTTCCACTACGTGATGGTCGGGGGCGTGACCGCGCTCATCGGCGGGCTCTACTACTGGTTCCCCAAAATCACGGGACGGATGTACGACGAGTTCCTCGGGAAGGTCCAGTTCGCGCTCTACTTCGTCGGGTTCAACCTGCTCTACTTCCCGATGTTCGTCGCGTGGGAGACCCCCCGCCGGGTGTTCGACTACCCGGTCGAGTACATCCCCTGGCACCGGGCGGCCACCGTCGGCGGGTTCGTCCTGGGCATCTCCTTCCTCGTGATGTTCTACAACCTCTATGTCAGCATCTGGAACGGCGAGGAGGTCGACGGCAACCCGTGGGAGTTCACCCACACCGCCGAGTGGGCGGTCCCCTCGCCGCCGCCGCTGGAGAACTTCCCCGGGCGCGCGACCTACAAGAGCGGATTCCTCGACTTCGTCGACCGGATGACCGCAGACGGCGGCACCGAGGAGGCCGAGGCCGGGGGCTACCGCTCGCCGCTCTCGGCGGAGACCGAGGCGGGAGCGGAGGCCCGCTCCGACGGCGGGACGAGCACGCCCGACGGCGGCGTCGTGACGGGGACCAGCGGGCTTCCCGCCGAGCCCGGTGCGGACGAGATGACGGTCGCCCACGCGGAGGAGCCGAGCCACGCGAGCATCTGGCCGTTCGCCGTGGGCGTCGGCGCGTTCCTCACCCTGATCGGGCTCTCCGGCGTCCAGGGCGGGGCGCTCCCCGAGGGGATGGCCGGCGGGTTCTACCTCGGCACGGCCGTCGCCGGCGGCCTCGTCACGATGGGATCGCTGTTCGCGATGGGCTACGAGAGCTTCCACGCCCCGGAGATGGCCGTCGCCGAGCGGTGGCCGTTCGCCGGCGTCGAGAACACCAAGCTCGGGGTGTGGATCTTCCTCGCGAGCGACGTCGTCCTGTTCGGGGCGTTCATCGGCTCGTACGTGTTCGTCCGGTTCGCGGCCGGCTGGACCGACTGGAACGTAATCCCGCACAACTCCCTGCCGGGACTCATCAACACCTACCTCCTGCTGACGAGTTCGTTCACGGTCATCCTCGCGATGGTCGCGGCCGAACACGAGAGCCGCAAGGGGCTGCTCGCGAGCCTCACCGCCACGCTCCTGCTGGGTATCGGCTTCCTCGTCAACAAGGGGATCGAGTGGGCGGAACTGCTCCACGAGGGGGTCTGGCTCGACTCCTCGATATCGGCCTCGACGTTCTTCCTGACGACGGGGCTCCACGCCGGACACGTGATCGGCGGACTGGTCATCACGGTCTACCTCATCTGGCGGGCCTGGGGCGGGGCCTACCTCGGCGAGGAGGAGCCCGTCGAGTACTTCGGGCTCTACTGGCACTTCGTCGACATCGTCTGGCTGTTCCTCTTCCCGCTGTTCTACATACTCTGAGGTGACAAAGATGGCAAACACCAGACTCTACACGGCGATATACGTCGCACTGTTCGTCCTGGCGACGGCGCAGGTCGGGGTCGAGATGGCCGGGTTCCTCGACAGCATGTACTGGGTCGCCCTCGGAGCCATCCTGGCGCTGTCGCTGGTGAAGGCGGTGGCCGTCGCCGGCTACTACCAGCACCTCCTCTACGAGCCGCGTTCGATCACGTATCTGATCGGCATCGGGCTGCTGGCGGCGCTGGCGCTCGCCGTCGCCGCCTCGTACTCGATCACCTGACCGGTGGGCGAAGGGGTTTTCTGGGCGAGAGTCGGACCCACGTGGACGCTCGTCGTGAGCCAGCCATGTCAGAAGATATCGATACCTCGGACTCGACGACGCTCCCGCCCGACGATGCCTTCGCCGTGCTGGGCAACGAGACGCGGATGGACATCCTCCGGACTCTCGGGGAGGCGGACGCTCCGCTCTCGTTCTCGGAGCTACGCGACGGCGTCGGCATGCGCGACTCGGGGCAGTTCAGCTACCACCTCGAGCGGGTGGTGGGGCACTTCGTCCGGAAGGGCGACGACGGCTACGCGCTCCACCAGGCGGGCAGACGAATCGTCGAGGCCGTCCTCTCCGGGGCGGTCACCGAATCGCCCGTCGTGGCGCCCACCCGGATCGACCACCCGTGTCACTACTGCGGGTCGCCGGTCGAGGTGAGCTTTCGCACCGACCGGGTGGTCAAGTACTGCACCGAGTGTGCCGGGAAGAGCGGTAGCCCGACCGACGAGGGCGGGCGGTTCGTGCCCAGGGACGACGGCTACCTCGGCGCCCTGCCGCTCCCGTCGGCGGGGATCCGGAACCGGACGATCACGGAGGTCTTCGAGGCCGCCTGGACGTGGACGAACCTCGAACTCCTGACGGAGGCCAGCGGCATGTGCTCGCGGTGTTCGGCACCGCTCGAGGAGTCGGTGAACGTCTGCGAGCCCCACGACGCCGACGACGGTCTCTGCGACCGGTGTGACAGTCGGTACGCGGTCGAGTTCCACGCGACGTGTACGAACTGCATCAACGACCTCCGCGGACCGTTCGTCCTCGGTCTCGTGGCCGACACCGACCTGCTGGCGTTCCTGCTCGACCACGATCTCGACCCCGTCGCCCCCTCCCGCGAGGCGGTCTACGAGGTCGACCGGATCCACATGAACTACGACGAGGAGGTCCGCTCGGTCGACCCGTTCGAGGCGCGGTTCACCTTCACCGCGGGCGGCGAGGCGCTCGCGCTGACGGTCGACGACGACCTGTCGGTGATCGACGCGACGAGACGCGAGACGTCCGAGAGCGCCTGATCGCCCCGGCGACCCCTGCTCGCGACGGTCCGTTTCACCCTCCACGAGCGAGGTCCTCAGACCGAGCGAAGTAGGGTGGGGTAGTTTACACCCCGAAGACCATGTACGCGAGGACGAGCACCGCGTAGAGGATCGCCAGCGCCCCGACGATCTTCAGGTGGAACAGGAACAAGTCGTCGTCCTCGGCGTCGCGTGCCGCCCGGTGGGCCTCCCGCTCCAGTTCCGAGAGCGACCCGAGGTCGTGATCGGCGAGGTGGAGGTCGCGGTACTGCTCCCTGCGGAACGGCCGGCCACAGCGGGGACACCGAACCGGGTCCTCGTCGGCGGGTACGTCCCAGTTCGTGTCGGCGTCCGGGTCGATACCCGTGGTAGCCACGGCTCAGTCACCCCCGTCCCCGCCCGGCCGTCGGACGAGTACCGCGACGGCGAGCAGGAACGCGGCCGTCGAGAGGTCGAGCGAGACCGCGGAGACGGTCGCCAGCCCCGCGCTGCCACCGAGGCCGACGCTCCCCGCCAGCGACAGCAAGAGCGGGAACGAACAGCCCAGGCAGGTCGCGACACCCAGTACCCCCGTGGCGGTCCGTGCCGAGAGGTCCCTGACCGCCACGGCGAGGAGGTACGCCAGCGCGAGGTAGCCCACCACCCGGTAGGGGACGAAGTAGGCGTGGAGCCAGCTGCCGACGTAGGCGATCCGCGGCCCCCACCCGGGCGTCGCGACGGTGACCTGCCACCCGTGGAGGTGGTCGTGAGCGTGGTCGGGACCGTAGACCGCCAGGAGGCCCGAGAGCCACGCCAGGGCGAGGAAGTAGCCGGCTCCGGCGAAGTCGGCCAGCCGGCGGAGACCGTCGCCCGCCGGCCCCGGTCGGACGCGCCAGACGGCGTACAGCCCGGCGTTGATCCAGACGAACGGGTAGAGAACGTACCGGAGGTCGGTCACGGTCGCCGGCGTGAGCACGAAGTGGCCGGTCACCCAGAGCGCCTCCAGCGCGAGGAGGGTGCTCCAGACCCGCCGGTCGGGGAGGTGCGGACGGAGGCCGAACGCCCGAACCACGCCGGCAGACATCTCAGGAGAGGAAGACGAGCCGGGCGGCGATGACGAGGAGGAACAGGGCACCGACGAGCGTCGAGCCCTCGGCGACCGCCACCGACGCCGGGCGTCCCCGTCCCCGCGCGGAGGCGTACGTCCCGTAGAAGACGTAGCCGCCGACGACGGCGGCCGTGGCGGCGCCCAGCACCACCCCGAGCGCGTTCACCATCGTTTCGGGGAGCCCCACGCCGCCGACGAACGCGACGGCCCCACCGCCGAACACCGCGAGCAGGAGCAGGAACCCGACGATCCACACCCCGGGGTGCCCCGCCGCGCGTGCGAGCAGCCCCGGTCCGTCCGGGGCGTCCGGGGCGTAGCCCCGCCAGTCGACCCACCGTACGGCGGCCAGCGCGAGCGCCAGGACGACCGCGCCGGTCAGGAGCGTGCTCAGGAGGAGCGTCTGTGCCATGATAGCTTCACTCGTGTGCGACGCACGTTCTGGGTCGACCCTGTTAACGCTTCCGGCACGTATCGCCGTCACGTCCCCCGGGTTCGGGGGTCCGTGAGTCGGGGGGAGTCGTGTTCGCCTTCCGGAAACCACCCTGCGAGACCGTCCGCTCGGTGACCTGCTCCTGCGACAGCGAGGACGTCAGGCCTCGACAGCGAGGACGTCAGGCCTCGACAGCGAACCCGGCTTCCCGTAGCGCCTCCTCGGCCGAGAGGTCTTCGTGGACGACGCCGGAGACGGCGCGGGCGATGGCCTCCGGGTCGTCGTGCTGGAACACCGAGCGGCCCATCGAGACGCCGGCACCGCCGGCGTCCATGACCCCCCGGACGGCCTCGACGGTCTCGCGGTTGGTCCCCTTCGAGCCGCCGGCGATGACGACCGGCAGACGGGTCGACTCGACGACGTGCTCGAAGGAGTCGGCGTCGCCGGAGTAGCCCGTCTTCACCAGGTCGGCACCGAGCTCCTCGGCGAGCCTGACGGCGTGGCCCAGCGCCTCCGGGTCGGAGCCGTCGACGCCCGGCCCGCGGGCGTACGCCATCGCGAGCACCGGTATCCCCAGCCGGGACGCGTCGTCGGTGAGCGCCGCGAGGTCCTCGATCTGCCCGGGCTCGTGGTCCGAGCCGACGTTGATATGGAAGGAGACGGCGTCCGCTCCCGCCCGGACGGCCTCCTCGACGGTGCAGGTCACGCGCTTGTCGTTCTCGTCCGGGCCGATGGTCGTCGAGGCGTTGACGTGGACGACGTAGCCCGCGCCGTTCTTGTTCGGGTGGACCCGCGCGGCGATGCCCTTCTGGGTGAGTACGGCGTCCGCTCCACCGCGAGTCACCGCGTCGATCGTCGCGTCGATGTCCTTCAGCCCCTTCACCGCGCCCATCGTTATCCCGTGGTCCATCGGGATGATGACGTATTTCCCGCCTGTACCGATGCGTTCCAGCCGTGCCGCCGTCCCAGCGCTCATTGGTGTGTCACCGTGTGTCAGGTGGCCTCATTTGCGTTCCGGTTCCGGCCGCCGTTGCCCGCCGGCGACCGCCCCCTCCTTGAGTTCGCGGGCCTTCTCGCGGAGCCGGGCCGCGGTCTCCTCGACCGGGTCGTCGTTCTCGTGTCCCTCGGCGACGATGCCGACCAGCGCCGACCCGACGATGACGCCGTCGGCACCCGCTTCCACCACGGAGGCCGCCTGTTCGCCGGTGGAGATGCCGAACCCGACGGCCTTCGGCAGCGGCGAGTCCGCGAGCCGGGCGAGCGACTCCGCGGTCCGGTCGGAGACGTCCGCCCGCGCGCCCGTCACGCCGAGACGGGCCTGGACGTAGACGTAGCCCGAGCAGAGGTCGAGGAGCCGCTCCAGCCGGGACTCGGTCGTCGTCGGCGCGACGATGGAGATCAGGTCGAGTCCGTGGTCGTCACATGCCGCCCGGAGCGGGCCCGCCTCCTCGGCCGGGAGGTCGGGGACGACGAACCCGTCGATTCCGGCCTCGGCGGCCCGACGGACGAACGGCGCCGGGCCTCGTTCCTCACCAAATCTGTAGATGAGGTTGTAATAGGTCATGCAGACTACGGGCACCGGCGAGTCGAGGTCCTCGACGAACTCGAAGTAGCGCTGTGGGGTCATCCCCCCTTCGAGCGACCGGACGATCGCGCTCTGGATGGTCGACCCCTCCGCGATGGGTTCGGAGAACGGCAGACCGAGTTCGAGCACGTCCGCGCCCCCTTCGATCAGCGCCCGGGCGTACTCGAGGGAGGCCTCGTAACTCGGGTCCCCCGCGGCGAGGTACGGCACGAACGCCGGGCCGTCGGCGAACGCTTCCGGAATGCGCGAGCCGCGGTCGGGGGCGGGGGTCACTCGAAGACCTCCATCTCGGGCGCGTTGGGGATGTCCCGCCGGTCGGTCTCCTCGATGGCCGCCTCGAGGTCCTTGTCACCGCGGCCGGAGAGGTTGACAACCACCGACTCTCCGAGGGCCGTCGGGTCGTTTAGCTCCTCGATGTAGGCCAGCGCGTGAGCGGTCTCCAGCGCCGGGATGATGCCCTCCGTCTGGGAGAGCCGGTGGAACGCCTCCAGCGCCGCATCGTCGTCGACGTTGACCGCGTGGACGCGCCCCTCGTCGACGAGATGGGCCAGTTCGGGGCCCACACCGGCGTAGTCCAGCCCCGAGGAGACGGAGTGTGACTCCATGATCTGCCCGTCGCTGTCCTGGAGGAGCTTCGTCCGGGCGCCGTGGAGCACCCCCTCGCTGCCGGTCGAGAGCGACGCCGAGTTCGGGGCGACCCCCTCCGCCTCGTCGACGGTCAGCGAGGAGCCGCCGGCCTCGACGGCGTACAGGTCGACCGGGTCGTCGACGAAGTCGGCGAAGATGCCCATCGTGTTCGACCCGCCACCCGCACACGCCAGCACCGCGTCCGGGAGCCGGCCGGTCTTCTCCCGGATCTGATGGCGGCTCTCCTCGCTGATGACCCGGTGGAAGTCCCGAACCATCGACGGGAACGGATGGGGACCGACGACCGAGCCGATGACGTAGTGGGTGTTCTCGACGCTGGCCGCCCAGTCCCGCATCGTCTGACTGATTGCCTCCTTCAGCGTCCCCCGGCCGACGTCGACGGGGTTGACCGCCGAGCCATTTATACGCATCCGGAAGACGTTGGGCCGCTGGCGATTGATGTCCCGCCGGCCCATGTACACCTCGCAGGGCAGGTCGAGGTGCGCCGCGGCCATCGCCGTCGCGGTGCCGTGCTGGCCGGCGCCGGTCTCGGCGATGATCCGCTCTTTGCCCATGTACTTCGCCAGCAGACACTGCCCGAGCGCGTTGTTGAGCTTGTGGGCGCCACCGTGGAGCAGGTCCTCCCGTTTCAGGTAGACGTCGATTCCGTACCGCTCGGAGAGGTTGTCCGCCCGTTGCAGGGGGGTGGGTCGGCCCCCGAAGTCCCGGAGCCGTGCGCGGAACTCGTCCATGAACCCGTCCTCGTTCGCGAGCACGTACCGCTCGTAGGCGTCGGCCAGCTCCTCGATGGCCGGCATCAGCGCCTCGGGCACGTACTGGCCGCCGTACTCGCCGAACTTCCCGTCCGTCCGTCGTGTCCTGTCTGTTTCGCTCATGTTGGTGTCGTCAGCCGTTCCGTGTTCGCCCGCACGTCGCCGTCCATGACCGCCGAGCCGACCAGGAGGCCGTCGGCCCCCGCCCGGCGCATCCGTGCGGCGTCCTCCGGCGTAGTTATACCGCTCTCCGCTATCAGGGTGATGCCCTCGGGGACGCCTGCCGGTTGCGGTTCGCCGTCGGCCCCCTCGCGGCCCGCGGGGCCAGCCACGACCCGCTCGAACGTCCCGAGGTCGACTTCCAACTGCGCGAGGTCGCGGTTGTTCACCCCGACTACGCCCGCGCCCGCGTCGAGGGCCGCCCGGAGCTCCTCGCGGGTGTGGACCTCCACGAGCGTCCCGAACCCCCGCTCGCGGGCCGCCACCAGCATCGGTTCGAGGTCCTCGCCGAGGAACCGCGCGATGAGCAGCACGACGTCGGCCTCGACGACGTCCAGCTGTCCTTCGGTCAGCAGGAAGTCCTTCCGGAGCGCCGGGACGTCCACGGCCTCGCGGACCCGCCGGAGCGATTCGGGGGAGCCGCCGAAGTGGTCGGGTTCGGTGAGTACCGACAGCGCTGCCGCCCCGCCGGCGACCATCTCCCGGGCCAGGTCCACGGGGTCCTCGCCTCGCTCGCCGTCGGTGGTCGGGCTCGTCGGTTTGACCTCTGCGATCACCGGCACGCGTCCGTCGCGCTCGGCCGCCGCGAGCGCATCCGGAAGCGACCGCGCGTCCGGCACCGAGACCCGCTCGCCGCGGCCCTCGCGTTCGCGTGCGGACTCGAGGATGGCGGCGACCGCGGGGGCCAGCTCTCCTTCGGTGTCCATTACTGTACACTAGCGAACGCATTTGCACATAAGGGTTGCGCCATCCGCACGGCGACGACCGCCGCGATGGCCCCGTTCGCCCGTTTCCCGATGCGGAACGTCCGTTCGAACCCTCATACGGTCGTGTGTACCCGTTTCCAGTGGTCTTCGGGGTATCGGCGTTTCGGTACCGACGAGACGGGACCCGAACCCGTAAAGCCGAACGAACGACACACGACCGTATCATAGGGTCGTGCGTAATTCGTTGCAGCCGAGGCGTCCGGACCCGCTCGTTTCAGCCAGCGGGACGCCCGGGGTTCACGGACCTGCCGAAAATGGTTACGCACGACCCTATCAGAGGACGTCCCGCGTGGTGCCCGGAGGCCGTGCCGGACGGACGGTCCGGAGGCCACGGCCGACAGTATAAGTCCCCGCCGGGACACCTCCGACCATGCCCATCGGGTTCATCGGCGGAAGCGGCATCTACGAGGCGCTCGACCTGGCGAACGAGTCCGAACACGCCGTGTCGACGCCGTTCGGCGACCCCGCCGCGCCGGTGACGGTCGGCATCCTCGACGGTACCGAGATCGCGTTCCTCCCGCGGCACGGCCGGGACCACGGGTTCTCCCCCACGAACACCCCGTATCGCGCGAACCTCCACGCGCTGAAGTCCCTGGGCTGTGAACGGGTGCTCTCCTCGAACGCCGTCGGGAGCCTCCGGGCGGACCTCCCGCCGCGCTCGCTCGTGGTCCCCGACCAGCTCTTCGACCGGACGAGGTCCCGCCCGTACACGTTCTTCGACGAGGGGATCGTCGTCCACATCGCCTTCGGACAGCCCTACTGTCCCCACGTGGTCGATCACCTCGCCGAGGCCGCAGGCGAGGTCGGCGTCGACTGCGAGCGCGGCGGCACCTACGTCTGCATCGAGGGCCCGCAGTTCTCGACGGTCTCCGAGAGCGAGTTCTACCGCGACCAGGGGTTCGATATCGTGGGGATGACGGCCGTTCCGGAGGCGAAACTCGCCCGCGAGGCCGAACTCTGCTACGCCACGGTCGCCGGCGTCACCGACTTCGACGTCTGGAAGGCGGGGAGCGAGGTCACCCAGGAGGAGGTCGTCGAGAACGCCACCGCCAACGAGGCGAACATAAAGGAGGTCGTCGAGCGCGCGATCGAGACGATGCCCGCCGAGCGGGAGTGTGACTGCGGCTCGGCGCTCGACGGTGCGGTCGCCACCGATCCGACGAGCGTCGACGAGGCGACCCGCGAGCGCTACTCGGCGCTACTCGGGGAGTACCTGTAGATCACGGCTCGGTCACCGCCCGAACCGGTCGGGGAGTGCGGGGCGGTCCTTCGAGAGGAGCAGCGCCCACGCCGCGAGCAGGTAGACGATCATCGTCGGGACCGAGGTTCGGCGCGTCGGGGACCGGTGCCGGGTGCGGTGTCAGGACCCGTCGTCGCGCTCGACCCCGCTGACGCTCGTGTCCGCCTCGACGACCGCCGTCACCGACTCCTCCCCGGCGGCGAACGTGACCGCCAGCCGGAGCGGGTCGGTCGACCGGAGCGAGACGTCGGGGAGCGAAGCGCTCCCGAGAGCCCAGGATGGGGTGGTCCGCACGTCGAAGCCGTGCTCGAACAGGAACCCCCGGATCCCGGGATGGAACATCGCGGGCATCGCCCCCGACGTCCGTGCCCTGCTCCCGCAACGGACGCACTCGAACTCGGCGTGGGCGGGTATCCCGGCGACCCGTTCGTCCGCCTCGTCGAGCACGAGCCGCCCCCCCATGCGTCCGGCACAGGTGTGACAGAACCCGGCGAAGACGCCCCCGAAGACGTGCCCCATCCAGCGGTCGAACGCGGCCGGGAGCGCCTCGCGTTCGAACTGGTCGAGGCTGCCCGGTGGGAAGCCGAACTCGTTGTGCCACTGGTCGCACTCGGTGCAGCGTATCAGCGCCGTCTCCTCGGCGTACTCGGCGACGAGGTCGGCGCCACACACCGGGCACTCCCCGTCGACGCGGATGGCGTCGACGGTCGCGTTCGCGGTGTAGGTCCCCGCGAATATCGCGCCGACGATCTGCCGGCCGGCGTGGGTGAGCTCGTACCCGTCCTCGGTCCGGCGGACGAACGAGCCGCGGAGCTTGCCCAGGTGGTAGTTGAAACCCCCGCTGTCGCGCATCCCGACCCGGCCCCGGAGCTCGGCGAACGGCACCGGCTCGTCCGGCGTCTCGCCGAGCGCCTGCAGTATCCCGACGCGGGTCTCGTCGCCGAGCAGCGCGAACGCCGCGTCCGGCGACCCCCGCTCGACGGTGACACCCTCCGTCCCGGGCTCGGGATCCTCCATACGCAGCGTTCGGTCGAGAGTCCACTTGACTGCATCGTCCGTCGACAGGGCGTAGACATGCGGTGCGTGCGGACTCCCGCGAGCAGGTCCTCCCGAGACGGAACGGGTCCTCGCCGTCGACCACCTCCATCCTCTCGAGGAGCGAGTCGCGCTACGGCTGCTCTCTCTCGTCGTCCCCGTGCTGGTCGGCGAGCCCCCCGTCAGCGAGCGCCTCCTGGCCGTCGGTGACGGCGCCGGGGTCCCGTATCCAGAGGTCGCCGAACAGCTCGTCCTGCTGGAGCCGTACCTGCCCACGGTGGGCGAGAAAGAGGAGCCCGAGGAACGTCTCGACGACCGAGCCGCCGGACTCGCGGACCTCCGCGAACAGCACCTCCGTCCGGCCCTGTTCGTACTGCTTTCGGAGGCCCGTGTAGACGTCGTTGATGGTCGCCTCCATGTCCTCGCCGTGGGCCGTTCCGGTGACGTCCGCGACGGTCGGCTCGTCGTCCATCCGGAAGTCGTCCGCACCCCGGTAGTCGAGCGTCTGTGTCCCCCGGGCGTAGCCCTGTGGCGACTCGCTCGTGTCGTAGGTCCGGTGTGCCTTCCAGAACGACTCGCGCTCGCGCTCGCGCAGCTCGCGGACGAGTTCGTCCAGCGTCTGTGGCATCCCGCGGGCCCGCTTTCGCTCGAGCCGGCGGTCCATCTCCCGCTCCAGCTCGTCGAACGGGTCGACGCCCGGGCCGTCGACGGCGTCGAACTCCTCCATCGGGTCGGCGGGCTCCTCCTCCCACTCGTCGGGCTCCTCGAGCAGGTGGTCGGACTTCATCCGCAGCAGTACGGAGGCGTAGAACAGCGCCCGCCCCCCCGTCCGGAGGTCCGTCTCGTCCAGCCGGTCGAGGAACTCCCCCGTGACCGCGACGATGTCGATGTCCCACGGGTCGATCTCCCCGTCGTCGGCGAGGTCGACGAGCAGTTCGACCGGCTCCACCTCGTCGTTGCCCGTCTCCATCGCCGCCGGCGCGTCCTCGCCCGAGAGGTCCGTGATGAGCGAGTCGTCCCCGTCGGTGCCGTCCTCGGGTACGTGGCCGTTCCCGGTCGTCGGTCCGTGGCCGTTCCCGGACGGTGCCTCGCGGCTCCGTGACTCGTGGCCCGCGATGTCCAGGGGAACGTCGTCCGGGGCCTCCCTTCGGTCGGCCTCGCGGGTCGCTTCGCTCCCCGCTTGGCTATCCGAGGCGCTCGCTGACGCTCGCGCCTCGCTCTCCCCGCTCGGGTCATCCGGGTCGCTACGCGTGTCTCGCGGGTCACTCCGTTCCCCGCTCGACTTCTCCGAGACCTCCCTCCGGTCGGTCTCGCCATCCCCGCTATCTCGCGGGTCGTCACTGCGTTCCTCCCCGCTCGATCCGTTCGAGGAACTTCGCTCCGCTCGTTCCTCGCTAGTCATCGGCGACCATCCCCTCCATCGAGAGGTCGATACCGGTGACCGCGCTCACGTTGTTCCCCTGCATCGTGACGCCGATGGCCCGCTCGGACCGCTCGAGCATCGCCGACCGGTGGGAGACGACGACGAACTGCGCGTCGCTCGCCAGGTCGTCCACGAGTTCGCCGACGAGTTCGGCGTTCGCGGCGTCGAGGAACGCGTCCACCTCGTCGAGCGCGTAGAACGGCGCCGGGTTGTATCTCTGGATAGCGAAGATGAACGCCAGCGCGGTCAGCGACTTCTCCCCGCCGCTCATCGCGTCGAGCCGCTGGACCGGCTTGTCGGCCGGCTGGGCCTTCATCGTCAGCCCGCCGTCGAACGGGTCCGACTCGTTCTCGAGGTGGAGTTCGCCCGAGCCGTTGGAGAGCTTCGCGAAGATCCGCCGGAAGTGCTCGTCGATCCCCTCGAACGCCTCCATGAACACCTCCTTCTTGCGTTCCTCGTAGGACTCGATGCGCTCGCGGATGCCCGCTGCCTCCTCGACCAGTGTGTCCTTCTTCCCCTGGAGGTCATCGAGCTCCTCCTCGACGCGGTCGTACTCGTCGATGGCGAGCATGTTCACCGGCTCGAGGTCGGCCATCCGGTTCTCGAGCTTCGTGATCTGCCCCTTGACGTACGAGAGGTCCCGGATCTCCTCGGGGTCGTAGTCGCCGACCTGCGAGGCGAGCTCGTCGACCTCCCACTCCAGTCGGCTGGCGGTGCTCCGGAGTTCGTCGAGTTCGGACTCGACGTCCGCCACGCGGCGCTTCCACTCGTCGCGGGCCTCGCGGGCCTCCCGTAACTCCGCTTTCAGCTCCTCGCGCTCGCCCTTCAGATCCGCGAGTTCCTCCTCGAGGTCGGCGACCTGCTCGCGTTTCTTCTCGAGGGTGGCCTTCCGATCCTCGATCTCGGACTCGAGTTCGGCGATGGTCTCCTCGGCCTCGGCTTTCCGGTTCTGCGCGGCCTCGATCTCGTCGTGGAGCTCCTCGATGGCCTCCTCGGCGTACTGTTTCTCCAGGCTCAGCTCGTTCAGCTCCCCGTCGAGGTCGTCCATCTCGTCCTCGATCTCGTCGATCTCGGTGCGGATCTCCTCGGCCCGCTCGGTGAGCTCGGGGATGTCCGACTCCTGTAGCTCGCGCTGGAGCTCCTCGATGGCCTCCCGCTCGGCCTCGATCTCGGCCTCCTGCTCGGCGAGCTCGGCCTCGAGTTCCTCCATCCGCTCGGAGACCCGCTCGCGCTCGTCCTCGATCTCGGCGAGCTCCTCGCGGAGCCGGTCGATGCGCTCCTCGAGTTCGGCTTTCTCTCCGTCCTTGCGTTCGATGGAGGTCTCGACGTCCCGGACCTGGTCGGCCGCGTCGGCCTGCCGGTCGCGGGCGTCCTCCAGACGCTCCTCGACCCCGCGGAGCTCCTCGCGCACCTCGCTGCGCTCGTCCTCTAGCTGGTGGATGCGCTCTGCCACCCGCTCTAACTGTCCCTTGCCGGACTTCGAGAAGGAGTAGCGCGACCCCGAGGAGGAACCCCCGGTCATCGCCCCGGACTTCTCGACGAGGTCGCCATCGAGGGTGACCAGCCGGTGCCGGCCCATCAGCTCCCGGGCGGTCTCGATGTCCTCGACGACCACGGTGTCGCCGAGGACGTACGAGAACACGTCCGCGTACGTCGGGTCGAAATCGACCAGGTTGTACGCGAAGCCCACGACGCCGTCGTGGTCGGGGAGCGACCCGAGCCCGCGCGACTGCATCTTCGTCATCGGGAGGAACGTCGCCCGGCCGGCGTTGCGCCGCTTGAGGTACTCGATGCCCTGCTGTCCGACGCCGTCGTCTTCCACGACGACGTGGGCGAGCCGGCCACCGGCGGCGGTCTCACAGGCCGTCGCGTACTCCGGGTCGACGCCGCCGAGCTGCCCCACCGTCCCGTGGATGCCGTCGAGGTCGCTATTGAGAACGGTCGTGACCGCCCGACCGTAGGAGCTGTCGCCGGACTCGCCCGCCCGCGCTTCGAGCTCGGCGTACTCCTGTTGCTTCGCGCTGATCTCGTCCTCGAGCTCGTCCAGCCGTTCGGCGAGTTCGCGCTTCTCGGCCTTGAGGTCCTCGACGACCTCGGTGATGGTCCCGCGGTTGGCCTCGGCCTTCTCGAGCTCCGCTTCGAGGTCGGCGACGTCGGCCTCGAGATCCGGTATCCTCGCTTCCGCCTCCTCGATCTCCGCCTCCGTCTCGCGCTGCTCGTTGGTCCGCCGGCGGGCCTCGTCGAGCAGGCGGTCCTGTTCGCGCTGGAGGTCGTTCTTCCCCTCTTTCAGCTCCGAGAGCCGCTCGCGGCGCTCGGTGAGCTCGTCGCGGACGCTCTCGTACTCCGTGTCGACCGCCTCGATCTCGGCCTCGACCTCCGCCAGTTCCTCGCGTCGCCCCTCGACGTCGGCTTTCAGGTCGGCTTTCCGGACCTTCGTGTTCCGGATCCGGGTCTCGAGGTCCTCGACGGTCTCCCCCTTTCGATCGATCTGGACGAACGCCTGGCGGCGCTTGCTCTCGGCGTCCTCGATCCTCTCCTCGGTACTGGCGATGCGGTCCTCGAGCCGGCCGATATCGCCCTTTACCTCCTCGATCTCCCGCTTGATCTCCAGCTGCTCGTCCTCGCCCTTGCGCTCGATCTCGGCGTTCAGGTCCTCCAGGTCCTCCTCGAGGCGGGTGACCTTTCCCTGGCGTTCGTCGAGTTCGCGCCGGAGGTCCGCGAGGTCGGTCTCGGTCGCGGCGATGTCCTCGCGGGTCGCCTCTAACTCCGCCCGCCTGTCCTCGAGTTCGGCGGCCTTCAGGTGCCCCTCGTACTCCTCTTTCTCCTCGCGGAGCTCCTGGTACTCGAGGGCGGTCCCCCGCTCGTCCTCGAGCTGTTCTAACCTGTTCTGCTTCTCCTCGATGCGGAGGTCGGCCTCCTCGATGCGGTCCTCGACGGTCTCGAGCTCCTCGAAGGCGTCCGCTTTCTTGGCGTCGAACGCGGCGACGCCGGCGATCTCGTCGACGATCTCCCGCCGCCGGAGCGGCGTCTTCGTGATGATCTCCGTGACGTCGCCCTGCATCACGACGTTGTACCCCTCGGGGGTGACGCCGGCTTGATCGAGCAGATCGCGGATGTCCGAGAGGTTCACCGAGCGACCGTTCAGATAGTAGTAGGAGTAGTACGTGTCCTCGTCGGTCTGCTTCACGCGGCGCTTGATCGTTATCTCGTCGACGTCGCCAACCTTGTCGGTGCCCGCGGCGCTCACGACCTGCGTCCGCTCGAGCGTGCGGTCGGCGTTGTCCAGTACCACCTCGACGGACGCCTCGCGCTCGCCGTCGATCTTTCGGTCCTCGTCCTCGTGGCCGGGGTTGTAGATGAGGTCGGTGAGTTTCTCCGCCCGGATGCCCGACGTGCGGGCGAGCCCGAGCGCGAACAGCACCGCGTCGATGATGTTCGACTTGCCCGAGCCGTTCGGGCCGCTGATGGTGGTGAAATCGTCGTAGAACGGGATTCTGGTCTTTCGGCCGAAGCTCTTGAAGTCGTCCAGGACGAGCTCTTTTATGTGCATGGGGGCGCTCGTGGTGGGCCCCGCGGTCAGGCGACGATGATGTCGTCCGCGGAGTCCGTGTCCCCGTCCTCGCCCTGGTCGGTCTTATCCCCGTCGGCTGAGGCGGTATCGGTCCCGCCGTCGGCCCGTCCGGTCGACCCACCCGCGCCGCCCTCGTTGGTCTGGGTCTCCGGGCTCGACGGCGGCTGGCCCTCGATGATGTCCATGTCGAGCTCGGGGTCGACCGCCTCCTCTATGGCCCGGAGGCGCTCTTTCGTCTCGAGCAGTTCGTCGGTCAGCCCGTCGACGGTGGCCTGTAGCTCGCGCACTCGCGCCTCGAGCTCCTCCACGCGGTTGCCGCTCATACGGAGTCGACGGGCCTCCCCACTCATAAACCTGCGTCAGACATTGACACCGAACCTGATAGGTGCCGGCCGGGGGTTCGGGTGGTTTCGTCTCGAGGTTTCGGGAGGTCGCACACGGCGCGAGATAGTGATCGTCGTAGCCAGCCGAAGATTCAGGTGCGGCCGACAGGAGAGGCACCCCGGTGGACTATACCGTCTGACAGAGGCTTTGATAGATTCGACCGGTGGCGTATCCCCGGTCAAGAGTATCAACCGTTCTGTCCGACGGTATACGGCCGTTCCCCCCGAGCGCGGGAGCCGGTGTGGCGCTGCCGTCACTCGAAGACACCCGACGTCGTGCCACTGTTCTTTGAAAAGTTATTTACTTCCTCGAGAAGCGAACGTGCCATGGCGCCAGAAAACGGTTCGCACGGTATCAGTAGACGCGACGTCATGACCGCCGGCGGCGGGTCGGTCGCTGCCGCCCTCGCCGGCTGCTCGCAGCTGCTCTCCGGCGACGACGGCCCCCAGGGCCAGGTCGACGAGGGGGAGATCCCCGACGAGCCGATCCAGGCTGGACTGCAGGACTTCACCGAGGGACCGGCCGCGGTGCTGGGCGTCCTCGGGGTCCGCGGTGCCCGGATCGCCGTCGACCGGATCAACGAGGCCGGGGGGATCGCCGGCCGGGAGATGGAGCTCGAGGTGGTCCACGAGGGATCCAACCAGGTCGAGAACCACAACGCGTTCATCGAGGCCGGCAAGGACGTCACGTTCGGCCCGCGGTCGAGCGGTGGACACCTCGCCATGGCGCCGAACATCGAGGACGGCGGCGTCGTCAACGTCGCGCTCGCGGGCACCACGACCGCCCTGTTCGAGGAGACGGTCACGGACCCGACCTACACGTTCCGGGCACAGAACCACGACGCGCTGGAGACGGTCGCGGCGGCGTTCACCGCGGTCGACCAGCTCGGGGCCGACAACATCGACACCGTCGCGGGGATCAACCAGAACTACGCCTTCGGCCAGGACGAGATGGAGATCTTCACGGCGGCCATCCAGAAGCTGACCGGTGCCGAGGTCGCCTACAGCGGGTTCCCCGAGCTGGGGGCGAGCGACCTGTCGACGCACGTCTCGTCGGTCAAGGAGGCGCAGCCGGACGTCCTGTTCTCGTCGCTGTGGGGTGGCGACGCGACCCTGATGTACGAGCAGGGTATCAGCAACGGCACCTTCGAGGACGTCGGCCTGGTCTCGGCGACGGTCACCTACGCCCCGCAGATAACCCGGGACATGATCGAGTCGATCGGAACCGACGTCTACGTGGGCGACCGGAACTGGCACTGGTCGCACCCTCCGGAGAACCGGTGGGCGCCCGGTATCGAGCTGGCCGAGGCGGCCTGGGAGCGCGGCGAGGGCGACCGGCAGACGATCTTCCACGCCATCATGGACGGCTACGGCGCCGTGACCGCGTGGGCCACGGCCGTCGAGAAGGCCGTCGACCAGCTCGGTCGCTGGCCGGAACAGGAGGAGATCGCACAGGCGCTGAAGGGCCACGCCTGGTACACGCCCGCGGGGTACCACATGATGACCGACTGGAACCAGCAGATGCGGCCCCACCACTCGGGGCGGCTCGAGTGGAGCGACGAGTACGACGTGATGGTGATGGAGGACATGCACGTCTACCGTCCGGCCGAGGTCTCCCCGCCGGGACGGCAGAACACCCTCGACTGGATCGACAGCTGGTAGGGGAACCGGACGTCACCAACCACTTACCCATGCCACGAACGACTCCCGCCACTGTCGGATACGGGTCGGCTGCCCGCTCGTCGCCGTTCCCCGGGGGGACCGGACCGTGATGGAACTCCTGGTCCCCGCGCAGTTCGGCGGGCTCGTAGAGCAGACGCTGAACGGGCTCTTCTTCGGGGCCATCCTGTTCATGATCGCCACCGGGCTGACGGTGATCCTCGGCGTGCTCGACGTGCTCAACCTCGCCCACGGCGAGCTGTACGCCTTCGGCGCCTACACCGCGGTCTCGATCTACGGCTTCCTCAGCGGGTCGATAGCGCCGGCCCCGGTCGACACGTCCTCGGCGCTGGTGTTCCTGCTCGTCATCTTCGCGGGTGCGCTGCTGTCGGCCGCGGTGCTGATACCGGTCGGGGCCATCATCGAGTCCGTCTTCGTCCGTCCGGTGTACGGCCGCCACGAGGTGTACGAGCTGCTGCTGACGTTCGCGCTGCTGAACATCATCATCGACCTCATGAAGGGTATCTGGGGGCGACTGCCGACGCGGGCCGACGGGGTCTACTCCGGCATCAACGAGCTCTCGACGACCGAACTGATCGGGTTCCAGTACCCCTCGTACAACATGATCGTCGTCGTCGTGGGGGTCGTCGTCTTCGCCCTCCTGATCTGGTTCTTCGACCGGACGAAGACCGGCCGCATCATCCGCGCGACGGCGATCAACCGCGAGATGGCGACCGCGATCGGCGTCAACACCAGCCGGACGTTCACCATCGTGTTCGCGCTCGGGGCGTTCCTCGCCGGCTTCGCCGGGGCGATGGCCATCCCGCCGATATCGACGTCGCTGACGATGGGGGTCAACCCGCTCGTGCTCTCGTTCGTCGTCATCGTCATCGGCGGGCTCGGCAGCATCCAGGGGGCGTTCGTCGCCGCGATGCTCGTGGGCGTCACGAGCCGGCTGGCCACGGTCGTCTACCCGCCGGTCGAGCTGGCGGCGCCGTTCGCCCTCATGGCGATCGTCCTGCTGATCAAGCCCCAGGGGCTCTACGGGACGTGGGGTGAGACCTGATGGCCGGCGACGGGCGGTTCCTCGTCGACCGGGACGGCACCCGCCACCTGCGGGTGATGAAGGGCCTCGTGCTCTCACCCCGGCAGCTGCTGGTCGCGCTCGCCGGGCTCGCGTTCCTCGTGTTCCTCCCCGACATCGCCGCGAACACGTCCCTGTCGTTCCGGACGTTCCGCAAGGGGCTGCTGTTCGGGATCGCAGCGATCGGGCTCAACCTCGTCCTGCGTCACACGCAGCTGGTCTCGTTCGGCCACGCGGCCTTCTTCGGCGCCGGAGCGTACACCGCCGCGATACTCGCCTCCACGTACAACGTCCCGCACACGAGCGTGCTGATCGTCGGCGCGGTCGTCGTGTCGACCCTGCTGGGGCTCGCGATCGGCTACCTCGTCTCGGGCTACCTCGATATCTACTTTTCGCTGCTGACGCTGGCGTTCAACGGCGTCCTGTTCGCGCTCGTCCTCGGGAGCGGGTTCTTCAACTACAACGACGGGGTGGCGGTCCGGCCGGCGAGCGCCAACCGGCCGCTGTTGGCCGGGATCGAGTTCTCCTCGGAGGTGGCCGGTCTCCTCAACTACTACATCAGCGTCGTGCTGTTGCTGGTGTTGCTTCTCGTCACGTTCCGTATCGTGCGCTCCCCGTTCGGTCGGGCGCTAGACGCCATCGGACAGGACCGGACCCGCGCGCGGTTCATCGGCATCCCGGTCGAGCGGTACGTCTGGATCGTGTTCACGATGTCGGCGGTCTACGGCGGGCTCGCCGGCGGGCTGTTCGCGCTGCTCGAACTCCACGTCCGGCCGGAGCCGACCCTGTTCATCTTCGTCTCCGGGGAGATCCTGTTCATGGCGATCCTCGGCGGGTTCAACACGCTGCTCGGCCCGCTGGTCGGAGGGCTCGTGCTGGTGTACGTGCTCGACCTGGCGCGGTTCGTCACGGAGTTCCAGAACGCGCTGGCGGGGGTGATCCTGCTCGCGGTCGTCTACTTCCTCCCGCGGGGGATCATCGGCTCGAGGAGCGAGATGTACGCCGCGGCGAGGGCGGTACGCGAGGACCCGACGGTCCTCGGCAGATGGATAGCGAACATCGGCCCGCTGCTCCGCCGCCGCGCGGCCGACTCGGCACACAGCATGCGACAGCTCCTGGGGATGCGTTGAGATGCTCGAAGCCAGAAACCTCACCAAACGGTTCGGTACCCTGACCGCCACGGACGACGTATCGCTAGAGTTCGGCCGCGAGGCCGGCGAGATGGTGTTCATCGTCGGGCCGAACGGGGCCGGCAAGACGACGCTCGTCAACCTGCTGACCGGCCTGCTCGACCCCGACGAGGGCGCCGTCGTCATGGACGGCGAGGACGTCACCGGGATGGCCCCCCACGAGCGGGTCCACCGGGGGCTGGTCCGCAGCTTCCAGATCGTCCACATCTTCGAGGAGATGACCGTCCGGGGGAACCTCCGGACGGCCGTGCTCTCCCAGCACGACCTCACCGGGAGTATGCTGAGCCTCGATGACGAGCACGAGGCCGTCGAGTCGACGGTCGACGGACTGCTCGCGGACTTCCGGCTCGAGGACGCAGAGCACGCGGTCGCCGAGGAGCTCCCGCACGGCGACCGGAAGCTGCTCGACGTCGCCATGTCGTTCGGGATGGACCCGGACTACCTGCTGCTCGACGAGCCGACCTCGGGTGTCAGCACCCGCGAGAAGGAGTACGTCATCGAGACGGTCGTCGACGTGAGCCGGGAGCAAGGCGTGACGACGGTCACCATCGAGCACGACATGGACATCGTCGCCACCTACGCCGACCGGCTCGTGGCGCTACAGGACGGGTCGGTGCTCGCACAGGGCGACCCCGACGTGCTCGAGACCGACGACGAGCTCAGGCGGGTCCTCCTGGGGGTGACCGAATGAGCGACGCCGCCGACCCCGCCGGCCATCCGCTGTTGCGCATCTCGGGGCTCGACGCCGCGGTCGAGGGGTTCCAGGCGACCTACGGCATCGACCTCGAGGTCGGCCGCGGGGAGGCGGTCGGGCTCATCGGGCGCAACGGCGCCGGCAAGACGACCACGTTCCGGGCGGTCATGGGAGCCGCGGAGAAGCTCGCCGGGACGGTCGAGTTCGACGGCGAGGACATCACCGACCTCGACGCGGACCTGATCCCCAAGCGCGGGATCGGCTACCAGCCGGAGGACCGCGGGCTGTTCACGGGGATGACCGTCGAGGAGAACGTCCGGATGCCGATATGGACGTCCGGCGCCGACCGCGGTATCGACGACGAGGACGCGGTCGTCGCCGAGATATTCGAGCTGTTCGACGAGCTCGACGAGCGCCGGAACGCGAAGGTCCAGAACCTCAGCGGCGGCGAGGGGAAGATGGCGGCGATCGGTCGCGCGCTCGCGCTCCGGCCCGACCTGCTGTTGCTCGACGAGCCCCTCGAGGGACTTGCGCCCATCGTCGTCGAGAACCTCAAGGCGTACATCAAGGCGATCAACGAGCGCGGGATCTCGGTGCTGATCGCCGAGTCGAACGCCAGCCACGTCCCCGAGATCGTCGACCGGATGTACGTCATCGAGCGGGGGGAGATCCTCGCGTCGGGCGACCCCGAGCCGCTGATGCGCGACGAGGAGATACAGCGGGTCATGCAGGGGTGATACGTCGTTCGACCCCGACGGCCCCTCCACGCTCGGCCGCTCCCGATACGCTTTACCCCACGGGCGCAGTAATCTACCGGTAATGACCGCACAGGCGACCGCGCGCGACCTCGCGACCGTCATCGGGCTCGAGGTCCACGTCCAGCTCGAGACGGACACGAAGGTCTTCTGTGGCTGTTCGACCGAGGCCGTCGAGGACGAGGCGCCCAACACGCGGACCTGCCCCGTCTGTCTCGGCCTGCCGGGGGCGCTTCCCGTCCTCAACGAGGCGGCCGTCGAGGCGGCCGTCAAGGTGGGGAAGGCCATCGACGCCGACATCCCCGAGGAGACCGCGTTCCACCGGAAGAACTACTACTACCCCGACCTGCCGAAGAACTTCCAGATCACCCAGTACGACGCGCCGCTGTGTGCCGACGGCAAGCTCGAGTTCTCCGTCGAGGGCACCCGCCGGACGGTTCGAATCGAACGGGCGCACCTGGAGGAGGACCCCGGCAGTCTCCAGCACGTCGGCGGCGGCATCGACACCGCCGACTACACGCTCGTGGACTACAACCGCGCGGGGACGCCGCTGATGGAGATCGTCACCGCGCCCGACTTCCGCTCGCCCTCGGAGGTGCGGGCGTTCCTCGCGAAACTGGAGGAGGTCCTCGAGTACCTCGCCGTGTTCGATTCGTCGAGAGATGGCTCCCTGCGCGTAGACGCGAACCTCTCGATGGTCCCTACCGACGAGATCGGCGAGGACGGCGCCATCTCCACTGAGACCCTCGCGTCCGCCAACCGGACGGAGGTGAAGAACATCTCGAGTCACAGGGGCGCGGAGAAGGCGCTGGCCTACGAGCAGACCCGACAGAAGAACGCCCTCCAGCGGGGTCGCGCGGTCGAACAGGAGACCCGCCACTGGGACGAGGGAAAGGGCGTCACCCTCTCGATGCGCTCGAAGGAGGCGGAGAAGGACTACCGCTACTTCCGCGAGGCCGACCTCCCCCCGCTCAGGGTCTCGGACTGGAAGGCGCGGATCCCGATCCCCGAACTCCCCGGAGCGCGGCGCGAGCGATTCAGGGAGGAGTACGGTCTCTCGGCGGAGGCGGCCTCGAAGCTCACCTCCACGAAGCAGGTCGCGGACTTCTACGAGGACGTCGCCGACCGGTTCGACCCCGATCTGGCGGCGTCGTGGGTCGCCGACCGCCTGCTCGGCGAACTCAACTACCGCGACATGGAGATAACGGACGTCTCGGGCCGCCTCGACGAGTTCTCTCGGCTGGTGGAACTCGTCGCCGAGGAGGAGATCACGACGAAGAACGCCGAGGAGGTCGTCCTCCGGACGATGCTCGACGAGGGGCTCGGCCCCGACGAGGTGGTCGAGCGCGAGGGCCTCGGCAAGACCGACGACGACGCGGTCGCCACGGCCGTCACCGAGGCCATCGAGGAGAACCCCGACGCCGTCGAAGACTACTACGCCGGCGAGGACGGCGCCATCAACTTCCTCGTCGGCCAGGTGATGCAGCTGACGGGCGGGAGCGCCGACCCCGGAACGGTGAACGAACTGCTCCGGGCGGAGCTCGAGGGGTAGACGCCCCGCCCGCTCTCCCGCCGACCCCTCCAGCGTCCACCGTTCCCGTACGGCTCCGGTCAGGCACGGTCATTCACCGACGGATCCGTCGGTGGGTGGATCCGCGGACCCGGCATCCGCAAATATATATGTTCATACCGCCATACGTCCGCCAATGTCAGAGCTCCTGCCCTCGGACTCCGAGGTGCGAGCGGAGCAGAGCGGGGAGCTTCGGACGCTCTGGTTGGACTCCGAGGAGGCGGGGGACCTCCTCTCCTCCATCGCCTGTGACACCGCGAGGGACGTGCTGACGGCCCTCCACGAGGAACCGGCGACGGCATCCGAGACGGCCGATCGAGTCGACACCTCGCTGCAGAACGCCCGACACCACCTGGGGAACCTCGAGGACGCCGGGCTGGTCCGCGTCGCGGACACGCGGTACTCCTCGAAGGGGCGCGAGATGAACGTCTACGCCCCCTCCGAGGACCCGATGGTCGTCTTCGTCGGCCGGCAGGACGACGGCGAGGGGCTGCTCGACTCCCTGCGCCAGTTCGCCCCTGTCGTGGCGACGCTCGCCCTCGCGAGCCTGCTGGTCCAGACGTTCGTGACCCCGTCGGCCACCGACACCGCCACGGGCGAGATACCCCGTATCGGACAGGGACTCGGCGCGACCGGGGGCGCGGCGGGCCTCCCGCCGGGAGCCGTCTTCCTGGCCGGCGGCCTGCTCGTGCTCGCGACCGTCCTCCTCGTCCGGCGGCTCGGGTAGCCGCGTGGGACCGAGCCGCTCGGATACCGCGACCGGGAGACGATGAGGAATCGAACGGCGCCGGTGCTCGTCCTGGCGCTCGCGCTCGCGCTCGCCCCTCTCGCTCCGATCAGCGTGGGGTTCCAGGCCGACGATACCCCGGCCACGCCGACGCGGTCGGGGCCCGACCCCATCGAGTCGCTCGAGGACCGACTCGTGGGCGTCGGCGACGGCGACGCCGTCCCGGCCGACCCGGTCGAACGGGAGGTGTACGTGGTGATCCGGATGAAACGGGGCGTGGCCCCCGACCACCCGCAGTTCGACCTCCGGAACGTCTACGACCGCGAGGGAGCACACATCGCCGGCGGGTACATCCCGCTGATGGCGGTGCGCGACCTATCTAAAGACCAACAGGTCGAGGCGGTCCGGATCGAGCGGTCGCGACTGCGCTCGGACCGGTCGTTCTCGGCCCGTCCGGACGCGAACGTCGCCGCCGGCGTCTCGGCGATCGGCGCCGACCGGCTCCAGCTCGCGGGCGTCACGGGCCGGAACGTCACCGTCGGCGTCGTCGACGCTGGGTTCCGGGTGAGCGATCCCGAGATCGCCGGCCGCGTCGGGGCCTACCGCTCGTTCGACGCCGAGGGGAGCGACTGGGTCCACGGGACGGCCGTCGCGAGCGTCGTCGCCGATACCGCCCCGGGTGCGAACCTCCATCTCGCCGCAGTCGGGGGGTCGACCACGCCGGGAGAGTACCGCGATGCGGTCGCCTGGCTGCGCGAGTCCGGCGCGGACGTGATCGTCGACGCGGGATCCTACTTCGGCCAGCCCGGCGACGGCTCCGGCGAGATCGCCTCGGTCGCCGCCGCGGCCTCGCGCGACGTCGTGTTCGTCGCGGCGGCGGGCAACTACGCCGGGCGTCACTGGCGGGGGCACTACGCCCCGGCCCGCGGAGCCACGCGGGTCGAGTTCGCGCCGGGAGAGACCGCCAACTACCTCGAGGGCGGCGCCCCGTTCGGCGGGACCGTCAGCGCCACGCTCCGCTGGGACGACTGGAACGGGACGGACGGGAACCGGAGCGACTACGACCTGCTGCTCTACCGCCATCAGCCGGGCACCGACGCGGTGGTCGACAGGGGCACGGCGGCCGACGACGAACCGGTCGAGCACCTCGCCGCCCGGGTGCCACGCGGCCGGTACTACCTCGCGGTGCGGGCGTCGAACGCCACCGACGGGGACACGCTCGACCTGTTCGCCAGTCGGGGGCTCACACACCGCTCGCCGGGGACGAGCCTCACCGCGCCGGGGACCGCCCCCGGCGTGCTGACCGTCGGCGCGCTCGACGGGAACGGCAGCGTCGCGGCGTTCAGCTCGCGGGGCCCGGTCGCCGGAACGGACCGGCTCGGCGTCGACCTGGTCGCAGCGGACGACGTCGCGCTCCCCGGGACCTCGCCCGGTGCGGGGAGTTCCTACGCCGCGCCGTACGTCGCGGGGACCGCCGCGCTCCTCGTCGGCGACAACCCCTCGTTCGCGCCGCGGGACGTCCGGTCCGTGCTCCGGACCTCGGCGACCGACGTCGGTCGGCCCGGCCCCGACCCCGTCTCGGGGTACGGCCGGCTCGACGCGGCCGCGGCCGCCGAGTTCGCCGTCGAGTACGAGCAGTACGTCGATATCAACGGCTCCAGGACGGCACGCGACGGCCGCCCGTAGGCGAAGTCAACCGACGCGTTCCGGCTCCCTCTCGCCCTCGCGTTCGCGCTCGGCCTCGGGTCCGCCCTCGTGGTCCGTCGCCGTCGCCCCGCCCGACTCGGCGACGGGGTCGCTGTCCCCTCCCCGGGCGAAGGGGTTGTGGCTCCCCTCGCGCCGGGCCGCGGGGTCGACCCGTAGCAGTGTCGCCAGCAGGGCGACTCCCACCAGTTCGAGCGACGCCGAGACCACCCCCAGCAGCGTTCGTCCGGTCCCGGGCGTGCCGGCGGTCGAGGCGGTCACCGTCGCCACGAGCGGCTCGAGGTAGTGCGACCGGAGCGTCTCGAGGAGGCCGCCGTGGCTGTGGCCGTCCGGGGTCGGCGTCGGGGTCCCGCCGCCGAGCGCGAGCCCGTGGTCGAGGACGGTGTGCCAGGCGATCCAGCCGAGGACGTACCCCAGGAGGAGGGCGATGCCGAGCAGGTACGCCCGGCGGTGGTCGAGCCGGCCGCGGGCGACGGCCACGATGCCCCCGAACGTGGCGAGCGCCGAGCCGACGAACAGCAGCGGTCGCGGGTCCGCGACGACGAACTCGGTGAGGTACGTCCCGAGCAGTCCGCGGGCGAGGACCGCCAGGAGCGTCTCCCCGCCGACGACGAGGTGGACCACGGCGACGGCGCCGACGACCTGCAGGGCGAGGAACCGTAGCGTCCGGACGCGGGGCTCCTCCATGGAAGCAACTGTGGCCGCCCGGACCAAGAGCGCCGCGATTCGGTCCCCTCCCCGTTCCCGTTCGCCGGTCGGAACGCGCGGGGGCCCCGCGGACGCCCGCCGACGGTTCAGCGCCCGGTGTCGTACTTGTAGGTGGCGTTCTCTGCGTCGATGCCGAAGTCCTCGGCGGTCTCCCGGGGCTCTTCCTCGGGCTCCTCGACGATTTCGGCGGCGTCCTTGAACCGCTCGCGCAGTTCGTCGGGCATCCGGAACGCCTCGCTGTCGACGACCATTCCGATGGCCTCGGGGTCGAGGCTCTCCCGCTTCTCGGTCAGGCGCTCCTGGAGGAGTTCGGGCAGTTCGTCGGCGTCGACCCCCTCGAACCCGAACTGCGAGAGGTACTCGTGCTCGCTCGTCAGCGCGTACACCTCGTCGAACCCCTCCATCCGCGCGGTGTCGACGAGCCGCTCTATGACGTGTGCGCCGACGCCCTGACCCCGCCAGCCGTCGAGGACGCCGATGCTCGTCAGCTCTGCGACCTCCGGCTCGCTCGGGTTCGGGTGGTAGCGGACCCGTCCGAACCCCGCCCGGGTGTTCGACTCGTCGTCGACCGCGATGACGTAGTCCCGCGAGCGGAAGGCCGTCTCGTCGAGCCCCATCGCCTCGATGTGGTCGAGGAGCCACGCCTCGTCGCGGTTGCGTGCGTCCCGGACGTACATACCTCCGGATAGGCAGCGGTGCGGAAAAGGTTTTATTACGCCGACGGGGTCCGGGCACGACCCAACAAACTACTTGCAGGTGGGTGGTTACGTACCTCCCATGGAGTCACTCGAGGAGTTCGACGATGTGGTCCACGAGCCCTCCCGGGAGTTCGTGGAGTCCACCAACGTCTGGCGGTTCATGCAGGAGCACGGCGTCGCGGACTACGACGAACTGATCGCGCGGACCACGACCGAACTCGAGGGCGTCGAGGCCTCCGGAGTCGACTGGTTCTGGGACGAGATCGTCGACCACCTCGGGATCGAGTTCTACGAGGAGTACGACGCGGTCCGTGACGACACCGACGGCCCGCAGTTCTCGGACTGGTATCCGGGCGGGGAGATCAACGTCGCGCACAACACCGTCGACCGGCACGCCGCCCGCGACTCCCCGATCCGGAACCGGGTCGCGCTGATCTGGGAGGGCGAGGACGGCGAGGTCCGCGAGATCACCTACCACGAACTCAAGCGGGAGTCGAACAAGGTGGCCAACTACCTCGAATCCCGGGGCGTCGAGACGGGCGACCGCGTCGGGCTCTACATGCCGATGGTCCCCGAGGTCGTCTCCATCCTCTACGGCTGTTTCAAGATCGGCGCAATCGCCGTCCCCATCTTCTCGGGGTTCGGCGTCGACGCCACCGCCACCCGGCTCGAGGACCCCGAGGTTGACGTGCTGTTCACCGCCGACGGGTTCTACCGCCGCGGCGACCGGATGACGCTGAAGGACGCCGCCGACGAGGCCATCGCCGAGGCCGACCACGACGTCCGCTCGGTCCTCGTCTACCGCCGGTGGGCCGACTCCGAGCCGCCGATGACCGACGGCCGCGACGAGTTCTGGGCCGACGCGATCCCGCCCGCGTCCGACGAGTACGAGACCAAGCATCTCGACTCCGCCCAGGAGTCGATGCTGCTCTACTCCTCGGGCACCACGGGCAAGCCGAAGGGCATCGTCCACACCCACGCCGGCGCGCTGATGCAGTGTGCCAAGGAGATTCACTTCGGCTTCGACCACAGGGACCACGACCGGTTCTTCTGGGTCTCGGACATCGGGTGGATGATGGGTCCCTGGACGCTCATCGGCAACCACGCGTTCGGTGGCACGGTGTTCATGTACGAGGGGGCGCCGGACTACCCGGAGCCCGACCGGTTCTGGGAGATGATCGACCGGCACGACCTCACGGTGTTCGGTATCTCCCCGACGGCCATCCGCGCGCTCCGCAAGCGCGGGGACGACTGGCTGGAGGGCCACGACCTCTCCTCGCTCCGACTGCTGGGGTCGACCGGCGAGCCCTGGGACCCCGAGTCCTGGCTGTGGTTCTACGAGAACGTCGGCGGGGGCGAGGCGCCGATAATCAACATCTCGGGCGGGACGGAGATCTGTGGCTGCTTCCTGATGCCGATGCCGATCAGCTCGCTCAAGCCGTGTACCCTCGGCGGCCCGGGACTGGGAATGGACATCGACATCGTGAACTCGCAGGGGGAGTCCGTCGCCGACACGGGCGAACGGGGGTTCCTCGTCGCCCGGGACTCCTGTCCCTCGATGACGAAGTCGCTGTGGTCGGGCGACGAGCGCTACATCGAGGAGTACTGGTCGACGTTCGAGGACCCGCCGCTGTGGGACCACGGCGACTGGGCCCAGAAGGACGCGGACGGCTTCTGGTTCCTCCACGGCCGGGCGGACGACGCGCTCAACGTCGCCGGCCGGAAGGTCGGCCCCGCCGAGGTCGAGGGGGCGCTCATCGAGCACGAGGCGGTGAACCAAGCCGCCGCCGTCGGCGTCCCCGACGACACGACCGGGACCGCGGTCGTCACCTACGTCATCCTGGAGGACGGCGTCGAGGGGACGGAGGCGCTCCGCGAGGCGCTCCGCGAGCAGGTCGGCGAGGAGCTCGGCAAGCCGTTCAGACCGCGGGAGGTGCTGTTCGTCGACGAGTTCCCCAAGACCCAGTCGGGGAAGATCATCCGGCGGGCCATCCAGGCGACCTACACCGGCGAGGACCTCGGGGACATGAGCAGCATCGAGAACCCCGGGGCGCTGGACCGGATCGAGGAGGCGCGGTAGACGGGGCCATCCCGGACGCCCGGGCCGCGACGCGTCGAAACCGCTCCGGGGGGCGACGTAACCGACGGTCACGTGACCGCCTCGGGGTCGATGCTCGACTCCGGGCCACCCCTCCCGACCGCGTAGTCGCCCGCCTCGCCCTCGCCGGGGAGGACGACGACGGCACCGGCGAGGACGGGCGCGACGAGGCCCGCCGCGACGGTGCCCGGGTGGGTGAACGAGGCCCGGACGGCCACCTCGTCGCCGGGTTCGAGCCCCCAGTCCTCGGCGATCGACCGCGCGGCGTCGAGAGCCTCGCCGTGGGTCCAGGTCCGGTCGGGCGTCCGGAGGAGTGCGCCGTCGGGTTCGACGCGGTCGGGCGGCTCGGTGGGGTTCTCCGACCAGACGTCCCGCTCGAAGTAGGAGACGCTCGGGTCGGCCGGCTCGGCGCCGTAGCCGATCTTTCGGGTGCGTGGCCCGGCGTCGTAGCCGCCGAGGTCAGTGGTGGGAACGACGAGCGCCTTCGTCCGGTCGGAGAGCGCGTCGGGACCGAATCCGACCACCGCGCCGAGGAGCGCGGCACCGTAGAACGAGAGGACGGCCTCCGGCGCCGGGTCGTCGGCGACGGCGACGGACATCCCCGAACGGACGCCCTCGTTCCGGAGGAGGTTCCCGGTCTTCCAGGCGGTCGTGCAGAACCGCCGGTAGTCGTACTCCCGTCCCGACGCCCGGAGTGCGGGGGCGTCGCTCCGCCGGTCGCGGGTCACCGCGTCGCCGAGCATCCGGACGGTCATACCTGCGGTTGGCGCGTCCGGGGGAAAAGGCGACCGCTACGGCGGGCCGATCCCCTCGCGAGGAACCGCGTGACGACCCCGATCTCCACGGGGCTCCTGGCGACCCGGACCGACCCATCCCGTGGAGCGTGACGGCGACCTCGGCTTCGGTTCGTCGCGACCCGTTCTGCGAACCCCGTGCGGGGACGGTCCGCACTCCGTCGCGACGGCCGGTGAATCGATCACCGTCGCCCGATACGGTTCCGTCACGCGAGGGGTCGGACACGAGCGGGATACGCGGGACAGTGCCGCGACGCGTGGCGAATCCGTTCGAGGGGTCATACGGACGGCTGTAGTCCTTTACCGGTGATCGCTGACCCGGTGCGGGATCACCGGTACATCGTTACAACCGTCCGTATCAGTCCGATCCGGTTCCGGCGTCTTCCGGCTCGGGGTCGGGATCGGACTCCTCGGGCGGGTCCGGGATGCCGACGTTGACGAACAGGATGCCGAACACGCCCAGGCCGGCGACGAGGACGCCGATCGCCTCGAGCCCGGTGTCGAAGGCGAGCGCGAGTGCGGTGTGGAGGAGCGCGACGAACGTGACGCCGACGAGCAGGAGGGTGTAGGCGATCTTCCGCTTGCCCATGTGTCGCCTGCGGGCGGTGGCCGTATAAGCGACCGCTTTCCGGCGGTTCCGGCACGTCCCGCGGGGGGGGCAGTCGAGAGGGGGGCGAGCGAACGGACACCTTTTTCGGTGACGACGGCCGATTCTCTACCGATGGGGCTCAAGGAGGAGATCGAGGCGATCGAGACGGAGATCGCCGAGACCCCCTACAACAAGTCCACCGAACACCACATCGGCCGGCTGAAGGCCAAGCTCGCCGAGAAGAAGGAGAAACTGGAGCGCCAGCAGTCCGGTTCGGGTGGCGGCGGTGGCTACGCCGTGGAGAAGACGGGCGACGCGACGGTCGCGCTCGTGGGGTTCCCGAGCGTCGGCAAGTCCACCCTCCTGAACGCCCTCACGAACGCCGAGAGCGAGGTCGGCGAGTACGAGTTCACCACGCTCTCCGTCCACCCGGGGATGCTCGAGTACCGCGGGGCGAACATCCAACTGCTGGACGTCCCCGGGCTCATCTCGGGGGCCGCCGACGGGCGCGGCGGGGGCAGAGCGGTGCTCTCGGTCGTCCGGACCGCGGACCTCGTGCTGTTCCTGCTCTCCGTGTTCGAGGTCGAGCAGTACGACCGCCTGCGCGAGGAGCTGTACGCGAACAAGGTGCGGCTGGACACCACCCCACCGAGCGTGAGCGTCGCCAAGCGCGCCAAGGGCGGCATCAGGGTGACGACCAGCGGCGACGTCGGTCTCGAGGACGAGACCGTCAAGGGCGTCCTCCGGGAGTACGGCTACGTCAACGCCGACGTCACGATCCGCGAGGAGCTCACCATCGACGAGCTGGTCGACGCGCTGATGGACAACCGCGAGTACCTCCCCTCGGCGGTCGCGGTCAACAAGGCGGACCTGATCGAGCCCGACTACAAGGAGGGGGTCGACGACCGGCTCCGGGAGCTGGGGCTCGACCCCTCGGAGGTGGTGTTCATCAGCGCCGAGGAGGAGCGCGGGCTCGATAGTTTGAAAGAGAAGCTCTGGGAGCGGCTCGGGCTCATCCGGGTCTACATGGACAAGCCCGGGAGGGGGACCGACTACGAGGAGCCGCTCGTGTTGCGGGAGGGCCGGCACACGGTCGAGGACGCCCTGGAGAAGCTCGGCGGGTCGTTCGACGAGCGGTTCAAGTTCGCGCGCGTGACGGGCGAGAGCGCGAAACACGACGAACAGCAGGTCGGCCGGGGCCACGAGCTCGCCGACGAGGACGTCCTGCGCATCGTGGCCCGGAAGTAGCGGAGAGACCGCATGGCCCACTCCACCCCACGGCGGCGACTGTTCGCCCTCCTCGCGCTCGGGGCGGTCCCCTGGACCGTCGTGTTCATCGGCGACCAGCTGACGCTGTTCTTCCCGTTCGGGGTGGTGAACACGGACCCGCTCGCGTTCGTCGACCTCCCCGCGTGGTTCGCGGGTGGCGGTGGCCTGCCCCGGAACCCCGAACTCCTGCCGCTGTCGTACCTGTTCTACCTCGGAGCGTTGCTGAGTGCGCTCGCCGGGACGTGGGGACGGGAACGCCCGCGGCTCACGGCGGGGCTCCTCGTCCTCGCAAGCGTGGCCCACCTCGGGGTGGCCTACTCGGTGCTCCACCGGATCGCGTATCTGCCTGTCCCCGTGGGACCCGTACTCGCACTCGCTGCCGCGTGGTGGTTCTACTGGCCCGACCTCCGGACCGTGCTGTTCGCGCCCGTGAGTCCGGACCGGGAGTAGCACGGCAGCGGGGTTCGGATGGGTGTTTGCCGACTGGACATCCGGGTTGGGTGGGACTGATAGTGATTACTGCGACTATTTCCAGCGATGGTGTCAAAAGACGCCGGCCTAGAGGCTTCTACCACCGGTACAGATCGTCACGGCGGTAAAGAATCGCAGTAATCAGTATGAAAGGGGCGGTGTTACGGAGAATCAAGGAGAAACGCACCTCGAGAACACGTAACGTCGTAAACCACAGTATCCCAACGGCAGTCGGGAATCCTCGCCCTTCAGCGCGGGGAGGATGTCAACCCGCAGAACCCTTCTCGTTTCTCTCGTCCGCACGTCACCGTCCCCCGCGACGGCATGATTTATCGGTCGTCCCCGAGTGCATCACGGTGTATGGACGCTACACTTGACCACACGATGATGCGCGTCGAGGACCTCGACGCGGCGATGGACTGGTACACCGAGAACCTGGAGTACGAGGAGAAGGGCCGCTGGGAGGCCGACACGTTCACGAACGTCTTCCTCGGGCCGGAGGACGTCCACGAGGACGGGGCGCTCCTCGAACTCACCTACAACCACGACGGCCGGTCGTACACGATGGGCGACGCGTGGGGACACATCGCCGTCCGCACGGACGACGTCTACGAGGCGTACGACGAGCTGATGGAGAAGGGGGTCGGGGACTACCGCGACCCCGACTCCTGTGGCGGCTCCTACGCGTTCGTGACGGACCCGGACGGCCACGAGGTGGAGATCGTCGAGCGGGACCACGGCGCGACGTACTCGCTCGACCACACGATGCTCCGGGTGGAGGACGTCGATCGGGCTATCGGCTGGTACGCCCGGAAGCTGGAGTACGAGCTGTTCCGGCGCTCGGAGCACGACTCGTTCGCGCTCTACTTCCTCAAGCCCGAGGACGCCGCCGAGGAGGCGATGAGCGTCGAGCTCACCTACAACTACGACGGGCGGAGCTACGAGATGGGCGACGCGTGGGGCCACGTCGCGGTCCGGACCTCGGACCTCCACGGGGCGTGGGAGACGCTGATGGAGCGGGACGCCGAGGACTACCGCGACCCCGAGTCCTGTGGCGACCGCTACGCGTTCACGAAGACGAACGACGGCCACGAGGTCGAGGTCGTCACGCGCTGAGCGACGGTCGATCGCTCGACGACCGGCGACCCGTTCCGCCGGGCGGGTAACCCCCCGTCGTCTCGCCCTCGTGTCAGACGGCGGTACGTCGCCCGTCACACCGACGGCCGACGTGTGTTATTCGGTCACAATCCGGCTCTACCCGTCGGTTCCGGGCACGTCAGGGGGTGGCAAGGGACGCGCCTCACCACAAAGCATTTATAACGAGCGGTAGTCCTTTGCAGCGTACCCCTACCCATGGTGACAGTACGGAGTACCCGTCCCGGCTCTCCCGCACCGGTCGCGGTGCGTGTCGGGCGTGCGGGAAACGTGCCGTCGCCGCAGCGAACCAATCAACAATGACAGGAAAAAGAGATAAGATACGCAGCGTCTTCCTGACGATGCTGATGGTGGTCTCCGTCTTCGGAGCTACCGTCGCGTTCACGGGAACGGCCGCTGCGGAAGTCCCTGACGTAGATCAGGACCCGGTGGAGTTCGAAGCACCGGGCGGTACAGACCACATAGAGATAGTGTTCGACGGTGACGTCTCCGGTATGGGTCTCGAGTACGCGGTCGAGAACCGAACCGGCGGCACCGTCGATGTGGGAGTCAACGGTGCTCTCACCGACAACTCGTCGGGGCGCGTCGTCCTCGACATCGACGAGAACCTCAACGGGCAACCGACCCTCACGGTGACGCAGCCCGGTGTCGACGAGGAGGAGTTCGACGTCATCACGACGTCGAACACCATCGAGGACCCGAGTGGGACCGACAGCATCGAGGTGTTCAAGGGCGAGCGGATCGCCATCACGAACCTGACGGACTCCACCGGTGCTATCGCCGGTGAGACCGGCGCCGATTTCGACATCAAGGAGGGCGGCGAGTTCCCGTTCCTCTCCCGGTCGACCGGCGCGAACAGCCTCGTGGGCACGATCAACACGGGTAACATAAACGAACTGACCACCGGTAGCACGTTCTACGTCACGTTCGAGACCTCGGGATCGAACGTCTCGATGGGTGTTCGGAACCTCGGTCTCTCGATCGAGGCTGACGACACGGACTACTCGTTCGTCAGTGACGGTGACGTGGAGATCGAGGCCACGGCCACCTCGAACGTCGCCAACCGCGACGTCGAGTTCCGCCTGAAGGAGGGCGGTGACTACGAGGACAACAACGTGACGGCCACGATCGGTGGCGACGGCGAGGCCACGGAGAGCTTCACCGTCAGCGACGACGGCAGCTACACCATCGAGGTCGTCGACCTCCCGACCGACATCTCGGACGAGACCGACACCATCAGTGTCAGCGAAGTTACTGGTGACGCCGAGTTCGCCCGGGGCGTGTTCACCGACCAGCGCGGTGACGTCGCCAGGATCACGGTCAACATGGCGAACCGCGACGAGGCGACCCTCAACATCGGTGGCGAGGACGTCGGTTACCTCGCGACCCTCGACCTGGTCGACGACAGCGGTGACGGAGAGGTGACGGTCCTGTTCAACACCTACGCACCGGGCAAGGCCAGCTCGTTCGTCGTGAACGACGACGACGACGAAATCGACTCGGTCAGTCCGGGTGCGCTCAACCGTCCGCTCGCAGCGGCGGCCTACACGATGAACGTCACCGAGGGCGGCGTCACGGGCGCGGAGCTCGACCGCGCGTCGCTCAACCTGCGGGAGCGCTCGACGAACGACCTCCGTTCGTGGACCTCCCCGAGGGGTTCGATCGGTGACCTCGAGGACGGCGCAGCGATCGCCGAGTACGCGGCAGCCGGTAACCTGACCCGTGACTCGACCATCGCCAACAACGACGTCGTCGTCCTCCAGCTCCGGGCCTCCGGCCTGGAGGGCGCGATCAACGACACGATCGCCTCCACCAGCGCGTCCAACGGCGCCGAGGCGTTCGACGAGCTGGAGAGCCAGGGCGTGCTCAACTTCACGTTCTACCAGTCCCTGAACTCGAAGGCGCCCAACGCGGATCAGGTCGCCTTCGAACTCTCGGACATCCCGGCCGGTGACCGCGGCGTGGTCGTCGACCGGCAGAACAACACGGTCTATATGGCGGTCAACTCCGACGAGATCGTCGCTCAGAGTGCGGACCTCGAGATCGACGACGTCGTCGTGGCCAACATGACCCTGAACGACAGGGACGCCGCCAACCTTGCGCCGAACCCGCAGCCGGACAAGGTCCTGGTCCCGCGCAACGACCGCCAGACCGCGACCGCGCAGTTCCGCGTGGTCGACGACGAGCTCGAGTTCGACACGAACGAGGACGACCTCGTCCTCGTGCGGGCGGCCCCCGGTCAGCAGATCACCGGGACGTCGACCGTCGCTCCCGGTACGGAGATAACCGTGTCCGCGTCGGCGACGGGCGCTAGCGCGTTCCTCATCGACAACGACACCGAGATCCAGCCCGACGGCACCTTCGCCGCGACGCTGGACTTCGACAACATCACGGCCGGTCAGAACTTCACGCTCGACGTCACGCAGGACTTCGACAACGACCCCGAGGTCGACGGTCGGGTCCAGGCCGCAGCGACGGCCAGCGTGACGTTCAACGACCAGAGCACGAGCGGCGAGGAAGTCCGTGTCGCGTCCGCCAGCCTCTCGGAGGGTGGCTTCGTGACCATCCACGACTCGACGCTCCAGGACGGCGACGTGTTCGGTAGCGTCCGGGGCACCTCCGACTACCTCGAGCCCGGCTCGAGTTCGGGTATCACCGTCACGCTGGACGACCCGATCACGGAGAGCGGGACGCTGATCGCGATGCCGCACCAGGACACCAACGACAACGAGGCGTACGACTTCGTCTCGTCCGATGGTGCCCAGGACGGCCCGTACACGGCCAACGGCTCGGCTGTCGTCGACCCGGCCGAAGTGACGGTCGAGGAGCCGACGCCGACGGCGACGCAGACCGCGGAGCCGACGCCGACGGAGACCGCAGAGCCGACGCCGACGGAGACCGCAGAGCCGACGCCGACCGAGACGGAGCCGCCGACGCCCTCGCCCACCCAGGGTGACGGTGCCGGCTTCGGCCTCGTCGTCGCGCTCATCGCGCTCATCGGCGCCGCACTGCTGGCCGTCCGCCGCAACGAGTAACCAACCACCCCTAACGGGGTCACGCCGACTTCCATTCTTTCGCGCGCCGCGTCGACTAGCTGCGGTGCTCGCACGGTACGACGCTCTGCGAGGCCGTCGGGCGACAGGTCCGAGACACGTAGCGGAGACCGCCTACAGTACCACCTCGATCCCGTACCGCTCCATCGAAACACCGCGGCGACAGGTCCCCCCCGGGCTTTTGTTCCCGGCCGTCGAGCGCCGTCCAATGCCACGACTGCCCGAGTCGGCCGTCGGCGACGCGTTCACGAGCGAGCACGCATGGGAGACCCTGACCGACCTCGTCGAGGTCGGCAACCGGATGGCCGGCCAGGAGGGGGAGCGGGCGGGTTCGGCCGTCGTCGAGGCGGCGTTCGAGGACGCCGGCCTCCGGGCGGTCGACACCGAGTTGTTCGAGGTTCCGGGCTGGTGGCGCGGGGGTTCCTCGCTCTCCGTCGAGGGGCGCGGGGAGTGGGCGGCCGACCACCACGTCGTCGCGCTCCCGGGGACGCCCGCGGGCGAGGTCGAGGCGCCGATCGTCGACCTGGGGCACGGGATGCCCGAGGATATCGGCGACGAGGTCGAGGGCTGCGTGGCGATGGCCCGCAGCGACATGGCCGAGGGCGACCGGTGGGTCCACCGGATGGAAAAGTACGCGAGCGCGGCCGAGCACGGCGCCGTCGGGTTCCTCTTCCGCAACCACGTCCCGGGGAACCTCCCGCCGACGGGCGAGGTGGGCTACCACGACCGCCCGGGGCCGATACCCGCCGTCGGCGTCTCGAAGGAGCTCGGCGCGCGGCTCGCCCGCTACGCCGGGGACGACGCGGCCGTCGGGCTGTCGGTCGACTGCCGGAACGCTCCTACGAAATCGGTGAACACCCACGCGGTCCTCGGGCCCGACACGGACGAGGAGGTGCTGGTCACCGCGCACGTCGACGCCCACGACATCGCGGAGGGCGCCGAGGACAACGGCGTCGGGAGCGCCCTGCTCCCCGAGATCGGTCGACTCCTCCTCCTCGTCGAGGAGGACCTCGACACGAGGGTCCGGCTGGTCGCGTTCGGGTCGGAGGAAATCGGCCTCTACGGGGCCTACCACCACGCCGAGACGGGCGAGGCACCGCCGAAGGCGGTGATGAACGTCGACGGCGCGGGCTCCTCGCGGGACCCGCGGGTCCGGACCCACGGGTTCGAGGGGCTGGAGGCGGCGTTCTCGGCCGCCGCCGACCGGTACGACGCGCCGCTGTCCGTGAGCGAGGGGGTCGTCCCCCACGCGGACTCCTGGCCGTTCGTCGAGCGGGGTATCCCCGCGGTGACGATCGGCTCGAAGCGCGAAGGCGAGGGGCGTGGCTGGGGTCACACCCACGCCGACACGCTCGACAAGCTCGACCCGCGGGACCTGCGGGCCCTCGCCGCGATCTACGCCGAATCCGTCCTCGAGCTGGCCGATTCGAGCCGGGAGTTCCCACGCCGCGACCCCGACGGGATCCGCGACGCGCTGACCGACGGCTACGTGCGGGAGCTGAAGGTCGGTGGGCGCTGGCACTTCGAGGACCCCACGTAGACGAGGACGGCGGGCGGCCGGTGGCCGTCGGCCCCGGACGAGCGGCCGGGAAGGCAGTGGCGGCAGATTCAACACCACCCCCCGAAAGCCTCGACCATGATACGGACCGAGGACCGCGAGGACGTCCGGGTCGTGACGCTCGACCGGCCCGAGCGCCGGAACGCGCTCACGCTCGACGGCCTGGCCGACCTCGAGCGGGCGGTCGAGGGGGCGACACAGCCGGTCGTCTACCTGACGGGCGCGGGCGGGGCGTTCAGCGCCGGCGCCGACTTCGACGTGGTGAGCGAGGTCGCCGCCGAGGGGCCCGAGGCTATCGAGGCGTTCGTCGACCGGGGCCAGCGGACGATGCGGGCGATCGAGGACGCCGAGAGCGTCGTCGTGGCGGGGATCGACGGGCCGGCTCGCGGTGGCGGCGTCGAACTCGCGCTGGCGTGTGACCTGCGTGTCGCGACCCCTGGGGCGACGTTCGCGGAGACCGGCGTCTCGCTCGGGCTCTTCGGCGCCTGGGGCGGGACCGCGAGGCTCCCCGAGGTGGTCGGGACGGGCGACGCGCTCGACCTCTCGCTGTCGGGCCGCACCGTCGACGCGAAGACGGCGCTGCGGATCGGTCTCGTCCAGCGGGTCACGACGGAGCCACGTTCGGTCGCCGAAGAGATCGCCGGGAACGACCCCGTCGCGCTCGGTGCGCTCAAGCGGCTGGTCCGGGGAACGGGCGACCGCGAGGAGCGAGAGGCCCGCGAGCGCGAGGCGTTCGTCGACCTGCTCTCCGCCCGGCGCGACGGGATCGGCGGTCGGTGAACCGTCGCAAGGTGTTTGTTCGTCGGGCGTCCCCTGGGGAGTAACGAACGCAACATGGAGGAGTGTGACTACTGCGGGGCGTCGTTCGAGGGGGAGCAGGCGTACGTGAACCACCTCCGGGCCGAGCACGCGGACGAGCTCGGCCCGATCGACCGTCGGCGGGTCGGCGCGGACGAGGAGGGCGGGTCGGGCCTGCCGGTGGGGCCGCTCGCGCTCGCGCTCGTCATCGGCGCCACCGTCGCCGTCGTTGCGTACGTGACGTTCTTCGCCGGGGGTTCCGGGACAGCGAGCGGCAGCGTCGGCCCGGCCGGGAGTGCCCACTACCACGGCAGCATCGAGATGGTCGTTCTCGGCGAGCGGGTCGACTTCTCGCGGAGCGAGTACCAGCTCCGCGACGACCGGTTCCACTTCGAGGCTGGCGACGGGACACAGTGGCACGCCCACGCGACCGGCGTCACGCTCGACTACGCGATGGGGTCGCTCGGCTTCGACGCCACCCGGACGAGCGTCACCTACGAGGGGACGACCTACCGGGATTCGAGTGATCGGTACGACGTGAGCGTCACGGTGAACGGGGACCGGGTGAGCCCGGAGGAGTACGTCCTCCAGGACGGCGACCGGGTCCGGGTGGTGGTCGAGGAGGCGTGACGCGCGACGAGCGCCGGGACGCCGAGGCGGAAGGCGGGGACGCTGACCGCGACGGTCCGCTGTGCGGTGGCGGTGAACGTCGGCGCGAACACGAACGAACCGGGGTTCCGCGCGCCCGTCCACCCCGACGGGTCCTTCGAGTTCGTCCCCATCCCCGAGTCAGAGCCCACCCGGGTACCGGCCCCGACCTACGCCGACCTCGACCTCTCGATGGCGGTCCCCGAGTCGACCCTCGAGCGGCCGGTCCACATGGATCCCGAGTTCGCCGAGCTACCGACCTGCGAGCGGTACACCTACGGCGACCCGTTCGGGGTGAAGGCCCGGCCACTGCTCGAGTTGCGGGCGGGCGACTACGCGCTCTTCTACGCGACGCTGGAGACGGCGAATGCGGACCCGCCGGACTGGCAGCCCCCGCGGTGGGGTGCGTACCTCGTGGGGACGTTCCGGCTCGCGACCGACCCCTTGACCGGCGAGGCGTACCGGGAACTCGACGACGAGAGGCGGTCGCCGTTCGCGAACAACGCCCACGTCAAGCGCGAGACGTTCGACGCGCGGGTGCTCCTCCGCGGTGCCCCCGAGGCGTCGGGCCTCTGCGACCGGGCGGTACCGCTGTCGGCGCCGACGGGCGGGACCGACCCGAACCGGCTGGTCACGGCGCTCTCTGCCGACTCGGGGGCGGGGCCGTGGTGGCGCCGGCCGCTCCGGTTCGACGCCGCCGCGACCGCCGAACTGCGCTCGCTCCTCGACGGCGACCCGGCCGACGCGGCGGACGCGCTCGACCCGGGGGCCACGGACGCCGCCGGCCCCGGATGACACGACCGATACGCATATTCGAGCCCGGACAGTAACACGAGTGAACGCTTCTATGCCGGTATGGAAGACGAGCGAGGACACGAAACCTGTATGACCGAACGACCGTCTATCCGAATCGCGCTCGCACAGCTGAACCCGACCGTCGGCGACGTCGTCGGCAACCGCGACCTGATCGCCGCGGCACACACGGAGGCTGCCGGGGTCGGCGCGGATCTCGTCGTCACGTCGGAGCTGTCGATGGTCGGGTATCCGCCGCGTGACCTCCTCCATCGCGAGACGCTGCTCGACGCCTGCGAGGACGCGCTCTCTGACCTCGCGGCGCTCACCGCGGACGGTCCCGCGCTGGTCGTCGGGACGCCCCACCGCCACGAGGGCCCCGGTCGACCGCTCCGCAACGTCGCCGCGGTCTGTGCCGACGGCGCGGTGGCCGCCCGCGGCGCCAAGCGGCTCCTCCCGACCTACGACGTGTTCGACGAGGACCGCTACTTCGAGCCCGGCGAGGCCCCGACGACCGTCGAGGTCGCCGGCGCGACCGTCGGGGTGTCGGTCTGCGAGGACGCCTGGAACGAGACGGTCGCCGGGGGCGTGCGGCGCTACGACGCCGACCCGCTCGGCGACCTGGCGGCGGCGAGCGCGGACCTCCTCCTCAACGTCTCGGCCAGCCCGTTCCACGTCGGGAAGGGTCGCTTCCGCGAGTCGCTGTTCGCCGGGCACGCCCGCCGGAACGACTTGCCCGTAGTGTTCGTCGACCAGGTCGGCGCGAACGACGAACTGGTCTTCGACGGCCGCTCGTTCGTCCTCGGTCCCGACGGGAGCGTCTGGGCGCGCTCGCCGGAGTTCGAGTCCGACCTCCGCGTCGTGGACGTCCCGCTGGACGGCTCGGAACCGGACCCCGCCGACCGGCCGGTCGCCGCCGACGTCGAGGACGAGGCGGAACTGGCCCGGCGGGCGATCCGGACCGGCATCCGCGATTACCTCCACAAGTCCGGGTTCGAGGACGTCGTCGTGGGGATGTCCGGGGGGGTGGACTCCTCGGTGGCGACGACGCTCGCCGCCGAAGCGCTCGGGCCCGAGCACGTCCTCGGGGTGGCGATGCCGGCCCGGTACACCAGCGACGCCTCGACCGAGGACGCCCGCCGGGTGGCCGGGGCGCTGGGCATCGACTTCGAGGTGATCCCCATCGAGGAGCCGTTCACGGCGTTCCTCGACGCGCTCGGCCCGGTCTTCGACGACCGCGAGCGGGGGATCACCGAGGAGAACGTCCAGGCGAGAGTCAGGGGAACGACCCTGATGGCGCTCTCGAACGAGTTCGGCGCGCTCGTGCTCACGCCGGACAACAAGTCCGAATCGGCCGTCGGCTACTGTACCCTCTACGGGGACATGGTCGGCGCGCTCGCGCCGCTCGGCGACTGTCTCAAGGAGCGGGTGTACGCGCTGGCCGACCGGCTGAACGCCGACCCCGACCCGAGGTTCGACGGTCCGCCCGTTCCCGAGCGGGTGATCGAGCGTCCCCCTTCCGCCGAGCTCCGCGAGGACCAGACCGACGCCGACGACCTCCCGTCGTACGACGCCGTCGACCCCGTCGTCCGGGACTACATGGAGGCCGGCCTCGACCGCGAGGAGCTGGTCGACGCCGGCCACGATCCCGCGGTCGTCGACCGCGTGCTCGAACTGCTCCACCGCTCGGAGTACAAGCGCTGGCAGGAGGTCCCGCTGCTCCGGATCACACCGCGGGCGTTCGGGATGGGGTGGCGCTACCCGCTCGCGGCGCGCTACGACGTCGTCCGCGGGGGGAACACCGTCGGGCGGGACGACCGATAGGACGGTCGCTCCGCTCGACGGGTACTCTTGCAGGTGCCCGCGAAGTGGGGGGGGGAGAGCGGCGAGCACCTGCGGGGGAGAGAGCCGGTTCGCGCCGGCTACTTGCGCTCTGTCCCCCTACCATATAAATTTTCATATTTTTACCCGTGAATAACTACTCGGAAACGCGAGCAGTGGCCCGTGGCACCGGGGAACGTCGTTCCCCCGAAGGCGAGTCCTGTCCCGCGAGGCCCCGGTCTCGTGAGTATTCATTTCTATTAATGATAAAGTCTGGGGTGTGTCGGTCCGGAGAGCACCGGTGTCTTCCGTCGTTCATCCTCGTCGTCGAGTAGGTGCGGACTACGGCGGTGGATGCGGCGCTACGATAGGGAGGATCGCCTTGGTCACGTGCTGGAGCTGGTCTTGTTTGTTCGTCTGATACGGTCGTGCGGAATTAGTTACCGCTTCACGGGTCGGAATTCCGTCGAATCGGTCTCGACACGCCGATGTTCCCGAAGACTACTGAAAATAGGTACGCACGACCGTATGACAGGGAACATTGATTCCCGAACGGTACAGGTGAACTCCCTCGATGTGGGACTTAGCGAAGTCGTAATCCTCGCCAAGTCGGTTTTCGAGGGTCTCCTGTTCCTCGTCCCCGTCTTGTTCGTGTAGTGAGAACATACGGCCGAACTCCCTCGCATCCGTAGGTCGACACTGATCACCGTCACGTCGGTAAACAGCTACGTTCGAGAAATGCGCCGTCCGGGAATCGAACCCGGGCTATTAGCTTGGGAAGCTAATGTCCTGCCACTGGACCAACGGCGCTCACTCGCTTCACTCGTTCGCCCCGCGAATCGCGCTTCCGGAAGAAGCGCTCATCAACGGCGCTCGCTCGAAAGATAATCCACCGGTCCACTTGAACGTAGCGTTCCCCGATAGGGCGGGACTTTTGTCCGGCCGGGCCGACCGGACGGACATGAGCGAACGAGTGTACGCCCTCGACGCCGAGTCCCTGCCGGTGGAACTCGGCCTCTCGGAGGCGGAACTGGAGGAGCGTCGGGCGCATATCACCGACTTCGTCGCGTCGGTCGTCGAGGACGCCGGGGCCGACGGGGCGGTCATCGGTCTCTCGGGCGGCATCGACTCGACGCTGACGGCACACCTCGCCGTCGAGGCGCTCGGGGCCGACGCGGTCCACGGGCTGGTGATGCCGAGCGAGGCCAACACCGAGGCGAACATGAGCGACGCCGAGCGGGTCTCAGAGGACCTGAGCATCGAGTACGACGTCGTGGCGATCCAGCCAATCGTCGAGGCGTTCGAGGCGGTCTACCCGACCGGGGAGGGCGAACGCCTCGAGGAGCGCGTCGAGACGGACCCGCTCCGGACCGCACTCGGGAACGTCGCGGTCCGCACGCGCGGCGTGCTCAACTACTTCGTCGGGAACGCCGAGAACCGGATCGTCCTCGGGACGGGCAACCGCTCGGAGGCCCTCACCGGCTACTTCACCAAGTACGGCGATCAGGCGGTCGACTGCAACCCCATCGGCAACCTCTACAAGTACCAGGTGCGCCAGCTGGCCGCCCACGTCGGCGTTCCGGAGGACCTTGTGACGAAGCCGCCGAGCGCGGAGATGTGGGAGGGCCAGACCGACGAGGCCGAGATGGGGCTGACCTACGACACGCTCGATGCGGTACTGATGCTCCACGTCGACGGGCCGTTCTCGCGGTCGGCGACCGTCGAGACGCTCGGCGTGCCCGAATCCGCAGTGGACCGGGTCGTCGACCTCTACGAGCGTAGCGAGCACAAACGACACGTGCCCCCGGCGCCCGAGCCGCCGACGCCCTGAGTCGGTGGTGTTCGGAGCGGGGAGATCACTCCATCGGGTCGGCCGAGAGTCGCTATCCGAACACCATCCCCGGGTCACGCCCACGCCCCAGAAAGTATCGACGCCCCCGTGGCGATTCGGGACCGACGTGTGGGCTCGACGCCGTATCGTACCGTCACACATATGCGGAGCCCCCCGTAGCCTCGGTCATGGAGACGGCCCGCGTCGTGGTCCCCCTCGCTGTCGTCCTCCTCGTGGGCTCGCTGCTCGGCGTCCAGGCGGCCACCCACACGCCGGGGACGACGCTCCCCGAGAGCTCGGAGGACGCCACCCCGTACCCCGGGGACACGCTGATCGGCATCCAGGCCAAGGGCTGGTTCGGCAACGACAACGGGACGGCGATCGTGGTGAACCCCGACGGCGAGGTCGTCTGGCGGTACGACCCGCCGAACAGCCGCGTCTTCGACGTCGAGGCCCTCGACAACGGGAACGTCCTCGCCTCCGTCGCCACCGTCGAGACCGACGACTGCCCGGACCGGGTGGCGGGCGGGGACCGGTGTGTCCACAACCGCGTCGTCGAACTCGACTACCCGAACACGACCGTCGTCTGGTCGTACACCTGGTGGGACGCCTTCCCCGAACACCACGAGGTCCACGACGCCGACCGCCTCCCCAGTGGCGAGACGGCCATCGCCGACATGGGCAACGACCGGGCGTTCGCCGTCGACCGCGAGGGGCGGGTTACGTGGCAGTGGAACGCCACCGAGCACATCGCCGAGGGGACGCCGTTCTTCGAGGAGCACGTCCCCGCGGGGAGTGCCGAGGAGTTCCGGTGGCAGGGCCCCGAGGCGGACTGGACGCACATGAACGACATCGACCGGCTGGAGAACGGGAACTACCAGCTCTCGATCCGGAACTTCGACGTCGTCCTCGAGGTCGACCCGGGGACGAACGAGATCGTCGACGTGATCGGCGCGCCCACCCGCCACCGGACGATGAACGAACAGCACAACCCGATGCGGATCGAGTCCGACGGGACGCTCCTGATCGCCGACTCGGAGAACGACCGGGTCGTCGAGATCGACGCCGAGACCGAGGAGATCGTCTGGCGGTACGACGGCACCGGGTCGGGCCAGCTGCTCCAGTGGCCCCGCGACGCCGACCGGCTCCCCAACGGGAACACGCTGATCACCGACTCGCGCAACTTCCGCGTCCTCGAGGTGGGGCCGAACGGGAGCGTCGTCTGGCGCTACGAGATCAAGGAGTCCCGGGGCATCGTCTACGAGGCCGACCGGCTCGGCGTCGAGGAGGAGCCGGACGGCGTCCCCTCCGGTCGGGACCTCACCGGGCGTGCCTCCGGCGGCCTCCTGGCCTCGACCGCTGCCACCGTCGAGGGCTGGATGGGGTTCGTCCCGTTCCTCCCCGTCTGGATGGGGGTCCTCGACGTGCTCGCCGCGCTGGTTGGACTCGGCGCGCTGGGCTTTCTCGCCCGCGAGCTCCTCGACGAGCGGGGATGACGGGTGACGACGGCTCCCGACAGCGTTCTGTCGGCCGACGATCAGAATCGGGCATGGACGCGCCCTCCACCCCCCATACCCGAAGGGGAGTACTCGCGACCGGTGCGACCGCGCTCGCGGCCGGGGTCGCCGGCTGTGTCGGGTTCGCGGGCCCCGACGTCGTCGTGGATTTCCTGAAGGCCGGACGCTCCCAGGAGGCCCTCGATGCCGTAACCGTCGAGTCAGAACCCGAGGACGGCGACCTCGTCGTTCGGACGTCGTACGAGGACGGGTTCCGGAACGCGAGCGTCGACCTGACGGTCCGGGTGCCCGACGGCGGAACCGTCGGATCGGTCGAGACGGCGAACGGGGACGCGGTCGTCCGGGCGGTGACCGGGGACGTGCGGGCCACGACGACGAACGGCGACCTCGACGTCGAGGTGGAACTCGACCGCGCGAGCGTCTCCGCGAGACGGGCCCGGGGCCGGCTCGGCGACGGTGGGCCGCTGCTCACCCTGGCGTCCGGGAACGGCGACGTCCGCCTCTACGAGCTCCAGGGATAGATCGGAGCATACGGCCTACTCCACGCCGGGCGGATAGCGATCCCGGTCGAACTCGTCGAAGACGTCGAGGTCCTCGGGGAGGCCGTAGGGGAGCTTCCGGGATTCGCGCTCGTTGGGCATCTCCTCGGAGACCGGTTCGGCGACGTCCTCCCAGCCGGGCTTGACCGCGATGGACTTCGCGGGCATCCCGACGGCGATGTGGTGGGCCGGGACGTCCGACTGGACGACGCCGCGGGCGCCGACGACGGCGTTCTCGCCGATACGGCTCCCCGCGCGGACCATCACGTCGTAGGTCAACCGCACGTCGTCCTCGATCACCGTGTGGTAGTTCTCCACCTCGGTCTGGTCGACGATGTCGTGGTCGTGGCTGTAGACGTGGACGCCGTCGGAGACCGAAACACGGTCGCCGATCGTGAGTTTGCCGCGGTCGTCGAGGTGGACGTCGTCGTGGACGACGACGTTGTCCCCGACGGAGACGTTGTGGCCGTAGGAGAACGTGACCCCCTTGAAGAAGCGGCAGTTCTCCCCGCACTCCTCGAACAGGTGATCGGCGAGCATCCGCCGGAAGCGGAGCGCGAACTCGACGTTGTCGGCCATCGGCGTGGCGTCGAACTGCCGCCAGAGCCACTGGAGGAACTTCGACTGCTCGTACCGCTCCTCGCTCTTCTCGGCGTAGTACTCCGATTCGAGCGTCGCGTTGCAGGGATCGTACCCCTGGAGGCGGACACGTTCGGCGGGCGAGACGGGCTCGCCGGCCTGCCATCGGTCGTAGGCGTCGCGGTCGCCGTGGAGGTCGACCAGCGTCTCCTCGACGACCGTGCAGGTGTCCTCCTCGCTCGACAGCCGCGAGTCGACCGCCTCGATGAACGCCTGGAGCCCCTCCTCGGCGTCGGCAGGCAGGTGGACGTGTCGCTTCGTCATGGCCCCCCGTACTGGGCCACGGGCATTAGTCGTTGCGTCCGAAACCGCCGAAAACCCGGTTACGTGACCGTAACCGGCCGGTTAACGGGATCGCCGGGGGAGCGCCGGGAGCCCGTCGAACGTCGGGCGAACGAAAAGCCCCATGTCCCGGGGAACCGAACGTCGAGCATGGACGCTGCACGACGCGACCCGCCCCGGACCGACGAGGGGTGGTACGTCCTCCACGACCTGCGCCGGATCGACTGGGACGCCTGGCGCGAGGCGCCCGAACACGAGCGCGAGCGGGCCCTCTCGGCCGGCGTCGCCTACCTCCGCGAACACGAGGCGCTCGAGGACGTCGACGGCGAGGCGGGCGCCTCGGCGACGTTCTCGGTCATCGGGCACAAGGCGGACCTGATGATCCTCCACCTCCGGCCGTCTATGGCCGCCCTCGACCGCGCCGAGCGACGGTTCGAGTCGACACCCTTCGCGGGGTTCACCGAGCGGGCCTCCTCGTACGTCTCCGTCACCGAGATATCGGGCTACCTGAGCGAGGAGGTCGGCGACGACATCGAGGAGATAGAGGACGCCGGCACCAGGAACTACCTCGCCTCGCGGCTCTACCCCACCCTTCCGGAGGCCGAGCACGTCTGCTTCTACCCGATGGACAAGCGCCGGGACCCCGAGTACAACTGGTACGACCTGTCGTTCGAGGAGCGCGCCGAGCTCATGTCCGGCCACGGCGAGATTGGCCGGGAGTACGCGGGGAAGGTCAACCAGATAATCAGCGGGAGCGTCGGGTTCGACGACTACGAGTGGGGCGTCACCCTGTTCGCCGACGACCCCACCGAGATCAAACACCTGCTCTACGAGATGCGGTTCGACCCCTCCTCCTCGCGCTACGCGGAGTTCGGCCCGTTCTACTTCGGCAGGCGGTTCCCGCCGACGGACCTCCCGGCGCTGCTGGCCGGCGAGACCGTCCCCACGGGCGAGGACGCCGACGCGGCCGTCGGTACGGGTGCCGGTCACGGGAGCGAAAGCGGTCACGGCGACCGGACGGCGACCCACGCCCGGTCGGCGGTCGCCGTCGGCGGCGACGGCGAGGACGGCAGCGACGGCGACGACGCCGATGGCGCTCGCGACGACGGCGACGACACGGACTCCGGCGGTCGACCCTCCCGTCCGGCCGAGCCGCCACACGAGGGGGTCGAACCTGCCGAACTCCGCCGGGAGCTCGGGAGCGTCGGCATCGACCTCGCCGAGCACCCGGAGACGGGGTACGCCCTCCTGTTCACGGCCACCGAGGACGCCGAGGCGCTCGTCGAGGAGGTCGACGGGCTCCGGTCGAACTTCGAGCACTACGACACGCACGTCCTCACGACGGCCCGGGCCGAGGCGGGCCGGTCGATGGTGGTGAGTCTCTGGAGGAACGAGCGCGCGGCGAACACCGCCAGCGGTTTCCTGTCGGACCTCACCGGGGTCGAGGCCGGGAAGGGGGCACCGGTCGAGGTGGATGGGGAGGGATCCAGCGACGGGGGTCGGGACGCCGACGGCGACGGCGCCGCCGACGGCGACGATGGCGACGCTGACGCGGAGCACGGGAGTCCGGACGTCCGCGAGGAGCTGGAGGAGCTCGGCGTCTACGGCGGCCGGCCCCACGGCGAGGACGTCCACGCCGTCGTGGTCTACTCGGAGGCCGACCCCGACGAACTCGAGGCCGAGGTCGAGGACCTCCGCGGGGGGTTCGACCGCTACGACACGCATCGCTCGACTGCCGTCTACGAGGCCGAGGACGGTACGCGTGCCGCCGTGGTCTCCGTCTGGGACACCGCCGACGCCGCGGGGACGGCCGCGGGCTACCTCTCGGACCTGCCCGGCGTGGTCGGGCGGGCCGGCGAGGAGTCCGGGTTCGGCACGATGGGGATGTTCTACACCGTCGAGCCCGACTACCGCGAGGAGTTCGTCGAGACGTTCGAGGAGGTCGGCGGGATCCTCGAGGGGATGGACGGTCACCTCGAGACCGGCCTGCTCGTAAATCGCGAGGACGAGAACGACATGTTCATCGCCAGCCAGTGGCGCTCGCGCGAGGACGCGATGGCGTTCTTCCGGTCGGACGAGTTCCGCGAGACGGTCGAGTGGGGCCGTGAGGTGCTCGTGGATCAGCCACGGCACGTCTTCTTGGAGTAGGGTGGCGCGACCGAAGGGAGCGCCTCCGGACGTGCGAACGGCGAGCGTGGCGAGCCGTGAGCAGTAGGGAGGCGCGAGCGAAGCGACCGACGGCCTTTTGCCCGCCTCGCGCGGCCCCCCGGACATGACCGAGGATCCCGGAGCGGACGAGGAGCGCGAGGCGGACGAAAGCGGGGAGGGGATGACCTACGCCGAGGCGGGCGTGGACATCGACGCCAGCGAGCGGGCGACCGCGGCGCTGGTCTCCGCCGTCGGCGCGTTCGAGGGCGACTTCGCCGGCCTGCTCGACATCGGCGACCGCTACCTCGCGCTCGCCGCCGACGGCGTCGGGACGAAGCTGCTCGTCGCGGAGGCGCTCTCGGACTACTCCACCGTCGGGATCGACTGCATCGCGATGAACGCGAACGACCTCGTCGCGGCCGGGGTCACGCCGGTCGCGTTCGTGGACTACCTCGCGGTCGACGACCCGGACGACGCGGTCGCCGAGCAGGTCGGCGAGGGGCTCTCGCGGGGGGCCGAACTCGCGGGCGTCCACCTGCTCGGCGGCGAGACGGCCGTCATGCCCGAGGTCGTGAAGGGGCTCGACCTCGCCGGCACTTGTGCCGGACTGGCGGAGAAGGATCAGCCGTTCGACGGGGAGGCCCGCGGGGGCGACCTGCTCGTGGGGTTCCCGTCCTCGGGCATCCACTCGAACGGGCTGACCCTGGCCCGGAAGGCCGTCACGGAGCGGCACGGCTACACCGATCCGTTCCCCGGCGACGGGTCGAGGAGCATCGGCGAGGTGCTGCTCGAACCCACCCGCATCTACACCGATCTCCTGCCGGCCCTCCACGCGGTCGAGACGCACGCCTGCGCACACGTCACCGGCGGCGGCTGGACCAACCTCTCGCGGATGGGCGGGTTCGAGTACCGGATCGAGGATCCGTTCGAGGCGGGACCGGTGTTCGAGTTCGTCCAGCGCGAGGGGAACGTGAGCGACGCGGAGATGCACCGGACGTTCAACATGGGGACCGGGTTCGTCGCGAGCGTCGCGCCCGGGGACGCGGAGGCGCTGGTGGAGCGGACCGACGACGGCCGGGTCATCGGACGCGTCGAGGAGGGCGACACGGTGGAGATACGCGGACTGTCGGTGTGAGCGGGACGCTCCCTGTGGTCGCGTCCCGGAACCGCGAGCGGGGAACAGAAGTGACCCGCGAGCGGCGGGAGGCGACCGCAGGGAGCACGAGCCGAACGCGCCGGTCCGGTGGCTACTCCTGCGGGACGGCGATGTTCTTCAGCGTGCCATCGCAGTTCTCGCAGGTCCCGCCGGTCCCGCCGGTCGACCGGCTGCCACAGTCCATGCACTCGTACAGCGGTTCTCCGGGCGTGTACGGGTCGAGTCCGTTCTGCATGACCGTGTGTGGCATCCTCGCTCGTTAAACGCTTACCCTATGACACCTTTGGCGTGTAATAGTTATATTAATATCGACGTAATTGGTAGAACGTACGATTCTACGCCCGGGCACGGAGCACGAACGTCTCCCGTCGCTCGTCGCCGTGTTCGACGGCGAGGCCGGCGGCCTCGGCCATCCCGACGGCGTCCGCCAGGTCGTACCGCTCGTCGAGCGGGGGACCGGCCTCGTTCAGCCCGGCGGCGGTCCAGTCGGCGACGCCCAGCCGCCCGCCGTCGGCGAGGACGCGGGCGATCTCCGCGAGCGCCGCCCTTCCCGCGAACTCGTGGAAGGTCATCGTCGAGAAGACGGCGTCGAGGCCGCCGTCCTCGAACGGGAGGTCGGACACCTCCGCGGTGACGAACTCGACGTTCCCCGGTACTCCCTTCGAGCGGTAGTAGTCGTGCATCTCCGGCTGGACGTCGACGGCGTACACCCGCTCCGCGTACGGCGCGACGTCGTCGGTGTAGAAGCCGGTCCCGGAGCCGAGGTCGGCGACGACGGCCCCCTCGGGGTCGAACAGCGCGAGCAGTTCGTCGACGGAGACGTACCGGTAGCGCGACTCGTCCTCGAGCCCGTCCGCACGGGAGACGTCGAACGTGTGAAAGCCCATACCTCCGGTAGGGGCGAGTGGGACAAATAGTTGGGCGAACTCCGTCGGACACCGCCGGACGTCGCCGGACACCGCACAGTCCCGTTCAGACGAGTCCGCGCAACCCACCGGGCGTCGGGACGTCGAACGGGTCGTCCTCCGCCGGCTCATCGGTGTCCTCCGGCCCGATGGTCTCCGGGTCGACGGTCGTCTCGGTACCGATGCTCCTCCCGCGCTCGGTGGTGGTGTCGGTGTCGGCCATCATACCCGGGGATTTTCGTGTCACCATGTAATATGTGTCCCCGGTTCCCACACGGTGAGAACGGGTGCGGCGGTCCGTATCAGGAGAGCGGCGTCCGGGTCGGGGTTTTCCCCTCACCCGGGGGCGCGCGTCCGAACCGGGCGGTCAGCCGTCGACTCGCCAGTGTCGCTGTCTCGACCGCGTCGTCGAACGCGTCCCGTCCCGCGCCGGCCGGGACGTCGAGTTCGCGCCGGAGCGCGTACAGCGTGACCCAGTACTCCGCCGGCTGGCCGGTCGGCGGCGGGCAGAGACCGACGTAGCCGACGCGTCCAGTCCCGTTGCGTCCCTGTCTGGCCCCGCCGAGCGAGGGAAGCGTCGGATCGGTCGGGAGCCCGGCCGGGACGGTCCCCACGTCGGGTGGGACGTTCCAGAGCACCCAGTGGGTGAACGTCGAGCCGACGTTCCGTGGGAACTCGACGACGAGTCCGACGGCCTCGGTCGGCGGGGGGAGGCTCTCGACGGCGAACGGCGGGGAGACACCCGTCCCGTCGTCGGCCTCGCAGGTGAACCGGTCCGGGACGGTCTCCCCGGCGTCGAACGCGGTCGGACGGAACCGGAGGAGATCGGGCGTGGACTCGCCGCCGCCGTCGGCCCCGAGGGTACAGCCGGCCAGCGAGAGGGCCGAGGCCACGCCGACGCCTGCGGCGAGGACCCGTCGTCGTCGCATACCACGGGTAGGGGCTCGGGGCTATAGTAGAGTGGCGTTCGGAGGTCCCCGAAACCGTGCCGGGTCCGGTCCGCCCCGCGGCGTTCAAGTCGCTCCGGGTCCTCGGGGGCGCCATGAACGCGAGCGCGGACGCAGAGATCGTCCCCCCGACCGAGCGGGCGTGTACGGTCTGTGGCCGGCGGGACGTCTGGGACGAGGCGATCGAGAACTGGGTCATCGCCCGCGAGGACGGGGAGCGACGGGTCGGGAACCCCCACTGCATCCACGAGTGGGACATCAACGGCGAGTTCAACCCGGTCGCTGGGACCGACTGACACTGTCGGACGTACGCCCCTGAACGACATCGCCGCCACGGTGTGGCGATGACCTCCGAGTAGGTATGCCCGACAGTATGACCAGGGCGAACCCGAACGCCTTCGCCGCCTGCGTGAACCGCGTGGACCGCGGCGCGGGACGGGCGCTACGGCACCGGAATCGCGGTCTGTGAGACGAGCCCGAGGACGTCGAGCAGGCCGATCAGGAGGCTCGTGAGGACGATACTCGCCGCGGGCGGGTCGAGGTGCGTGTCGGCGTGGGCGTAGAGCACGCGCCCCGCGAGTTCGCCGACAACCCCGGCGACCGACCCCGCGACCGCCCCGGCGGCGACCGCGACCGGGAGCGCCAGCGCGTCGGCGACCGCCGACGGGTCGGACGCCCCGCCCGCGAGCCCCACGACGAGGACACTCGCCGGGAGCGCCATGTGGTGGGTCACGGGCGCCCGCTCCACGCCGAGGCTCAGGAGTATCGTCGAGGCGGCAGCGATCCCGAACGCGAGGAGGGCGCTCCCGGTGGCGTAGGCGACGAACGCGCCGAAGACGCCGACCGCCGCGCCCAGCACCGCCACGCCCGCCCACCCGGACTGGTGTGGCAGCCACGGCTCGACGACGTACCGGCCGGCCGCGTCCGCCTCCGGCCCGACACCCCCGCTGCCCGCCTCCGCGTCGCCGCTCCCCTCCTCGTCCACGCTCCGGTCTGCGACGGGTCGGCGGCGCTCGCCGCGCTCGTACGGCGACATGTCGAGCACATCCCCGCGGACGTTGCCGACGAGCGGATAGCCGAACGCGAGGCGGTGGAGGAACGCCGAGAGGACGATACTCGCCATGATCGGGTCCCACGGTACCCCCGGCCAGGGGAGGTCACCCGCCGAGCCGAGCGTTCCGGCGGAGAGTCCCGCGAGCAGTAGACCCAGGACGCCGAACGCGCCGCCGACCAGCAGCACGTCCGCGCGGCCCCCCAGCGAGTCGGTGACGTTCTTCGCCTCGTAGTAGTCGAACCCGGTGTCGAGGTAGCCCTTCCTGGAGGCGTAGGCAGCGGCGGCCGCCCCGCCGCCGAACACGACGTGCGGGCCGAACGCCGGCCCGAGGCCGACGCTCGCGGTGACGGCGGCCGTCCCGAGCGCTCCGGGGCCGACCGTTCCCGGTCCCGCTTGCGCCCCACCTGCCACTCTCGCCGCCTCCCCAGCCACGACGACGAACCCGGTGAGTGCGAAGGCGGGGTACGCGCCCAGGGCTGCGCCGAAGGCGCCGCCTGCGAACGCGACGAGCAGCAGCCCGACGAGCACGAGCGCGTCAGCCACGCCGATCCCCTCCCGTCGAACGGACCTGCATGCGGGGTCGGTCCGGTCGGCGGGGTTTAGACGTGTCTATCCGGGACGGGTTAACGTAGAAGGGCTTCCTCAGAGGTTGTCCGAGACTCGCTTCAGGAACGCGCCGAGCGCGAGGTGCTGCTGGGCCGCGGCCTCGATCTGGTCCCGGGAGAGCCCTTCGTCGTGGATCGCGTACTCCTTCGTGCGGACGAGTTCGCGGGTCTCGAGACAGCCGTCGTCCTCGAGGTCGTGTAGACACGGGTAGACGGTCCCGGGGCTGAAGTCGGCGCCGAACGAGGTCGAGAGCGTCTCCATGAGCCCCTTGCCGTGGGTGTTGCGGTCCTGCGTGGCGACGAGCGCGAGCAGGACGGCCTCCAGGTTCCCCTTGACGACGGACTCGTCGAGATCGACGCGAGATTCGGGGAACAGTGCGTCCGAGACGGCCTCGAGCAGGTGTTCTGGCGACTGGGGCTCCTCCACGGACGAGTTCTCGCCCGAGAGCTCTCTGTACAGCATCTCGACGGTGACGCCACCGTCGCGCTCCGCGTCCGACTTTTCTGGTCTCCCCGGGACGGGTGCCATACCAACCGGTTAGACCGAGGTGGTATAAGAAGTATCGCCCGACTTCACAGTGAGAAAAAGCCCTCCGGAGTGTTCCGGTGGAATCCGTCTATCGGGATATAGGAGGCTTCTACCGACTTGTTTCACTTTCACTCAGGGTGGGTGACGTTCATTATCGGGTAGCACGAAACGACGGGTATGAACGTCGACACGATACGTACCGAGTCGGAGCCGGAACCGACGGACGTCGCGCGCGACGTCCGACACGTCGTCGACGTCTCGGACCTGCGGGCGGACCGCATCGAGGCGTTCGCCGACGGCGGCACCGTCCACCTCGAGCGGCGCGGCGGGAGGACCTACCTCGTGGCGGACGGCTGATCCACTCCCCGTCCGCTCGACGGCCCTTGTCACGGACAGCGTCGCCGATCCTGAACCGCTCGTCGAGCAGGTGGTCGGCCCCGATGCCACGCGCGGTAACGTTCCGCCAGTGGTCCGTGACCGACAGGTCGAGATCCTCGTCGCGTGCCAGTATTTCGAGCGTCTCCGCCTCGAACAGCGCGAAATGTTGGGAGATGCCGTCGACGTCGGGGTCGTGATCGGTTCGACCAGGTGCCGGCGTCATCGAAGTAGCGGTCCCCGCGGAGTCCCCGTCCGTATGAGATCCCCGGGTGCATCCACCCGCTCCCGTCGTGGCGAGTACACGCTACGCGGCGCTCGCCGGGAGGTCGCGGCAGAAGTGCGCTGGCGGGGATTTGAACCCCGGTTGTGACCATGGCAAGGTCACGTGATACCACTACACTACCAGCGCGCCTGCAAAAGTATCTAACCGCGTTTCCGGATAAAAGGTTTCCGGAACCCCGACACCCGAGCGCCACGACGACACACCACTACCGCCGGACCGCACGTGTCGCCGTCGCCTTGAACGTCACCACCACCGGCTCACCCGGAGCGAGTCCGAGCCGCCCGACGCTCTCGACGGTCACCAGCGCCGCGAGGACCACGCCTCCGACGCCGACCGTGACGGTCGCGACCGCCTCGCCGGAGTCGACCGACCTCACCGTGCCCTCGAGTCGGTTGCGCGCGCTCGTTCCGCCCGCGGGTGGGGCGTCGTCGGGCGCGTGGAGCGTGACCGCGTCTGCCCGGAGGGCGACCTGTACGGCCTCCGCGCCGGGTGGCGTGAGCGCGCGGACCCGCCCGACCTCGGTTTCGACGACCGCGAGCTCGCCGGTCCGCTCGACGACGTGGCCCTCGACCACCGTCTCGGCGGCCTCGGCGACGCCGGTGAACTCCGCGCGGAGCCGGTCGTACCGCCCCAGCAGCGCCCGCGCCCCGTCGGTCAGCGTCGACCCGCCGCCGCCCGCGCCGCCGCGGGTCCGCTCGACCAGCGGCCCGAACGCACCCTCCAGGTCCACGAGTCGCTGGTGTGCGCGGGAGTAGGACCGCCCGAGCGCCCCGGCGGCGGCGTTGAGCGACCCCTCCTCGGCGACCGCCCGCAGGAGCGCCGCGTCCCGGTCGCCGAACGTCACGCCGTCGGCCCGCAGTCGCGCCTCGAAACCCGCTTCGGTCTCCATACCCCCTGGGATGCGCCCGGGCGAAAAACAGTTATGCCAGGCCACCGACCACCGTTATATCTATGTGGAAACAACGAGTCTCGCGCCGGGGGTTCCTCGGTACCGTCGGCGCGGCCGTCGCGGCGACCGCAGGGTGCACTGCCGTCCTCCCCGGCGGCGCGATCGGCGGCGCGAAGGGGTCGATGACCGTCTTCCACGCCGGGAGCCTCGCGCCCCCGTTCTCCGCGGCGGAGGAGCAGTTCGAGGCGGAGACCGGCATCGAGGTCAACCGCGAGGCCAAGGGGTCGGTCGCCTCTACGAAGAAGATCACCGGACAGGGCCGCGAGGCGGACGTCCTGGGGGTGTCGGACTTCCGGCTCATCCGGAACCGAATCGTTCCCGACTACGGCGACTGGTACGCGGTCTTCACGACCAACTCGATGTCCATCCAGTACCGCGAGGACTCCCCGGGCGCCGGCGATATCTCGACGGACGACTGGTGGGAGGTGCTCGCCCGCGACGGCGTCACCGTCGGCCACTCCGACCCGGCAATCGACCCCGGCGGCTACCGGGCGGTGATGGCCCAGCAGCTCGGCACCGAGCCGTTCCGGGGCGAGAGACTCTACGACGAATCCACCTACGAGGCGCTCCGGGCCAACTCCACCGTCCCGACCGGGACCGAGACGAACCTGGAGGGACAGCTCGAGTCGGGGGAACTCGACTACGCCCTCTACTACCAGTCCATCGCCGCCTCCTCGGACCTCCCGTTCGTCGACCTCCAGCCCGAGGTGGACCTCTCGAGGGCCACCAGCGAGTACGCACGGCACTACGCGACGGCGGCGGTCGAGACGAACGCCGGGACGTTCACCGGCGCACCCATCGCCTACGGTATCACGGTCCCGAGCGTCGCGGGGAACCCCGAGGCCGGGGCGCGGTGGGTCGAGTTCATGATCACCGGACCGGGTCGGGAGATACTGGCGGACAGGGGGCTCGTCCCGGTGACCCCGGCGGTCGTCTCGGAGGGCGGCCGGTCGGCGGTCCCCGACCGGGTGATGTCGAACGTCGACGCGCAGTCCTCGCTCGGGCCGCTGGAGCTGTGAGGGACCGAGTCACCGCCGACCCCACGACGTCAGATGACTACTGAGACGCGCCGGGAGGGGGCCGGCTTCTCCGTCGATGACGGTCGGGGCCGCACCGCCCTCGGCGTCGCGGCCGTCGTCGTCGTCCACGTGCTCGCGCTCGGTCTGGCGGTCGCGCTGGACCGGCCCACGTGGTACGTCGGGTTCGTCGTCCTCTCGGCCGCCACGCTGGTCGCCGTCCGCGACGGCAGCCCGGAGGGACTGGTCGCGGCGACGCTCGCGTCGGTCCTCCTCGTGGCCGTGGGGTTCCCGCTGGTGCTGTTCGCCGCCCGCCAGGCGCTGAACAACGGCGGGCTCGTCCTCGAGAAGCTCGCGGACCCCGCAGTCCACGAGATGCTCTATCTCTCGGTGTACGCCCCCCTGCTCGCGGCCGTGTTTGCGCTGCTGTTCGGGACGCCACTGGCCTACCTCCTCTCGCGGGGCTTCCCCGGACGGGCCCTCGTCGAGAGCCTCGTCGACCTCCCGCTCGTGGTACCCCACTCCGTCGCGGGCATCGTCGTCCTGTTCGGGTTCGGCCGCGGCGGGGCGTTCCCCGAACTCAGCGTGCTGGGCACGCTCGTCGGGATGGTGCTGGCGATGACGTTCGTGAGTGCGCCGTTCGCCGTCAACAGCGTCCGGGAGGGGTTCGAGTCCGTCGACACCCGCCTGGAGTACGCCGCCCGCGCCCACGGCGCCTCCCGGATCGGGACGTTCGTCCGGGTGACGCTCCCGCTCGCGAAGCGAGGCGTCCTCACCGGCGGCGTGCTCGCGTGGGCCCGCGCGGTCTCCGAGTTCGGTGCCGTCGCCGTCGTCGCCTATTCGGTGGAGTTCTTCGTACCCGGAACCGGCGTCGTACGGAACCAGCACGCGCCCGTGTTCATCTACAACACCTACATCTCCGGTTCGCTGGAGGAGTCCGGTGCGGTCGCGGCCGTCCTCCTCGCGCTTTCGGCGCTGATCTTCCTGCTCGTCCGGTACGTCGCCTACGACGAGGGTGGGATACTGTGAGCCTGGCGTTCGACCTCCTGGCGAGGTTCACGGCCCCCGGCGCGGAGCCGTTCACCGTCGAGGCCGACCTCGAGGTGCCCGCCGGCGAGACTCTCGTCGTCCTCGGGCCGTCGGGCTCGGGCAAGACACTCCTGCTCGAGACCCTCGGCGGGTTCCACAGTCACGAGGGTCGCGTCTCGTTCGACAGGACCGACCTCACTGACACGCCACCCGAGGAACGGGAGTTCGGCTTCGTCTTCCAGGACTACGCGCTGTTCCCGCACATGACCGTCCGGGGGAACGTCGCGTTCGGCGAGCGCTACCACGACGACACGCGCGCCCCCGACGAACTCCTGGCGAGCCTCGGCGTGGCCGGCCTCGCCGACCGCTACCCGCCGACGCTCTCCGGGGGTGAGCGACAGCGCGTCGCGCTCGCCCGTTCGCTCCTCGTCCGTCCCCGGGCGCTGCTGCTCGACGAGCCGCTCGCGGCGCTGGACGTCCCCACCCGCGAGCGGCTCCGGGACGACCTCGCGGACGTGCTCGCGGACGTCACGGCCGTCGGAGTCACCCACAACCGGACGACGGCGCGAGCGCTCGCCGACCGCGTGGCCGTGATGTGCGACGGCCGGGTCGTCCAAGCCGGGCCGGTCGAGACGGTGTTCGGCCGCCCGGCGACGCCGTTCGTCGCCTCGTTCGTCGGCGCGAACTGCCTTCCCGGAGCGGCACTCGATGGCTCCAGCGACCACACCGAGACCGTCGCCGTCCGTCCGGAACACGTCGAACTCGTCGGGACCGAGGAGGGAGTCCCGGGGACCGTCACCCGGACCGTCCGCGAGGACGCCGCCACGCGCGTCACGGTCGCCCTCGATGGCGACGGGACCACCGTCACCGTGTTCGCGGACGACCCGCCCGCGAGGGGCGAACGGGTCGGCGTGCGCGTCCCCGAAGAGCACGTGATCGGGCTCGACCGGAGTAACTGAATTCGATTACCCATCCCGACGATAGAACGGGTATCGGTTTCTGGAAAGGCTCAAGAACACTCGAACGAAACCGGGGTATGATGGGCGTTTCGTTCCCGAACAGCCACGACCGCGGCGTCCGATTCACGTTCGGAGAGCTGACCGGGGCGGTAGGTGATTCGGTTACGGTTTTCCCGCTCGTGATCGCACTCGGCACGCTCACCGACGCCTCGCTCGCGCACGTCCTCCTCGGGTTCGGGGCCTTCCAGGTCGTCTGGGGGTTCCGGTACGGCCTCCCCCTCTCCGTCGAGCCGATGAAGGCCCTCGTCGGGCTCGCCATCGCCGGGACGCTCACCTACGGGGAACTCGTCGCGGCGGGACTGCTCGCCGGGGGCGTCCTCCTGCTCGCGGGTTCGGCGGGCCTGATCGGACGGGTCAGGGCCGCCGTCGGCCGTCCGGTCGTCCGCGGCGTCCAGCTCGGCGTCGCGCTCCTGCTCGCCGGCGCGGGGCTGGACCTCGCCGCCGCCGACCCGGTCGTCGCCGTCGCCGGCCTCGGCGTCGCCCTCCTCGCCGCGGTCGTGGAGCGGCGGCTCGCGGCGCTGGCCGTCCTCGCCGCCGGAACCGCCGTCGCCCTCCGGGCGGGGACGCCGACAGTCTCGTTCCCCGCGCTCTCGGTGCTCCCCGCGGGCGATCCGTCGCTCACCCGCGGGGCGCTCTCCGGGCTGGCCGCACAGCTGGCGATGACCGTCGGGAACGCCGCCGTCGCCACCTCGCTCCTGCTCGAGGACCTTTACGGCGCGGACGTGAGCGCCGACGAACTCTCCCGCTCGATGGGTGTGACGAACCTCCTCGCCGTCCCGCTGGGCGGTGCGCCGATGTGCCACGGTTCGGGCGGTCTCGCCGGCAAGCACGCCTTCGGTGCCCGGACCGGCGGCGCGAACGTCGTCCTCGGGATCGGCTACGCCGGCGCGGCGCTCGTCGCCGGGCTCTGGACCGGCTTCCCGACGGCCGCGCTCGGCGTCCTCCTGCTCGTCGTCGCCGCCGGCCTCGGACGGGTCGCGTTCGGGGACGTCTCCGGCGTCGACCGCGCCCTCGTGCTCGGTATCGGCGGGTTCTCGGTGCTCGTCAGCGTCGGAGTGGCGTTCCTCGCCGGCGCGGGCGCGTGGTGGTTCCTCGAGCGGATTCGGACGTGAACCGCCCGCCCCGGTCGGACGTCGTCCTCCGGGACGAGCGTCGGCGTTAACCCCCTCGACCACGGTGGGTCGGCATGGAGGACGCCGACGGAGAGCGGGCGGACGGGCCAACCTGGGCGGACCTGTTCGAGCGGGCGGCACCGCACGAGGTGGAAGAATCGACGGTCCGCGAGGCGCTCGCACGGTGCCGGGGGGGTCGATGACGGACGTGCGCGAGCGACCGGCCGGGTCGCCCGACCCCGCCCGGATCGTCGCCGACGCGGACGTGCTCGCCGCCGACCTGCTCTGTGGCGGGGCCGCGCGAGACGCGCTCGACCACGGCCGCCGCCACTCCTGGGTAGAGATCGTCGCGACCGACGAACTGCTCGACGACGCCGAGGCCGTCGTCGCCGACCTCGCCGACAGTGCCCTGGCTACCGACTGGCGGGCGAAAACGGAGCGATGGTGCGTTCGCGTCGAGCAGACCTCCGGGGACCACCCGGCGCTCGCCTCGGCCCACGCCGGCGAGGCCGCCCACCTGCTCTCGTTCGACGAGCGGCTCCGGAGCGCGAAGACCGGGGCCACGCTCCGGAAGTACGTCGACGTGAGCGTCAAGCACCCGCGCGCGTTCGCCCGGCTGTTCGACCCCGAGCGGCTCTACCCGGCGGTCGCCGACGGGGAGTACCCCGGTCCGGACCGCGATCCACGGGCTTAGAGCGCCTTGCGGAACACCACGACCTCCAACGCCGCCCCGCCGGTGTCGTGGGCGTCCTCGCGGACCCGTACGTAGCCGGCCCGTTCGTAGAACCCCACGGCGTTCAGCGACGCGGAGAGTTCGAGCGAATCGAGGCCGGCGCCGCGGGCGTACCCCTCCAGTTCGGCGAGCAGCGCCGCCCCCACGCCCCGACCGGCGTGTTCGGGATGGACGTAGACCGCCCGAACCTCCCCCTCCGCGTCGACGTCCGCCGAGTCGGGGACGAGGTCGGCGAACCCCGCCACCACCCCCTCGCGCTCGGCGACCACGAAGTGGTGGGCGTCGTCCGCTATCGGGTAGCCCTCCGGGCCGTGGTCCTTCCGAGCCCACACTCTCACCTGACCGGGTTCGTACCCCTCCGGCCCGAACGTCCGGATCGAGGCGACGTGGAGCGCGAAGACGGCGAGAGCGTCCTCGGGGGTGGCGGGACGGACCTGCATGGAGACCGCTCGGACGCGTCCGACGTGTGACTGTCGGTCGGACAGGTCGGACCGTCGGACTGTACGTCACGAGGGACACGTTTCGGCTCGCTACGCTCGCGTTCGATACCACTCCGCGAACTTCGCGAGTGCCCGCCCGCGGTGGGAGATGGCGTTCTTCTCTGCGGCGCTCATCTCCGCGAGCGTCCGGTCGCCGTGCTCGAAGATGGGGTCGTAGCCGAAGCCCCCGTCCCCACGCGGCTCGACGATGGTCCCGGCGATCCGGCCGGCGAACAGCTTCACGGGGAGGTCGCCGCCCGCGACGGTGTCGTCGGTCGCCGCCGAGCCCCTGACCGCTGCGGCGAGGTCCTTCCCCCGCCGGTCGCCGCGGTCGACGGGCTCGGGGGTGGCCTCGAACGGCTCGCCGTCGCAGTAGGCGATGACACACCGGAAGGCGGCGTCGGTCGCACCCGCCTCGCGGGCGACGCGGCCCACGAGTTCGACACCGAGCGTGTCCTCGACGTACGCCGAGTACGGCCCCGGAAAGCCGTCGAACGCCTCGACGAACAGCCCGGCGTCGTCGACGATGACCGGGTCCTCGCCGCCGGCCGCGAGGAACGCCTCGCGGGCGCCGTGGGCCGCGACCGTCTCGAGGCCGTCGGCCTGGACCTCGGTATAGTCGTAGGAGAGCGGCTCGACGCGCTCGAGGTACTCGCGGGCCTCGCGGACCTTCCCCTCGTTGGTCGTCACGTACCGGAGCATACCGGAGGGTCGGCCGAGGCCGACAAGAGCCGTTCGCTTGCGCGTCGTCTCCGTCCCGCTCGTATCAGTCGTCGACGACGACCTCGACGGGCTCGTCGGCAGGTTCCTCGTATTCCTCGCTGCTGCGGGAGGACTTGCGCTCCTGGTAGAGCAGGCCGCCGACCACGAGCAGCGCGACCCACGACCGCCAGTTGGCGAGGTTGAGCGTATAGCCGATGCCGAACGGTTTCTCGACGACCATCCCCTCGCCGGGCTGCCAGTACGAGGAGAACATCCGTCCGAGCGACGGCCGTTCGAAGTTGTACGGGACGCCGAACAGTTCACCGGACTGGGGCTTGTCTGCCATACCCGGATCATAGTACGCGTCCGGTTAAGTCGTTTCCCCACGCGTCCCGAACCCGGATCGTCGGCTCCCGTTCCGGGCTCTCGGCTACCGGTACCGGCCGCGTCCCTCGATCTCCCGCAGGCGGTCGAGCACCTCCGGGTCGCCGGCCTCGCGGTAGGCCGCCTCGAACGCCTCGAGGAGCCGCTCGGGACCGTCCGCGGTTCCCACGACCGACTGCTCGAAGACGTGGAGGTCCATCGCGAAGTCCTCGCGGTCGTCGGTGTAGTACCCCAGTCCGAAGTCGATCAGATAGGTCCGCTCGGGGGCGGTGCGGGCGTTCCGCGGCGTGGGGTCGCCGTGGACGACCCCCGCCCGGTGGAGCGTCGCGAGATGTCGGCCCACGTCGCGGACTCCTCCCTCCGTGAACGATTCCCGGAGGTCCGCCTCCCCGACCGTCTCGAGGGTGAGCGTGGCCTCGGCGTCGTCCACGTCGAGGACGACGGGCGTCGGCACCCCCTCCCGGCGGGCCTCGCTCGTCAGCCGTGCCTCACTCCGGGTGCGCTCGCGCCGCAACCGTCCGTCCAGTTCGGGATGCCGGTAGGGCTTGGGGAGCCGTCGCTTCGTCGCCCGATCCGGGCCGATTTCGACGACCGCCTCGGCACCACGGACCGACCCGTCGTCGGTTCGGTGCCGCCTCGTGGATCCCCCATCCTCCCGCCAGGTCACGGCCACCTCGTCGGGGCGGAAGTCCGGCAGAACCCGCGAGTCCTCGATCTCGATGGTGTCGCCGGCGGCGTACATCTTCGCGCCCAGCACGGCGATCATGCCGGCGTTGTCCCGGAGGAATCGGGGTTCGGGCGCGTGGAACGACGCGCCGCGGGCCGCACACATCTCGCGGAGCATCTCCCGCAGACGCTCGTTCTGTCCCACGCCGCCGCCGAGGACCAGTTCGTCGGCGTCAGTGAGTGAAAGCGCCCGCTCGGAGACCTCCGTCAACATCGCGAACACCGTCTCCTGGAGCGAGAAGCAGACGTCCTCGACCGGGACGCCGTCGTCGTACGCCTCCTTCGCCGCGCTCGTGATGCCCGAGAAGGAGAAGTCCATCCCCTTCACGACGTAGGGAAGGTCGACGTACTCGCCGCCCTTTGCGGCTTGCTCGACCTTCGGGCCGCCGGGGTGGGACCAGCCGAGGTGGCGGGTGAACTTGTCGATGGCGTTGCCGACGCCCGTGTCCATCGTCTCGCCAAGTACCCGATAACGGTCGTTCCGGAAGCCGAGCAGGTGGGCGTTCGCGCCGCTGGCGTTCAGGCAGACCGGCGCGTCGAACCCCGAGCGGTGCCGACCGATCTCGAGGTGGGCGACCATGTGGTTGACGCCGACGAGCGGGATTTCCAGAACGCCGGCGAGCGCGCGGGCGGCCGTCGCGACGATGCGCAGGCAGGGGCCGAGCCCCGGCCCACGCGAGAACGCGACGGCGTCGACCGGCGGGCCCTCGCCCCCGTCGTCCCCGGTCCCGGCTTTGGCCTCGTGGCGCTCGCGGGCCTCGTCCATCGCCCGGCCGACGACAGCGGGGATGGCCCCGCGCATGTGCTCGGCGGCCTCGCGCGGGTGGATGCCGCCGCTCTCGGGCTGGTAGGCGTCGGTTTCGATGAAGACGTCGTCCGCGCCGGGGTCCGAGGCGTCGTCGTACACCGCGGCGCTGGCGGCCCACGCGGTGCCCTCGATGCCGAGGACCCGCATCGCCCTACTCGTCGGTCTTCCACTCGGTGTAGGAGCACTTCCCGCAGTGGAGCCGGTCGCCGTGGTCCCCGAGGAACGTGTCGCCACACCGGGGGCACTGCTCCTTGGTGAGTCCCCCGTCCTCGTCGTAGTACTCGTGCCGGCCCATCAGGCCTCGACCTCCTCGTCGCCCTCCTCCTCGCCGATCTTGTTCCGGTCGAGCATGTACTCCTGCTCGACGTCTGTGGCGTCCTCGGGGGTGTCGTACACCTTCGCGTAGCCCATGCTCTTTCGCATCCCGTACTTCGTGTCGACGGAGTGGACGACGACCTCCTCGGCGTCCTTGTTGAGCTTCGCGGCCAGCGAGTCCCGGACCGACAGCCGCGAGGGGCTCGCCTCGTCGTGGACGACCTCGAACCGGACGTCCCGACGGTGCAGCATCGGGTTCTCCTCGTCGGAGACGACTTCGATGTCCATGTTACCCGTACGTGGCCCGGAGACCTGTAAAAGGATTTCGAGTCGCGGAGCCGGTCAGACGCCGAGTTCGTCCGCGAGGTCGTGGAACGAACCCACCTCGAGGTCCGGTTCGGGGCCGTAGGTGGTCCACGGGCCGCCGTCGCGGTTGACCCAGACGCCCTGCATCCCCGCGTTGACGGCTCCTTGGACGTCGAACCACCCGGCCGTGGTGTGGGCGATCTCGTCGATGGGCGTGCCCGTCCGGGCGGCGGCGTGGCGGTAGATCTCCGCGTCGGGCTTGAACGTCTCGACCTCGTCGGCGCTGATCGTGTCCGCGAGTACGTCGCCGATACCGGCCGTCTCGACCATCGTCTCCAGCATCTCCGGGTTCCCGTTCGAGACGACGTAGACGTCGTACGCCTCGGCGAGCCGCTCCATCCCGCCCCGGACGTCCTCGAAGGTCTCGAGGTCGTGGTAGATGGCCGTGATCTCGTCGCGGGCCGCCGCGTCGACGTCGGCGCCGAACGCCTCCAGCGCGTAGGTCGCGGCGTGCCGATTGAGTTCGTAGAACGGCTCGTACTCGCCGATGTGGTTCGCCACCATCGTGTAGAACAGCGAGTGGGCCCGCCAGAGGCTCGCCGCCGCGGCCGGATCGTCGACGTACCCCTCCAGGGCCGCCTCGGCGGAGGCGACGTCGACGACGGTGCTGTAGGAGTCGAACGTGACTGTCGTGACGCGGTCCGGGTCGAACGTGGCCATGTCCGGCCCGCGGCGCCGACGGCAAAGAGTGTACCGGGGACGAGCGTTCCCTGCGTCGTGGCGCTTGCAGGGATCTCCCGACCAGTCCCGATGTCGGGTCGGGACCCCGCTCGGCAGTCAGCCGCCGATCCACCCGTAGACGGCGCTCGCGATCCTCGTCGCCAGTACCGGGAGGCTGACCGCGAAGGCGAACGCCGCGGTCCACCCGAGGACGAGCCCGGCGATACCCCCGTTCGAGACGGCGAGGGCGAGGGTGTACGCGGCCACGCCGACGCCTCCGGCGACAGCCATCAGGGCTCCCCCGGTCCGCCGCCGTCCGTGACCGTCTCCGACGTCTCCGAGGCGACCGTCGACTCGTCCCCGAGCTCGTCGGGGTTCCCGGCGTCCGTCACACCGGCGGCGCTCGTCGGTCGCCGCTCCGTACCGACGACCGCGAGCGCGCCGTCGAGCGTCGCGACCAACTCCTCCCCGTCGAGTTCGATGGTCACCCGGAGACGCCAGGGATCCTCGCTCGCGACCTCGGTGTACTCGTCGGTGACACACCAGTCGAGCGTCCAGAACGGGACGTCGTTCAGGTCGAGGCCGTGGTCGCGGTAGAACGACACCACCTCGGCGTCGTCCAGCAGCGCGAGCCCGGTCGAGGAGGACGTGGTGAGGTTGCACCTGGCACGGTCCTCCAGCCCGCCCGGCGGGAACGGGTAGCCGCCGTGTGGCCGACCACACTCCGGACACTCGATGTGGAAGTGCTCGTCCTCGTAGCGCGCCCGCAGGGCGTTCCCGCAGTCGACGCAGGTCCCCTCGACGGGGAACGGGTCGACCTCGGGACGCTGGTTCAGCGTGCCCGCGAGCACGGACCGGATGACCGCGCGGCCGGCCGGTCGGCCTCCCAGAGCGCCTACAGGATCTCCAGGCGGGTCTCGTTGCCGACGACGGCGAACGCTTCCGCCGGGGAGAGACACTCCTCGCAGATGAGGATGCTCTCCTCGCCGGCATCGCGTGCGTCGCTCATACGTGGGCCGTAGCGGTCGCGGTTGCTAAAACCTTGGCTGAACTCCGCGCTTCACCCACGATGGTCGTCGCGTGCGCGACCGTTCCGGCTCCGGCGCCGATCCCTGCGACGAGGCGCGACGGTCGACGACGACCGCCATCACTCGACGAGTGCGGCCTCCAGCAGCTCCAGCGGGTGCCGGATGTCGTAGCCCGTTCCGTGCTCCATCTGCATCGCACAGGTCGGACACTCGGTCATGCCGGTCTCGCCCTCGGCGCCCTCCATGTGCTCGAACATCTCCTCGCCGATCTCCATCGACGTCTCGTACTTCTCCGCTTTCCAGCCGTAGGTGCCGGAGATGCCCGAACAGGAGTCGCCGACGTCCTCTATTCCGGCACCGTCGAGGTCCCGGAACAGTTCGACCGCCTGGCGGTCCAGCCCCTGGTTGCGCGCGTGACAGGGGGCGTGGTAGGCGAACTCCCGAGCGAGGTCGCCCTCGACCTCGGCCTCCTCGAGTGTGCCGCGCAGGTCCTCGTGGACCCGTAGGTACTCGACGGACTCGAACGTGTGGGCGGCGACGGCCTCGATACCCTCGACGTCGAACAGCTCCGGGTACTCCTGGCGGAGCGCCATCGAACAGGAGGTACACGACGCGATGGCGTCGTACCCCTGCTCGACCAGATCCGACATCGAGGAGACGTTCACCTCGGCGTGGCGACGGGCGTCGTCCAGCATCCCGTTGGCGAACATGGGCGTCCCGGAACAGCGCTGCTCGGGGACGACCACCTCGTAGCCGAAGTGCTCGAAGGTGCGGACCATCGCCCTCCCGACCTCCGGGGTGTTGTAGTTCGAGTAACAGCCGTGGAAGTACGCCACCCTCTTGTCGGCGTCGGGATCCTCGCCGCGGCGCTCGCGGTTCGCCCGTGCACGCTCCCTGGAGGCGGCGGCGGCACCCTCCGTCTCCCACCACTCCCGGAACGTCTCCGTCGCGAACTCGGGGAACTCCCGTTCGCTCGTGACGCCCATCGCCTTCTCCATGATCCAGCGGGCCGGCCCGAAGTTCATCACGACGTTCGCGAGCCGCGGCACCTTCGATGCGAACCACGCCGAGGCCCGGTAGTTCGCGAGGATCCGGTTGCGCCAGTACTCGACGGACGTCTTCGACATCTGCTCTTGGACGTACTCGCCGCGGGCGGTGTTGTGCATCTGGGAGAGCGGCACGCCCGACGGGCAGGCGTCGTCACACCGCATGCAGTTCGAGCAGTCCATCACCGAGTCGTCGATAGCGTGGCCGTCCTCGTGTCGCTTGAGCCGCCACTGCTCGGGTCCCTGGAACTTCGGCCCGGGGAAGTCGTCGTCGACCTCCGCGACCGGGCAGTTCGTATCGCACGTCGAGCACTTGTAACACGAATCGGCACCGGGACGCAGGTCGAAGTCGGTGCCGTCGGGGAAGACGCCGACGGGGTCGAACGCCTCGCCCGTGTTCGGTGCTGCCGGGTCGAGATCCGTCTCGGTGGGGGGTTCTGCGTCACTCATCGTGCCTCCTCCGCCGCCCGTCGGCCGGCGGCGTGACCCGTCGCGATCGAGACGCCGCTGCCCGACTTCTCCGCGGCGAAGTCGTACCCGCCGAGCACCGACCCGGCGGCCCGCAGGTTCCCGAACTCGACACTCCCGCCGCTCGCGGTCGGCCGGAGGTCCTCGTCGGTGCGGACGCCGAACCGGGCGAACGGGTGGTCGCCGAACGCCCCGGTCTCGAACCAGTCGTAGCGGTCCTCGCTGTGCGGGACGTGACAGTCGAAGATCGGTTCGTAGACGCGCTCGCGGTCGGAATCGACGCCCTTCCCGACCAGGCCGCCGGTGGCGAGGACGTACTGATCCGCGCGGTTCGGGATCCGCGCGCCGTTGCGCTCTACGTACACCCGCTCGATGCGACCAGTGCCGTCGCCATCACCGTCGCTGTCGAAGTCGACGACCGGGTTCCCGGTCTCGATGCTGGCCCCGGCCTCGTCCAGCGCCTGGAAGAGCGCGTCCTCGAGCCTGAGCCCCGGGAGCGAGGGCGGACCCATCGGCACCTCGAAGACGTCGGCGCCGATGCGCTCCTCCAGCCCGATCCGGACCGTCGTCGTCCGGTCGTCGCCGAGGACTGCCGGGAACCCAACCCGCGGTTCGCCCTCGCGCTCGGTGTTCACGCGCGCGGCCAGCGCGTCGCGGACCGGCCGGTCGCGGCCGCGGACGGCCACCTCGGCGTTCGTGTCCAGCAGCTTCGCGTACCGGGTGACCTTCGCGTCGGCCCGGAGGTCGCCGGGGAACCGGATCGTGACGCCGCGGACGTCGAACGGCACGCCGGCCGCCCGGAGGTGTGCCGCGGCGTGTTCGGCGTCGAAGTCGACCATCGACTCGAACCCGACGAGCACGACGTCGCGGGTGTCGCTGGCGAGCCCGGCGCTCGCCCCCGCCGGGTACCTGGCGGTCGGTTTTATCGTTCCGCCGTGGGTCGGCAGGAGGGCGTTCCTGTCCGTGTGCCCGCCGCGGTAGTCGGTGGCCGCCTCGTCGAACGCCGCCATCGCCTCGCGGACGCCCTCGACCCCGACGGTCCGGTAGGGGTGTTCCGCCGGGAGTTCGGGGATGGCGTCGTAGGGGTCGGTCAGCGGCCCCTCGCCCTCGTGGGTGTACCCCAGCACGTCGACGAGCCCGGAGGCGTTCCGGAGTGTGCTCTGTTTGTACGAGACCAGTCGGACGTCCGCGCCCGCCCGCGCGGCCGAGATGGCGCTCGTGAGCCCGGCCAGCCCGCCCCCGACGACCAGCACCTCCGACTCAATCGCCATCGCCGGCCCCTCCATCGGTCCCGACCCCCGCGGGCGACGCGTCGTCCGCCCGCTCCGGACCGCCGTCGAACGCGGTGAAATCGGGCGGGTCGCACTCGGCCGGGTCGTGATCGCGGTTCTGTGTCGTCGCGTGTAGCGCGTAGTTCAGCATCGCCTGGGAGAGCTGTTCGCCCCAGAGCGCGTGGCGCTGGCCCTTCCAGCGTTCCTGGAGGAGCTCGTCCCAGGCCGCCCGTGTGGTGGACTCGTCGTACTCCCCGTGGAGCTCGCTCGCCACCCGGTGGACACAGAACCCACCCTGACAGTTCCCCATCGAGGCCCGGGTGCGGATGCGGACGGCGTCGAGGTCCGACCCGGACCGCGATATCGCGTCCCGTATCTCCGCGCGCGTGACGCCCTCGCACGCACACACGGTCGGGTTCGGTCCGTCCGTCTTCAGCACCTCGTCGGCCCGCGAGCCGAGCCGTTCGACGCTCCGCCGGCCGATGGGCGACCGCAGGCCGAACTCGTCCATGTAGTCCCGCAGCACCGAGAACTCCTCGCTGCCCGGCAGCGGCACCTCGGCGGTGCGACAGTCGGCGTCGATGCCGAACTTCCCGCAGACGTGGTCGCCGATCTCCTCGCCCATCATCCGGTAGGTCGTGAACTTCCCGCCGACGATGCTCGTCATCCCGGGTAGCGAGTCGCGCTCCTCGTGGTCGAGCAGGAAGTAGTCCCGCGTGATGTCCGTCGGGTCCGTACTGCCGACGTCCGGCGGTTCGTACAGCGGGCGTACGCCCCAGAACGAGCGGATCGTCCGGGCCTCGGCGAGCATCGGCACCAGCTCCGAGAGCTCCTCCAGCATCATATCCACCTCCCACCCCTCCTCGGGGTAGTCATCGGGGTCCTCGACCTCCTCGTCGGTCGTCCCGAGGATGCAGGTCGTCTCGTGGGGGACGATGATGTCGGCGTCACCCTTCGGCCGGCAGCGATTTATAACGGTGTCGACCTGCCGGGAGTTCATAACGGTCATCACGCCCTTCGACGGGCGGACCTCGATGTCGACCCCCGCCATGTCGCCGATGCGGCCGGCCCAGGCCCCCGTCGCGTTGACGACGTAGTCGGCCCGTATCTCCTCGGTTTCGTCCTCGGTCCCGTGGACGCGCTTGCCGGGCCCGGAGGCGTGCTCGACCTCGAGGCCGACGACCTCCCCCTCCTCCACGAGGAGGTCCGTCACCTCCGAGTGGGTCTCGATGCGCGCGCCGTGCTCCCGGGCGCTGGCGGCGTTCGCGACCACCAGGCGGAAGGGGTCGATGGCGCCGTCCGGCACCGATATCGCCCTGTCGACGTCCGTCGCGAGATGCGGTTCCATCGCACGGGCCTCCTCGCCGGAGAGAACCTCCGCGGGGATACCACAGTCCTCGCAGCCGCGCAGCTTCCGCTCGAAGTACTCCTCGCCGTCCTCGGGGCGCTTGACGAACAGCCCGCCGGTCATCTCGACGCAGTGGCCGGCGATGTCCCCGAGAACGCGGTTCTCCTCGATACACTCCTTCGCGCTCTTCCGGTCGGGGACGGCATAGCGGCCACCGCTGTGGAGTAGCCCGTGCATCCGTCCGGTCGTACCGTGTGTCAGGTTCCCCTGCTCGACGAGGGTCACGTCCAACCCACGCATCGAGAGGTCCCGGGCGATACCCGCCCCGGTCGAACCGCCGCCGATGACGGCGATGTGTGGTACCGATGCCATCCGTGCTCCGACGCTTCGGAGCCGACCCACTTCATTTCACCGATGGGACTAAAGCGATGATAAATATATCCGCCGAACGCGGTCTCCCCCTACCGCGACATCCGTCAGCGGACACCAGAACCGGTCTGTAGGCGCCTCGAAAGCCGAGACATGGTCGCTACTGCTTCCCTTCCGAAACTCGTCCGACGCCATCCCCAGATCTTTACTGTCGAACCCCGACTATACGTATTGTTTAATAGGGCGTACCATATTGTCTATCGAAACGGCGGGTAATACAGTAAAGATGCCGCCCGACGGAGTATTCGGAACCATGCCAACCACGTACGTCGGTTCGATCGATCAGGGGACGACCGGGACGCGCTTCATGGTGTTCGACCACAGCGGGCAGGTCGTCGCCAACGCCTACGAGAGACACGAACAGATCTACCCCGAACCCGGATGGGTCGAACACGACCCCATGGAGATCTGGGAGAACACGAAGGAGGTCGTGACCAGCGGCCTCTCCGCCGCGGGGATCGACGCCTCGCGACTCGAAGCCGTCGGGATCACGAACCAGCGGGAGACCACCGTCGTCTGGGATGCCCGGACCGGCACCCCCATCTACAACGCGCTGGTCTGGCAGGACCGCCGTACCACCGACCGCGTCGAACAGCTCGAAGACGAGAGGAAGGTCGAGTGGATCCGGGAGAAGACAGGGCTGGAAGCGGACGCGTACTTCTCGGCGACGAAGACCGAGTGGCTGCTGGACAACGCCGACCCGATCAAACTCCAGCGTACCCGACCACAGGACGTCCGGGCACGGGCCGAGGCCGGCGAACTCCGCATGGGAACCATCGACGCCTGGCTGATCTACAACCTCACCGGGAACCACATCACCGACGTCACCAACGCCTCCCGGACGATGCTGTACGACATCCACGACCTGGCCTGGGACCACGAACTCCTCGAGGAGTTCCGGGTGCCCGAGTCGATGCTCCCGGAGGTCCGGCCTTCCAGTGACGAGGCGACCTACGGGTCGACGGATCCGGACGGGTTCCTGGGGGCGGAGGTGTCGGTGGCGGGGGCGCTCGGCGATCAGCAGGCGGCGCTGTTCGGCCAGACCTGTTTCGACCCCGGCGACGCCAAGAACACCTACGGGACGGGGTCGTTCTACCTCATGAACACCGGCGAGGAGGCCGTCGACTCCGACCACGGGCTGTTGACGACGATCGGCTTCCAGATGTCCGGTGAACCCGTCCAGTACGCCCTCGAAGGCGCCATCTTCGCCACCGGCGCCGCCATCGAGTGGCTCGATGACGTGGGGTTCGTCGACGACGCCGCACAGACCGAGGAACTGGCACGGTCGGTGGATTCCTCGGATGGAGTGTACGTGGTACCGGCGTTCACGGGGCTGGGTGCGCCCCACTGGGACGGCCGCGCACGCGGGACCATCGTCGGGATGACCCGTGGCACGACGAAAGAGCACGTGGTTCGGGCGACGCTGGAGTCGATCGCCTACCAGACCCGGGACGTCGCCGAGGCGATGGAGGCCGATTCCGGCGTCGAGACGACGAGTCTGCGGGTCGACGGCGGGGCGGTCAAGAACAACTTCCTCTGTCAGCTCCAGGCGGACATCATCCAGACCGGGATCGCCCGGCCGGAGGTCGACGAGACCACCGCGCTGGGGTCGGCCTACGCGGCGGGGCTGGCCGTCGGCTACTGGGAGAGCATCGACGAGCTTCGTTCGAACTGGCAGGTCGACCGCGAGTTCGACCCCGAGATGGAGGCCGGCGAGGCCGACCGGCTGTACGATCGCTGGGACGACGCCGTCGGCCGCTCGCTCGACTGGGCCCGGGAGGAGTGATCCATGTTCACCGCCTTCGTGGTCTCCCTCGGCGAGGGTGTCGCGATCCTGCAGCGGCAGCTCGTCGGGCTCGAGGCCGTCCCACCCTGCGCCGACTCGGACGGTCCTCGCTCTCCCGACCGCGGTCCTTTTTATCGTGTGGCCGGACGCGCCGATAACGAATCCGTGGAGTAGACATGGACATCGAGGCGAGAATCCGACGACGACGACGCCAGGACGACAGGCCCCGCCTGATCCGGGACTACGACTCGCTGTCACCGGTCGCCCACGTCGACGCACCGTCCGACCGGGGGCCCGCCCTCGAGCGGTTGCTCGACCATCTCGACCCGGTGTTCGAGGGGAGCCTCCCTCCCAACGCGTACGTACACGGCCCCTTCGGTTCCGGGAAGTCCGCGACCGTGACGGCGTTGTTCGCCCATCTCCAGGGGCTCTCGACGGAGACGCGGTCGATCATGCACACGAGTACGCGCGCGGCCCCGCCGACGTTCCCCGAGTTCGTCTACGTCGACATGCGGAAGACGAGGAGCGAGTTCGCCTTCTACCACCACGTCTTGGACGCGCTCGTCGAGGAGCCGGTCCCCGAGCACGGCATCAGTACGGGGGAGTTCCGCGAACGCCTCCACGCGCTACTGCGGTCGTCCCGCACCGGCACCGTCGTGGCCGTCGACCACGTCGACGACCCCGAGGGGATCGACACGACGAGCCTCGTCGACCTGTTCGCGGGCCTTCCGAGCAACGTGAGCTGGCTCGCCGTCGGGAGAGCCGACCCGGAAGAGACCGAACTGACCACGTACACGGCGACGTCGATCCGGGTCGACCGCTACCGGCGGCGGGTGCTCGTCGACGTCCTGATGGCGCGCGCGTCCGGGGGACTCACCCAGCAGGCACTCGACCACGAGCTGGCCCGCCGGATCGTCACCTGGGCCGAGGGGAACGCCCACGACGCGCTGACCGCGCTGTTCGTCGCCGCCGACCGGGCGAACCAGGCCGGTCGCGCCCGCCTCACGGAGGGGGACCTCGCCGGGGCGATCGACGATATCCCACGCCCGTCCGTCTCCCTGGGCAGGGTGCTGGCACTGCCCGCGAACAAGAAGCTCGTACTGCGGACGCTCGTCGACCTCGACCCCGAGGACCGCGTCTCCGTCACTGCGACGACGGAAGCGATCAGCTCCAGGGCCACCGTCGACCTCTCGCCCGGGACCGTCAAGCGGTTCCTCTACGAGATGGCGGAGGTCGGCATCGTCGAGCGCGTCCAGTCGGAGCGGCGGGACGGCAAGGGCCGACCGCCGAGCCGCGTCGAGCTGCGATTCCCCCCGACCGCGTTCCGTCGCCTGTACGACCTCGATCAGTAGCGGTACACCGTCGGACGGAACGGGATCACGCACGACCGTACGACGTCGTCGGCTCCCGACACCGCGTCGGCGCCCGGACGTCCGGAAACGTCGGCAGGGGTGGCGAAGAGACGGTTCGGTAGTCTTATACGCCGCAGGGGCCGATAGCCACTACATTACTGATGTCGGGAACACATCGACAACCGGAGGTGAACATCGGGCTGGTCGGGCACGTGGACCACGGGAAGACGACCCTGGTCCAGGCGCTGTCGGGACAGTGGACCGACCAGCACTCCGAGGAGATGAAGCGGGGTATCTCCATTCGCCTCGGGTACGCGGACGCGACCTTCCGGCGGATACCGGGCGTGGACCCCCCGGAGTGTTTCACGGTCGAGGAGGAGGTCGACGGCGAGGAAACCGAGATGCTGCGGACGGTCTCCTTCGTCGACGCCCCGGGTCACGAGACGCTGATGGCGACGATGCTCTCGGGTGCGGCCATCATGGACGGTGCGGTGCTGGTGATCGGCGCGAACGAGCCGGTGCCCCAGGCCCAGACCGAGGAGCACCTGATGGCGCTGGACATCATCGGCATCGACGACATCGTGATCGCCCAGAACAAGATCGACCTCGTCGCCGACGCCGATGAGGCCCGCCGGAACAAGCGGGAGATCGAGTCGTTCATCGAGGGGACCGTCGCGGAGGGTGCGCCCATCGTTCCCGTCTCGGCCCAGCAGGAAGTCAACGTCGACCTTCTGATCGCCGCCATCGAGGAGGAGATCCCGACCCCGGAACGGGACTCGGACGCCGATCCGCGGCTCCAGGTCGCCCGCTCGTTCGACATCAACCGCCCCGGAACGACCCACGAGGACCTGAAGGGCGGCGTCGTCGGCGGGTCGCTCTCGCAGGGCGTCCTCGAGGTCGGCGACGACATCGAGATCCGTCCCGGTCGCCAGGCGGAGGATGACGGACCCTACGAGCCCGTGGGCACGTCCGTCCGCTCGCTCCAGGCCGGCGGACGGATGGCCGATTCCGTCCGGCCGGGCGGCCTCGTCGGCGTCGGGACCGGCCTGGACCCCTCCGTGACGAAGGGCGACGCGCTCGCCGGGCAGGTCGCCGGCCCGCCGGGGACGCTCCCGCCGGTCCACGACGCGTTCACGATGTCGGTCGAACTGCTCGACCGCGTCGTCGGCGAGGACGCCGACGAGGTCGAGGAGGTCACGACCGGCGAGCCCCTGATGCTCACGGTCGGCACCGCGACGACGGTGGGTGCGGTGACCTCCGCCCGCTCGGGCGAGGCCGAGGTCCGGCTGAAGCGGCCGGTCTGTGCCGACCCGGGCGCGCAGATCGCCATCAACCGGCGCGTGGGCTCGCGGTGGCGGCTCATCGGCGTCGGGACCCTGGAGTGACGTGAGACGCGTGGTGCTCGACACGAACGCGCTGATGATGCCGGTCGAACTCGGCGTGCGGACGTTCGACGAACTCGATCGCCTGCTCGGACGCGGGGAGTACGAAGTGCTCGTCCCGGAGGCGGTGCTCGCCGAGCTCGACTCGCTCGCCACCGGCGCGGGCGAGGAGAGCGTCGCCGCGAGCGTCGGGGCCGACCTGGCCCGCCGCCACGAGGTCGTCGGGCACGACGCCGACTACGCCGACGACGCGGTCCTCGAGGTCGCAACCACGCGGGACTGTGACTACGCCGTGACGAACGATGCCCCCCTGCGGAACCGGCTGCTGAGCCGAGCGGTCCCCGTAATCGGTTTACGCGGGCGAAACAAACTCGACACGACCCGACCATAATGTACAAGCGTGCACGACTGCGTGACACCGTGGAGGTCCCGCCGAAGCACCTCGACGACGTCACCCCGGAACTGGTGAAACGACTGCTACAGGAGAAACTCGAGGGACGGATGGACGAGGAGGTCGGCTCCGTCGTCTCCGTCGCCGAGGTACACGACATCGGCGACGGTGCGGTCCTGCCGAACCGCCCCGGCGTCTACTACGAGGCCGAGTTCGACGCCATCACGTTCGACCCGGGGATGCAGGAGGTGGTCGACGGCGAGGTGGTCGAGGTGGTGAACTTCGGCGCGTTCGTCGGTATCGGCCCCGTCGACGGCCTGCTCCACGTCTCGCAGATCTCCAACGAGTACCTCGCGTTCGACGAGGAGAACCAGCGGCTCGCCTCTCGGGACTCGAACGACGCGCTCGGCGTCGGCGACGCCGTACGCACGCGGATCGTCACCAAGAGCGTCGACGAGCGGAACCCGCGGGACTCGAAGATCGGCCTGACGGCGAAACAGCCCGGTCTCGGCAAGCACGAGTGGCTCGAGGCCGACCGGCAGCGCCGCGAGGCGCAGGCGGGGGACTAGCGTGGCGAACAGACTCGTCTGCCGGGAGTGCCACCGCGTCCTCGAGGTGAACGAGGGCGAGCAGTGCCCGGTCTGCGGGTCGAACTCGCTGACCGAGGACTGGGCAGGCTACGTCATCATCGCCCACCCCGAGGAGAGCGAGATCGCCCGGGAGATGGAGGTCGAAGAGCCCGGCAAGTACGCACTGAAGGTCCGGTAGCGTGACGGGCGACGCGGACGCGGGCTCGGATTCGGACTCGAGTTCGAACCCGAACCCACCCCCGAGCGTGGAGGCCGAACCGGACACGGACGCCGACGTCCTGCTCTCGCTGCCACGGGCGCTCCGCGCGGAACTGAAGGAGCCGCTCGGCCCCGTCTACACCGATGCGGCCGAACTGCTCGCCGACGCGGGCGACCCGGTCGTCACCGTCGGCGACGTCGTCACGTACCACCTCCTGCGGGCCGACCGTCGCCCGGACGTCGCGCTCGTCGACGGGAAAACGAAGCGCGAGGCCGTCGAGGACGACGTCTGGACGGCCATCGACGGGTTCGATCGCCGGATCGAGGTCCCGAACCCCGCGGCGACGCTCTCGGCGTCACTGCTTGCCGAACTCCGGGCGGCGCTCGACCGCGCCGATGCCGGTACCGGGACGACCGTCGTCGTCGTCGATGGTGAGGAGGACCTCGCGGCGCTCCCGGCGGTGCTCGCGGCCCCCGACGGCGCGAGCGTCGTCTACGGCCAGCCCGACGAGGGGATGGTCCTCGCCGGGGCGACACCGGAGCGCCGGGCCGTGGCCCAGGACCTGCTGGAGCGGATGAACGGGGACTCGCGGCGGGCGCTCGAGGTCCTCGGTGTGAGCCCGGACTGATACGGTCGTGCGTGACCCCGTTCCGCCTCACGGAGCAGGGATCCGCCTCGTCGGTCTCGGAACGCCGATCCTCTCGAAGGTCACCAGGAATAGGTACGCACGACCGTATGACCCCTGGCCCGACCCGGGCTGCTCCCCGGTCGTCGTCCGCTATCGGGTAGGCGCCGAGATCACGGGTCGGACTCGGGTAACCACTCGAGCCACCGGCCGTGCGCATCGTGGTACGCGAGCAGATCGGTCGACGAGTCCCCGTCGTCGTACTCGGTGAGGCGGACTTCGGGTCGGTCGCCGGCCGGCTCGCACCAGAGCCAGAACAGGTCGCGATCCTCTCCGATCCGCTCGACGGCCTCCTCGAACTCGGCCTGTCGTTCCAGCGTGAACTGGTAGAGCGTGTGGGTGTTGACGATACACAGCTGTTCGCCCTCCGGGACACGCTCGCAGGCGTCGTGGAGGTCGGCGACCGCGTCACCCCTGACGAGCTCCGGTGGGTGCTCGCGCGCGACGGATACGGCGGCCTCGGTCAGCGACCGTCGTTCCTCGAGTTCGGGCCAGACGAGGGCCCGGAGCCAGCGGGCGTCCTCGTCGTCGCGAACGTCCAGCGGGTTCAGGTCGATCCCGAGGCGGGTACCCACCGGGGGCATCTCCTCCGGGAACGGGGGGTCGGCCATCCCGAGAACGCCACACGGGATCCGGACCGGGGACTCCCCATCGCCGTAGTGCCCGTAGTCGGTGAACTCGTAGTCGTACCTGTCCCAGAGGAGGTTGAGGCCCGCACTCGTGCCGACGTCGACGAGTCCGAGCGGGGTCCGGTCGCACCGCCGGGAGACGTACTCGAACGCGGGGAGGAGCACCGCGCACCGGCGAACGAGGTTCGTCTGGAGACGACGGGACGAGAGGAGTTCCGAGAGCACGTCGCGGTGGTCCAGACAGAACTCCCGGAAGGCCTCGAACGCTCCCTCCTCGGGCGGCTTCGCCGAGTCCGAAACGCTCGCGTAGTACGCCCCGAGCGGGGCGTCGGGTCGTGCGAAGAGCAGGTGCTGTACGGCGGCGAGGAGCAGGTTCGGGGACGGCTGGTCGTCGGGGGCCTCGGCGGCGAGCGCGAGGAGGTCGTCGTCGCCCGCGACGCCGCGCGCGAGCGTCTCGTACAGGGGCGAGGAGCCGCGGGCCTCCAGTCTGGCGAACCGCTCGAACGCGCGTTCCGTCTCGGACATCACCGGCCGGTACGTCCTCCGGGTTATATGTAGTCCGGTTTCGATTCGACGAGGTGGACACTGGAACCGGTCCCGGCCCCGCTCGCTGGGGGGAAGCCGTTATGTCGCTTCGCCGGGACGCACCGCCATGACCGACCTCGATGCGGGCGCGCTCGCCGCCTTCCTCGACGCGGAGCTCGGGTCCGGCGAACTCGCAACCGAGGGCCGAGGCGCCGGCTACTCGAACGAGACGCTGTTCGTCCGGTGGGGGGACCGCGAGCTGGTCGTCCGGCGGCCGCCTCCCGACGAGACCGCCGAGGGCGCCCACGAGGTGCTCCGGGAGTACCGGGTCCTCGACGCGCTCTCGGGGACCGACGTGCCGGTGCCGCGGGTCGTCGCCGCCTGCGAGGACGACTCCGTGCTGGGCGCGCCGTTCTATCTCATGGGCCGGCTCCGCGGCGACGTGGTTCGGACCGGCGAGCCGGCGCGGTTCGCCACCCCGGCCCGTCGCGAGACGCTCGCGACCGAGTTCGTCGACACGCTCGCGGCGATCCACGGCGTCGACTATCGCGCGGTCGGACTGGGGGATCTCGGTGACCCGGCGGGCTACCTCGAACGGCAGGTCGACACCTTCCGGGAGGCCTGCGAGTGGGCCCTCGAGACCACCGAGGAGGAACGGGCGGTGCCCGAACTCGGGACCGTCGGGGCGTGGCTGGCCGACCACGTCCCCGAGCTCTCGAAGCCCGCGCTCGTCCACGGCGACTACAAGCTCGACAACGTCATGTTCGGCCCGGGCGACGGGCCAGAGGTCGTGGGGGTGTTCGACTGGGAGATGGGGACGCTCGGCGACCCGCTCGCGGACCTGGCGTACGCGCTGCACTGCTGGCCGGACCCGGACGAGACGGAGGCCGAGCGGGTCGTCGCGGACCGGTTCGCGCCGCGCTTTCTCGCACACGAGGACTACCCGACCCGCGAGGCGTTCGTCCGCCGGTACGAGGCCGAGAGCGGCGTCGAGTTCGAGAACCGGCGGTTCTACCTCGCCCTGGCGGCGTTCAAGATGGCCGCGCTCGGCGAGATGTTCTACGCCCGCTACCTCCGGGGTGGAGTCGAGGACCTCATGTACGAGGCGATGGGGCAGGGCGTCCCGGCGCAGGCGGAGCGGGCGCTCGAGGTCATCGAGGGCGAGTGGACGATCTGACGGGGATCATCGTCGGTATTCGTCCGCTCTCTACCCGGGACCACACGACCCGAGCACGGTGACGGATCGAATCCGCCGACGCGCCACGATAACCCCTATCAGACGCCGATATCCTCGATCCGGACTCCGTCGCCCGTCTCAAGCGCCCGGCGCCCGGCGACGAGGGTGCGGACGACGTCGAGCGTCTCGCCGGGGGCCAGCGACGGCTCGCCCGTCCGGACGGTCTCGAGGAAGTGCCAGAGGGTGCGCCGGAACGCCCGGAAGTTGTCCCGGAGCTCGTGGCGGGAGGTGCGCTCGGATCCGTAGAGCGCCACCTCGAAGGTGGGCGGGACGTCCCCGAGCGCGTCGACCGCGACGAGGCTCCCGTCGCCCATCGTCACCGTCGCCGCGACCTGCCCCGCGGTCCCCTCGGTCGCCCGTACCGCGACCGGCCGGGCGTCGAGCACGCCGAAGGTCGCGTCAAGGGCGTGGACGCCGTACGTCGCCCAGTCGTTGAGCACCGCCGCCCGGACGAGCCGCAGGTCGCCGTAGTCCCCGAGCGCCGCCCGCGGCCCGTCGAGTTCGCGGGCGTACCGGAGCCCGGAACAGGACATCAGCAGCCCCGACTCCAAGTAGGACCGGAGTGCGGCGACGTCGTCGGGGTCGAGCGCGAGCGGCTTGTCGACGAAGGTCGGTACCCCGCTCTCGAGGAACGGCAGCGCCATCTCGGCGTGGCGCTCGTGGTCGTCGCGGAGGAGCAGTACCGCGTCGACCTCGTCGCGCATCGCCTCGAGGTCCTCGACCGCGTTCGGGACGCACGCGGCGGCGCACAGCCGCTCGGTCTCGGCCGGGTCCTGCGTCCAGGCGTGGGTCACCGACGCCCCCTCGAAGCCGAACTCGGAGGGGTCCTTCTCGCGGAGGTAGTCGTGGATCACCCCCCACTCCGAGTCGGCCATCGCCGCGTCGTCGTAGCCATTGATAATGGCCGAGAAGGAGTAGGGGTGGCCGTTGCCCTCGGTGACACCGACGACGCCGAGGTCGACCGGCTCAGTCCGCATCGTCGGTCCCCTCGCCTCCCTCCAGCATCGCCTCGGCGAGCGCGAAGTCCACCTCGGTGTCGATGTCGACCGACCGCTCGGGCGGCATCACGACCGCGCCCGTCTCCCCGAACAGCAGCGAGACGCCGTCCTCCGGGAAGGCGTCGACGTCGAACGCGTAGACGGCGCCGTTCAGCTGGTAGGCCTCGGGCAGATCCTGGCGCGGGCGCCACGGGTCCGCCCCCTCGACGAACGGCTCGGGACGGCCGCCGTCCCCGAGCCGCCAGGTCCGGTGGGGATTGACCTCGGCCTCGACGAACGTCGCCACCGAGTCGAGGGCGGGCTCGCCTGCGAGCCGTTCGAGACAGCCCCGTACGTCCCGCGGCTCGCGTAGCGGACTCGTCGGCTCGAGCAGCGTGGCGTACCGGGCCGTCTCCCCCTGCCGCGACAGCTCCCCGATCGCGTGCCGGACCGCGTCGGCGACGAGCGAGTCGTCGCGAGCCAGCGCTGCCGGACGGTCGAGGACCTCCGCGCCGAACTCGCGGGCCACGGAGGCGATCCGGTCGTCGTCGGTCGAGACGACCACGCGGTCGACGGCGTCGGTCGACTCCGCGACCTCGATCGACCATCCGACGAGAGGTCTGCCGCCGAGGCGCCGGACGTTCTTGTTCGGTACGCCCTTGCTGCCGCCGCGCGCGGGCACCAGCGCGACGACTCGCTCACCCCTGATCATGCCCCGTGGTTCGACTGGGCGACGTATCTAGCTTCCCCACCCCGGACGGTCGGCGGGCCTGGATCGTGTACGCTCCGCGCAGCCGACCACGTGGGGTGGCACAACCGAGGGGCAAACCACTAAGCCGACTCCCGTCCCAGCGACGGTCGGGCGATGGCCAGCGAGACGTTCGAGGAGATACTCCGGAAGTTCGAGGACAGCCCCAGCCAGCAGGCGGTCGTCCGGCTGCTGCTCGAGCGGGGGTTCTCCGTCAACGAGGACGGTCGGGTGGTTTCCGGCGGGATCGAGATACCCAACACGGGTATCGCCCGCGAGATCGGCGTCGACCGGCGGGTGGTCGACGCGACGACCGACGCCATCCTCGATGACGAGGCGCTCGAACGTATCTTCGGGAACATCTCGCAGATACCGAGTCTGATGGATCTCGCGCCGGTGCTCGACCTCACCGTCCTCACCGTGGACGTTTACGACACCGAACGGCCGGGCATCGTCGCAGCGGTCACCTCGCTCATCGCCGAGCGCGGCATCTCGATGCGACAGACCGTCAGCGAGGACCCCGAGTTCGCCGCCGACCCGAAGCTCTACATCGTCATCGAGGAGGACCTGCCGGGCGACCTGATCAACGAGATACGGGCGCTCCCGTTCGTCCGCTCGATCGAGATCAAGTGAGATGGTGGACGAGTCGAACCGGACGGGGAACTCGGACCCAGGTCCGGGTTCGGACGCCGACTCGACGACCGGACCGGAGCCGTTCCGCACCCTCGCCGGCCGTGGCCGGGCCGAGTTCGTGGTGAAGGGCTCGGAGTTCCTCGGCCACGCCGCCCCCGTCGAGTCGGTCGAGGGCGCCGAAGCGTTCGTGACGGAGGTCAGCGAGGCGCACCCGGACGCGACCCACAACGTGCCCGCCTACCGCGTCCGTGCCGACCCGTTCCGCGAGTACGCCAGCGACGACGACGAGCCCTCCGGGAGCGCCGGTAAACCCGTGCTCAACGTGCTCTCGGGGCAGGACCTGGAGAACGCCGCGGTGGTCGTCACGCGCTACTACGGCGGGACGAACCTCGGTATCGGCGGGCTGGTCCGGGCCTACGGCAGGGCGGCCAAGGAGGCTATCGCCGACGCCGGCACCCGCGAGGCGGTCCCCCACGAGACCGTCCGCGTGGTGGTGGACTACGACGACTCCGGGACCGTCCGGGGGATCGTCGAGTCAGTCGCGACGGCGTTCGAGGCGACCTACGAGGAGCGGGTGGCGTTCGAGGCCCGCGTGCCGACGGCGGAGGCCGAGACCTTCCGCGACCGCCTCAGGAGCGCCACTAGCGGCCGGGTCGAGCTCGGGTAGATCTCGGCCCCCGAGGAGTGGCTTTCCGCCGAACCATACGATCGTGCGTATCTGTCTCCAGTGATCTTAGAGAACGCCGCCGTTTCGAGACCGATGGGTTGGACTCGGCACGGTGAAGCGAAACGAATTAGCCACGACCGTATCAGCCGTCCGTCGAGTGCTCGCCGAGGTCGACGCCCTGCCGGTCGGCCACCTCGGCCAGTATCTCGGCTCCCCGTTCATCGCCGACGTCGTCGACGAGGCACTCGATGAACGAGGCGAGGAGCGCCGGTCGGATGCGGAGGTCGACGTACTCCACCCGCCCACCGACCACGACGGCGTCGATGTCCCACTCGCCCTGGTCCGGCTCCGACATCCGTACGTCGACCCACCCGTCGGTCGTGTCGTCCGGTTCCGTGAAGACCTCGTCAGTCATGGATAGCGGGGACATGCGACCTGAACCGATAAACCCACGCCCGACGCGACGTTCTCCCCGGTATCCATCTCGCGACCCGCCGGAGACGGAGTCCGGGGGGTGTCGACCCTACGCCCGGAAGCGCTCGACGAGTGCCTCGACGGGCGCGAGCGCCTCCCGGGCGTCGATCTCGGTCGTCACCGTCCGGAGCGTCGCGCCCGTCAGCACGTCGAGGAGCAGTTCCGCGCCGGTTTCGGGGTCGACGCCGAACGCCCCCGTCTCGACCCCCTCGGCGAGTATCGACTCGAACGTCGCGGCCAGTCGCTCGTCGGTGGCCGCGAAGCGCTCGGCGTATGTCCCGTCGTACGGCGCCTGCATCCGGAGTTCGAACAGCGCCGTCCGGAGCTGCCGGGCCTCGTCGTCCTCGTGGAGGTCGGGTGGGAGCAGCAGTTCGAGGACCTTCCACAGGCGGTCGAGGGGGTCAACCTCTTCGCCGGCCTCCACCTCGGCGGCGAACTCGTCGAGGACGAAATCGAGGAAGTCCCCGAGCAGCGCGTCCTTCGTCTCGTAGTGGTAGTAGAGCAGCGACTTCGACTTCTCGAACTCGTCGGCGATGTTCTGGATCGTCAGGTCCGCGTACCCGTGCTTCGAGAGCGCCTCGAACGTCGCTTCCATGATGGCGGCCCGTGTCCCGGCCGCTCCGTCTGTCATGCCCGCTTCAGGAGTCTCCCGGCTATAACTTCTTCCTCTCGAAGTCGGCCGAGCCGGTCGGTCCCGTCCCCCTGTCCGTCGCCTCCCCCGCACCGTTGGATCAGACCAGCACCCTGACGACCCCGAACAGGACGACGACCCCGAGCACGTCGCAGGTGTTCGTGACGACCGGGATGACCACGTCGTCGGGGTCGAGACCGAGCCGGTAGGCCGCGTACGTCGCGGCGAGGGTGACGGCCACCGCGAGGAGCGCCAGCACGAACCCGGAGAGGGTCGCTACGACGAGCACCGTCCCCAGTCCGAGTGCGGTCGCGCCGAACAGCCCCTGGAGGAGCCACGCGCCCGTGCCGACGGCGGGGAAGATCGTCAGCGCCAGCGCCACGGTCGAAAGCGTGTTGCCCGCCAGTCGCTCGTCGTCGGGCGAAAAGGAGAGCAGGCCGAGGTGGAACGCCGTCGAGAGCCGCGCCGCGAGGATGCTCCCCAGGTTCCCGCCCATCCCGATAGTGACGGGGACGAGCACCAGCAGCGAGGGGAACTCGAACAGCGTCTCCCGAAGGGTATCCAGCACGAGCCCGCTCCCGAGTTCGACCAGCGTCAGCACGGCCAGCAGTGGTAACATCGACCGGCTGATCCGCCGGACGGTCCACCCCTCCGGCCCGGCGCTCACGTCAGGCCCCCCCGACGAGTCCGAGGGCGATGACCGTCCGGGCGGCGAACAGCATCGTCGCCACGCCGACCACGTCGCCCGTCGTCGTCACGACCGGCCCCGCCAGCGTGTCCGGATCGAGCCCACGTCGGTAGCCGACGAACACCACCGTCACGACCGCCGTGGTCAGCACCACTCCCGAGATGACCCCGGCGATGAGTGCCACGCCGACGAGCGCCGCGAGCGATGCCGTCCGACCCTGGAGGACTACGAGGAGGAACCCGACGGTGGCTGCGAAGAGGCTCATCGCCAGTCCGTTCGAGATGGCCGCCGCGGCGGCCGCGCGCACCCGCCGGTCTCCCAGTGACAGCCGCGGCTCGATCAGCCCCTGATGGAGTGCGCTCGCCAGCCGGGCGCCCAGCGAGCCGTAGACGTTCCCCCGGATGGCGAGCAGGGCCGGCACCAGGAGCAGGAGCCCCGGGATCTCCTGCAGTTCGGCCTCCATCCCCCCGAGGACGACGCCGGCGAACAGTCCGCCGGCGGCGCTGACCGCGAGCACCGGCAGCGCCTCGCGGTAGCCTCCCACCGCGACCTCGCGGACGGACATGTCCTGGGGTCGTCGGGGTAGGTTAAAAAAACCCGACGGGCCAGCCACGGCGGCGACACGGCCCTCCCGGGAGGGATACGGACGACCCCACCGCCGGCCGGTCGGACCGTTTCCCGGCGCGGTCGTCGCTTCCGGCCCGGCGTCGATCACCGTCGGCCGAAGACACTTACGGGACAGGTCGGGTGTTCCGGACGTGTCTCTGCTCGCCAGTCTGTGGAAACGGCGTCGCGACCACCCGCGTCTCGTCGCCGCCGCCCTCCTCCTCGGTATCCTCCTGCTCGCGTACCCGTTCGTCGACTACTGGCTCCGCGACGTCGGGATCGCCTCGCCGTTCCGGTTCTTCGACTTCGGCGCCTACCGCGGCACCGTCGGTCGGTGGCACGCCGGCGAACCGATCTACGTCCCCAACGAGGACGGCGGCTACCACGGGACCTACCTCTACCCACCGTTCACGCTGTGGGTGTTCGAGCCCTTCACCGAGCTGTTCGAGTTCCGCGACGGGGCGATGGTCTGGCAGGCCGTCTCGGTCGCCCTCCTGTGGTTCGGGCTCGACGGCCTCGCGTCGTCGCTCGGTGCCCGGATGGCCTGGTGGGAGCGCGGACTCCTCCTCCCCGCGCTGCTCGGCTTCCACCCGCTTTGCTCTCGGTGAAGCTCGGGCAGACCGCCGCGTTCCAGACCGCCCTGCTCTGCCTCGCGCTCGTCGGGCTGTTCAAGCTCCCGTACGCGACCGCAGGTGCGCACCTCCTCCGGGATCGCGACCGACTCGCCGGCGCGGTCCTCGGAGGCGGGCTCCTGGTCGGCCTCTCGATCCGCTCTTTGGAGTCGACTCCCACCTCCGGTATCTCGACGTGCTGGCGTGGGGGGGGCGCACAGGGGGAACGGCACCCGGCCCCCGACGCTGTGGCTCTCGCCGTACTACCGGCCCCTCTCGTGGCTCCCGCTGGCGACCGCGGTCCGGGTCGGGCTGATCGTCATCGTCGCCGGAGCCGCCGCCCTCGCGGTCGACACCCGACGGGAGGTGTTCGCACTCGACGTCGCCGGCGTCCCGCTGCCCGCGCCGAAGACCTACAGGTACTACCTGGTCGCGCTCGTCCCAGCCGCGATGGTGTTGGTCGCGGTCGAACTCGAGCGGTCCGACGGCCGACGCGCGCTCCCCGTCCTCGGGGTGTTCCTCGCCGCCGTCCACGCCTACGGCCTGAAGCTCTTCGTCGACGTCCTCCCCGGAGCGGTGTCGGGGTTCGCGACGCTCGAACCGCTCTACTTCCTCCTCCAGACGGGGCTCTGGGGGAACCTCCTCGTGTTCGGCCTCGCGCTGGCACGGACCCTCGAGACCGTCTCGGTCTCCGAGCGAATCAGGGACCCGACCGACGCCCCCTCGGTCCGGTCTGACGGTTCCGAGGAGTCATGCGGGAAGGAGTAGTACGACCGCGAGCCCGCAGTCCTCGCCGGCTGTCGCTCCGGCGAGCTCCTAGTCCCCGAACGGGCCGCCGCCACCGCCCATGCCGCCCATACCGCCCATACCGCCACCGCCGCCCTTCTGCATCTGCTTCATCATCCGCTCCATGTCCGAGTCGCCCATTCCCTGGAACTGCTTCATCATCCGGGCCATCATCCGGTGCTGTTCGAGCAGTTCCCGGACGTCCTCCTCGGGCCGACCGGAGCCCCGCGCGATGCGCTCGATGCGGGATTTCCCGATGGAACGGGGGTTCTCCAGCTCCTCCTCGGTCATCGAGTCCATGACGACCTCGAACGACCCCATGCGCTCCTGGGTGACGTCCATCGCGTCGTCGGGGAGCTGGTCCATCAGGTTCCCGCCGAGCCCGGGGATCATGTCCATCACCTGGCTCAGCGGCCCCATCCGGTTCATCGCGTTCATCTGCTTGCGCATGTCCTTCAGGGTGAACTCCCCCTGGAGCATCTGCTCGGGGTCCCAGTCGTCCTCCTCGGCCTCGGTCTCGGCCATCGCCCGCTCGACCCGCTCGGCGAGCTGCTGGAGGTCGCCCATCCCGAGCAGCCGGGAGATGAACCCGCTGGGCTCGAACCGCTCGATGTCCTGGACCTCCTCGCCGGTCCCGAGGAAGGCGATGGTGGAGTCGGTCTGGTCGACGGCGGCGAGCGCGCCGCCACCCTTCGCCGTCCCGTCGAGCTTCGTGATGACGACGCCGTCGATGCCCACGGCGTCGCCGAACGCCTTCGCCTGGTCCTTCGCCCCTTGCCCGATGGCCGCGTCCAGCACCAGCAGGTTCCGGTCCGGGTCGGCGCACTCCTCGATCGATTCGAGTTCCTCGATGAGTTCCTCGTTCAGCCCGGAGCGGCCGGAGGTGTCGACGATCCGGACGTCGGCCTCGGCGGTCTCCTCTACACCCTTTCGGGCGATCTCGACGGGATCCTCCTCGTCGGGGTCCCCGTAGAAGTCGACCTCGGCACGCTCTGCCATCTGCTTTGCCTGGTCGTACGCGCCCGGCCGGAAGGTGTCCGTCTGGATGACGGCGGGCCGGAGCCCCTTCTTCGAGAACCACCACGCCATCTTCGCCGCGGTCGTCGTCTTTCCCGACCCCTGGAGCCCGGCGAGCAGGATGGTCTGCTCCTCCAGGGGGAGGTCGGTCGACTCGCCGACGAGCGCGACGAGCTCCTCGTAGACGATACGGAGGACGTGGTCCCGGGCGGAGGTACCTCCGGGGGGCTCCTCCTCCAGGGCCCGCTCGCGTATCGAGTCCGAGAGCTCCATCACGAGCGAGACGTCGACGTCCGCCTGGAGGAGCGATCGCTGGATCTCCTTGACGATCTCGTCGACGTCCTCCTCGCTCAGCCGGGACTTTCCCCGGAGCTTGTCGAGGGTCCCCCTGAGCGAACTGCCCAGATCATCGAGTACCATTTGCCGCCGCTACGCCGCGGGCACGGTAAACGTTTTTCCGTCGCTCGTCGGGACCTGGCGTCCGTCACCCGTAGCTTCAGGTGAGCGGCGCCCGCCTCGAGGGCACGACCATGGAAGACGACGGGAGGACCGACAACACGGACACCGAACCCATCCGCGCCGCCGACTACCGCGACGTCGTCCGTGTGAGCGAACCCGACCTCTCTCCGGACGGTACCCACGTAGCGTCCGTCCGCCCGACACCGGACGGCGACGAGGAGTACGGGTCGACCGTGTGGGTCGCCCCGACGGACCCCACGGAGGGCGAGCCTCGGCGGTTCACCGCGGTCGAGGGCCGGGACTTCGAGCCGCGCTACTCGCCCGACGGGGGCCGGATCGCGTTCCGGAGTATCCGCGGCGACGACGAGCGGGCACAGCTCTGGGTCCTCCCGACCGACGGCGGGGAGGCCCGACGCGTCACCGAGGTCCTGGGCGGCGTCGAGTCCTTCGAGTGGTGTCCGGACGGCGAGCGGATCGCGTTCGTCCAGCGAGGGACTCGAACTCGGCGAGGACGGGGAGTAGTTCTCCCACGGTGGAAACGGGTCGTCCTTTCATTACCTCTCGGCGCCTACGATCGGCGCTATGCCCGCGTCAGACCCCTTCGGTGCCCTCCGCGAGATCGAGATCGGCGGGACGTCATACCGGATGGCGGACCTCACGGTCCTCGAAGAGCGGGGCCTCTGTGACCTGGACCGCCTCCCCGTGAGCATCCGTATCCTCCTCGAGTCCGTCCTCCGGAACGTCGACGGTGAGGAGGTAACGGAGGCGGACGTCCGCAACGTCGCCTCCTGGGCGCCGGACGTCCCCGACGTGGAACTCCCGTTCCAGCCCTCACGGGTCGTCCTCCAGGACCTCACCGGCGTCCCCGCCGTGGTGGACCTCGCCGCGCTCCGGTCGGCCGCCGCACGAAAGGGCCGGGACCCGAAGCTCGTCGAACCCGAGGTCCCCACCGACCTCGTCATCGACCACAGCGTCCAGGTCGACTTCTTCGGCTCGCCCGACGCCTACGAGAAGAACGTCGAACTCGAGTACCAGCGCAACGCCGAGCGCTACCGCGCGCTCAAGTGGGCCCAGGGGGCGTTCGACGACTTCAGCGTCGTTCCCCCTGGCACCGGTATCGTCCACCAGGTGAACCTGGAGTACCTCGGCCGCGTCGTCCACGCCCGCGAGGAGGGCGGCGAGAACTGGCTCTACCCCGATACGCTGGTGGGGACCGACAGCCACACGCCCATGATCGGCGGCATCGGCGTCGTCGGCTGGGGCGTCGGCGGTATCGAGGCCGAGGCCGCGATGCTCGGCCGGCCAGTCACGATGAAGCTCCCGGAGGTCGTCGGCGTCCGTCTCGAGGGCGAACTCCCCGAGGGCGCCACCGCGACCGACCTCGTGCTCCACGTCACCGAGCGCCTGCGCGAGGTGGGCGTCGTCGACCGGTTCGTCGAGTTCTTCGGCCCCGGCGTCGCAACGCTGTCGGTCCCCGACCGGGCGACCCTCTCCAACATGGCGCCCGAACAGGGTTCGACCATCAGCGTCTTCCCGGCCGACGAGGCCACGCTCGACTACCTCGAACTCACCGGCCGCGACCCCGAGCACGTCGAACTCGTCCGCGAGTACCTCGAGGCACAGGGACTCTTCGGCGAGCAGGAGCCCGAGTACACCGAGGTCGTCGAGATGGACCTCTCGACCGTGGAGCCGAGCCTCGCCGGCCCGAAGCGCCCGCAGGACCGCGTTCCGATGTGGGACATGAGGACCCACTTCCGCGGACTCGTCCACGACGAACTCGAGGGCCTGCTCGGCGACGTCGACGAGGCGGCGCTCGCGCGGTGGCTCGGCGAGACGATTCCGGACAGCGGGCTGGAGACGCCCCGACTCGGCGAGCCGGACGTGGGCGAGCTCTCCAAGCGGGTGACCGTCCGGATGGACGACGGCACGACGACGGAGATCGGCCACGGGAGCGTCGTCGTCTCGGCCATCACCTCCTGTACGAACACCTCGAACCCGTCGGTGATGATCGCCGCAGGGATACTGGCGAAACGGGCCGTCGAACGGGGCCTCGAGGTCCCGCCGTACGTCAAGACGAGCCTCGCGCCCGGCAGCCGGGTCGTCACGGAGTACCTCCGTGAGTCGGGACTGCTCCCGCACCTCGAGGAGCTGGGCTACGACGTCGTCGGCTACGGCTGTACGACCTGTATCGGCAACGCCGGCCCCCTTCCCGAACCGATCGAGGCGGCCATCGACGAGCACGGCCTCTGGACGACGAGCGTCCTCTCGGGCAACCGGAACTTCGAGGCGCGCATCCACCCGAAGATCCGGGCGAACTACCTCGCTAGCCCGCCGCTGGTCGTCGCCTACGGCCTCGCCGGCCGGATGGACGTCGACCTGGAGAACGACCCGCTGGGAACCGACGAGGCGGGCGACCCGGTCTACCTCTCGGAGCTCTGGCCGAGCACCGAGGAGGTGCGCCGGACCATCCACGACAGCGTCTCACCCTCGATGTTCGAGGAGAAGTACGCGGGCGTCTTCGAGGGCGACGAGCGCTGGGAGGCCCTGGAGGCACCTACCGGCGACGTCTACGAGTGGGACGAGGAGTCGACGTACATCCGGGAGCCGCCGTTCTTCGTCGACTTCCCCGAGGAGAAACCGGGCGTGGCCGACGTCGAGGGCGCCCGGTGTCTGATGCTGCTCGGCGACACGGTGACGACCGACCACATCAGCCCGGCGGGGCCGTTCTCCGCCGACCTGCCGGCCGGGGAGTGGCTGCTCGAACGGGGCGTCGAACCCCACGAGTTCAACACCTACGGCTCGCGCCGCGGCAACCACGAGGTGATGATGCGCGGGACGTTCGCCAACGTCCGCATCGAGAACGAGATGCTCGACGGCGTCGAGGGCGGGTACACGATCCACCACCCGACTGGCGAGGCGCAACGTGCCCCGGAGGTGACGACGGTGTTCGAGGCGAGCCGGCGCTACCGCGAGGACGGGACCCCGCTGGTCGTCATGGCCGGGGAGGAGTTCGGTACCGGATCCTCGCGCGACTGGGCGGCCAAGGGGACCGACCTCCTCGGCGTTCGGGCCACTATCGCCGAGAGCTACGAGCGCATCTACCGGGACAACCTCGTCGGGATGGGCGTCCTCCCCCTCCAGTTCGAGGAGGGCGGCGGCTGGGAGTCGCTCGGACTCGACGGCTCCGAGCGCTTCGGGATACACGGACTCGACGACGGCCTCGCCGTCGAGGCGGAGCTCACGGTCGTCGCGGAGTCCGACGACGGCTCGACCGTCGAGTTCCCCGTCACCGCGCAGGTCGGCACCCCGGCGGCGGTGCGGTACGTCGAACACGGCGGCATCCTGCACTACGTGCTCCGACGGATGCTCTACGGCGAGGAGTGAACCGGCCGGGGAATCCGCCGTCCGGGCCACTCCAGGCTCCGGGGCCCCCGGAGTCGGGGGGTCGTCCCTCCTTGAACACCGTCCGACCGGCTACGACAGTCCCCATCACCATCCCGGACAGCCGGGACCTGCTACAGGACGGGGCCGAGCGCCCGGAGGACCATCGGGACGGCGACGGCCAGCAGTACAGCGGCGAGACCGACGCGCCAGAGGGCTCCCCTGGCGAACCGCCACGCAGTCCCCCGCTCGTCGGTGTCGGAGACGACGAACACCGGCGCCTCGGGACCGTCGGCCACGACGGCGTCCAGGAGGTCGCTCCGGCAGTCCGTCGCCCGGGGACACCCGGAGCCCGCCATCCCCTCGTCGAGGGTGTGCCAGGGCGATCAACTGGAGGAGGGCCGTGTCCGGGCGACCGTTCCCGCCGGGCGTAATCGTTTCGGCCGGAGCTATCCGGGTCAGCCGTCGGCCCGGCGTCCGAACGACCGCACGGTCTCGAGCGTCGGCGTCGCTCGCTGGACGCCCTCGGATTCGACGGAGAGGGCCCCCGCGACACAGGCCCGCTCGACGGCCTCGCGGAGCGACGCCCCGCGGGCGAGTTCGGCCGCGAGGAACCCCCCGAACACGTCGCCGGCGCCGGTCGTGTCGACGGCGTCGACGCTCGGCGGGTCGACGGAGAACCGCTCGCCGTCGTCGGTCTCGACGACGACCGGGTCGGGGCCGTGCTTGTAGAGCACCGTCCCGTCGAACCGATCGAGAGCGTCGGCGAGTGCGACCGCCTCGGACTCGTTCGGCAGGACGAGGTCGACGCAGGGGTGAGCGAGCAGGTCGGCCGCTCCCTCGACCGGCGCGGGGTCGAAGACCACCGTCGGCCGGTCGCGCCGGCCGTCGAGCGCGGTGAACAGGGCGTCGAGGGTACGAGCTGGAAGTTCGTTCTGGACGAGCAGGCAGTCGACCCCTCGCAGCCGGTCGACGTGGGCGTGGGCGTACGCCGGGTCGACCGCGGCGTTCGCCCCGCCCACGATGGCGATGTGGTTCTCCCCATCGGTCGTCACGAAGACGTAGGCCGTCCCCGTCGGCGCGTCGGCCACCTCGACCGCCGAGACGTCGACGCCGTACCCCTCGATGGAGGCGAGCACGTCGAACGCCCCGTGGTCCGGACCGACCTGTCCGTAGAGGCTCGCCTCGGTGTCGGCCCGGGCGGCCGCGACGGCCTGGTTCGCCCCCTTCCCCCCGAGAAACGTCTCGTCGACCAGCGCGTCGAGACCCGCGGGGACCGCCTCGACCGACCGCGTCTCCCCCGGCGCCGGGAACCAGTCGTACCGTACGCCGAGGTCGGCGGCCGTCGCGTCGTCGAGGTAGGCGACGCGGTCGACGTTGATGCTCCCGAAACTGGCGACCGTTCCCATCGGTACGCCCTTCGCCCACCGGACGGTTGAACGCTTCGACGGCGGCAGCGGCCAGTCTCGGGCACAACTGCTTTGCCCCTCGGCCCGTCGCACCGGACATGAGCAACACCGACACACGACGGGTCATCGTCGACACCGACACCGCCGGCGACGACACGCAGGCCCTCCTGCTCGCCTGCCTGACCGATCGACTCGAGGTCGAGGCGGTCACGGTCGTCGCCGGGAACGTCCCGTTCGACGACGAGGTCGAGAACGCCAAGTACACGCTCTCGCTCGTCGGCCGGACGGACGTCCCGGTGTACGAGGGCGCGCGCGAACCCCTCCTGAAGGAGTACGAGCACGCCGAGTACGTCCACGGCGAGGGGGGACTCGGCGGCGAGCTGTTCCCGGAGACGGGCGTCGATTCCGAACCCGGGTTCGGCCCGGACGCCATCGTCGAGCGCGCCCGCGACTCGCCCGGCGAGCTCTCGCTGCTCTGTATCGGCCCGCTGACGAACCTCGCGCTCGCACACGCTCGCGAGCCCGAGCTGACCGACCTGCTCGACGAGGTGTGGGCGATGGGTGGTGCGGTCGAGTGCGGCGGGAACGTCACCCCCGCCGCCGAGTACAACTTCTGGGTCGACCCCGACGCCGCGATGCGGGTCGTCCGCGAGTTCGAGACCCACCTGGTCGACTGGGGGGTCTGTGTGCGGGACGGCGTCTTCGGGCCCGACACCCTCGCCCGGATCGAGGGGATGGACACCGACCTCGCGGGGTTCTTCGAGACGATCACGGGACCGGTCCGGGAGTTCACCGCCGAACAGCAGGGCATCGACGGGACCACGCAGCCGGACTCGCTGGCGGCGGCGCTGCTCGCCTACCCCGAACTCCGCGAGTCGGTCGAGCGCTACCACGCCGCCGTCGACGAGCGCGAGGGGCTCACCCGGGGTCACTCGGCCGCCGACACGGACGACGTGACCGATGGCGAACCTCGGACCCACGTCGTCGAGTCGGCCGACGCGGAGGCCTACCGCGAGGTCCACCTGTCGATGCTGGAACACGGCGACCCGGACCGGGCGCTCGGGCCGGGGTCGTGACATCGAGCGGGTATCGAGACGCGACGGTCCTGCTGCCGTACTGTGTTCTTAATAGAGCAGTTAGCTCCGATTCGATATCGAAAACGACTCGTTAACCCCGGATCCATATCGAAAACGGTCGGAACGTTATTGATACATGCACGGGTAGTGTGGGGTAGAATTCGAGCCACACCGGGGGAGGGAAGATCGCCGCGTCAACAGGGTTTCGGCAGGGTCTCCGCTGTTGGGGGATCCTGTTGGCGGGGGACCCGCGTCTCGTGGCCGGGAGAACTACATATGGGGGTACGACGAAGCACATGAACGCGCTGATGTACCACTACGTGCGGCCGACGATGGACACCCCGCCGTACGGCTACTACCACCTGCCGCTCGCGTCGTTCCGCCGGCAGCTGGACCACCTCGAGGCGGAGTACGACCTGCTGTCGAGGGAGGCGTTCTTCGAGTGCCTGCGGGGCGAGCGGACGCCGCCCGAGGACGCCGCGATACTGACCTTCGACGACGGGCTCGAGGACCACCACCGGTGGGTGCTCCCCGAGCTCGAACGGCGGGGGCTCTGGGGGATATTCTTCGTCCCGACCGGGCCGCTCGCCCACGGTCGGCCGCTCCCCGTCCACCGCACCCACACGCTGGCCGGGGCCGTCCCGGGGAACCGCCTCGTCGAGACGCTGACGTCGATCCTCGCCGACGAGGGCCGGCTCGACGACTCGGGGGGGTTCGAGGAGATGTACGGGGGACGCGGGACGCCCGAGCACGTCAGGACGTTCAAGCGACTGCTGAACCAGGAGGTCCCCTACGAGCGCCTCGATTCGGTCCTCGACCGGCTCGAGGCGGCGTTCCCGGACGCCGGCATCTCGGTCGACGTCGAGGAGTACTACCTCGCGGACGGACAGGTGGCCGATCTCGCCGACGCGGGGATGATCGTCGGGGCACACACGGTCACCCACCGTATCCTCTCCCGGCTGTCGCCGGCCGAGCAGCGGGCGGAGATCGTCGAGTCGAGGGACTACCTCGAGTCGGTGATCGGCGAGCCGGTTCGAGTCCTCGGCTACCCGTACGGGACGGAGAACACCTACACGGACGAGACGGTCGAGATCGCCGACGGGGAGGGGTTCGAGGCCGCGTTCACGACCGAGAGCCGGGCGGCGACAGCCGGGGACTTCGAGGACCGACCGTTCGGTCTCCCGCGGTTCGACTGCACGGCGTTCCCGCACGGCGAGAGCCGAGAGGGACTACCACGGACGGGATCAGGAGCGGAACGGGAGGTCGAGGCGGAGGCCGTCGACTGATACGGTCGTGCGCACCCGTTTTCGGTGGTCTTCGGACGTATCGGCGTTTCGAGACCGACGAGAGTGGACGCGAACCCGTGAAGCGAAACGAACGACGCACGACCGTACGATACGGACCGTCGGGATCGGGTACCGTGCTCACTACGAGTCCGGGACCGACCTCGATCGGGTCGACGACACCCGATCCGACTCGACCGGAGGTTTACCTCCCGGCGAGCCGACCGACCGGTATGTTCGAACTCGGCGGCCGGGTCGCGCTGGTCACGGGCGGGGCCGGACTGATCGGCGAGGCGGTCTGCGAGGCGCTCGTAGAACAGGGGGCGAGGGTCGCTCTCGCCGAGACCGACGGGGAACACGGGGCGGCGGCCGCCGACCGGCTCGGGCCGGACGCGACGTTCCACCGGGCGGACGTCACCGACGAGCGATCCGTGACGGCGCTCGTCGACGCGGTCGCGGCCGACCACGACCGGATCGACGTCCTCGTCAACTGTGCCTATCCGCGGAACGAGGCCTACGGTCGTCCCTACGAGGCGGTGACCTACGACGACTGGTGCGAGAACGTCGTCGACCACCTCGGCGGCTACTACCTCACCTCCCGAGCGGCCGGAGCCGTGATGGCCGGCCAGGAGGGCGGGGGGAGCATCGTCAACCTCGGATCCATCTACGGCGTACGAGCGCCCGACTTCTCGGTGTACGAGGGGCTCGACATGACCTCCCCCGTCGAGTACGCCGTCATCAAGGGAGGGATACTGAACCTGACCCGGTACCTCGCCTCCTACCTCGGCCGGGACGGGGTCCGCGCGAACGTCGTGAGCCCCGGGGGGGTCTTCGACGACCAGCCGGCGGCGTTCGTCGAACGGTACGAGGCGCGGACGCTGCTGGGTCGGATGGCGGAACCCGCCGACGTGGCGGGTGCCGTCGCGTACCTCGCCTCGGACGCGGCCGCCTACGTGACCGGCCAGAACCTCGTCGTCGACGGGGGATGGACGACCACCTGATACGGACAGTCGTACCGGTCTACCGGTATCTGTGACACGACGCGTCGGGGAGCCTGCCGACCCCGCTCGAGAGCGGGGAACCGGGCGAGGACGACGCCGCACGATCGGGTCGCCCGCACGGTCGTGGCGTCCCGGGGCGGCTCGGCCACGGACCCCGCCGGAGCCGTTTTCACCCGGGGGGCGGATACCTCTCCCATGCGCGAGGTCCGAACCTGCGACTTCTGTGGCGAGGAGGCGGCTGGCACGTTCGAGGCGGTCCCGGCCGAGCGGGATCCGAGCGGTGACGGGCGACGGCTGGTGCTCTGTACGGGCTGCCGTGACACGCTCGCGTCCGTCCTCGAACCCCTCCTCGACGGGGCCGCTGCCGGGGACAGCGCTGGGGCCGGAGCGGGACCTGGTGCCGACGGCACCTCGCCGGCGGGTGGGGGCGGCGATCCGACCGCCGCCGGGAGCGACGGGGGTACGACCGGGGACGACGAGGGCGCAGAGACGGCGGGTGGTGGATCGAGGTCCCCGGGCCGCGGGACGCCGCGAGGCTACCGGAAGGTGATGCGTTTCCTCGAGAACCGCGACCTCCCGGTGGACCGCGAGGAGGCCGAGACGCTCGCCGCCGAGGCCTACGAGATGGATCCCGGGGCCGTCTCGGCGGCCATCGACCACGCGGTCAAGCACAACCGCCTGCGCGAGGTGAGCGGCGAGCTCCGGCAGTAGTCGGACGGTAGTCGGTATCGGGCACTTTGTACGAACGACGATCGTCCGTATCAGAGCTCTCCCTTCGTGCTCGGGGTCTCGCCGGCGCGGCGCTCGTCGATCCGGGTGGCGTCGTCGAGCGCCCGGGCCGTCGCCTTGAACAGCGCCTCGACCTCGTGGTGGCCGTTCTCGCCCGTCACCTCGGCGTGGAGGGTGAGCCCGGCGTTGGTCGCGAGCGACCGGCAGAAGTGCGTCGCCATGTCGCTCGTGAACTCCCCGATCCGTTCCTGGGAGAACGCGCCGTCGAACTCGTACAGCGGTCGGCCCGAGACGTCGACGACGACGCCCGCGACGGCCTCGTCGAGCGGCACCCGGCGGTCGGCGTACCGGACGATCCCCCGCCGCTCGCCGAGCGCCTCGTCGAACGCCGCCCCGAGCGCGATGGCGACGTCCTCGACGGTGTGGTGGTCGTCGACCTCCAGGTCGCCGTCACACTGGACCGTGAGGTCGAAGAGGCCGTGTTTGGCGAACGACGCCAGCATGTGGTCGAAGAAGCCGATGCCCGTCTCGACGGTCGACTCGCCCGACCCGTCGATATCGAGTGTCACCGCCACCTCCGTCTCGGCCGTCTTCCGGGAGACCGCCGCGGTCCGCTCGTCTGCCATACGACGCCTTTCGGGGCCCCACACAAGCGCGTTTCGGGCGACGAGCCCGCCCCTCCGGGGTGTGAGCCGCGCGTCCGACGGACCGCTGACTGACGTTCTTGTACCCCTGCGTCGAACCGACGGACTCGATGAGCGCTCGAGGACTGCTCCGAACGGGGCTGGTGCTGGGAGCCCGGGCCGCGCCGGGGGTGTCGACGACGGTGCCGTTCGGGGCCTGTCTCATCGTCGTCGTGTGCTATCTCGTGCTCCGGGGTCGGTGATCCGGGCAGGACCCCCATCGCATCGGTCCCGCAAGTCACGACTCGCCACGCGCAGTCCCGTTCGGGGTCTGCCCGCCGACGTCGACCTCCGCGGTCACTCGTCCTCGGCCCCCGGTGGCGGCCCTGTACTCCCGAGGCGCATCGAGAAGCGGCGACGTGTTCGAGACGATCGGTTCTGTGGGCGATCAGGACCGACGACCGCCCGGGGCGGAGTGATCCTGGTACGAGGAACGTGCACCACCTTCCAAAGCTTCAAATAGCATCTACAAGTACGTGTACGTGCAAGTATGGCCTCGAAGAACGTCACCATCACCGAGGACGCCTACGACCGCCTGAAGGCACTCAAGCGGAAGGACGAGAGCTTCAGCGACCTCGTCACCCGATTGACGGAGAGTGCCGACCCGATGGCTTTCGCCGGGTCGTGTCCCGGCCTCGGCGACCGCGTGGAGGACGTCCGCGAGGAACTCGCCGATGACCTCGAAGAGACCCATGATGAACTGTTTGGATAGCGCCTTTCTCGTCGACTTCCTCGACTCCGAGCAGGAGTACCACGATGCCGCGACGGAGTGGATGCGGGAACGGGCAGACGAACGGTTCGCCACGCCAGCGATCTGCGCGTTCGAGGTCCTCCGCGGGGCGGCCCGGGCCGGGGAAGACCGGTTCGACCGAGCCGTCGGCTTCCTGCGGACGCTGGAGGTCCTCGAGCTCGGGCTCGCAGGGGTCATCGCCGCGGGCGATCTGAACGGTCGGCTCCACGCCGACGGCGCGCCGCTGAGCGCCCGCGACACGCTCGTCGCCTCTCCGGCCCGTGAATGTGGGTACGCGCTCGTCACCCGGGACCGCGACTTCGGGGACGCCCCGGGCCTGGACGTGGTCTTCTACGACGGGCTCGAGTGATACGGTCGCGCGTACCGACGTACCGTCGATCACCCGGCCCGGGGCGGTCATCGCCGGTAAGGGACGACGCACGACCGTATCAGACGGTCTCCTGCGCCTCCTGCAACGTGAACCGGCCCTCGTACAGGGCTGTTCCGACCACCACGGCGGCGGCACCCGCCTCCGCAAGCGCCCGGACGTCCGCTAGCGTCGCCACCCCACCGGACGCCACGACGGGTATCGAGACGGCCTCGACGAGCCGGCGGACGGGATCCGTCCGAACCCCTTCCAGTCGCCCCTCCACGTCGACGTCGGTGAACAGGATCCCGCCGGCGTCGAGGTCCTCGTAGCGGGTGGCGACCTCGGCGGGGTCCAGTCCCGTGCCCTCTGTCCAGCCCGAGACGACCACTTCACCGCCCTTCGCGTCGAGCGAGACGAGCACCGACCCGGGGTGGGTGTCGCTTATTTCGGCGACGACATCGGGCTCCTCGACGGCGGCGGTCCCGAGGATGACCCGGTCGACGCCGGAGTCGAGTAGCGAGCGGGCGTCCTGCGGGGTTCGGATACCGCCGCCGACCTGCACCCCCACGCGCTCGTCCACCGCCTCGACCACGCGTTCGATGGCGGGGCCGTTGGCCCGATCGCCCTCGAACGCCCCGTCGAGGTCGACCAGGTGGAGGGTGTCGGCGCCGGCCTCGACCCACCGCTCGGCGGCCTCGACGGGGTCGCCGTACCGCTTGCCGGTGCCGCGCTCGCCGCCGACCAGCTGGACCACCTGCCCGTCCTGGACGTCCACGGCGGGGACCACTTCGAACTCGGGGAACGCAGCCATACCCACGAGTCCGTGGTCCGGCGCCTAAGCGTTCCGGACCACGTCGGCCGCGGTGGGCGGCTCCCGTCCCCGGCGTGGGTGGAGAGCACCGCTTAAGTCGGACGCTTTCGAACCGCCCGCCGTGATATCGCCACTGCTCGCCGTCGGTATCCTCGTGGCGGTCTTCGTGGGGTTCAACATCGGGGGTTCCTCGACCGGCGTGGCGTTCGGTCCGGCCGTGGGGAGCGACACGGTCTCGAAGTTCGGCGCGGCCGCCCTGATGACCGTGTTCGCGCTGCTCGGCGGCTGGACCGTCGGCCGGCAGGTCATCGAGACGATGGGCGGACGGATCGTCCCGTCGAGCTTCTTCACCATCCAGGCGAGCATCGCGGTCCTCTTCTTCATCGGGTTCGCGCTGTTCCTCTCCAACGTCGTGGGGGTGCCGGCCTCGACGTCGATGACGGCCGTCGGCGCCATCGCGGGGCTCGGCCTCGCCCGCGGCACCCTCGCCTGGGACGTGCTGGGCCGCATCGTGACGTGGTGGATCGTCGCACCCATACTCGCGTTCTGGGTCAGCGGCGTCGTCGGGCGGTACTTCTACCCCCGGCTGGTCGAGTGGTTCGCGGTCACCCAGTCCGAGGGGGCGCTGCTCGTCCTCGACCGCTCGGGGTCGGTCCCGCGGCCGGCGCTCGGCCCGGCGACCACCCCCCGGGAACTCGTCGGGACGGCGCTCGTCGTGATCATCGCTTGTTACATGGCGTTCTCGGCGGGGGCGTCGAACGTCGCCAACGCCGTCGCGCCGCTGGTCGGCAACGACTCCATCACCGTCGAGCAGGGGGTGCTGCTCGGCGGGGGCGCCATCGGGATCGGGGCGTTCACCATCGCCCGACGCACCCTCGATACGGTCGGCAACGATCTCACCGAACTGCCGCTGCTGGCGGCGCTGGTCGTCGCCGTCGTCTCGGCGACGCTCGTCACCTTCCTCTCGGCGCTGGGCATCCCGGCCAGTTTCGTCATCATCGCCACGATGAGCATCGTCGGGCTGGGGTGGGGCCGGGCGACCCGTACCGCGACCCTCTCGGGGACGGTCACCGGCGAGGACACGCCGGACGTCTCCGTCGGGGCGCTGGCGGCGGAGGCCGAGGACGCCCCGACCGTCGGCGGTGGCGGACAGTCGACGCCGACACCGGGGCAGCGGACGCCCATCGGGGAGGAGGAGACCGAGGACATCCCGAAGGCGGCGGACCTGTTCGAGCCCAGGACGACCGCCCGGGTCATCCTCCTGCAGAACTTCGTCCCCTCGGTCGCGACGGTAGCCGCGTACCTCGTCTTCCGGTTCGCGCTGTAGCCGGGACCGTCCCGTTTCATAACGGTTCCATCGCACCCGAGTACCAACAGCAAGACCTAACATACCGGCGCGAGTACCGGCGAAGTGATGCCCACCGTCGAATACCTCAACTACGAAGTGCTTGACGACCACGGCTGGTCGATGGACGACGACGACCTGTTCGACAGCGCGGCCGAGGCCGACCTCAACGACGAGGACTACGGCACGCTGGACGTCAACGAGGGCGAGTACATCCTCGAGGCGGCCGAGGCACAGGGGTACGACTGGCCGTTCTCCTGTCGTGCCGGCGCGTGTGCGAACTGTGCCGCCATCGTCACGGAGGGCGACATCGACATGGACATGCAGCAGATCCTCTCCGACGAGGAGGTCGAGGAGAAGAACGTCCGGCTGACCTGCATCGGGTCGCCGGCGGCCGACACGGTCCAGATCGTCTACAACGCGAAGCACCTTGACTACCTCCAGAACCGCGTCATATAATCAACAAGTGGTACCGGAGTGGTACCACGAATACCTTCGAGAGGACCTCAGCGGCGTCCGTCGTAGCTGACGCACCACCCTACCGGTGCGCGCCAACGACCGGCTGCTGTCCAACATCGAGGGGGACGTGTTGCCCGAGGACCTCATCCGCGAGCACGTCGGCGGCCCCGTTGGAAACTACGTAACGGCGAGTAAGCTACCTCACCCGACTCAGCGACTGGCGTCGCTTCCTTGACTCGACAGAACGAATCACTCGTCGACCTCGTACGACAGGGGCCTGTCGACGTGCAGAATTGGTACTTCCTGGGGGGATTGCTGACGGTCAGTTCGCGGGTAGTGCCCGACGTTCGGGGAAGGTCTGACCATCCTGAAGGTGTTGTTCGACCCAGGTCAGCCCCCGGACCCCGTCGAGTAGGGCGAACACTGCCTGTTTGTGAGGTCCTTTGTTCATATGGATGTGGATCGGCTTGATCCCCATCGAATCGTATTCGGCGAACACGTCATCGGGAACGTCGTGTTGTTTCTCCAGCTCCTGTCGTACGGCGACCAACAGGGCATGGATCTGGATAAGGCTCGTTTTTCTCATTGTTTTCCGTCGGGCTCATATCCGGTAGAGGATAAATCAACGTAGTGCATTACTGATCATGTGTTGGCGTATTAACCCGTTAGTGTGCAAGCGGTTCGGTGGCGTGCTGTGCGACGATATACCACGTCTTATATGATTTATCTGCCGGTGAACAGTTTGACTGAACGAGATGACCGCGACGCTGCTATGTCTCGGATCTCGCTCCCATTCTCTACGAGCGACACCTCTGGCCTGACAGTTCGCGTTGTACAACCCACCTACTACATCAGCGGGAGACGCGCTGATCGTCGGCTACCTACGTGGTCGGCGCGTGAGTCAGAGATGCGGATGCGTCAGGGCAGGTGGCTGGTCTCACCGCAGTCATCCACCTGCCGTCGCACTTCTACCGAGAGTCCTACATCCGATAGGAACCGCACAGTAGATACATTCAACCAGTTCTTCCAGAAGATCGGTGTTCGAGGCCGATGGGACCGAGTTCCGATCAGTGAGGTGAAAACGAATTGCGCACGACCGTGTCAGCCGGTCGCCGTCGAGCCCCGACGACGGTCGAACGGAAGGCCCAACTCCCGCAGGTCCGTACCGCCACCGTGCACCGCCGGACGCTCCTCGCCGCCGTCGGGGCCCTCTCGACCGCCGGTTCCCTCGCCACGGCGGGCTGTCTAACCGCGCTGGGGATCACCGAGCGCGGCCCCGTGACGGCGAAGTGGATCTCGGCGACGACCGAGACCGACACCCGGCGGCTCGTCTACGACTCCACCGACGGCGAACGGTACGTCGCCGAGGCCCACGAGTCGGCGTTCCCCGACGACGGCCGCATGTTCGTCTCGCAGGATCTCCACCGGCGATTGAACGCCCGATACCGAGTCGTGGAGTACCGCCTCCGCCACGAGTGCGCCGAGTGTGGCTCCCCCTCGGTCAGCCGCGGGGACTTCAACAGCGTCGCCGTCGGCGACGTCGCCGAGCTCACCTACAGCGAGAGCGGCGACCGGGCGACGGTCGTCGGCGTCGAGAAGGACCGGTAACCCCCGTTCGTCGACCCCTCGCGTCACGCGCCGTCGAGCGCCTCGCGGAGCCGGTCGCGTCTCCCTCGTGCCTCGCCGAGCGCCGGTTCGACCGCGTCGCGTTCGAGCATCGACCGCTGCTCCTCGTCCAGCCCGTCGATGGCGTGGGCGGCCTCCCGGAGGTCGCCGTACCACGCGGGGTCGGTCGCGAGCCGGCGCACCGCCCGCAGCGCGGCGACCGTCTCCTCCGGTGCCAACCGGCGGACGACGGCCTCGTACTCGCGGGTCCGGTAGCGGAGCTTCGAGGCGGGCGGCGGCGGCCACTCCACGGTCAGCGGCTCGGCGTCCAGCCGGTTCAGGTACGTCCGGTTTGTGGCGACGTGACGCTTCAGTTCGTGGGGCTCGTCGACGTAGTGATCCAGCTTCGAGGCGGAGTAGTCGGCGTACTCGAGTAGCTTCGGAACCGGTTCCTCGCCGGCCTCGTTCGACTCGACGTATTCGCGGAGGCGTGTCGGCGGCTCGCGGAACCCCACCAGCGGGTACGACCTCGCGATGGCGACGAGCGCGAACACCTCCCGTGCCGACGCCTCCCGCTTGAACGACGCGAACGCCTCGCGGACGGCCGCGTCGTACTCGTCGATGGGTCCACGGAGCGCCTCGACGGGCGCGTCGAGGTCGGCCGCCCCGAGCGCGAGCGTCCGCTCCAGGCGGTCGATCCGCTCTTCGACCTCGCGGAGCCGCGACCGGACGGCGTGTTCGGCGTCCGAGCGCCGCTGGCGCGCCTCGCGGTACGAGGAGAGCAGCGAGGCGTACTCGCGGGCGTCGGCGAGCTGCTCGCGGGCTTGCTCGAAGTCCTCCTCGTCCAGCCGGGACTTCCGGAACGTCTCGTCGGCGGCCTCGAACCCCTCGCGGGCGGGCAGGTCCTCGGACAGCCCCTCGACGAAGTCGACGAACGCTTCCTGGAACTCGACGTAGCCCTCGAAGTCGTCGTAGTCGGTCGCCCGCTCCTCGTAGCGTTCGAGCAGTCGTGTCGCCCCGTTGTACGCGTCTGCAACCCGCTCGAGTTCGGACTCGCCGAGCGCCTCGACCCGCGTTTCGAGTTCCTCGACCCGCTCTCTGGCCTCCCGTAGCTCTGCGACGAGGCCGTCGACGTCGCCATCGGCCCCGTCGGGCTCAGCCCTGGTCGTAGACGTCATCTGGATCGAAGACCCGGTCGCCGACGGTCTCGCCGTCGACGGTACGGTGGAAGCAGGACTCGAAGCCGGTGTGACAGGCCCCGCCCTCCTGGTCGACGCGGTAGAGGAGGGCGTCGCCGTCGCAGTCGACCCGCACCTCCCGCACGCGCTGGACGTGGCCGCTGGTGCCCCCCTTCTGCCACAGCTCCTCGCGCGAGCGGGAGTAGTAGTGCGCGAGCCCCGTCTCGCGGGTCCGTTCGAGTGCCTCGCGGTTCACGTACGCGAGCATCAGCACGTCGCCGCTCGTGGCGTCCTGTGCGACCGCCGGAAGGAGCCCCCGGTCGTCGTCCTCGAACGCCAGTTCGGGCGAACCCGCCTCGCTCTCGCTCATCGTCGGGAGGAGGCGGGCGGAGCCGATATGTCTTGTGACACGGCCGGTCGCTCCTCGGCCGGTGGAGTCGACCCGCCCGTGGGATGAAAACGCTACGGCAGCAGCCCGAGCACCCGCAGGAGGACGAACAGCACGTCGCCGTACGTGAGCGCGACGACGAGTCCGACGAACATCGGGACGACGAACGGTATCCCGGGGGTGAACCACACCGTCTCCCGGGCGGGGTCGGCGACCACCTCGAGCCCCTCCCGTAGCGTCCGGGGGGTCGTCCCGTATGCCGTCCCCTCGACGTCGTCGAGGAACGCCTCGGCACCCCACGGATCGTCCGCGACGATTCCTTCCTCGGCCGCCGTGTCGTCCCTCACGGCACCGGATCGGGTCGGCCCGTCGATCGGCTCCGGCTCCTGGAGCCCGCCGTCGGCGACCGGTAGGCCGTCGCCGACCGCGCCGTCCCCCGGATCGTTCCGCGCCCCCGGCGACGGGACCGAGGTCGGGTCCCGGTGGCGGTCCGGGTCGGCCCGGAGCGCGGAGAGCGTCGTCCCGCGCCACCGGAGGTACATCCGGAGGGCGTCGAGGTCGAGCCCGCGGCGCGTGTAGCCTTCGGGCGTCTCCATCAGGCTCCCGTGGGCCGTCGACAGGGTCTCGATCGGTGCGGGACGACCGACGACCATCGGGGGTGCGATGTGGCCCCGGAGGAGGTTCCGCGCCGCGAGCGCGGCCGGGTAGAGCGCCCCCGCGACCACCGTGTTCGTGAGGATCGTGAGCGAGAACACCCCGAGCGTCGCGGCGTGCACCGGGAGGGCATCGAACGGGAGGTAGTAGACGGGGTAGAGCGGAAAGAGCACGCCGAGAGCGATGACGGCCTTGGCGTCGGCGCCGCCGAACCCGCCGACCCGGAAGAAGACGTATCCGAGGGGGGCGACGAGCCCGACGCTCACGGCGATGCGGAGGAGCGCGACGTCCCCCTCGAAGCCGGGGGGGAGTCCGCCGGCGAACTCGAGCGCGAGGGCGAACACCCCGGCGGCGACCAGCGGCGGCCACAGCCGGTTCGGGATCCGACGGGTCCGGACGTCCCGATAGGCCGCCCACGCGAACGCGGGGACGGCGACGAGCCGCAGGAGGTCGGCGGCCGACCCCAGCCCGAGGAGGGTGTCGACCACGGCGGCGAGGACGACGGTGGCGAGCACACCTTCCCTGCCGTCCGGACGTGGTTAGCCGTTTCGCCCGTCACGACCGGTGAGTCGTGGGCGTCGACCACGGATCGCCGGGATCCGGACTGGCGACGAGGCTCGCTTCAGTGCGGACGGTTGAAACGATCTACCGGTGACCGCACGGACGGGGCCGGTGATCGCCGGTAACGGACTACAACCGTCCGTATCAGGTATCCACGGTGGCCGCCTCGAGCGCCTCGCGCATCCCCTCGGCGAGTTCGGACGCCCGGTCGCGCGAGCGCGCCTCGGCGTACACCCGGACGAGCGGCTCCGTCCCGGAGGGGCGTGCGAGCACCCAGGCGTCGCCGTAGTCGAGGCGGTAGCCGTCGATGGTCGTCACCTCGGCGTCGGCCTCCGCCGCGTACCGCTCGGCGGCCTCGAGCATCGCCCGCCGGGTCGCGGACTCCTCGCAGGGGATGTTGATGCGGACGTTCTCGTAGTCGTCGTAGGGGGCGACGACCTCGCTCGCCGGTCGCTCGGCCAGCAGCTCGAGGAACCGTGCGACGGTGTAGGCGCCGTCGCGGGCCGGCCGGTACGGCGGGAACAGCACGCCCCCGTTGCCCTCCCCGGCGATGGGGACGCGCCGGCCCTCGCCGGTCAGTTCGAGGATGCGGGTGACGATGAACGTCGAGCCGATCGGTGTCAGTTCCAGGTCCGCGCCGGCGGCCTCGGCGACGTCGACGAGCCGCTGTGAGACGTTGACCGCCGAGACCGTGGCGTCGCCGGGCTCGAGGTCGGCGGCGGCGAGCGCGGCCAGCACCGCCTCGCCGTCGAGGAAGGTGCCGCGCTCGTCGAAGAAGATCGCCCGGTCGGCGTCCCCGTCGTGGGCCACGCCGACGTCGGCGTCGGCGGCCCGGACGAGCTCGCCGAGCTCGCCGAGGTTCTCCTCGACCGGTTCGGGGTTCCGGCCGGGGAAGCGGCCGTCCGGCTGGGCGTTGACGGTGACGACCTCGCAGCCGAGCCGCCGCAGGAACTCCGGCGAGGTGACCGACCCGGCGCCGTGGCCCGGGTCCAGCGCCACCGCGAGGTCGGCCGCGGCGACGGTCTCGCGGTCGACGGCCGACAGCAGCTCCTCGACGTAGCGCCGCCGCACCCCGTCGATCCGCTCCGCCCGGCCGACCCGGTCCCAGGTGACCGAGGAGCCGCTCCCGTCGCGGTCGCCCCGTAACAGCCGCGCCTCGATCCGTTCGAGCGCCTCGCGGGAGAGCTCGTACCCGTCCGCACCGACGAGCTTCACCCCGTTGTACCGCGGCGGGTTGTGACTGGCGGTGATCATCAGCGCCGGGACGCCCTCCCGAGCGCAGTAGGCCTGCGCGCCGGGCGTCGGGACGACGCCCAGCCGGTGGACGTCACAGCCGACGGCCGCGAGTTCGGCGGCCACCGCGTCGGCCAGCATCTCCCCCGTCCGGCGGGTGTCGCGGGCGAGGGCGACCGCCCGGTGGCCGGTGCTGCGCCATTCGCTCCCGGCCGCGCGGGCGACCTGGCCGACGAACGTCGGCGTGATGGTCTCGCCGACGGTGCCCCTGACCCCGCTCGACCCGAATACCTCCATCGGCGGGACCTGGGCGTGCCTGTGGCAAAGGGGTTCCGGAGTCGGGAACGGAGACCCTCGCCCGGCGCGAGCGGGTGCTCGACGGCGCTCGCCGGGACCGCGAGGACCAGAAAGTACGCGTCGGCCGCCTCGGCGACGGACACCGCCACCGCGTCGCCGTCGATGCTCCCGACGAGGTCCCGAACGTCCCGTCGGTCCGGGTCGCGGGTGCCGAACCGTACGCCGTGACCGGCCTCGGCCCACCGCCGCCCGAGCGTGCTCCCGACGCTGCCCGTCCCGACGACGCCGATTCGTACCGGATCCATGTCACGAGGAGACGCCCGGAGGGCATAGGCGCGCGCCCGGGCGGTCCGGGGTCCCGGCGGCACCCGGCCGGCGGACTCGCCCGTCCCCGACCCCGGTGTCGGTACGCCTTTGTCCGTCCCGGCGGAATCCCGGGTATGAGCGCCGAGAAGGACATCACGCTCGAGGAGAAGCGGGTGTACGCCGCCACGTCGGGGCGGACGGAGGCGTTCGTCGCCTGCAGCGTCGGGCTCGCGCGGATCGCCGTCTCGGACGCCCTCGTCGGGGAGTTCGGACTGGCCTGGCGCGGTGACGCCCGCGACGTGGCCGCCGGTTCGGGCCACCTGGCCGTCGCCACCGACGAGGACGTCCACCTCGCGACGGGAACCGAGGGGGAGGCCGCGTTCGAGCCGACCGGGTTCGGGCCGGCGACCGCCGTCGGCGTCGGGGGCGATGACGGGATAGGCCGAGGCAGCGAGGGCGTCGTCGCTGCTGGCGGGGGACGGGTCGCCCGACTCGACGAGGGGTGGACGACGCTCTCCGAACTGGAGGACGTCCGCGCGGTCGACGGCGACCTGCTCGCGGCCGAGACCGGCGTCCACCGGTTCGACGGCACCCACGTCGGCCTCCGGTCGGCGCGGGACGTCTCGACTGTGGGCCTGCCGTACGCCGCCACCGACGATGGCCTCTACTACCTCGGCAACGGCTGGATGGACGCCCACGACGGGGCGTTCGGGGTGGTCGCCGCCGACGGCGAGCGCGCACACGCCGCGACCGACGAAGCCCTCTACGAGCGCGGTGGGGCGCCCGACGACTGGGCCGCCGTCGACCTGCCCGTCGAGGGTCGGGTGGTCGATATCGCTCACGCGGAGACGACCTACGCGGTGACCGCCGACGGGACGCTACTCGCGTACGACCCCGCCGAGGGGGCGTGGCGCGACCGATCGCTCGGACTGGCGGACGCGCGGGCCATCGCCGTAGTCGGTCCCTGAACCCTGGATAGACGGGAGCGGGTCACGACCACGTCGTATATCCGTCTCGACCCGGAACCGGGGGTATGCATCCGATAGACCTGCGGTCGGACACCGTCACCCGACCGGACGACGCGATGCGCGAGGCCGCCCGCGACGCCGAGGTGGGCGACGACGTCTACCGCGAGGACCCGACCGTCAACGAACTGGAGCGGCGCGCCGCCGACCTCGTGGGGATGGAGGCCGCGCTGTACGTCCCCACGGGGACGATGGGCAACCAGGCCGCCATCCGGACCCACACCGACCGCGGCGAGGAGGTCCTCGTCGAGCGCGAGAGCCACGTGTTCAAGTGGGAGCTGGCGGGCATCGCCCAGCACGCCGGGGCACAGACCCGACCGATCGACGGCGGCGACCGCGGCGTCCTCGCGCCCGAGCAGGTCCGGGAGGGGTACGTCGAGGCCTCCGATCACCGCCCCGGCACGGGACTGCTCTGCCTGGAGAACACCCACAACTCGAAGGGGGGGACCGCCATCGCCCCGGAGCACGTCGACGCGGCGTGCGAGGCCGCACACGAACTCGGGGTGCCGGTCCACCTCGACGGCGCCCGGCTGTTCAACGCCGCGACCGCCCACTCGGTCCCCGGTTCGCGGGTCACCGAGAACGTCGACAGCGTGATGTTCTGTCTCTCGAAGGGACTCGGCGCGCCCGTCGGGTCCATGCTCGCGGGAAGCGAGGCGTTCGTCGAGTCGGCCCGACGGGTCCGCAAGCTCCTCGGCGGGGGGATGCGACAGGCGGGGGTCATCGCCGGCCCCGGGCTGGTCGCACTGGAGAACCGCGAGCGACTCGCCGAGGACCACGAGAACGCCGAACGGCTCGCGGTGGGGCTCGACCGGATCGGGGGGCTCTCGGTGCCGGAGCCGGAGACGAACATCGTCCTCGCGGACACCCCGATGCCGGCCGAGGCGTTCCTGGAGGCCTGCGAGGCCGAGGGCGTCCTCGCCTCGCCGCGGAAGGGGAACCGGGTGCGCTTCTGTACCCACCTCGACGTCGACGCGGACGACGTCGACCGGGCGATAGACGCGGTCGAGCGGGCGGTCGTGTAGGCAGCTACACTCCGGGTCCCTATCCCGACTCCCCCAGGAAGTTCGCCGCCGCTCCGCGGAACAGCGCCTCGAACGCCCCCTCGCTCAGACCACGGTCGAGCAGCCCCTCGCGCTCGCGGACGTAATCGTGGGGCATGTTCGGGAAATCCGAGCCGTACATCACCCGGCCGGCCAGTTCCTCGAACACCGAATCCGGTATCGTCGCGGGGTCGAAGTCGACGTAGTCACCGACGACGGTCGCCATGGCGAAACAGGTGTCGAGGTAGACCGACTCGTTCTCGCGGGCCGTCTCGACGAACGCCTCCCACCCGAACGTACCCATGTGGGCACAGCAGGCCCGCACGTCGGGGTACGAGGCGACGAACTCGCGGAACTGCCCGACGCCGACGTGCGGGGAGTCCCGGAACATCGGTGCGGTCCCGGCGTGAAAGAGGATCGGTCGGTCGTACTCGGCGGCGAGTTCGAACGCCGGGTCGAGCCGTGGGTCCGCCGGGCCGCACTCCTGGACGGGACACTGGAACTTCAGGCCACGCGCGCCCGCCTCGAAGGCGTCCCGGGTCACCGGAGCCACCTCGTCGTCGCCGTGGACCGTGGCGAACGGGACCGCAATCGACGAGCCGTCGGCCGCTGCCAGCACCCAGTCGTTCAGGTCCCGGGCGATACCGGGCCTGTGGGCGTACGGCAGCGCGAGGTACCGCTCGACACCGTGAGCCCGGAGCGTCGTCTCGATGCCAGCCCGGTCGGCCGGGTGGGGGAACTCCCACCCCGCCGCGTCGTTCAGGGCGTCCCGGATGGCCGCTATCAGCCGTTCGGGCATCAGGTGGACGTGACCGTCGGTCGCGTCGGCGAACCGGGGGTCGATATCGACGCTCACCTGGGTCGAGCGGGTCGCCTCACCGCCGTCGGTGTCATCCCCGGCGGCGTCGCGGGACTCCGCGTCGCGTCCGCCGTCGAACGGCCGCGCGACGTCGGTCTCCTCGCGGTCCATACCGAAGGCAGGGCCCATAGCTACAGGAGTGTTCGGGTGCCGCCGCGACGGACCCTCCGTGCGAGACAGCAGGGCTTCTTCGAATCCAGTGCTATATTACCGGGATTGGGATATTAAACACGACCTCGACGACCTTGGGGAGGACGTACCCGATAACTATCACCTGAAAGAGATTAACGAGTTTGTCGACAGCCCCGCTGCTACTTCCGCCTCCCCCGCCTAAATCCCCGAACCGAAGGTCATCATCAGCCGTCGCCACCACATCTCGGGCTTTCCACTCGCGTACCAGTCCAGTATCTCAGTCGCGTCGTAACGACGAACGATTTGCACAAGGTCGTCCCCGTCGATACACTTCACGTTCAGCCGTTTCGCCAGTTCATCTGCGTCTCGTGTAAACGAACTTGTCGTCACGACTATCAGGCGCTTAACATCATCCCACTGCTGACGCAGCGAAGCGTACTGCCGAATTTGGTCACTCGTGACCTTGTTCCCCTGCTTGTATCGTTTGCACTGTACCGCCGTCTTCGCACCACCGCTTGGCGGTTCCCCGATCAGGTCAAGTCCGCGGTCAGGACCAGCGTTCATGACCTCCGTGACCCATTCCTGCCGCTCTTGCCAGACATCGGCCACTAACTGCTCAAAGTAGCGTGGAGGGAATCCCCGAAGTGCTGACAGTATCTCAGAAGAATCCGGATTTACTGTCATCATCCCGCCCCGAACGGTGTTCGTTGAGCGTCTCTTTAACGTAGCTCTCGGAGCAATCACGGTCGGCCGCGATCCGGTTCGGGTTCGACACCCCCACGTCGTATTGACCAAGGATACAGTCTTGTAGCTTGGTCGTATCGTCGTTTCTCCCACCAAACATATCTAAAACCCAACAGCGTCGGGGTAAAAATATCGACGGTTCAGTGAAACGATACGAACAAATAAACAGTCGTGGGTGTGCTCTCATAGATGGCGTGGGTCATACAGTGGTGTTCTCTGCTCTGTGATACCCCCGGCGTCGGGACAACGTTCTTGGTCTCACCATCAGAATTCCAATTCATGTTCCCGAGACAACGAGGGTGTATGTACAGATGGTAGACGACCGAGATGAGGACTGTCTCTTCTGTCGGATAGTCGCCGGCGAGATACCGAGTCGTACGGTCCACGAGGACGAGGACACCTTCGCGTTCCTCGACGTGAATCCGCTGGCGAGGGGTCACACGCTCGTCGTGCCGAAGGCCCACCACTCCCGGGTCTCGGACCTGCCCGACGACACGGCCGCGGCGGTGTTCGCGGCGATGAGCGAGCTCGCGCCCGCCGTCGAGCGCGCGGTGGACGCCGACGGCATGACCGTCGCAGTGAACGACGGCGAGGCCGCCGGCCAGGAGATACCGCACGTCCACGGCCACCTCGTCCCCCGGTTCGAGGGGGACGGGGCCGGCGGTGTCCACGCGCTCCGGTGGAACCGGCCCGACCTCGGCGAGGACGCGTCCGACGACGTCGCAGCAGCGATCCGCGACGCGCAGTAGGGACGCCGTTCGACTCCGCAGCGCGCGGGCACGATCGAGCCCGGACGCGACCCGCCGAGCCGCTCCGTAGGTTTTTGTCCGGTGGCGGGACCACCACCCGTATGAGTCGAGCCGAGACGCTGGCCCTCGTGGGTGCGGTCGGCGGGGCGGGGACGACCCGGCTGTGTGTCGAGTTCGCGGCCACCCTCGCCCGGGACGGCCGCGACGTGGCGGTCGTCGACGCCGCGTACGCCACCCAGGGGCTCGCGGACCACATCGAGGGACGCATCGACCCTGACGTCACCGCGCTGTGTACCGATGCGAACGAGGAACCGATCGAGGCGGGGCTCTACGACGCCCACCTCGACGCGCCCGGCCGGGTCGCCTACTGCCCCGCGTTCGCCCCGTTCGAGCGGGTGGCCCGGGCGAAGACCCCCGAGGCCGCCCGACTGTTCGCGGAGCGCGTCGAGGAGGTTGCTCTCGCGTTCGAGTGCGTCCTCCTTGACGTCCCACCGGTGGCGGCAAACCAGTCGCTCGCGGCCGTCGACGCCGCCGGCAGGGTCGCCGTCGTCGCGCCCGACACCCCTCGGGGTGCCGACGCCCTCCCGCGGATGGCCGCGCGGCTCCGGGACGTCGACAGCCCCGCGACCGTCGAGGTGGCAAACCGGGGCGAGGGGAGCGAAATCGACCGGGCGACGGTCGCAGTCCCGGAGGGCCCGACCGCGGTCCCCGGGGCCCCGGCAGCGCTGGAGGACGGCACGTTCACGGTCGGCGTGGGGCGGGCGGTCCAGGAGGTCCTGGGGACGGAGCTATCGGTGAACCTCGCGGACATGCGCCCGCCGGGGCTCCGGGAGCGCTTCCTGTAGGCCCGCGCCGACGGACCCCCGACCGGGGACCGCCGTGCCGGCTACAGCAGGTCGTCGACCTCGCTCCGCGCCTCGCCGAGCGGATCGGCCCCCGTCGAGCCGGGCGCGAGAAGTCCCTCGAGGGTCTCCCCCGCGCCCGGGAGCGGGTCGTGGGTCCGGGCGTACACCCCGAGCACGAAGTCGGCCTCGTCACCGACCAGCCGTATCGCCTCCGTACGGGAGACCCGGGCCGCGAGGAAGTCGTCGACGACCACCCGTTCGGAGGGCGTGAGCGGCGACACCGGCTCGCCGAGCCGGTGGAGCGTCTTCGCCCCGGTCGTCGGTGCGAGCCCCGCCCGACGGGCCGCCGCCCCAACCGAGGCCCCCTCCGCGTAGGCGGCGACCAGGTCCGCCGCCGCCTCCAGGTCACACGGAAGCGCCTCGGCGAACGGCTCGAGCCGCGACGCGACGTCCGCGCCGGTGTCGTCGACCGCTGCGACCCCCCGGTCCTCCTGCTCGACGGTGACCTCGATGCCGGCGGCGATATCGTCCAGCGTCACACGCCGTGATGGTCCTGTCTCTCTGATAAAACTTCGGACCGGCTCGTCGACCGGCTGATGCCCGAGCTGTCCGGCGACGAGGTCGTCGCGGCACTGGCCGACCGGGGCTGGGGCGGGTAGGTGACGATGGTGACCGCGGTCGAGCCGGGCTCGACGACGGGTCGTTCGGATCCGCGCTCCGGAGCCGCGAGTAGGCGGTCCCGTCCCGCGGGGCTACAGCAGCGTCGCGACCCCTGCCCCGATCCCGACCGCGAGGAGTGCTCCGAGGAGGTTCGTCGTCCCGTTCGCGGCCGCCCCGCGGACGTGGCCCTCCTCGGCGAGGCGCACCGTCTCGAAGGCGAACGTCGAGAACGTCGTGAACGCCCCGCAGAAGCCGACCCCGAACGCCAGCGTCGGCCCCGGCCCGAACGGGCCTGCCGTGAGGACCCCGAGGAGGAACGATCCGACGACATTGACCGCCAGCGTATCGTAGGTGCGCCGGTCGACACGTTCCCCGAGCAGGTGGCGGGCGAGCGCCCCCGCCACCCCGCCGAGACCCACGAGGACGACGGGGTTCACGAGAGCATCCGGGCGACGACGCGCCCGAGGAGGACGGCGAACAGGCCGAACGTGTAGTTCGCGGCCACGTTCGCGACGGCCAGCGGCGGTGCGAGCGCACTCGTCTCGGCGGCGAACGTCGAGTACGTGGTAAAGGAGGAGAGGAACCCGGTCCCGAGGACGAGCCGCGTTTCGGGGCTCAGCGCGCCCACGAGGCGATTCTCGTACAGCAGGACCCCCAGCAGGAACGAGCCGAGCACGTTCACCGCGAGCGTCCCCCAGGGGAACCCGGCGTGGAGCGCGCCGTCGACGAGGAACCGACACGTCGCACCTGTGAACCCCCCGACGGCGATGAGGAGGAGCGGTTCCACCCGGTCGATCCCGTCGCTCATGTCCCGCGGGTCTCTTCCCAGGTACCTGGTGGTGTCGGTTCCCCGTGGGCCGCTTCCGTCCCGGTCGAGCGATCACACTCGCCGGCAGCTCCCGTCGTCGGTTCGACGCTCTCCCCGTGGCCGTTCGACGTCGGCTGGCCGCCGCCCGAACCGGCCCGCTCGCCGGCCCGCGGGGACGTACCACCGTGTGGCGTCTCCCGCTCGCGCACGCGGACGGCGTGGACCGACTCGCCCGCACCGTCGAAGAGGAGCGCGTCACCGGGTCCGGTCGGTCGGCGATCGGGTTCGACCCGGGCGGCGGCGGGTCGCACCCGCTCGAGCGCCTCCCTGTCGGCCCGGCCCGAGAGTCGGTGGGCGATCACGACGTCGGCCTGCGAGGCCGCAACCTCGGGCAGCGCCGACGGTCGCTGGGTGGCGAGCACGAGGCTCGTCCCCGGCGCCCGTCCGCGGGTGAGGACGCGTCGGACCGCCGGCTCGGCGATCCCCCCGACGAAGGCGCGCGCCTCGTCGACCAGGAGCCACGGGAGCCGGTCGAACTCCCCTCCCAGTCGCGCCCGGTGACACCCCGCGAGGACGGCCCGGACGACGGCGTTCGCCGGCGCGGGGTCTAGCCCCGAGAGCGAGAGCCTGGTCGGTCGTACGGCGAGCGCCGAGGGGTCGACGCCCGACTCGCCGAAGACGCCCCACGACGCGGCGAGGTCGAGGTGGTTGCGGGCGGCGCGCGCGGTGGAGGCGGTGACGTCGGCGTCGCCGACGAACGACCGCATCCCCTCGAGACTATCTCGCTCGCTCGCTGCCCGCCAGACGAGCGAGCCCGCGGGAGCGGTCGGCCCCAGACCGAGCAGCTCACACCACGCCCGGGGGGCGAGCGCGGTCGCCCGGACGCGCGGCTTCCGGGTGTGGAACCCGCATTCCTCGAGTCCGACGAACGCGTCGAGCGGGTCGAGGACGACCGGCACGACTCCCTCGGTAGCCGCCAGTTCCTCCGCGAGTACCCCCAGCGTGTAGGACTTCCCGGAGCCGCGCTTGCCGACGACGAGCCCGGCGTGCGGGCGGTCCAGGTCGACACCCACGGGAGCGCCGTGGCTCCCGTCTCGCGCCCGGAACCACCCGAGTCGACCGGCCGGTCCCGTCGACCCCGACCCGTCCCGCCCCCCCCGTTCGCGTCGCCCGACGACGTGCATGGGACGGGTGGTCCCGCCATCGGTCTTGAACCTCCGGACGAGGGTTCAAGTAGGGGGACGGGACCACCGCTCCCCGTGCAGGTAGACGGGTTCGCGGCGGACGAACGCGGTATCGAGGGACTGCCGGTCAGACTCGTCATCGCGCTCGTAGTGGGCGTGGCGGCGCTTTCCGTGATGCTGAACATGCTCTCCGGGCTGTCGGGGCTCGCGGTCACCGAACTCGACGTCCGGCCGACGCCGGAGGTGACCGATCTCGGCCAGCAGGACGTGACGGTCCGCGTCGTCGGACCGGACGGGGAGGGGGTCTCCAACGCGACGGTGCTCGCCGAGGGCGGCTCCGCGCGGCTCGACGGGGTGACGGTCGTCCGGACGAACGGATCGGGGATGGCGACGCTGTCGCTCGATCCGCGGTTGGGACCGAACCAGCCCGACGGCACGGTGACATTCGAGGTGAAGCCACCGGCGGGCAGTCAGTACGTCGACCGGCGGGAGAACACGGCCGTGCTGGTGGTTCGGGGGGCGTAGCGGGGCTGGCCTCCGAGCGGTCGGGACGACTGTGACACGGAGCGGGGGCGGGGCGCGGTGGAGCCGGCTTACAGCCGGCCCTCCCAGTCGATCCACTCCTGCTCCCAGCCGCGGCGGCGCTCGGCGTCCCGGCGGGCGAACTCGCGGTCCTCGCGGTGGGTGCGATTGCGCTCGACGGTTTCGGCCTGCTCGCCCTCCAGGAGCATCGGTGCGAAGGCGACGGTCCCGTAGCGCTCGGCGACGGCGTACCCCCTGCCCCGGTCCCCGCCCTCGCTCCCGTCGCCCCCGGGTTCGTCCTCGACGGCCGCGAGCGTCTGCTCGCCGCCGCCGAGGGGGAGGACGAGCCGGCCGCCGTCGGCGAGCTGCCCCACCAGGCGGCGCGGCGGCTCGATGGCGGCCGCCTCCAGGAGTATCCGGTCGTAGGGGGCGTACTCCGGGAGGCCGCCGGCGCCGTCCCGACGGTCGACGAGGACGCCGCCGTAGCCGGCACGTTCGAGGTTCGAGCGCGCCTCGTAGGTCACCCGGCGGGAGATGTCCACCGCCTGGACGTTCGTGGCTCCGACGATCTCGGCACAGACCGCGGCGGTGTACCCGACGCCAGCGCCGACGACCAGGACGTTCCCCCCCGGCTCGAGATCGAGGGCCTCGAGGAGGCGAGCGGCGGTGTTCGGCGCGAGGACGCGGGTGCCGTGGCGCTCGCTCGACCGGTCGGCGTAGGCGTACTCCTCATCGACGAACGCCTCCCGCGGGACGGTCCGCATCGCCACGCTCACTGCCTCGGAGCGGACGCACCGCTTGGCCTCGTGTTCGAGGCTGTCGACCATATCGTCCCGAAGCACCGCCGGTTCCATACGTCCGGGTCGGGTCCGGAGGCTCTTGAATCGCGCGGCACGTCGGCGTTCGCCGTTTCCTCCCGCGGTTCGACGCTCAGTCCTCGCCGAGCAGCGGGACGAACCGGACGGCGCCGTGCTCCTCGCGGTCGAGCGAGCCGTCGGCGCGTTTCCACGCCGCGACCAGGGTCTGTCGGTTCCGCCCGATGGGGGCGAGCAGCCGCCCGCCGGGGCGGACCTGTTCGACCACCTTCCGCGGGAACTCCGGCGCGGCACAGGTCAGGTACGCGGCGTCGAACGGCGCCGCCTCGGGCCACCCCTCGCGACCGTCGCCGGCGCGGACGTGGATCTCGTAGCCCAGCCGGTCGAGCCGTCGTTCGGCCTCTCGTGCCAGCTCCTCGTGGTACTCGACGCTGTAGACGTTCCCGGCGCCGACGATCTCGGCGGTGACCGCGGCGTGGTAGCCACACCCCGTCCCGACCTCGAGGGTCCGCTCGCCCGTCTCGAGTTCGAGCCGGTCGCACATCACGCCGACCATGTGCGGCGCGGAGATGGTCTGTCCCTCGCCGATGGGCAGCGGGCGGTCCTCGTAGGCCCCGCCGCGGCGCGGTTCGGGGACGAACTCGTGGCGGGGGACCGCGCGGAGCGCGCGCTCGGTCGATTCGCGCTCGATGCGCCCGCGGTCGACCAGGCGGTCGACCATCCGGCTCCGCCGCGCCGCCCAGTCCGGATTCCGGTTCGAGGTCATTCTCCCCCCTACCAGGCCGACCACGCGGCCGTCACGTTCTCGTCGCGCGCGTACAGTCGCTTGACGTCCTTGGCGAGTACCCTGTCCCCGTCGTGTTTCAGGTGTTCGAACCGGTAGTCCCCGAGCGCGGCCTCCCGGACGATGACGCTCTCGACGGTGAACGACTCGTCGCCGTACTCGTGGGTCTCGCCGACGACGAACGCCTCGTCGCCCGGCACCCGTATCTTCAGGCTCCGCGAGCCGCCCTCCCTGTCGTCCCGCGCGTGGAGGGTGAGGTCCACCGAGACGTTCCCGACCGCCCGCGTCCACACCGTCTTCACGTCCTCGGCGTCCGCGGCCTTCGACCGGCCACCGTCGACGAGTTCGACGTCCGTCACCCGGACGGTGAAGATGGCCTCGTCGGTCTCGAGGAGGAACTCCTCGCCGGCGACGACTCGCTCGTCGGGGGCCATCTCCCCGTACGCCTCGAAGGAGTCGCCGTCCTGGGAGACGATGACGCGCCGCTCTACCGTCCGCTCGCGCTCGCGCTCCGTCTTATGGACGTGCCCGCAGTCGCCACACCGGACCGTCGCCCGCCCGCCCGGCTTCAGCAGTTCGTGTGCGGTCGGCGCGTCCGGCGAACAGGCCGGACAGGCCGCCGCGACGCGTTCCGTGGGTTCGCTCATACCCGGGATATCCGGTCAGTACGTAAAAGGTCGTGGCTCCGTGCGCGCTGGAACGGTCGGCCTCGCGGCCCACGGTCGTTCGACAGGGGGAAGTTCCACTTCTACGCCGTCTCGCGGTCTACGACCGCTCGACCACCGGGAGGTCTACGACCTCCCCGTCCGCGTACATCGTCGGGTTCCGGATGACGCCGTCCTCGTGGATGGGGGCGTCGGTGTCCCCGCCGATGCCGGCGTCGTCGCCGATGGCGACGTGGACGGTCCCGCCAGCCTTCTCGTCCAGCAGGATCGAGCCGACGAGTTCGGCCACGGCGGTGTTGGTCCCGATGCCCAGCTCGGCGAGGTTGTAGGCGTTCTCTCCTGCGTCCTCGGCGGCGTTCTCGACGAGTTCGCGGACCGCCGGGTCCGAGATTTCGGTCACGTAGCCGTCCTCCACCACGATCTCGACGGACTGGCCGGGATCGAGCAGGCCGTGTGGCGAGATGGTCCCGTCGACGACGTACGTCCCGTTCGCGGTCTCGGGACTGACGAACACCTCGCCGGCGGGGAGGTTCGAGAAGTCGCCGGGCTCGTGGACGATACCCGTATCCGACCGCCAGTCGCGGTCGCCGGGCTCGAAGGTGACGTCGGTCCCCTCCGGGGAGGTGACCCGGACCTCCTCGGCGTCGCCCACCTGCTCGAGCATCGCCTCGCACTCGGCGGCGATGGCGTCGTAGTCCGCGGCGAGCCCCGTGACGAACACGTCCTGGGTGATGCCGGGAAGCGTGGCGCCGCGGGCGCCGGCCTCGCTGGCGTCCGAGCGGGCGCGGGTGTGGCTCAGGCTCTTCGTCGTCGGGGCGAGGAAGGCGTCGGCCGCGCCGAGCGCCGCCGCCACGGGAATCGGAGGCTCCTCGCCGTGCTGGTCGCCCGGCGGATACCGGACGAGCGTGGCGTCGTCGGTCACGTCCCGGCCGGCGGCGTAGAGCGCCTCGCCGATCGCCTCGCGCCCCTCGTCGGTCACGACGACGAACGATTCGTCGGGTTCGAGGCCGAGACACTGCCGGACGGCCGTCTCCGCCGGGGCCGTCAGGGGATCGTCGTCTGTCATGTGCGGGGGTGGGGGCGCACCCGGATTAGGTCTTGTTCTCGGCGGCGGACGGGGGAGGGTCGAAGCGAGGGCTCTCCATAGAGGTCGGCGATTCGACTCGTCTTCTCCCGCGCTCATCCGTAGAGGCGAGTACTCGGACCGGATTCGTTCCGGGGTCGCACGAGAGAGGGGTTCTCTCTGTCGAACAGAGCCCGTATTGATACCGGACATTCGTTACTGCAGACGAGCCCGTCCCTGGAGACGCGGACGGAGCTCTCATACGGTCGTGCGTAACTCTCTTCAGTGGTCTTCGGACGTATCGGCGTGTCGAGGCCGATACGACGGACTCGGATCCGCGAGGCGGAAGGGAACCACGCACGACCGTATCAGTCGTCGGCCTCGACCGGCTCCACCTGTGGCACAGTCACGTCAGCTAGCCCGGCCTCGATCTCCTCGCGCCGGGCCTCGAACTCCCCGGGGAGGACGAGCCGTCCGCCGAGGTTCTCGAGTGGCTCGTCGTCGGTGTAGCCCGGGCCGCTCGTGGCGAGTTCGAACAGCACCCCGCCGTGTTCCCGGACGTAGACCGACCGGAACCAGTGGCGGTCGATCTGCGGCGTGGGGTTCAGCCCCGCCGAGCGAACGGCCTCGCGCATCGCCTCCTGGTCCTCGTCGGTCGGCGTCTGGAACGCGACGTGATGGACCGTGCCGTGGCCCTGGCGCCCGCCCTCGATGGTCGGGAGCACGTCGACGTATCGCCCCACCGACCCCGTCGCGGCGAAGCGGGTCCGCTCGTCGCCCGGCGTATCGCCCTGAGCTGCTTCGGTACTGACCTCCTCTAGCCCCATCCTCCGGAGCAGGTCCATCGTGGGCTGGGGGTCCGCGATCCAGAGCGTCACCGAGTAGAACCCCCGTATCGCGTGCTCCTCGGGGACGAAGTCGGTCCACGGAACTGTGGGATCGTCCTCGGGGACCTCGACCTCGACGAGCTCCACCGGGAGGTCGTCCGGGTCGCGGAAGGGGAGCACCCTCTCTCCAAACCGCTCGACCCGGTCGTCGTAGTCGACACCGTACTCCTCGAACCGGTCCTCCCAGTAGTCGAGGCTCCCCGCCGGGACCCGGAACGCGGTCCGGGAGACCTGCCCGGAGCCGACCTTCCCGCGGGACATCTCCTCCCACGGGAAGAACGTCATGCTCGTCCCGGGGGTCCCCTCCGCGTCGGCGAAGAAGAAGTGGTACGTCCCCGGGTCATCCTGGTTGATCGAGCGCTTGACGATCCTGAGTCCCAGCGTCTCGACCCAGAAGTCGAGGTTCCGCTGGGGGTCGCCCGCGATGCAGGTGACGTGGTGGATGCCGGGTGTCGGCGTCGGATCTGCCATGCCCGATCTACGGGCCGGAGTGACTTGAGTTCGTGCTGACACCGATGTTACCTGGGGCCGCCGATCACGGCACTCCGGCGTCCGGGGCGTGTGGTCGGGCGACACGCGTCGTCCGAACCCAAACGGTTATTCTCGCGGGTCGGAGAGTTCGGGACATGACACGGGTCGCGGTCAACGGGTACGGAACCATCGGCCGTCGCGTCGCGGACGCCGTCATCGCACAGCCCGACATGGAGCTCGCGGGGGTCGCCAAGACCCGCCCGAACTACGAGGCCGAACTCGCCGTCCGCCGGGGTTACCCGCTCTACGCGGCCGTCGAGGAGCGCGTTCCGCGGTTCGAGGAAGCCGGTATCGACCTCGCCGGCACGGTCGAGGAACTGGTCGCGGGTGCGGATATCGTCGTCGACGCCTGCCCATCGGGTGTCGGCGCGGAGAACAAGTCGTTGTACGGGGCCCACGACACGCCCGCGATCTACCAGGGCGGCGAGGACGCCGACCTCGTCGAGGCGTCGTTCAACGCCCGCGGCAACTACGGCGACGCCGTCGGCGCCGACCACGTCCGGGTCGTCTCGTGCAACACGACGGGCCTCTCGCGGCTGCTCGCACCCCTGCGCGAGGCGTACGGCGTCGAGAAGGCCCGCGTCACGCTGGTCCGTCGCGGCGGCGACCCGGCCCAGTCCGGTCGCGGGCCGATCAACGACATCCTCCCCGACCCGATCACGCTCCCGAGCCACCACGGCCCGGACGTGAAGACCATCTTCCCCGACCTCGCCATCGACACGCTCGGGCTGAAGGTGCCCGCGACGCTGATGCACACCCACTCGGTGAACGTCACGCTCGAGTCGGAGCCGACCGCCGACGAGGTGCGCGACCTGCTGGCCGAGGAGTCCCGGCTGTTCCTGATCCGCCCGGGAATGGGCATCGACGGCGCGGGGAAACTGCTCGACTACGCCGACGACCTCGGGCGCGGCCGCGGCGACCTGTTCGAGAACGGCGTCTGGTCGGAGTCGGTGTCGATGGAGGGGCGTGACCTCTACCTGTTCCAGGCCGTCCACCAGAAGTCCGACGTGGTCCCGGAGAACGTCGACGCAGTCAGGGCGATGCTCGGTCTCGCCGACCGCGAGTCCTCGATGGCCCGGACCGACGAGACACTCGATATCGGGCTCTGATAGGGACGGTTGTCGCGATGTGCCGGTGACTGCCGACCCCGTCCGGAGTGTGTTATGGGTTCCAAACGCTACTATCGAACCCGTCCGGGACTCGTCCCGGTCTCCAACTGGGGGCGCGGTACTGGCGGGAGCCGGACTCCCCGTCGATCGACAGACGCACGAAAGTATATTAGATATTATAAATTTACGAACGGTCACGTCACGTCTCTCTACAGGAGTCCCGATTCCACTTATTTAATTTTGTATCATATCTTGATGAATATAATACGTTAAGACGGGCCTCCGTCGGAGGTGGGGCCGTAAAGATGGACTGGGGTAGCGATCCACCCGGGAGAGGGAAGCTCTCGCGACGGGGCTTCATGACACTGACCGGTACGACTGTGGCTGGGTTCGGGACGTGGTCCCGGGGATCCGGCGACGGGGACGACCGAACAACACAGGAACGAGCCGCGACGGGGAGCGGTTCGAACCCCGAGCTGCTCGGCTTCGGATACGGCGGGGCGGCGCTGGTCGAATCCGAATCGCTTGCCCGGCGAACGCCCGGGAGTGCGGAGAGGACCTCTGCGTCCGGGGTGGCCGCACAGATGTCGACGGAGGCCGAGGCCGAGCAGTCGCCGTTCGCGTCGATGCTCCCCGGTCGGATCCAGGCCGAGTCGTTCGACGAGGGCGGCGAGGGGGTCGCCTATCACGATACCGACCCACAGTGGGACGGCCGCCCGGAGTCCGACACGCTCCGCGGAGATACCCGCGTAGATCTTCAGGCCACCTCTGACGTGTCCGGGGCGTACAACGTCGGTCGGTTCAGACGGGGCGAGTGGCTCACGTACACCGTCAGGTCGGCCGACGACGTGTATACCCTCAAACTCAGGGTCGCGACCCCTCGGGACGGTCGCCAACTCCGGTTCAAGCTGGACGGCGAGACCCTCCGGACCGTCGATATCCCGAACACCGGTGGGTGGAACGAGTACCAAACGGTCAGCGTCCAGGACGTCCACGTCGGCGCCGATCGAACCGGCATTCTCCGGGTCGAAGCCGTCAACTCCGGGATCGATTTCAACTGGTTCGAATTCGAGGACACGGAGGACTCGCCGACGCCGACCGCCACGTCGACGCCGACGCCGGATGACGGTGGAGACGACTACAGCGAACAGGGCTACGGCGAGTACGGATACGGAGGGGTCGCATAGCCGGGCACGCACACCGTGTGCCGGAACGGGAGGCGCTGACCTGACGTAGCGAGGGACGGTAGTGGACTCGCCGGGAGCGTCTCGACGGTGTCCATCGATGCCCGACGACGACGGAGCCGGCACACATTCGTGACGGAACGTGGGTCCCGATACGGTACCTGACCCGTTCCTCTCGATGGCGCCGGGCAACACGGGTCGCGGCTTGACGGTGTCAGAAGCCTTTTGCCATGGTCGGGCATACCACCGCCCATGCGTCGTGATGACCGCGACGAGGACCCCTTCTCGGACTTCTTCCGTGAACTCGAGAGGATGATGGACGAGATGACCGGCCGCAGCCCCGACGTCAGGGTTGACGACACGGGGTTCGGCGCCGACGCCCATTTCACCGTGTACGAGGAGGACGACCGGCTACGGGTCGTGGGGGACCTCCCGGGTGTGGAGAAAGAGGAGATCGAGATCAAATGTGACGGCGAGCGCGTGACGGTCCTCGCCACGACGGACCAGCGCGAGTACGAGGAGCGCGTCGACCTCCCGACCGCCGTCGACGAACACTCCGCCCGTGCGACGTTCAACAACGGGGTCCTCGAGATAACACTCGAACGGGCCGACGGCTCGAAGAACATCAGTCTCGGGTAGCACCGGTTCGACCCGACTCGCCACGGTGGTCGGCGCCGTCGGTGGCCGTCCGACGGATCAGCCCCGCCAGCCGGTCGTAGAACCCGCCCTCGTACTTCGTCGCCGCGTCGACGGTCGGCCGCGCGTTCGTCTCGTTGACCACGACCCGCCCCTCCGAGACCAGCAGGTCCACGCCGAGCCACCGGATGCCGAGCGCCCGCGCCGCCGCCTCGGCCACCTTGCGGTGCCCGTCGGGCGGGCGTAGACCGGTCGCCTCCGCACCCCGGTGGACGTTGTGTTTCCACCCACCGGACTCGAGCACGTCGTCGGGCAGGCGCCGCTCGACCGCACCGACGTACGCCCCCTCGATGCACATGACGCGGTAGTCCCGCGCGTCGGGGAGGAACTCCTGGACGAGGAAGGAGCGGTCGCCGGTCGCCCGGTAGTCGTGGACGAGGTCGAGGTAGTCGACGACGCCGAGGAACGAATCGAGGTCCGCCACCTTCGCCACGCCCACACCCCGCGTCGTCGAGTTGGGCTTGACGACCACCGGCGGCTCGAACCGCGCCCAGATCTCGCGGAGGTCGGCCTCGCTCGCCGGGTTCGATACAATCACCGTCTCGGGGGTGGGGACGCCCGCCCGACCGAGACGGGCCAGCGCCTCGCCCTTGTGTCGCGAGCGCAGCACCGCCTCGCGGCTGTTCACCCACGGCACCCCGAGCAGTGCGTCGGCGACGCCGCCCTCTGCGACCCGGGTCGGGAAGACGAAGCCGGCGTCGAACCCCTCGAACTCCTTGTTCTCGCCGTTCTCGCCGTCGAGGGGGATCGTCCGCTCGCTCGTCGGGACGAACTCGGCGTGGATTCCCCGCCCGGCGAGCGGATCGCGGATCCGTGTGAGCGTCTCGGCGTCCGTTGCGACCGCGAGTCTGAGGTCCCCGTCTGTCACGTTTCGCGTGTCGGGCGCGGCGGTCAAGAATCCGCCGGCGATCCGGGCCGACGCTGGCAGTCACCCGTACCGCTCCTCGTGTGCCTCGCGCATCCGCCGGTACGCCTAGTCTTCGCGCACCCGGTCGAGATACTGCTTGTACACCAGGGCGATCTCGCCCTTCTCCTCGTCGTGCCACTGCTGGGGTTCCCGTTCCACCCGCTCGCCGTCCTCGCTGCTCGCGGTACCGCCCGTAGATGGCCGCCGCGCCCTCCTCGGCGGCGTCGAGGTCCGCGATGCCCCACAGCGGCAGGAGTTCGCCCTTGTAGGGCTGGATCTTGAACGCGCCCTGCTCGCCGCGGCCGACCTCCTACGCCTCGGGGTGTTCGCGGAAGTCGACTTCGTACTCGGGGTCGTCTTCGCTCACGGCCACGGGTTCGCTCCGACGGCGCCTCGGGCTGTCGGCTTCGGTCCGGACTGCCGCCTCTCGGGTCGTTCCGGTCGTCCCGCTCGGCCCGGGGACCGACGCCTCCGAGCACGGGCCGCGAGCGCGAGCCTTTAGCCGCCGGCCCACCGAGAGCCGTCGATGCGCGTCCTCAGGGGTCGGGCCAGTACGGTCGAGGAGGACCGGGCGGTGACCCGCGCGCTCGCGGGCGACGTCGAGGGGAGCGGCGAGCCGGTCGTCCGGGCGTGGAGGCCACACCGGCAGGTCGCGTTCGGCCGGCGCGACGCCCGGAGCGACGGCTACACCTGGGCGAAACGAGCGGCCGAGGAGCGGGGGTTTCCCACCTACGAGCGGGACGTGGGTGGCCGGGCCGTCGCCTACACCGGGAACACGGTGGCGTTCGTCCGGATCGAACCCGTCGAGGAACTCAGGCGTGGCACCGACGAACGGTACGACCGTGCGGTGTCCGACGTCCGCGGGGCGCTCCGGTCGCTCGGCGTCGAGGCGCGGGCGGGCGAGCCCCCGGACGCGTTCTGTCCGGGCGCACACTCGCTGTCGACCGCCGCCGGGAAGCTGGTCGGGATCGCACAACGGGTGAGACAGGGGTCGGCGGCCGTCGCGGGCATCGTCGTCGTCCGCGACCACGAGGAGATCGCTGCCGTGCTCGACCCGGTGTACGGCACGCTCGGGGTGCCGTTCGACCCCGATACGGTGGGGAGCGTCGCGACCTCGGGCGGCCCCGCGGATCCGACGCGGGTGGCCCGAGGGGTCGAGTCGGCGCTCGTCGGGGGGAGAGAGGAGCGGGTCGAGCGAGTCCGCTAGGCGGGCGTCTCGGTGCCGAACGCCGAGGACCGGACGGTGAGCCGCGTCCAGTACAGGTCCGCGTCGTACCCGAGGAGGTACGGCCCACTCACCCCGTCCCTGTACTCCGACTTCGACTCCTCGACCCTGTCGTGGGGTCGGAACCGCTCGACCAGCGATACCACCGCCGGCGAGGGCGTCTCGTCCGGGTGGACGACGTAGCGGTCCTCGATAGCCGCCTCGACTATCCCCCGTTCGTCGTCGTCGAGCCCGGAGAGGGTCCACACGAACCGCTCGCGGACCTCCCGTCCGTACTCGCTCGCTGACGTCGTCCCCTCGACGGTGTATCGGTAGGTCTTCAGCGTGGTCCCGTGGGCGTCGTCCACGACCCACTCCGCTTGGTTCCCGGAGTCCCACTCGATGACGGAGACGTCGGTCTCGGGAACCAGTACCGAGCGTTCGACCTCGCTCTCGGTGTAGAGCAGCGTCGTCCCGACGCCGACCACCTCCCCGCTGGCGAGGCCGTTGCGATCGAAGACCTCGCGGTCGACCGCCGGGAGATCCTCGAACCGGACGGTTCGCCCGTCTCGCTCGTCGCCGTTCACTACGTCGACCTTCACCGAGAAGCGGGTCGCGGACGTCTCCCCGGTCACCTCGTACGCGAGGCGGTAGACGGTCTCGCCGTAGACGAGTGGGCGGTCCTCGGGGAGCGGCGGGCGGATCCGGTCGACAGTCGCCGATCCCTCCCGCTCGGCACGGTCGACGAGTTCGCTCTCGGGCGTCCGCGTCCCGCTCCCGTCCGGCGTCAGGGTGTGGAGCATCCGCGCCGGTATCTCGGCGTCCTCGACGGCCTCCATCGAGAGGCTGGCTGTCGGGATCTCCGCGGCCCCGTTCGAGCCGGCTCCTCCCGATCCGCCGGGGGCCGCCGAGAGACAGCCCCCGATCGGGAGGAGGACGATGCCCGAGGCGAGGAGGGCACGACGGCGCATATCCGGGGGTGTCCGCCCGGTGGTGAAAGTCTTCGGGCCCGCTTGCCGACCGCTTCCGGGAGACGTATACCTCTCGGACCGGTCCTCCGTGTAATGCTCGTCACGAACGCGGAACTCGCGGACGGCCGGACGGCCGACGTACGGGTGTCCGGGGAGTCCGTCGCCGCCGTTGGCGCCCTCGACCCCGAGGAGGACGAGGACGTCCTCGACGCCGACGGGAAGCTCCTGCTGCCGGGGATGATCGACGTCCACGTCCACTTTCGGGAGCCGGGCTCCCCCGAGAAGGAGACGTGGTCCTCCGGGTCACGGAGCGCCGCGGCCGGCGGGGTGACGACCGTCGTCGACCAGCCCAACGCCGACCCGCCGACGGTCACCGGCGAGGCGTTCGACGCGAAGGCCGAACTCGCCGCACCCTCCTGCGTGGACTACGGGCTCAACGGCGGTGTGACCCCCGACTGGGACCCCGACTCGCTGTTCGACCGGCCGCTGTTCGCTCTCGGCGAGGTGTTCCTCGCGGACTCGACGGGGAACATGGGGATCGAGGCGGAGCTGTTCGAGTCGGCGCTCCGGCGGGCCACCGACGAGGGAGTGACGGTGACCGTCCACGCCGAGGACGCCGATCGGTTCGATGACTCCGCACGCGAGAGAGGGGACGAGGACTACGACGCCTGGTCGGCCTACCGCACGCCCGAGGCGGAGCTCGCGGCGGTCGAGCGGGCCTGCGAGGTCGCCGGGGAGGTCGGTGCGCGCATCCACGTAGCCCACACATCGACGCCGGAGGGCGTCGACGCCGCCAGCGGGGCCGGGATGACGACCGAGGTGACCCCGCACCACCTGTTCCTCTCGCGGGAGGACCTCGACGAGCTCGGGACCTTCGGGCGGATGAACCCGCCGCTGCGCGATGAGTCCCGGCGGGAGGCGCTCTGGGAGCGACTGGTCGATGGGACCGTCGACATGGTGGCGACCGACCACGCGCCACACACCCGTCTGGAGAAGGATACGAGCGTCTGGGACGCCCCATCGGGAGTTCCGGGCGTGGAGACGGCCCTCCCGCTCCTCCTGAACGCGGCCCGCGAGGGCGAGATCGGGTACGAGCGGGTCCGGGACGCGACGGCCGCCAACCCCGCCGAGCGGTTCGGCCTCGACCGCAAGGGCCGGATCGAGTCGGGACGGGACGCCGACCTCGTCCTCGTCGACCCCGAGGAGCCCCGACCCATCCACGGCCCGGATCTCCACTCGCGCTGTGGCTGGTCGCCGTTCGAGGCGTTCGAGGGGGTGTTCCCCGAGTGGACGATGCTCCGTGGGCGGTTCGTCTACCGGCAGACCGGGGTCGACGCGACCGGAACCGGCGGTCGGGACGGGGCGTTCCGCGAGGGCGTGGGCCGGAACGTCCGGACCCCGGAGTAGCTGCGGCGGGAGCGGGGCGAGAGCGGGGCCGGAGCGCCGACGACCCCCGTGACCCGGCCGGCGTCCGTCCGGTCGGCGTCGAACGCTCGGACAAATATTTCGATATGTGGGTGACGAAATAAGTTTCCGGAGTAGTCGAGAAACGATCTGAGACACCGAGGGACTCTACGGATCGATATCCGCCTCCGAGCCACAAGAATAATCATCTCGGCACGAGCAGCGTTCTACGATGGCGTGGCACCGGGTGGTGATCGCCCTCGTCGTAGCCACGCTCGTCCTCCTGGCGGGGTGTGTCGCGCCGGCGACCCCGAACGTCGACCGGACCACCGACGGCGGTAACCCCGACACCGCCGAAACCACCGACACCGCCGAAACCACCGACTCCGGCTCGGACGCGGGGACGACGACGGGCACGGGGGCCGGATCGACGACGGGCGCGAGCGGCGCGGCCGTCGACCCCTACGGGGGGAAGACGCTCGTCGTCGGGGTCGAGAACCCGGTGAACGGCTCGCGGGACTTCGCACCGCTGGTCCGCCGGGCGCTCGACTACTGGGAGGCGAACGCCTCGCGGTACGCCGGTTTCGACGTCTCCTACCGGCTCGACCCGGACGCGGCCGATCCCGATTTCGTGGTCGAAGTCGTCGACGGCATCGGGGACTGTGGCTCCGAGGACGATCACTCCGCCGGCTGTGCGCCGTACATCACCCGGCCGGAGCAGTTCTCCCCGCCCGAGCGGATCCGCATCGTCGACGGGCTCTCCGACGAGTCGACGGTGCGGGTGCTGATACACGAGTTCGGGCACACGCTCGGGCTCGGACACGACGACGAGCCACGGTCGGTGATGCGGGCAGAGGGTCGGCTGGCGACGCTCCCACAGCGGGACGCCATCGACCGGTCGTTCGCGTGGGAGGACCGCACGCTCGCGGTCCACGTCGACGTCGACCCCGACGCGGGCGACCGGACGGCCGTCGAGCGACAGGTGACGGGGACGCTCGCGTACTTCGACCGGGGAGCCGAGGGGACCGTTCCGGAGAACGTCACGTTCGTCCGGACCTCGAACCGGTCGGCTGCCGACGTGGTGGTCCAGGTCGGCGGGACCCATCCCTGTGGCCGGGACTCGGGGTCGTGTCGCCGGCTCAGGGGGCTCGACCCCGACGACGACGGCCGACTGGAGAGCTACGACCTGCTGGAGGTGTACGTCGTCGGCCTCGAACCCGAGGCGGTCGGCTGGCACGTCGGCCGTCACCTGGGCCACGCGCTCGGGCTGACCGACGACGCCGAGTACCCCGAGCCGCTACGGTCCTCGGCCAGTTACGAGGAACGGCGGAGCGAGTGGTGGGAGTAGCGAGGGCTCGGTCGCTTCGCTCCCTGCGCCCTCGCTACTCCTCGAACCCGTCCTCCCACCGGAAGGTCCCGTCCCGCTGGACGACCTCGCCGTCGACTTCCAGGCGGGCGCCCTCGCTCACGTCGGTGATCATGTCGACGTGGACCGCGGAGTCGTTGGCTTCCTCCTCGCGACCCTCGGGGAGGTTCGACTCGTAGGCCCGGCCGAGCGCCAGGTGGACGGTGTCGCCCATCTTCTCGTCGAAGAGGATGCTGTCGGTGAACCGGTCGATGCCGCGGTTCATGCCGATGCCGAGCTCGCCCAGTCGCCGGGCGCCCTCGTCGGCGTCCAGGGTCTCCTCGAGCGCCCCGGCGCCCTGTGCCGCCGACCAGTCGACCACCTCGCCGTCCTCGAAGGTCAGCCGGACGTCCCGCACGTGCCTGGAGTTGATCGTCATCGGGACGTCGAAGTAGACCTCTCCCTCGGTGGCGTAGGGGGCAGTGAACACCTCGCCGGACGGGAGGTTGTGCGAATCGTAGGCGACACTGGCTGCGGAGTTCACCGCGACCCGCCCGTCGATCCGCATCGTCAGGTCGGTGTCCGTCTTGACGAGCCTGACCTCGCTCCCCTCGTCGAGGATCGTCTTCATCTCCGCCATCTCCCCGGCGAGCGACTCCCAGTCCCGGAGGATCGCGTCGTAGACGAAGTCGCGGTACTCCTCGAACGCCATGCCGGCCTGCTGGGCGCCGGCCCGCGTCGGGTGGATCGTGCTCACCCACTTCGTGTCCATCCGGGCCTCTCGGACCCCCTGCTTGGCGCGGGCGGCGGCCTGCCGAGTCCCACCGGGGACGTCCGCGGTCGCCGTGGTGTTCCGCGGGCCGCCGAGGAACAGCACCGCGTCGGCGTTCTCGTAGAGCGCGAGCTCGTGGGCCGGGTCGGCGTCGAACTCGCCGTCGTGGCTCCGGAGGTACGCCCGCGAGAACTCCTCGGAGGCGTAGGTCGTGGCGGGGTTCGCACCCCGCTCTCCGAGTTCGCTCGCCACGGCCACCGCGAGGTCGTGGGCGCCCTCGCCGACCGAGACGACGACGTCCTCGCCAGCCTCGATCCGCGCGCTCCAGTCGACGAGCGTCTCCGCGTGCTCGCGTATCCGGGGGTCCATACCCGCGGTTCCGGCGGGAGCCCGATAACGGTTTGTGGACCGCACCGGGCAGCACGGGTCCGACCCTCCCGTCCCCCCCGCACACTGTCTCAGTCGACGGGGCTAAAACGCACCTCGGCGAAGGTCCGGCGATGACCGACACCCCGGACGGGCGACGGGTCCGGCTCCCGGAGCGGGCGCTCGAGCCGTTCGTCCGCTTCTCGCTCTACAACTCGCCCTACCCGGCCCACGACCGGGGCTGTGCGGTCGACCTCTACCGGGACCCGGGTCGGAAAGACGACGTCGCCCCCTCGCCGGTCGCCGGGACGGTGCTCGACAGCCACGAGCGACGGGTCCCCCGGAAGGAGTACGCCGAGACGACCGACCACATCCTGCTCGTCGACGTCGACGCGGCGGCGTCCGGGTTCGATGCGGTCGCTCGCGCAGGACACGACGATGACGACGGCTACGTCGCCCGGATGCTCCACGTCGACCCCGCGGTCGAGCCGGGCGACCGCGTCGCTGTCGGCGACCCGCTCGGCCGGTTGGTCCGCTCGGGCTTTTTCGCCCCCTGGGTCGACGACCACGTCCACCTCGGATTCCGCCGGCCCGACCAGCACCTCCTCCGGGCCGGCGGCTCGCTCCCGCTCTCGCTCCCGGTCGACCCGCGGCCGCTCGAGTGGGACGGCGCCGGGACCGTCGTCGAGACGGGCGAGACGTACGTCGTGCTCGACGCGCCGACGAGCGAGGCCGGCGAGTGGGTCGGGGTGGCCGCCGACGGCGGCGGCGTGCTCGACGGCGGGCTCGCACACTACGAGGGTGGGGGCCTCCTCGGCGGCAGGGACCGTTGTGGTCCCGTCTCGTTTCTGGGTTACGAGGTCGGGAGCGCGTCGGGGAGAACCGTCGAGTGGGAGTCGTTCGACGTGCTGGCGAACGGCGAGCGGGTCACCGGGCTCTCGCTGTTCTGTGCCCGCGACCGCGGCTTCGGCGCGAAGGTCGTCCACCCCGGTCACGACCTGAGGGTCGGCGACCGCGCCGAGGTGGGGTTCCGCCCGAGGGAGGACCCGATCAGGCTCGGCTGAGAATCCCGAGCGGAGTGGGGGATACGGGTCGCGCCGCTCGCGGGTCGAGAGCGGGAGTACGGGCGCGAACGTCTACGAGATGAGCAGTTCCTCGCCGCGCTCGACGACGATGCGGCACGGGGGGGTCATCTTGTTGTACGCACGGCGGAACGCGTCCTTGACGAGGGGGGCGTCCTCGGGGTGGCACCACGCGGTGAAGACGCGCTCGTTCGCACCGATGCGGGCGGCCGTGCCGACGATCTTCCCGAACGACTGGCGCATCCCGTCGGAGACGCGGTCCGCGCCCGCGCCGGTCGCCTGCTTGTTCTCCCGGAGTACCTGGTGGGGGAACTTCCGGAGGATCATCTTGTAGTCGCCGTTCTCGCCGAGCAGCTTCAGCAGGCGCCGGTTCGCCGAGAGGCGGGCGCTCTCGAGCGAGCCGTGGCGGATCTGGACGGCCTCCTCGGTGAGCAGCGAGATCTGGACCGGATACTCCTCCTCGTCTTTGCCGATCCGTCCCATCTTGTACTGTGCGACCTTCGACCCCGGAATGCCCGTGATGTACTCCCGTCGGGTGTACGACGGCTTGTCGATGTCCCGGTACATCGAGGCGGGTTTGTCGGACATATTGAGGTAACCGAGGTTCACGCCGTTAATGAACGCTTCGAAGTCCAGAGGCGCCGTGCGTCGGTGTGGCGTGTCGATCCCGGTCGCGCGAACGCGCGCTCGGGAGACGGCAAAGCGCGCACGAGGTCGTGGCCCCGTGACGTCCGCTTCGGCGGGTGACGTCCACGTAGCCACTGCACCTATCCGGGCGCAGGCCCTACGATCGGGTAGCATGAACATGTTCGTGGACGGCGAGTGGCGTACCGACGCCTACGAGTCGACCGACGACGACGGCGAGTTCGACCGCGACGAGACGACGTTCCGGGACCGACTCGGCGACGCGTTCCCGGCCGAGGCCGGTCGCTACCACCTCTACGTCTCCCGGGCGTGCCCGTGGGCCCACGGCGCGGCGATGGTCCGCTCGCTGATGGGACTCGAGGACGTCGTCTCGATGGACGTCGTCGATCCCTACCGCGACGAGCGGGGCTGGCAGTTCACCCCCGAGAAGGACGACTGCACGCCCGACTCGGTTAACGACTTCGACTACCTCGGCGAGACCTACGTCGCCGCCGACCCCGGCTACACGGGCCGGGTGACGGTGCCCGTCCTGTGGGACACCGAGGAGGAGACCATCGTCAACAACGAGTCCATCGAGATCATGCGGATGCTCTCGACGGCGATGGGCGAGTTCGGCAACGGCGTCGACCTCTATCCCGCGGACGTCCGCGAGGAGGTGGACGAGGTCGTCGAGGCCGTCTACGACCCCATCAACAACGGCGTCTACCGCGCCGGGTTCGCCGGCACACAGGAGGCCTACGAGCGGGCCGTCTCGGAGCTGTTCGACGCGCTCGACCACTGGGACGCGGTGCTCGCCGACCAGCGCTACCTCGTCGGCGAGCGGCTCACGCTGGCGGACCTCCGGCTGTTCGCCACGCTCGTCCGTTTCGACCACGTCTACCACACCCACTTCAAGTGCAACCGGAAGCTGATCGGCCAGTACGACAACCTCTGGCCGTACGTCCGTGACCTCTATCAGATCCCGGGTATCGCGAAGACGGTGAACCTGGACCACATCAAGGAGCACTACTACACGACCCATACCGGGATCAACCCGACGGGGTTCGTCGCCGTCGGCCCGGCCCTCGACTTCGAGGCGAGCCACGACCGCGACCGTCTGCCCGGCGATCCGCCCGGGGCGCTCCTCGAGACGGTCCGATAGGGGGGGATCGTCGCGGCTGTCCTCCCGCGGTGTCGTCGGTGTTCTCCCGAGAGACCCCGCGGTCCCGCAACCGGGGACAGTGTGCCAACAGCCAACAGGTATATGGTGGTGTGTGACAACGTATGTCACGTAATGGCCGACACGAAGCGTGGCCGCGTGCAGAAGAGTCACCGCGAGGACCGCCGCCGTCGTCGGCGCGAGATCGAGATGGCGCTCGAACGACGCGACGAGGATATCGACTTCGACGAGCTCTACGAGGACGTCGAGGTAGAGTAGCAGTCGGGCTACCCGAACTCCAGCGCGACCACCCGGCCGTCCCCGTAGGGGACGTACAGCTCCGCTTTTCGGTCCGCGTCGAGGTCGGCCAGCGTGGCGTGCGTGTAGAGGCTCGCGTCGCGCTCGTAGGTCGCCAGGATCTCTCCCGTGCCCGGGTCGAGCACCCTGACGATGCCGTCGTTGGTTACCGCCACGAGTTCGGGGCGACCGTCGCCGTCGAGGTCGCCGAGCGACGGCGGCGGTGTCATCTGGACGTCCGCACCGGTGAGCGTCGTCGTCCACTCGGTCCTGCCGGTCCGGGCGTCGAGCGACCGGAGGTCGCCGTCGCGTGCCGTCGCGTACACCTCCACGACGCCGTCGTCGTCGGCGTCCGCGAACGCCCGGACGGCCGCGAGTCGCCCCAGATAGCGCTTCCACTCGATGCGGCCCGTGTCCCCGTCGACGGCGACCACCCGGCCGTCGGAGGTGGCCGCGACCGCCTCCACCGCCGGGTCGTCGTCGCCCTGCCCGGCGGTCAGCCACGTCACCGGCCCGCCCACCGAACGGTTCCACTCGACGTCCCCGGTCGCCCCCTCGAACGTCCGCAGGTGGCCGTCGTCGAACCCCGCGAGCACCTCGGGGTCGCCGTCGGCATCGGCGTCGAGGACCGCCGGCTGTGCCCAGGTGTACGAGCCGAAGCTCCGGTTCCAGACTGCCCCCTCGCCGTCGAGGACGAACACGGTCCCCCGGACGTCGAGCACGACGAGGGTCCGGTCGCCGTCGCCGGTCGCGTCCGCGACGACGGGGCGGGTGTAGCCGTAATCGGAGAGGGGGTAGGAGAACGTCTCCTCGCCCGTCAGCGGGTCGTGGGCGGTCACGCGCCGCTCGGTGGTCGCCGCGAGCACCTCCGGCCCACTGTCATCGGTCCAGTCCGCCACCGTCGGGTCCGCGACCGCGTGGATCGTGCAGTTCGCTGCCGGGACCGGGTCGCGCCACAGGGTCGTCCCGTTCGCGTCGATGCCGACGAGCGCACAGCCCGACCCCCCGCCGCGGCCGCCGACGGGGGCGAACACCAGCCCCCGGCCGTCGATGCGGGCCGCCGCGACCGCGTGGTGGTTCCCTTCGATGGTGCTTTCGGTGTCGCTCACCCACCGCTCCGTGAGCCCGGGGCCCCCCGAGAGGAGGGCGAACGCCCCGACGCCACCGACGGCGACGACGACCGCGAGGAAGGCGACGGCCGTCCGGGGGCGCGGACCCATGCCCGCGGTTCGGCGCGCCCGAACAAAGCCCTGTCCGCTCCCCAGCGACGTTCGACGGCCGTACCACTACCCTGATGGGCCGAACGGGCCGAGAGACCACATGCACAGGGCCCGCCGTGCCGTCGTCGCCGCGCTCGCGGCCGCCGCGGCGGTCACCTGCTGGCCGGGTGTCGCGGCCGGCCACCCAGGCCTCGGCTCGAAGTTCGACGCACCCGTCCCGCTGTCGCTCCTGTTCGGCGGCGCGGCCCTATCCGTGGGGGTGACGGCCGGCTACCTCGCTCTCGGCGACCGCCGCGTGCGTGTCGGCGATCGACCGCTCGCGCGGGTCGGTCCCGCCACTTCGAACCTGCTCCGCACCGCCGGCCGCCTCGGGTTCCTCCTCCTGTTCGCGGCCGTCCTCCTCGACGGCGCCTTCGGCCGGCAGGTCCAACTGGAGAACCTCGCGACGGTGGTGGTCTGGCCGCTCTGGCTGAAGGGTGTGGCCGTCCTCGCCGTCCTGGCGGGGAGCCCCTGGCGCATCTTCTCGCCGTGGCGGACGCTCTACTGCGGGCTCTGCCGGCTCGAGGGCGACGAACTAGTCCTCCGTGCGTTCCCCGATCGGCTGGGGTCGTGGCCGGCGCTCGCCGGCGTGCTCCTGCTCGGGTTCGTCGAGAACCTCACCGTCGTCCCGCGCGACCCGCTCGCGACCACCGCGCTGCTCGCCGGTTACTCGCTCCTGATGCTCGTCGGTGGCGTGGTGTTCGGCCCGACCTGGTTCGACCGGACGGACGCCCTCTCGGTCCTCTACCGACTGTTCGGGCGCGTCCGCGTCCTCGACGTCCGGCGGACGGGCGCGGGCGGCTACGACCTGCGGCTCCGCACCCCCTGGCACGGTACCCTCGATCCTGTTCCTGCCCCGGAGGTCGGCATCGTCGTCGTCGCCGTCTTTACGGTGAGCTTCGACGGCTTCCGCGAGACTCCCGAATTCGCGGCCGTCGCCGCCGCTACCCGCGACGCGGCCGGTCCCGGGCTCGCCGCCGCACTCCCCCTCTACGTCGCCGGGTTCGGGCTCTTCCTCGCCGCGTTCGCCGCCGCCGCGTGGGCCACCGCGGGACTCGTGGACCGGTCGCCCCGCGAGACGGTTCGCCGGCTGGCGCCGACGGTCATCCCCATCGCCGCGGCGTACGAGCTCGCACACAACGTCGACTACCTCCTGCTGAACGCCGGGCTCGCGGTCGAACGCCTCGCCGTCGATGCCGGGTCGCCGGTCGCGGTCGACCCCGCCGCGTGGCTCTCGCTGCCCGCCTACTGGGGGCTCCAGGTCGCCCTGATCGTCCTCGGACACGTCATCGCCGTCGTCGCTGCCCACGCCGCCCTCTCCCGGCACGCCGGAGCCGAGCGTGCCGTCGGCCGGGCACACGTCCCCCTCACCGCGCTGCTGGTCGCGTACACGCTCGTCTCGCTCTGGACGGTCTCCCGACCCGTGGTCGTTTAGACGGTCGGACCAGAACGGCTTACGGCGCGGGGCCCCGAGAGCGGGTGGATGCGACGACGCGCGCTCCTGGCGGCGGGGTTCGCCGGCCTGAGCGGCCTCGCCGGGTGTGCCGCTTCGGGGGGCGAGCGGACCTCTACGCCCCGACCGGACGGCGAGCGACCGTCGGGACCCTCGACGCCGGGACAGCCCGGGACGCCCCCCGCGGTCGGGGGAGGGGCGGACCTCCCGGACGGCGTCTACGTCCAGCGTTTCCGGGAGGGGATGGCGATGCAGGGGACCGCGAGTGCCGGGCCGTACACCGTGGGGCTGATGTACGCCGCCCCGCACGTCTTCTGGACGGTCTCGGGGACCGACCTCGGACGGGTCGAGCGCGCCGGCGACGTCCACCTGATGGCGGTGGTCTGGGACCCCGAGACGCGGACGGTGCTCCCCGAGGCCGGCGTCTCGGTGGAGGTCACCCGCGACGGCGAGCTGGTGAGCGAGGAGGTCATCTACCCGATGCTCTCCCAGGGGATGGGCTTTCACTACGGAGCGAACTTCGGGCTCGACGGCGACGGCGAGTACCTGGCCCGGGTGAGCGTCGGCGGGCTCGGCGTCCGCCGGACGGGCGCTCTCGAGGGGCGGTTCGGCGACCCGGCGACCGTCGAGCTGCCGTTCGCGTTCACCGAGACCGAGCGCCGGACGGTGACGGTCCGGGAACTCGACGCCTACGGGGAGCGGGGCGCGGTCAGGCCCGCGGAGATGGGAATGCCACAGGCGCTCGCGCCCGAGGCGTCGGCGCTCCCGGGGCGGGTGCTCGGGACGGCGACGAGCGACGACGCGCGGCTCGCGACGACCGTCCTCGACGGACCACCGGCGGGGATCGAGGAGGAGGGTCCGTACCTCGCGGTCTCGGCCCGGACCCGGTACAACCGGATGGTTCTCCCCGCGATGGCCCTGGAGGCGATGCTCTCCCGTGCGGGCGAGACGGCCTTCGAGGGGGCGCTCGTCCGGACGCTCGATCCCGACCTGGGCTACCACTACGGCACGGCCCTGCGGGGTGTCGGGTTCGAGTCGGGCGACGAACTGACGCTGACTCCGACGCTTCCGCCGCAGGTGGCCCGCCACGAGGGGTACGAGCGGGCGTTCCTCCGGATGGACCCCGCGACGCTCGCGGTCGAGTGATACGGACGGCAGGGCCCGAGGCCGTCCGCAGCCGACAACGCTTTTCGCTGGGGGGGCACGAGTCCCGTCATGCGCCGGGTTCCAGCCAGCGCCCGTGGGGTCGCCCTCCTCGCCATCGTGATCGCCCTTCCGCTCTCGGGTCTCGCGGCCGCTCACGGTATCAACCACGTAGGCGCCGCCCCCCAGGCCTCGGCGGACGGCGTCGTCCGGATGGAGTCGGTGTTCGCCACCGAGGACGGCTTCGTCGTCGTCTACCACGAGGGGGACGACGGGGAGCGGGTCGTGGCCCACCGTCCGTTCAGCGCCTCCACGCGGGACGTCCACGACGTGCCGGTCCGGATACCGGCCGCGGCGTGGGACGGCTTGCCCGGGAACGCGACGCTCCGTGCGGTCCTCCACGGGGACGACGGCGACGGGGCGTTCGACCCCGCGACCGACCCGCCGCTCACGTCGTTCGGCGGGGTCGCCGGGGACTCGTTCGTCGTCCGACGGGGGACAGCGGCGTACGTCGGCGCGTCGAGCGGGGCGGGGGTCCAGCGCAGCGCCGACGGCGTCGTCGACGTGCGGTCGGTCCGCCTCCCCGAGCGCGGGTACGTCGTCCTCCGGAACTCCTCTGGCGGCGTCCCGGGGGAGGTGGTCGGGGTCGCCGCGCTCGACGCCGGGCACCACGAGAACGTCTCGGTCGAACTCGACGGGACGTTCTTCGCCGCCCGGCCTCCGAACGCGACGTTCTCCGTGTGGGTACACGCGTACGTCGACGACGGCGACGGCCGGTTCGACGGAGGGGACCGACCGGTCCGCGCCGGGAACGAGACGGTCGGGACGCGCTTCGGCGTCGAGAAGGTCCTTCCGGGGCGGACCCCGACCCCGACCCCGGAGGAGGGCTCGCTCGTACGGACGGCCACGCCGACCGGGACCGGGGGGACCACGCCGACCGACACGCCGACGGCCGCGCCCCCGTCCCTCACCCACTCCCCCTCGACGACTCCAGCCCCGAACCCGACCGCGTCCCCCGCGCCGGGGACCCGTGGAACCGGGCCGGGGTTCGGGCCGGTGGCCGCGTTCGCGACGCTCCTCTTCCTGACGGCGGGTGCTCTCGTCCACCGCCGGTGACTGGCTCCCACCGGAACCGCTTTTCCCCTCGGGCGGCTACATCTCGTCGATCGGATGGCCTCGGACCTCGCGCTTGCGCTCGTGCTGTCGGTCGCCGGCCTCGCCAGCGCCGGCCTCGTCGGCCTCGCACTGGTGGCGCTGCTCCGGCGGCGCTCGTGGTCGTACCTGCTGGTCGCGCTGGCGCTGGCCACGCTGCTCGCCCGGACGGGCGTGGCCGTCGGATCGATGACCGGCCGGATCGGCCCAACGACACACCACACGCTGGAGCACGCGCTGGACGTGGCGATGGCGGGGCTGGTCATCGCGGCGGTCGTCACCGCGCGGAGCGCCAGGCGGTCGGCGTCGGCGCGCTCGACGCGCGAGCGGTTCGACGTCGACCGGCACGGGGGGCACGGCGGACGCGGGGGTGAGGACGGTGACTGAGCGGGGCGAGGCGGCCCGCCGGCGCCTCGTCGAGCGGGTCCGTTCGGACCCGGGCGTCCACTTCAACGCGCTCGTCCGCGGGCTCGACATGGCGCCCGGACAGGTACAGTACCACCTGAAGCGGCTGCTCGGCGAGCGCCTCGTCGCCGAGGACTGCTACGGTCGGACCCACTACTACCCGCCCTCGTTCGACGCCTGGGAGCGGCGGGCGCTCGCGCTGCTCCGACGGGAGACGAGCGCCGACGTCGTCGGCGTCCTCTTTGAATCTGGCGGGACCCCCGCAACCGAGGCGGCCGAGCGGGTCGGCATCGCCCGGAGCACGCTCTCCTGGCACGCCGAGCGCCTCGTCGACGCCGGGCTGGTCGAGGAGTCGCGCGACTCGCGGGGGCAGGTGGTACTGGCCCTCGCACGTCCGGAGCGGACCGCACGGCTCCTCCGTCGGGCGCGGCCGACGCTCCCCGAACGGCTGGTCGATCGGTTCACCCGGCTGGTCGACTCGCTGCTAGAGGAGTAGGCTAGACGGTCGGACCACAACCCCCTTTTCCATCAGTCCCCGACCCCGTAGTATGAGACGACGGCACTACCTCGGGGGGCTGGGAATCGCCGGCGTCGCGGGTCTGGCCGGCTGTGCGGGACTCGTCGAGACCCGGTCGGTCGCGTCCGCCCCGCCCGTCCTCGAGGACCGCCCGGACGCCGTCTACTTCCCCACCCACGTCGAGGGGATGGAGATGGCCGGCCGGGGCGAGAGCGAGGACGGCGAGTACGCGTTCGCGCTGATGTACTCCTATCCCCACCGGTTCTGGAACGTCAACGGGAGCGACGTCTCGATGACCGAGATCGAGGACGGGGACGACGTCCACCTGATGGCGACGGTGTGGGACCCCGAGACCCGGACGGTGCTCCCGGAGACGGGGCTCTCGCTGGAGATCACCCGCGACGGCGAGCTGGTGAGCGAGGAGGTCATCTACCCGATGCTCTCCCAGCCGATGGGTTTCCACTACGGAGCGAACTTCGGCCTCGACGGCGACGGCACCTACACCGTACGGGTGAGCGTCGGCGGGGTGAGCACCCGGAAGACGGGCGCGTTCGTGGATCGGTTCGTCGACCCCGCGTCCGCGGACGTCCCGTTCGAGTACGCGCGGTCGGCACGCGACGAGCTCACCTTCCGGAACACGCCCGACCGGGCGGGATCACCCGAGGCGATCGAGCCGATGGAGATGATGGCGCCGAACGCCGTCGCCCCCACCGAGCCCGACCTGCCCGGCGAGGTCCTCGCGACGGGGACGACCGGCGACGCGGTGCTCGTGGTGGGCCGGCTCGACGCTCCCCCGGAGGGCGTCGAGGGCGGGGGCGACGGGGAGTACCTCTACGTCTCCGCCCGGACGCCCTACAACCGGATGGTGGTCCCCGCGATGTCGGTGACGGGCACCCTCTCTCGTTCGGGGGAGACGGTCTTCGAGGGGGAGCTCGTCCGGACGCTCGATCCCGGCCTGGGCTACCACTACGGAGCGGCCCTGCCCGGGACCACGGTCGAGTCGGGCGACGAGTTCGTCCTGCGGGTTCCGACCCCGCCGCAGGTCGCCCGCCACGAGGGCTACGAGACGGCGTTCCTCGAGATGCCCCCCGTGGAGGTGACGCTCTGATGGGCGGGGATCCGTCCGCGCGTCGCCGCGACGTGCTCCGGGCGGCCGTCGCGGTCGGCGGCGCGGCCGGGCTCTCGGCCTGTCTGGGATCCACGGGGGGCTCGTCGGTCCCGACCGGCCCCGAGGACCCCTCCACGCTCCCCGAGCGCCAGCACGCCTGGGAGGACCGGCTCCGACACGACGAGCACGGGAACACGCTGCTCCCGAGCCACCAGACCCTCCTCTACCTCGACCTCCGTGAGGCTCCCGACGCCGAGTCCCGCGCGACCGTCGAATCCGCCCTGCGGACGCTCGACCGCGCGTACGTCCGGAGCAACGAGGGGTTGCTCCACTCGGTGGCCTACTCGCCGGCGTACTTCGACCGACACTACGACGAGTCGCTCCCCGGGGACCTGGGACTCCCCGAGCCGCGACGGCTCTCGCCGTTCGAGGAACCCGAGTTCGACAGACAGGACGCCCTGCTCCACCTCGCCGCCGACGAACCGGACGTGCTCCTCGCCGCCGAGGCGGCGCTCTCCGGAGAGCGCGACGCGCTCAACGGCGTCGACGTCGAGGCCGCGCTGACCGACGCGTTCGAGGTGGCCGACCGCCGGACCGGGTTCGTCGGCGCGGGTATCCCCGCCTCCAGACAGGAGGGGCTCGAGGGCGTGCCCGCCGACGGGCCGGTCCCGGAGGCCTCGCCGCTGTTCATGGGGTTCAAGGCCGGCTTCGCGGCGAACCAGGCGACCGAGGACTACGTCACCCTCGACTCGGGGCCGTTCGCCGGCGGTACCACGAAACACGTGGCGAACATCCGCCAGCGGCTCGCGGACTGGTACGGCGAGCAGTCCTTCGACGAGCGGGTGATGGAGATGTTCTCGCCCGCCCACGCCGAACAGGGGCTCGTCGATGGGGTCGGGGAGAACCTCGGTGCCGACTCCGGCATCGACGAGTTCGTCGACGACGTCGAGGAACACGCCCGGGAGTTCGGCCGCGTCGGCCACGCACAGAAGGCCGCCCGCGCCAACCGCGACGCCGAGGGCAACGTCCGCCTCCTCCGGCGGCACTTCGAGAGCGCCGACGACGACGTCGCGAGCCTCCACTTCCCCTCGCTCCAGCGGGACATCGCCGAGTTCGAGGCCGTGCGCGAGGCGATGAACGGGAGCGACCTCCCCGCCGTCACCCCTGCGGTTCGTCAGCGGGTCAACAACGGCATCCTCGAGTACATCTTCGTCAAGCACCGCGGCAACTGGCTGGTGCCGCCACGCTCGCTCCGGGCGCTCCCGACGCCGACCGGCGAGGTGCCCGGACTGTAGCGGAACACGGGCGCGGGCGGTGGTCACCTTTCGTCCGGTCACGGACCGACCGCTTTTCGGACCCGGAGACGAACCGCGTGACGGATGCCGGAGTGTGTCGTCTGTGGGGTCGAGTCGTCGGTCGCCGCGTCCTGTCCGCACTGTGCCGCCCCGGTCTGTGCCGAGCACCGCGGCCCGACGAACCAGGACTGCCCGGGGTCGAGGCCCACGCGGCGGACATGCGCGAACGGGGGTTCGTCGGCCACGAGAACCCCGACAGCCAGGGCTTGAGCGAGCGGTACGCCGCGTTCGGCCTCGACTGTCCAGGCGGGGAGAACGTCTACCACTCGCCGACCGGCGGGCTGGCGTCCTCGTCGCGGGTGCTCGCCGACCACGTCGTCGACGCGTGGACGGGTAGCGAGGGTCACCGCGGGGCGATCCTGAAGGATCGGTTCGACCGGCAGGGGGTCGGCGTCGCCGTCGGCCCGGACGGCGGCGTCTGGGTCACGCAGGATTTCTGCTGAGACCCGAACGAGGTGGGTTTTTCCACCAGAGGCCCCAACGAGACGTCGTGAGCGAGAACACGCGGACCCGTCGGTCGTTGCTCGCGGCCGCCGCCGGGGCCGGCATCGCCCTCGCGGGCTGTTCGGGGACGGTCCCGGACGGTACGGCGGAGGACACTCCCACGGAAGACACCGAGGCGTCGGCCGGGACGGCGGACGGAGCCGACGCGTCGGGTAGTCCGGGGGTGTCCTCCCGGTCCTCCGAGCCGTACGTCGACCTCTACCGGCAGTTGATCGACTCCGTGGTGGTCGTCCGGGGCTACGACGGGAGCGGCCGGGCCGGCCAGGGCTCGGGGTTCGTCGCGTTCGACGGGACGGTCGTCACGAACCAGCACGTCGTCGAGGGGGCCGACGAGCTGTTCGTCGGGTTCACCGGCGGTGAGAACCGACCGGGCGAACTCCTCGGAACGGACGTCTACGCCGACCTCGCGGCGATCGAGGTCGACCGGCCCGAGGGCGCGACGCCGCTCCCGTTCGTCGAGAGCGAGCCGCCGGTCGGCACCCGCGTGGCCGCCGTCGGCGCGCCGTTCGGCCTCGGCGAGTCGGTCTCCTCGGGGATAATCAGCGGGGTCGACCGATCGCTCCCCTCGGTGAACGACTTCTCGATCCCCGATGCGGTCCAGACGAACGCGGCGGTCAACCCCGGCAACTCCGGGGGGCCGCTGGCCACGCTCGACGGCCGGGTCGCGGGCGTCATCACGCGCGGCGGCGGGGAGAACATCGCGTTCGGCATCAGCGCCGCCTACACCCGGAGAGTGGTCCCCGCACTCGTCGAGGACGGCGAGTACGACCACCCGTTCATGGGCGTGGGGCTGCTGGACGTGACGCCGGCGCTGGCCCGCGCGAACGGCTACGAACGCTCGACGGGCGTCTACGTGAGCACGGTCCTCGACGACGGCCCGGCCGAGGGAACCCTCCGGGGGTCGACCGGCAGCGCGTCCGCGCTCGGCGTGACGGACGTGCCGACCGGGGGCGACCTCGTCGTCGGGCTCGACGGCCGACGAATACGATCGCTGTCGGCGCTCTCGACGTACCTCGCGCTGGAGACTTCGTCCGGGGACCTCCTCGGGGTGACGGTCGTCCGGGACGGCGAGCGCCGGAGCCCGAGCTTCGAACTCGGCGAGCGGCCCGAGCCCTGACGCGGCTCCGGACTGACCGCGACCCGACGGCCGGCGGGCCCCGATCGGACCCGTTCGGCCCACGCCCACCGTTCGTTTAATGTCGTCGCGAGCCTACCCGGAACGGTGAGCGACCGTGAACGTACGTGACATCGCGAGCGCGGAGGTGGTGACGGCCGAGATCGACGACACCGTCCGTGAGGTTTCGGTCCGGATGCGCGACGCAGGCGTCGGGAGCGTCGTCGTCCTCGACGGCCGGGGGGACCCGGCCGGCATCGTGACCGACCGCGACCTGGTGGTCTACGTCTGTGACCCCGACCGCGACCCCGACAACACGACGGCCAACGACGTGATGGCTCGCGAGGTGGTGAGCGTCGACCCCGACGCGTCGGTGTTCGAGGCCGCCGCCGTGATGGCCGGCTCGAACGTCCGGCGCGTGCCCGTCCTCTCGGACGGCGACCTCGTCGGTATCGTGACGCTCGACGACCTCCTCCCCGCGTTCGCCGCCGGCCTCGCGGACCTCGCGGCGGTCGTCGAGGTCGAGTCGTCCTGAACCCGCCGAGCGTACCGATGCCCGGTGTCGACGACCCCGACCGACGACCCCGCTCCGCTGTGAGACCTGCGAGCGGACGGTGACCGAGCTCCACGAGACGGTCCGTCCGGAGTGTGGCCGGAAACGCTACCCGTAGGACGTGGGTGCCGAACGGTTTTACCTCCCGGCGCCGACCCCCGGCCATGGCAACGGAGACGTTCGACATCGGCGGCGACCTGACGGTGAACCGGATGGGGGCGATGCGGCTCTGTGGCCCGGGGATCGTCGGCCCGCCCGAGGACGAGGTCGGCGAGGCGCTCGACGCCGTCGCGGCGGCCGGCATCGAGCTGACGGACGAGGAGCTCGCCGAGATCGGCTGATACTCCCCTGGCGACACGCGGCACATCTCTCGACACCGTTCCGGCGTTTATCACCGCCCGTACCCTCACCCCGTACCGATGCTCGATTTCCGTTCGGAGGCGGTCCTGGAGCTCCTCGTCGGCTCGGGGCTGGCGCTCCCCCCGACGCCCATCTACGAGAACCTGCGGTTGAACGGGGAGACGTTCTCGAAGCGGACCGTCCACCGGAAGCTGGGGACCCTGGTGGAGGAGGGGTACGCGGAGAAGGTGCTCGACGGCCAGGGCTACTACCGTGCGACCGAGGCGGGACGCGAACTGGTCGAGGAACGGGGACACGCGACCCCGCGCTCCCTGCGGCCGTCCGGCACGACACCGGGTCCGGGGAGCAGCGGCTCGGGCGGGTGAATGAAAGGGAAATCCGTTTCGGAGTCGGTACCGTTCGGGTCGTCGTCGTGGCCTACAGCCTGACGAGGTTCTTCGCCCGCGGACCCTTGTCGGTCTGCGTGATCTCGAACTCGACCTCCTGACCCTCCTCTAGGTCCGGGCCGCCCACGTCCTCCATGTGGAAGAAGACGTCGTCGTCCGCCTCGTCAGTCTCGATGAAGCCGTAACCGCCTGTGTCGTTGAAGAAGTCAACCGTACCAGTCGCCATTACTCCTGGATGAAGTGCGTTCCGGAACATAAACGTTCCGAGTGGCGATCGCCCCGTCACGTCACCACACGGTTCGGTCGACTCACCGCTCGATCGAGCACCTCGAGCGCCGCGTCGAGGCCGTGGCGTCGTTCCGCGAGGAGCTCGCGTCCGTGTTCGAGACCTCGACGGCGGGACGGGTTGATACGGACCACAACAGTCCGTATGAGACGCGCTACACGTTTCGCACGACCAGCACCGGCACGTCGGCCACGCGGAGGACCCGTTTCGTGACGCTCCCGAACAGCTGGCGCTCGATTCCCGAGCGACCGCGCGACCCCATCGCGACGAGGTCGACCCCGTGCTCGACCACGTAGTCACGGATACCCTCGTGTGGCGTGCCGTGGACGACGGCCGTGGCCGGGTCGAGCTCGGGACCGACCGCCAAGACGGCGGCGACCATCCGCTCGACGGCCTCCTCCCCGCTTGCCTCGAGACGTTCGATCAGGTCGTCGGTGACGTCCTCGGCCCCGAACAGGCCGCCCGCCGACTCCGCGTCGACGACGGTTGCGACGTGGAGGTCCGTCCCGAACCGCCGGACGAGGTCGACTGCGTGGCCCGTCGCCGCCTCGGCGTTCTCGCTCCCGTCGGTCGGTAGCAGCACCGCCGAGAACCCCTCTGGGGCGTTCGTGTCGCCCTCCGGGACGACGAGTACGGGGGCGTCCGTCCCGACGACGACGCGCTCGGTGACGCTCCCGAGGAGCCCCTCGCCGAGCCCGGCCCGGCCACGCCGCCCCATCACGACGAGGTCGACGCCCGAGCCGGCGACGTGCTCGACGACCCGGCGGTGTGGGACCCCCTCGAGCAGTCGCGTCCCGACGGGGACGCGGTCGCCGACCAGCTCCGCGGCCGCCGCGAGCACGGCCTCGCCGCGCTCGTCCCCCGGTCCGCGGTCGTCGCCCTCGTGCCGTCCGTCCGCGAGCACGTGGAGGAGCTCCAGCTCGGCGCCGTACGCCTCTGCCAGGAGCGTCCCGTAGCCGACGGCCCGTTTCGACGGGGCACTCCCGTCGACGGGGACCAGTATCCTGTCGTACATCGGGTGACCCTGGGCGGTGACGGGCAAAGTTCCTGCTGGTCTGCGGTCGACGGGGGCCGGGGAAACCGCCAAGCACGCGTCCTCCTCGGAGGGGTGTCACACACGACCACGCGTCGGAGCCCCGCTCCCCGGCACGTCCGGGTGGCCACCGGCCGGGCCGTCGGTCGGCGCGTTCGTCGAGACCCCCGTTCGACGCCGTCGGGAACGCACGAGAGCGGCTGACCGCGCTGGACGCCGTGGGCGACGTGGGCATGACCGTCGAGGAGGGGATCAGGAGCATCCTCGCGAGCGGCGTCGCGACCGACGAACGGGCGACAGCGATGCCGGATCCCTCGCTCGACGGCATCCGTACCGTCGCCGACATCGACCGACTACGGGACGTCGTCCCGGGTGCCGAGCCCGCCGAACCGGAGTCCGACGAAGACGACTACGGGCCGAAGTAGGCGGACCCTGCGGTCCCGCGGTCGGTGGTATCGTCCGAAGAATCGTTCCGCGCTGCCGGTTGGAACGGCCGCGCTTCTATCCGTTGTTTCGCGCCGTAGGGTCGAGCGACCTTACAGGCGGGTGACGTTCGACGCGCGCGGGCCCTTGGGGGCCTGCTCGATGTCGAACTCGACTTCCGTGCCTTCCTCGAGATCCGGGCCGCCCACGTCCTCCATGTGGAAGAAAACGTCCTCGTCCTCGTCGTCAGTCGTGATGAAACCGTAACCGCCAGTGTCGTTGAAGAAATCAACGTTGCCTTTCGCCATTGCGAGTAGAAGGAACGGACGGCCACGGATAAGGGTTGGCAATCCGTCGTGTTGTGTGGTCTCATGCCGGTCAGAGGTGTACGAGAGTTCAGATAAATCCGTATAAACTGATTTTCGTCCATCGATCGGCGAACGTCGACCGGTTCCCGGGGCGCCACCCGCTCGAACCGACGTCCCGGCAGTTCGCGCTCGTGGGGCCGCGGGGAACCGACCGTCGATGGACGCTCGGGGCTCGACTCCCGCGTGTGGCCCCCGGGGCTACGCTCCCGACCGGTCCCGGTCGTCGAGCCAGACGGCCAGCCCGACCTCGTCGACGAACTCGCCGTCGAGGAGATAGTGGCCCTCCCGGCGGTACGCCTCGAGCACGCCCACGGTGAGTTCGGCGGTGTGCTCCATGCGGGGGTACTTCAGCGCCTCGACGTGGAGCCAGCCGACGGCGTCCCCCTCGACGGTGGCGACGAAGAACACGCGGGACTCCTCCTCGTTGTGCCGGAGGAGTACGTCGTCCCGGCCGACCTGTTCGGCGAGCCGGGCGGCGACCGCGTGGTCGGCCTCCACCGCGACGGCCCCGATGACGCCGATGACGCCCGTGATGTCCTCCTGTCTGGCCGGGCGTACCTCGGCATCGGCCTCGATCCCGTCGAGGTCGACGGTCTCGACGTCGGCGTCCATCGGGAACGCCCCCCGGAGCATCCCGTCGGCCTCCTCGACGTAGCCGTCCCGCTTGAGGATGGAGACGTGGTGTCTGAACGCCTCCGGTTTCATCGTGACCGAGGGGTCGAGCGCCGCACCCGAGCGGGCGGGTTTGGAGCTGCTCTCCGGCGTCACGAGCACGTTCTGCCGGACTCGCTCGCGCGCGCCGCCCCCTCGCGCTCGACGTACTCGTAGATGCGGCGCCGCTCGGCCCGGTCGAACCGCATCGTCGACGGCTCTCCCATGGGGGATAGGGGACAGTAGTCCGTGATAGTTCTTTTCGCCGACCTCGAAGAGCTGCGGGTCGGGCACGGGACAGGAGTCGGACTGTGTGCGCGGGACGGCGGTCTACGGACGCGGGACCGGCGTGTCGCCGTCGCGAGCCCGCTCGACGAGCGCCGCCTGCTCGGCCTCGTCCAGCGGCTCGAACGACTCGGCGGCGTCCAGTATCGCCGGGACGAGCCGCGGGTCCCCCGCGTTCGTGATGGCAGTGAGCCCTCGAGAGAGCGCGAACCGCAGGCACGTCTCCAGGGTGTCGGGGTCGTCGTACGGCTCGTACCAGGTCTCGTACGGTCGCTCCTCGCGCGCCATGTCCTCGGGCCACGGCGCCTTCGCGAACGCCTTGATACCGAGCGCACCCAGCCCCAAGTCCTCGGCCAGGTCCAGCACCGCGCCGTAGTCGTGTTCGGGGCCCCCCTTCGCCGCGAGCGTGTAGTTCGTGGGGAACATCACCGTCTCGAGCGCGTCGATGCGCTTCATCGCCGACCGGACGAGGCTCGGATCGCCGTGGCTCGTCAGTCCGACGTGGTCGATCAGCCCCGCCTGCTTCGCGTCCTCGAACGCCGCCAGCGCGCCCGGGTCGTCCCCCTCCCCCAGGATCGTCTCCAGTTCGCCGTAGCGCGTCACGGCGTGGAACTGGTAGAGCTCCACGCTCTCGACCCCGAGCCGGTCGAGCGAGCGGTGGAGCTCGCCCCACGCGCCGTTGTAGGTGCGCTCCCTGCTCTTGCAGCCGAGGAAGACCTCCTCGCGGCGCTCGCCGAGGACGGGCGCGAGCTTCGTCTCGGCGTCGCCGTACGTCGGCGCGACGTCGACGTGGTTCACGCCGCGGTCGAGGACCTCCTCGACCATCTCGTCGGCCTCGGGCTGGGAGAGGTGGTCGAGCGCGATGGCCCCGAACGCGAGTATCGAGCTCTCGTGGCCGGTGGTGCCGAGTGGTCGGGTCTCCATAGCGGGGCTACCGGCGCCCGGCTACATGAACTGTCGGGGCGGGTGCGGCGGCACGCGGGGCCCGAACGCCCGAGCGTCTACCAGCAGTCCCGGAGGACGCCCTCCAGGTCGTCGACGGAAGGGTCGAACCCCTCGGGTCCGAGGTCGATGAACGGGTCGTTCCGAGCGTAGACGGCGGCGTCGTGGAGCCCCTCTTCGGTGGGCCCCTCGACGTCCCGGAGCCGCGAGGGGAGTTCGAGTCCGTCCCGGATCTCCGCGACGGCGGCGACGACGGCCGGGGCCTCGTCCTCGACGTCCGCCACGTTCTCCTCGACGAGCCCGCGAGCGAGCGTCGAGCGGCGGCCGTCGACCTGCTCGAAGATCAGCTCGATGGTCCGCGGGACGACGATGGCGTGGGCGACGCCCTGCTGGAGGCCGAACTCGTTGCGGAGCGCGTGGCCGAACGCGTGGACGACGTTGATCTTGTACGCCTCTGGCATCGAGACGCCGTACTGGGCCAGCACGATGCCCATCACGGCCCGGTCCATCACCTCGGGGTCGTCCGTGTGTCGGAGCTCGGGCAGCGAGTCCCGGAGGTACCGGAGCGACTGGACGGCCGTCGCGTCCGTGATGGGGTTGGCGAAGGCCGAGTAGACGGTCTCGAGGGCCTTGTCGAACCCGTTGATCGCGGAACCGGCGAGAGTGTTCATCGGCGTGGTCTCGAACAGCTCCGGGTCGTAGAACAGTCCGGTCGGCATGTTCGACTTCGCGACGGGGATGGTCTCGGCGCGGCCGCCGTCGGCGGTCGGGTAGGTGATCGCCGCCGCGACGGACATGTCCGCGCCGGCGAACGTCGTCGGGAGCACGAACAGCGGCGTCAGCGCGTCCGGATCGTCCGGAACGGCGACCGTCCCGGTCTCCTCCACCTCGGCCCGTATCTCCTCGAGCGTCCGGAACTCGGCGTCGAGCACGCGCGCGAACCGCGCGACGTCGAGGCTCGATCCCGATCCGACGGCGACGATGGCGTCCGCGTCGAGGTCGCCCATCCGCTCGACGCCGTCGTAGGCCGTCTCGATGCGCTTGGCGGGAGAGGTCTCGTCGAACACTTCGGCGAGCCGGTCGTCCAGGCCCGCCTCGACGGGGTCCATCGCGTCGCGGTTCGCGCCGACGTTCGTGCCAGTAACGACGAGGGCCGAGTCCAGCCCCCGGTCGGCCATCGCCTCGCCGAGGTCGGCGACACACCCGCGGCCGTAGTGGATGGCGCCCGGCTGGAAGTCGTGGACGAACGAGGGAACGTCGAGTGACATCACTCGTTGATCTCCGTATCGCGACAAAACCTCTTCGCCGGAGGGGGCGTCGACCCAGGACGTTCTCGATCGGGGTCGAGCGACCACATTACTGCTGTTGGGTGGGGATCAAAGGGGCCGCGCTCTCGACTCGCGCGGTTCGCTGCGGTCCTCGTCCAGTCGTTTCGCTCCTTCCCTGCGGTCCTTGTGTCGCCGTGCTTCGGCGAGAGCGCGGGGGCCTTCGAGGTGGTCCCGCTGACGAACGCAGTTCCGCAGGGAATATCCGAGATGTACGAGTCACGAACGACTCAGTGCGGCAGGAGCGTCGCCCGGGTCACCTCGCGGCTCTCGGACTTCGCCAGCGCCTCCTCGACGTCGACGAGGTCGAACTCCGCGTCGATGAGATCGCCGTAGGGGTACTTACCGTCGTTCGCCGCGAGGAACTCCAGCGCCCGCTTCAGGTACCACGGGTCGTACCGGACCACGGGAACGATATCGATGGACTTCCGGGTGAGCAGGCCGGGATCGAACTCGGTGGTGTGGCCCGGGCTGACGTTCCCGATCTCGAGGTACCGCCCGCCCGTCCGGATCAGTTCGATCCCCTCCGAGAACGCGTCCGGGACGCCCGCCATCTCCACGCCGAGGTCCGCGCCGATGCCGTCGGTGAGTTCGCGTACCCGCTCGGCGCGTGCCTCGACGGTGTCGTGCTCCCGGAAGTCGACGACGTGGTCGACGCCGAACTGTCGGGCGCGGTCGATGCGGCCGTCGACCCCCTCGACGACGATGGTCTCGGCGCCCCGCTCGTTCGCGTAGGCGATGGCGTTAAGCCCCAGGCCGCCCGCACCCTGGACGACGACCGTCTCGTCGTAGCCGACGCCGACCTTGTCCATCCCGAAGATGACCTGCGAGAGCGCGCAGTTGGCCCCCGCGGCGACCCCGGGGTCGAGCCCTTCGGGCACCTTGTAGAAGTACTGGTCGGGATGGATGAAGTAGTGGGAGGCGAACGTGCCGTGGAAGTGCGGTGGCTCCTCGGGGGGCTTCGACCAGTTCCGGTAGGCGTTCTCACAGAGGTGGAACTGGCCCTCCTGGCACGGCGGGCACTTCCGGCAGGTGACGAAGTACGCCGGCGCGACGAAGTCCCCCTCCTCTACGGGTTCGCCGGCGTAGTCCGTCTCGACCCCCTCCCCGAGTTCGTCGACCCGGCAGAGAGCCTCGTGGCCGAGGACGCCGTTCTTCACCTCGGGGTGGTGGCCCCGCCAGATGTGCAGTTCGGACCCGCAGACGTTCGCCCGGTCGATGGTCGTGAGGACGGCCCCCGGCTCCGGCGCCGGGACCTCGTACTCCCGCATCTCCAGCGTCTCCGGTTCGGACAGGTACACGAGTCGGCCCGTATCACCCGATGGCATACCGGAGGGTTCCCGGCCGGACACATTACTCTTCTCCCGTCGGCACCGGCGCCGTCTTTCGGGTCCGGTCCCGATACGGGAGGAACCAGCGGTGACGGAGCGACCGGGGGCGAGGTTGAGCCACCGGGTCCGGACGACGAGCGTCCGTATCAGTGGGTATCCGGGGTCCCGCCGCTCAGACCGACCGGATCGGGACGTCCGACCGCGCGGTGACGCGCTGGGTGGTCGAGCCGAGCAGCGGCTTGTCCGGGTCCGACCGGCCGCGCTTACCCATCACGATGAGGTCGACGTCGTTCTCGCCGGCGTACTCGAGTATCTCCTCCTCCGGTATCCCGGTCCGGACGTCGGTAACACACTCGACGTCCGCCTCCGCGGCCAGTTCCTCGACCGCCGCGACGAACTCGTCGCCCTTGCCCTCCAGTCGACCGCGGGTCTCCGCGATGTCGCTCGGCGACGCCACGAATCCCATATCGCCCATGTCCATCACGTAGATCGCGTGGACCCGTCCGCCGCTGTCCTTCGCGAGCGCGACGGCGTGCTCGGCCGCGCGCCTCGCGGCCCTGCTCCCGTCGGTCGGTACGAGGACGTTCTCGTGAGTCACTACCTGTTCCGGCATGACCTCTCCGGGTTGGAGCCCGACCCTAATGAAACGTCACGTAGCACACGACGAACGGATGTGGCGGCGCGGAGGTCGGTTCGGAACCGCGATCGAGGTCCCGGATCAGTGCTGGTGACCGTGCGAGTGTGTGTGGCCGTGGTCCTCGGGCGGCGACAGCGACCGCTCGCACCGGACGTTGGTGTAGTGTGACTGGAACAGCTCGACGAACTCGTCGTCGGGGTCGAACTGGTGGCGCTGGATACAGCCGACGTCCGCGCCGAGAAGGTGGACGCTCACGCTCGGCACGTCCGAAACCGTCTGCACGCTGTGGATGTCGTTGTCCGGCGGGACGAGTTCGTAGAAGTCCCCGCGGCCGTTCTCCTCGGTCCGGAGGTGTTCGAGTTCGGCGTGGCCGATGTGGGCGTCCCCGTCGTCGGCCCGTCGGTAGAACTCCTCCTCCTGGGTGCCCGAGTAGATGCCCACGAGCCCCCACGCGAGGTGGTCGTGGACGGGCGTCTCGACGCCCGGCGGGAGCGCGAGCGTGAACAGCGTGAGCTTCTCCGGGCGGCGGTAGAGGAGCCACTGGGCGATGTCGCCGCCCATCTCCCCCCTGTCGTCGTACCCCTCCGGAACGAGCCGGTCGTAGGGCTCGGGGAGCCAGTCGTCGTCGGTGAGCAGGTCGCGGAACGGGTCGTGGAGCGCCGCCAAGAGGTCGGGAATCTCCTCGTGGGTGTTCGCCGCCTCGTCGACCGTGTCGACGAACGAGCGCACGCGTTCGTTGTCGAGGTGCCACTCCTCGGTCGCGTCGGTCATCGCCCTACCGTTCCGCCCCACTCCCTTAGCTCCTGCCCCGACCGAAACCGTTCTCACCCCCTCGTCCGCACGTCCCCCGGGCGACCGATGCACCGACCGACCGGGCCTCCGGCGTGCCGCCACTCGACGGGATGACGGTGATCGAGGCGCTGCGCGAGGACGACGTGATCGGGAGGGCACCCGCGACGCCACGGGAGCGTTACTCGGTCCACCCGATCTCGGCCCTCGTCGCGGCTCGTCACCGGAAGCGACCTCCGAGCGGACCGGGTCTCGGTCAGTACTCCGGTCGCTGCGCCCGGATGACTGCCGCGAACCGCTGTTGCTCGTCGGCCAGCAGCTCGTTCAGGTCGTCGGCGGTGATGATCCCCACGAGGGTATCGCCCTCGCAGATGGGGATCCGCCGGACACCGTGTTCGGCCATCAGGTCGGTCACTTCGTAGAAGCCGGTGCCGGCCTCCGCGGTACAGAGGTCGCTGGTCATCACGTCCTCGGCGGTCCGCTCGGCCGGGTCCGCGTCCGCACCGAGGACGCGAACGGCCAGGTCACGGTCCGTGACGATACCCACCGGCGTGTCGCCGTTCGTGACCACGACACTCCCGACGTTCTCCGCCTCCATGGTCGCCGCGAGCTCGGTGACCGGTGTCTCGGGATCGGCCGTTACGACGTCGCTTCGGGCGAGGTCTTCGATCGGCATTGGTTATCTCCTCACGAGCGAGTTCGACCTATACCGACCAATAGATTGTTATAATTCCCGCGGTGTGGGAATCGGGGGTGGCGACACGAGCCCGGGCCCGTTTCGGCGGGTCGGGAGACGAGGGCGACGGCCGGGACGTGCCCGGGCCGGCGGCGTGTTCCGAAGGAGTTTTGCTGACGGTCCGCCGGGATGGGCCGTGGATAGCTCGACGGAGACGCGCCGCGCCGACGTCATAGAGGGTCTGCGCGACGGGCTGCCGGTGCTCCTCGGGACGGTCCCGTACGGCCTCGTCATGGGTGTGGCCGCGGCCAGCGCCGGCCTCACGGTCTCGCAGGCGGCGGGCCTCTCGGCGCTCGTGTTCGCGGGCCTCTCACAGCTCGCCGCCGTCGACCTCATCGACCAGGGCGCGTCCGTGGCCGTCGTGGTCGCCACGGCGCTGATCATCAACGCACGGTTCACGATGTACAGCGCGTCGGTCGCCCCGCATCTCGACCGGCTCGGTCGGGCCTGGCGCTGGCTCTGCCCGTTCTTCCTCATCGGCCCGGTGTACGCGGTCGCCCTGGCCGCCTACGAGGCGGACCGCCCGGACCACTACGGGTGGTACATGCTCGGACTGGCGGTCCCCTCGTGGGCCGCCTGGGTCGTCGGGACCGTCGTGGGGATGGTCATCGGCGCAGGGATCCCCGAGGAGTGGCAGCTCGGGTTCGCCGTCCCGCTCGTGTTCATCGCCATCGTCACGCAGTTCGTAGACGACCGGGGGACCGTCGCGGCCGCCCTCGTCGCGGGCGGCGTCTCGGTGGGAGTGGTCGGTCTGCCGTTCGGCACGGGACTGCTCGTGGCCGGCGTCGTCGGCATCCTCGCCGGAACCGTCGTGGACTGGAGCGAGAGCGGGAGCCGGACCGGGGGTGGGGATCGATCGTGAGCGCCACCCCGACCCTCGTCTGGACGGCCGTCCTCGCCATCGCCGTCGGGACCTGGGCCTTCAGGGTCTCGTTCGTCTTCCTGTTCGGCTACCTGGACGAGCTCCCGCCGTGGGTCGACCGGACGCTACGGTTCATACCGGCGGCGGTGATCACGGCCATCATCGCCCCCCGACTCCTGCTGGTCGACGGCTCGCTCGCGGTCGGTCCCGGGAACGAACGGCTCCTCGCGGGTGCCGTCGCGGTCGTCGTCGCCTGGTACACCGAGCACATCTTCGCGACCATCGCCGTCGGGATGATCGTCCTGTGGGTGTTCGTCTTCCTCCTGTGACCCGCACGCGACCCGGACCCGGGTTCGCTAAACGTTCGGGACGACTTCGTCGCCGATCAGCTCGATGCACCCGCGTGCCCGCTCGTAGTCCAGCCCCGGCCACTGCACCCGCATGACCACGTGGCTCGGGTCGAGCGTCTCCCGGTACCGATCGATCTCCGCACACACCTCCGCGGGCGTCCCCAGCAGGAACCGGTCCTCGGCGAGGTCGTCGAACGGGCGGTGGAGGTCCTCCGCGTCCTCCATCGCCTCGTCCTGGCCCCACTCGATGTAGCGCTCGTACTTCGGCTCGAGGTACGGGCGGGCGACCTCGCGGGCCTCCTCGGTCGTCTCGGCGACGAACACCTCCCTGAACACCGGGACGGACGTGTCTCCGTCCTTGTGCTCGTCGTAGAACGCCTTCTGTTCGGTGATCTCCGAGACGGTCGCGTGGGGGTTGGTGAACCAGCGGTCGCCGAGCCGGGCAGCCCGCTCGATCGCCGGCCGGGAGTTGGCCGCCACCCACACCTCGGGCTTCTCGGCCGGACGGGGCGTGATGGTGGCGTCCTCGACCGCGTAGAACTCGCCGTCGTAGGTCACCTCTTCCTCCGTCCAGAGCCGGTTTATCAGCTCGATGCCCTCGGCGAGGCGTGGGCCACGCTCCCGTTTCGGCACGCCGAACGCGTCGAACTCGGCGTCGCGGTAACCCGCTCCGACGCCCGCAACGACCTCGTCGGCGAACGCGCCGATGGTAGTGATCTGTTCGGCGATCTCGACGGGGTGGTGCAGCGGCAGGAGGACGATGCCGGTGCCGACGGTCATCGACCCCGCCTCGGCGGCCAGTCTGGAGAGCGCCGGAACGAGCTGGAGCTGGACGTAGTCGGCGAGGTAGTGCTGGCCCATGGTGATCGCGTCGAAGCCCGAGTCACGGGCCGCGCGGGTCTGGGTGACGAGTCCCTCGAACAGTTCCTCTTTCGTCTGTTCCGTGGGTGCCTGCGAGTTGAGGAACAGGGTGAAATCCATGCTGCGTTCGTACCGGGGGGCTCGCTTAGTTCTTTCCCGGTCGCTCGTCCGGGGGGCGGAACGCCCGTAGCGTGTCCCGCCCGTCCGTTCCGGCCTCGACCTCGAGGAGGCCCAGGTCGGTGAAGACGCGGTTCCAGTCGCGGTAGAACAGTGGGAACTCGCCATTGACGTAGTTCACCTCCCCCTCCGGATCGGACGACCGCGGGCGGTCGCCCTCTCCGTCGCCGTCACCGTTCGCGGCCGAGCCCCCGCCCTCGTTCTCCACCGTGACGAGGAGGTCGTCGGTGATCCGGACCAGCTCCTCGAACACCCACGCCGACTCCGGGTGGACGTGCTGGAGCGTCTGGACGGAGTAGACCGCGTCGAACCACCCGTCCTCGACCCCTTCGACGACGTCCTCGATCGCATCGAAGTAGAACGTCCCGGCGTCGGCGAGTTCGGGATAGGCCTCCGCCATCACGTCGAGCGCGTCCTCGTTGAGTTCGATCCCGACCAGGTTCTCGAAGCCGTGGTCGTGGAGGTGCGCGAGGTGCCGTCCCGAACTGCAGCCCAGCTCCAGGACCCGGGCGTCTCGGTCCAGGTAGCGATCGAGGACGTCGCGGACCAGCTCGCTCGCCCGGTCCGGACCGTAGTAGGCGTAGTACGCCGGGGAGAACTCACCGGACCGTTCGGCCCACTGGCGGCGGATCTGGTCGGCGTTCACACGTAGTGACGACGGGGTGGACGTAAAGCCCCGTCGGACCGTCCGTTCCCGCCGACCCGTCCGTGGCTTCCCGAAGTCGCCGGAACACGCGTCGGTCCCCTGACCGGGGCCGCCGGGCGGGGCACCGGTAGGGGCCCCGCGCGCCATGGTCGGGTCGGTTAGCGATCGGGTGGGAGCCAACAGTTAACTCCGGGCCGGAACTGGGGGGCGGTACGAATGAGACGCCACGAGGCGGTCGTCCCGAGGTACGGGTCTCCGGCATGCAGGGAGGCGTCGCCGGCACGCGGTCGACGCCCCGGAGGCGAGGTATCGACACCGGGGGACGGCGGCGCGTGCCGTACAGCCGACGCGGCCGGGCAGTGCGGCGTCGCGGTCGCCCGGCGCCGGACGGAACCGGGCCGAACGGTGAACGACCGGCCGGACGGTCGGGGGAGTCGCCCGTGACCGAGACCGTCTGGGACCTGTTCGACCTCACCGACCGCGTCGCGATCGTGACCGGCGGCTACGGACAGCTCGGCTCGCAGATGAGCGACGCGCTCGCGGAGGCCGGCGCGAACGTGGTCGTCGCCGCCAGGACCTACGAGGAGTGCGAGGCGAAGGCGGCGGAGCTGTCGGCCGAGCACAACGAGGCCATGGCAGTCGAGGTGGACGTGACCGAGGAGGCGTCGGTCGAGCGGATGGTCTCGGAGACGACCGATCGGTTCGGCGGTATCGACGTCCTCGTGAACAACGCCTACGGCGCGTACGGCTACGGCACCCCGTTCGAGGAGCTCGACGCCGAGGACTGGACGCGGACGCTCGACGAGGTCGTCACCCAGACGTTCCGCTGCTCGCAGGCCGCGCTGCCCGCCCTCCGCGAGAGCGAACACGGTTCGATCATCAACATCGCGAGCCACTACGGCGTGGTCGCGCCGGACCACCGCGTCTACGGCGACACCGACATGAACAACCCCCCGACCTACGGCGCGGCGAAGGCGGGCGTCATCCAGTTCACCCGCTGGCTCGCCTCGTACCTCGCCTCGGAGGGCATCCGCGTGAACTCGATCAGTCCCGGCGGGTTCTACAGCGAGCGGTTCGAGGACGTCGAGGACTACACCGAGACGTTCGTCCCGGCCTACGAGCACCGGACCCCGCTCGGCCGGATGGGCGACGACACCGACATGAAGGGGATTGCTGTCTACCTGGCCTCGGAGGCGAGCAAGTGGATGACCGGCCAGAACGTCGTCCTCGATGGCGGATGGACGGTCTGGTAGCCGGGCGTGCGGTGTCGCGGGTCGCCCGGGGACGGCTCCGATACGGACTGCTGTGGTCCGTTACCGGCGATCGTACGGACGGGGCCGGTAATCGCCGGTACATCGTTACAACGATCCGTACGAAACGAACCCGACGTCGCGCCGCCGAGAGGCGGCGGCTGAACGACACCGAAACGGCACCAACTACTAAACGCCCGTTTGACGGAGTGCCGGGCGTGGGCAACTGCACCCGGTGCCAGCGGACGACGGTTCGAGCCGCGACGACTCGGATCCGAGGGTCCTCCGGACCGCCGGGGTCGTCGCAGTGGTACTGGTCGTCGGACTCGCGGCCGGTGGGTTCCTCTGGATGGGTCCCGGAAACGACGGGCTCGACGGGAGCTCGCCGGATCCGGTCGCGGGGGCCGACGACCTGAACGCCACGCAGGTCGAGCGACTGGTCCACGAACGAGGTCCGAACGCCCACACCGATACCTACCGTTCCTCCTCGCCCTCGTGGAGGGTGTCCAGCAGTTCGGGATCGGTGCGGAACTTGAGGACGTTGTGGACGACGCTGTTCCGGACGTTCTCGATGACGCCGCCGTGTTCCTTGTAGCACTCGTGTATCCACCGGGACTCGGAGATCCGGTCGGGGAACATCATCACCGCCTTCCACTGGTACTCCCCGTCCGAGAGGAAGTAGAACAGGGTGTTCGGCGAGTCCCGTACGTACTCCATCGCGTCCCGCCAGCCCTCCGCGAAGCGTTCGGTGTTGAACCGGAACTCGAACAGCGCGAAGATGAAGTACGCCTCGTTGGGGATGACCGCCTCGCGGAAGACGCCCTGCTCGCGCATCCCCCGGATGGACTCCGAGACGGTGACGTGCGAGACGGTGATGCCGTACTTCTCCTCTAAGATGCGCGAGAGGTCCCGCGAAGAGAGCTGTGGGTCCCGCGAGAGTTCGCGGAGCACCAGCACGTCCCGGCGCTTGAACTCCCACTCCGGCTGGTCGGTCATCCGTGTCGACGATCCGTGTCGGTGACGGGACCGGTCATGCCAGCGCCTCCGCGAGCGCCTCGCGGTAGCCCGCCGGACGGTCCTCGACGACCCAGTGGAACGCCTCATCCAGCCGCACCACCTCGCCGTCGAGGTCCTCGGCGAGGCGCTCGCCGTACTCGACGGGCTGCATCACGTCGTCGGCTCCCCAGACGCAGTACGTCCGTGAATCGATGACGCCGTAGTCGATCTCGGTCGTGTGGTTCGTGTTGGTGGCGACGGCGGCCCGGGCGAGCGCGGTTCGGCCGTCCTCTCGGAGCCACGGGGCCTTCATGCCCGCGACGAACTCGGGGTCCCGGTCGTCCCCGTAGAGTCCGTCGGCGAAAGCGAAATCGAGCTTCGCCTCGAACTCCTCGAGGTCCATCCCCGCGGTCTTCGGCAGGCCCATGTCGGTGACGAACTCGACGGGCCAGGAGTCATAGCAGACGGCGTTCGAGAGCACGAGCGTCTCGACGCGGCCGGGGTGGTGTGCCGCGTAGCGCAGGGCGACCCCGCCGCCGATGTCGTGGGCGACCAGCGACACCACGCCCAGTTCGAGGTCGTCGATCAGCTCCCGGAGGGCGTCCTCCTGGGCGCGTATCGACCGATCGAACGAGTCACGCCTATCGGAGTTCCCGTAGCCGAGCATGTCCGGGACGACGACCCGGTACTCCTCCTCGAAGGCGGGAGCGACGCGCCGCCAGAGGAACGACCACGTCGGGATGCCGTGGAGGAATATCACGGGGTGGGCGTCCTCGGGACCCTCGTCCCGGTAGGCCATCGTCAGGTCGTGGCCGTCGACCCGTACTTCGGTCTCCTCCTGGGCGGCCGACCAGGCCTCGTGGTCCGGCTGTGGTGCGTCCGGGTTCATAGGAGACGGTCGGCGATGATGTTCTTCTGGATCTCGGAGGTGCCCTCGTAGATCTTCGTGATCCGCGAATCGCGGTAGAACCGCTCGGCGGGGTGGTCGGTGACGTAGCCGGCGCCGCCGTGGACCTGGAGCCCCTCGTCGGCCACCTCCACGGACGTCTCGCTGGCGAACAGCTTCGCCATCGAGGCGAACCGGACCGCCTCGTCCTCGGCACCCTCGTCGATGGCCCCCGCCGCACGGTAGGTGAGCGACCGGGCGGCCTCCGTGTCCGTCGCCATGTCGGCGATCTTGTGCCGGATGGCCTGGAACTCGCTGATCTTCTGGTCGAACTGCTCGCGCTCGTTCGCGTACGCCTTCGCGGCGTCGAGGGCACCCTGTGCGGCGCCGACGGCCTGCGACGCGACGCCCGTCCGGCCGGAGGCGAAGAAGTCCATCAGCTGGTAGAACCCCTCGTCCACCTCGCCGACGACGCTCCGCTCGGGGACGCGCACGTCGTTCAGCTGTATCTCCCCGAGGTCCGAGGCGCGGATACCGAGCTTGTTGTCGATCTTCGTCGACTCGTAGCCCGGCGTGTCGGTCGGGACGAGGAACGCGGTGATGCCGCGGTGGCCCGCGCCGGGGTCGGTCTTGGCCATCACGACGGCGACGTCCGCGACGGTGCCGTTGGTGATCCACATCTTGTCCCCGTTGAGGACCCACTCGTCGCTCTCCTTCTCCGCGCTGGTCTCCATCCCGGCGACGTTCGAGCCGTGGGCCGGCTCGGAGATGGCCGTCGAGGAGGCGGAGTCACCCGAGGCGATGCGGGGGAGCCACTCCTCTTTCATCCACTCGTCGCCGTACTCGAGTATCATCGAGGTGCCGAACCCGGCCGAGCCGACGGCCGACCCGATGCCGGGGTCGGCCCGCCACAGCTCCTCGGTGACGATCACGCGCCCGAGCATGTCCATTCCCGCGCCGCCGTACTCCTCGGGGATGTGCGGCGCGACGAAGTCCAGGTCGGCGGCCTGCCGGCGCAGGTCCTCCGGGTACTCCTTGTTCTCGTCGTGCTCGCGCGCGACGGGGCGCATCTCCTCCTCGCCGAACTCCCGGACGGCCTGCCGAATGGCCTCGTGCTCGGCCGTGAGCCTGAACGTCATACTCGCGTGGTCGGATTTCCAGGAGAAAACCTTTGGGGGTGTCCGTCGAACAGTGTTAAGTTCGATGGGGGATCCGCCTCCGGGTGTTCGCCGCTCGTCCGGGGAGTCGGCCTGGGCGTTCGAGCTGTTCCCCCGTCCACTCACCACTACACGCTCGTTTCGAACACTACCTCTCCACGGCCGAACCACTAAGCCCCGTCCCGACGACTCCCACGTATGGCGATGGACCGCTATCCGGAGGCCGCCGGACTGACCCCCGAGGAGGGTGAGGTCGTGACCGCCGAACTCGTCGTGACCGACGACGTGCTCGTGAAGGCGTTCGCGCTCGGCCCGGGGGCCGTTCTCGAGGCGCACGAACACGGCGACAGCACCAACGTCTTCCACGTCCTCGAGGGGACCGTCACGGTCGTCCAGGGGGACGGGGAGGACGGAGAGCGCGTCGAGGCGCCCGGCGTCGTCCTCCACGAGCGAGGGGTGCCACACGGCGCCCGCAACGACACCGAGGACGTCGTCCGGTTCACCGCGTCGCTCTGTCCGCTGCCCGGGGGCGGATAGCCCCGCTCGCGCCGACGGCCTCACCGGGGCGTCTCTACGCTCTCCTCCGGATCGACGGGGGTGGGCTCGCCCTCGCTCCGGTCGTCCTCCAGGCGGAGCGTCGGGGTCGGCACCACCAGATCGAACCCCGCCTCCTCGAACGCCCGCTGGATGTCCCGGTTGACGGTGTCCTTCACCTCCTTCCACCGGTCCGTCGCCTCGATGTGGTACTCGAACCTGATCCGCATCGCCGAGTCGCCGTACTCCCAGAACCAGGCTCCCGTCCCCTCGGGGTCGACCCCGTCGACGGCGTTGGCCGTCTCCTGGGCCAGATCGAGGGCTGCCTCCATCTCCTCGGGCGTCGTGTCGTAGGTCAGCCCGATGAGCGTCTTGATGCGTCTGGTGGGCTCGGAGGTGATGTTCTTCACCTCCGCCGAGGCGATCGTGGCGTTCGGGAGCGTTATCGCCCGGCCGTCGAAGTCCCGTATTCGGGTGGTCCGGAGGCCGATCTCCTCGACGGTCCCCGCCGTGTCGCCGATCTCCACGACGTCGTCGACGAGGAACGGCTTCGTGGCGAGGATGTGCGCCCCGCCGAAGACGTCGGCCATGGTCTTCCGGGAGGCGAAGGCGACAGCGATGCCGCCCACGCCGAGGGAGGCTATCACGGCGGTCACGTCGTACCCGATCGTGTCCAGGATCACGATCCCGGCGATGGAGACGATCGCGATGTTGGTCATCCTGCTGACGATGGGCACCAGCTCGTCGTCCAGTTTGGACTCGGTCTGATCGACGTACTTCACCACGTAGGTCTCGATGAGGCCGTCCGTCAGGCGCACCGCGATCCAGGCGATGGTGACGACCGCGGGGATCTCCACGGACACTCCCAGCAGGGTCTGCAGGGGCTCGACGGGGGTGAGCACCTCCCGCCCGGCGGCGACTGCAAGCACCACGCCGAGCAGCACGACCGGCCGGCCGAGCGAGTGGGCGATGACGTCGTCGATCTCCGTCTCCGTCGCCTCTACCTTCCGCTTGAGCCGCCGCTTGTAGAGGAAGCTCAGCGATCGCCCCAGGACCGCCCCGACAGCCAGGATGGCGAAGAACAGGAGGTACTGGGGTATCGTACTCCCCAGATACGTTTCCGACAGTATCGATTCGACCGGCATACCACCACTGCATACTCCCCTTTTATATAATTCCACCGTCAGTAACCGTGCGATCCGTCCCGTCCTACACCGGAGTCGAACGTGCCCGCGCGTATCTCGTTCGGTGCTACTCCCGTCGGCTCGTCCGACGCAGGACCGGGATCTCGTCGATCCGGTGGTTCTCGAGCGCCGTCCAGTCGATGCCCGAGGGTTTCCCGGAGGCCCCGGTCTCGATCGTCCGCTCCGGCGTCACCACGAGGCCCATCGGGACGTCGTGGGTGCCCGTCTCCCAGTCCTCCTCGCGCACCTGGAGTTCGTGGACGGTCGTGACGACGTGGGTCCCGGGATCGACGAGTCCGAGTTCGGAGAGCACCCCCCACTCGAGATCCGAGTAGCCCTCGCCCTTGCCGACGCGGTTCCCGGACTCGTCGACGGCGACGCTTCCCGAGACCACGAGGTCGATCCCGGGCATCGCGTCGGGGGCGACCTGCCGGCCGTGATCGTCCATCCCCGACACCGTGGCGGCCGCGTCGGTGTCGTCCAGTACTTCCGGGTCGAGTTCGACGAAGCACTCGGCCTCCCGGAGCCGGGGGACGGCCATGTAGACGGTGTTCCCCTCGCGGAGCGCCCGGCGGCGGACCGGGAGCTGTGGCGAATCCGGATTGGACTTGATTACGTCTGCGGCCTGCCAGGCGTCCAACTTCGACAACCGCTCGGCTGCGTCGTCCGCTCCAGCGAAATTGGGAATCCTCCCGTGTGGTGGATATGGAAACCGGGCCTCCCCACTCTCTTCTAACTCGTCCCAGATGCGTTCGCGCAGTTCTTGTTTGTCCATATCGGCCATTGTCCTCCCCGATACTAGTACATCCGCACCTTACGGCGGGAACGGGAACCGTGCCTCGCCCGACGCTTCGAGTTCCTCCCAGACTCGTTCGCGGAGGTTCCGCTTGTCCATGGCGGTGGCTCGGCCGCCACGGACTTCAAACGGTACAGCGGGGCTCCTCTTCGTGCCAAAAGTTAACATGCTCCGGCGCGTTGGTCCGGAGCGCGCTCCGGCGAGCGCGGACCGGTCGGTCGTGACCGTCGAAAGGAGCGTCCTCGGAGGGAAAACAATGTCGACAGAAGACAACAAGGAACTCGTCCGACAGTACCTGGCCGCGTTCAACGACCGGGACCGCGACACCCTCTCGGAGGTGCTCGCCGAGGACGTCGTCGAACACGGCGTCAGCGACGAACTCCACGGCCTCGAGGAGATCATGGGGTTCCTCGAGACACACTTCGAGATCTTCCCCGACTACACGGGGACCACGGAGGCGATGGTCGCCGAGGGCGACACGGTCGTGGTCCGGTACACCGTCAGCGGGACGCACACCGGCGAGTATCAGGGGATCGAGCCGACCGGCCACACGGTCGAGTGGACCGGGGTCGGTATCTACCGGATAGAGGACGGCGGGATCGCCGAGATATGGCTCGAGGAGGACCGGCTCGGCCTGCTGGAAGGGCTCGAGGTAGTCGAGCGACCCGCCCACCTGCGGATATAGGTGGTGACGGCGGGCCTCGACCGATTCGGAGGGGGAACAGGGGCCGTCCGACACCACGCGGGGGTCGCGCGGGAGTCGACGGACCCACCGTGGGGTCGACACATACTCCTCCACTCGTCGTCTACCCGGCGCCATGCTCGACCTCGACGGAAGCGAGGGCGGCGGCCAGCTCGTCAGGACCGCCCTCGCCTGTTCGGCGCTGACCGGCCAGCCCTTCCGGATGACCGGGGTGCGTGGCGCACGGCCGAGCCCGGGACTGCGACCCCAGCACCTCGCGGCGATCCGGGCGGTCACAGCAGTCTGTGACGCGGCGGTCTCGGGCGCCGAGGAGGAAAGCGAGGAGCTACAGTTCGACCCCGGTCCCGTCGCCGACGGTGAGTACGAGGTCGCCGTCGGGACCGCCGGGAGCGTCCCACTCGTGTTCGACGCCGTCCTCCCGGTAGCGTACGGGCTGTCGGAGCCCCTCGACCTCCGCGCGACCGGTGGGACGGACGTGAAGTGGGCGCCGACGGCCGACCACTACCGGACGGTGAAGCTCCCGATCGTCCGCCGTGCCGGCCTGGAGGCGGAGATGACCGTCCGCCGCCGGGGGTTCTACCCCGGCGGCGGCGGGGAGGCTACCCTCTCGCTGTCGCCCTCGGAGCCCCGGGAACTCGAACTGCTCGACCGGGGGCCGCTCCGGTCGGTGACCGTCACGTCGGTCGCCGCCGAGAGCCTCGCGGAGGCGGAGGTCGCCGAGCGACAGGCCGAGGCAGCGGTCGAAACGCTGGAGGCACTGGACCCATCGGTGGTCGTCGAACCGACCGTCGAGTACGCCGAGAGCGACTCGCCCGGGTCGGCGGTGCTCGTCCGGGCCGAGTACGAGGGCTCGCTCGCGGGGTTCGATGCGCTCGGCGAGCGGGGCCGCCCCGCCGAGGAGGTCGGACGGGCGGCGGCCGGGGCGTTCGCGCGGTTCGAGGCCGGCGACCCGTGCGAGGCGGCCGTCGACGAGTACACCGCCGACCAGCTCGTGCTCCCGCTGGCCGTCGCCGGCGGCGAGGCCACGGTTCCGCGGATCACCGACCACGTCGCGACGAACGTCGAGGTCGTACGGTCGTTCGGTGCCGACGTGCGGGTCGTCGAGGCGGGCGCCGGTCCCCCGCGGGTCGTCTCGAGTGGCGGGCTGGGAACTCGCTGACCGCGGCGATCACTCCTCGTGGTCGAGGTGTTCGTCGGCCCCGTGATCGTGGTCGCGCCGGGCGAGCCCGGCGAGGTGCGGCGCCTCGGGGACGACGACCTCCTCGCTCCCGAGGCGGGCGGCGTTCTCGCTCCCGGGGAGACAGAAGACGGGCGTCCCTGCGATGACCCCGGCGACGGCGCGCGTCCCGACGACGCGGGTGCCGATCTCGTCGTAGGAGAGCCGGCGGAACAGCTCACCGAACCCCGGGAGCTCCTTCTCGAACAACCCCGCGGCGGCCTCGACCGTCACGTCGTCGGGGGTGACGCCCGTCCCGCCGGTCGTAACGACCACGTCGACGTCCTCGCGCCGGGCGAAGTTGCCGACCACGGACTGGACGCCGTCGTAGTCGTCCCGGAGCATCTCGCGGGTGACCACCTCGTGGCCCTCGGCCTCGAACGCCGCGGCGATGGCGTCGCCGGCTGGGTCGTCCTCCAGCGACCGGGTCGAGGAGACGGTCGCCACCGCCGCGCCGAGGGACTCGACGTCGTGATGGTGGTGATCGTGTGCGTGGTCGTGTTCGTCGTGGTGGTGTTCGTGCTCGTGATCGTCACCAGCTTGGTCGTCGTGATGGTGGTGCTCGTCGTGCTCGTCGCGCCCCTGCAGCGGGCGGTCCGGGTCGTCGCTCATGGGTGGGCGTTCGTGGGCCATGGGCTAAAACTCCCGCTCAGTACGAACGGTGGTGTCCAGATACGTCCGTGAGTCTCCGTTGAAACCCTCGGCATCTGGTAGGACTGGCCTGCTGCAGGGGGTGTATTCAGCAGCCCGCCGCTCTTTGTGCCACACTGGATGAGTTGGACGAACCGATAGCAGAATGTGGGTCTCGTTCATTCCTGAATGGTAAACCTGCGCGCGACGGCGTGGTGGGTGGAGTCTGAGTCGCCTTGTGTGGCTTTCGGCGGACGGTCGGGGAGTGCCCAATAGACAAACCGATATTCCCCAACGGTCAGTGGGTTACAGAGTTCGTAGCGAGCGTCTACGAAGCCGGTTTCCGTGACTGTGAACGTCCACGTGAATGCCACTTCGTTGGGGTCCACCCGTTGGGCCGACCCGTCCCACCCCATCCCTGCTTCGGTGCTAAAGACGTTGCGCCAGTCATCGTCATGGCGTTTCTGGATCGTATAGTTTCCGTCGGTCCCGACATGTAGAGACTCCTCGCTCACATTTCGGAGGCAGAAGGTGATGTCATCGCCGAACGCGACCATCTCGGGGTCGGCAACGAGTCGGAATCCCTCGTGTGAGCCGTGACCAATGCTCCGAAACCTAATGGCCCATCGACCCCCACCGCTACAGCCACCACCGGTTCTGCGCCCAGGTGAGGTCAGACAGCCGACCATCCCGCAGCCACTGACGACACCACCGGCTTGAAGGACCTGTCGGCGAGATGGATCTGTCATATGGCGGGATAACCACTGCTACGAGAAAAGCCCGCCTGAAAGCCAAACGACGGCTTCATTCACGGACAGGGGATCTCACCCCTCTCTGTAAGGATGCTGTTGTGTATGCACCACTTCGTTCGCCCACCAGATGCCGACCGGGCAGAAACCGATTCGCGCCCTGTATTCGGCACGGCTTCGAGAACTGTCGCAGAAAGCGGATGTCAACGAAGCCATCCGTGAGTAAACCGAACCCAACCGCACCTCGAAAGCCCAGAGGCGCTGGAGTCGGCGGGTAGCGCGGAGCGAAGCTCCGCGGACCGTGCGAGCGGGCCTCCGGCCCCCGAGCAGAGCTCGTCGTGCTCCTCGTGCCTGCTTCGCTCGCACTGCGGTGCTTACGTCGCCCGCCTTCCTCCAGTGACCGCGAGGCCGGCAGCCGGCCTCGGCACGTCGTGGCGGCTCTGCCGCCACGCAGTCGCCCCTTTCATAGGGTCGTGCGTAATTCGTTGTAGCCGGGGCGTCCGGACGCCCTCGTTTCAGCCATCGGGACGCCCGGGGTCCACGGACCTGCCGAAAATGGTTACGCACGACCCTATCAGGTTGTTTCCAGGGAACTCACCGATCCTTCAGGCGGTCGGTATCGCGCGGACGTCGCGAAGAACCCGCGAGCCGTCACCGCTAGGGTTTTGGGGGACCCATCCGGACCTCGGGCCGATGAAGGCAGTCTACTACGATGAGCACGGTGACACCGACGTGCTGGAGTACGGCGACCAGCCCGAACCCGAGGCCGGGCGCGAGGAGTGTCTGATCGAGGTGAAGGCCGGCGGGCTGAACCACCTCGACGTCTGGACCCGTCGGGGGATGCCCTCCCCCGGTGAGTTCCCGCACATCCCCGGGAGCGACGCGGCGGGCGTCGTGAGCGAGGTCGGCGAGGGCGTCTCCCGGTTCGAGGCCGGCGACCGGGTCGCCGTTGCACCCGGTACGTCCTGTGGCGAGTGCGAGTTCTGCCGGGACGGCGACTACTCGCTCTGTGCGAACTACGCGCTCATCGGCGAGCACATGGGCGGTGTCCACTCCGAGTTCGCCGCCGTCCCCGAGGACAACCTCGTTCCGGTCCCGGAGCACGTCGACTTCGTGACCGCCGCGACGGCCCCTCTCGTCTTCCAGACCGCCTGGCGGATGCTCGTCACCCGGGCCGAGGTCGACCAGAGCGACAGGGTGCTCGTCCTGGGAGCGTCCGGCGGTGTGGGCCACGCCGCGCTCCAGATCGCCGTCGAGGCCGGCGCGGAGGTGTGGGCCACCGCCTCCAGCGGGGAGAAGCTCGACTTTGCGGCCGAACTCGGCGCCGACCACCTGATCGACTACGAGGCGGAGGACTTCGCGGACGTCGTCTACGAGGACACGGGCGGGCGCGGGGTCGACGTCGTGGTCGACCACGTCGGCGAGGCGACCTGGGACAGCTCGATCAAGGCCGCCGCGAAGGGCGGCCGGATCGTCACCTGTGGCGCCACGTCGGGGCCGATGCCCGAAACCAACCTCTCGCGGGTGTTCTGGAAGCAGCTGGACATCCTCGGGTCAACGATGGGGACCCCCGGCGAGATGGACGACGTCCTCGCGAAGGTGTGGGACGGCACGTTCGAGTCGCGTATTCGTGCCGTGCTCCCGATGTCCGAGACGACCCGTGCCCACGAGATGCTCCAGGACCGCGAGGGGTTCGGGAGCGTCGTGGTCGTCCCCGACTCCCTGTACGACGGGGGCGAGTACGCGGAGCACGCCGAGTGAGCGCCGAGTGAGCGACGACGACTCGACGTACCGGTTCGACCCCGCCGAGTCGGAGGGACGAGACGAAGGGCGGCGAGCGGTCCCAGGAGCGACCGGACCGGAAGGCAAGCCCCGTGGCGAGGACCGGGAGTTCGGCCTTCGGGGCTGGCTACTCGTCGGGATGCTGTTCCTCGCGCTGGTCGTCGTCCCGGTTCTCCTCTACTTCGTCCCGCGCGCTCAGGGGCTCGCGTCGTCGCTCGGACTGGGCTACCGCGACGCGTTCCTCGTCCTCCCGCTGGTGCCCGCCGTCGTCCTCGCCGCGCTCGCCGTCTGGGCGACCACCAGACCCTGAACGCCCCGCGGTACGGGACGACACGGTTATCTCTTTTTATGTTGTACGGTAACACATGTGTTACTACGAGTGTCTCGAATGGGGTTCGAGGTTCCTGTCGGCGAGCTCTCACGGTGCGTGCGGCCGCTGCGGTGGGGCGGTACAGAACCTCTCGGTCCGTCGGGCGTGATCGGGATCCTCGTCGCGGGCCGGTAGCGGCGATCTCCGGTGGATCGCTACGGCGGTCCGTATCAGGCGGCGTGCTCGTCGACCGACCGCGCGGAGTCGGACAGTTCGACGCCGTGCGCGCGGCAGTACGCGTCCCAGTTCTCGAAGGAGACCCCCACGTAGCGGGCGGCGTCCTCGCCGGTGAGCGTCCCCTCGGTGTACAGCAGCGCGGCGGTCCGCAGGGCGTGCAGTTGCATGGGCTACGCTCGGCCTTTCGCATACACGCACGTAAATCTATCGAAGATTATCGAACCTGTTCGTCCAGATCTCAGTCTCTATTTTGGATCTAAACGCCTTTATTTGGGAACTATCGATACATTCGTTCATCCAGATGGGGTTTGAGGGTTCATCGGTCGGGAGCGCCAACGGTACGAGGGACCGGGTGGTCCACGATCCGGACGAACCCACCACCTGCGGCCGGTTTCGTGGCGGTTATGTAACCGCCGGTCGAACTCACGACCATGTCCGAAAGCGCCAGACCGTTCGCGTCCCTCTCGGGGAGTCGGCGGGTCTACCTGGGGAGCATAGCCATGGTCGTCGGCATCGCGCTCATCGGGGCCCTCGGGTTCGTGCCCGTCCCCTCCGCGGCGCTCCAAGTCTTCGTCGGCGTCCTCGGTGTGGCCGTGATGGTCGCCGGGGTGCTCCTGGTCGGGACGTCTGAGGGGACGGTGTAGCGGGCCGCGATCGGGGGACGGCTACCGGCCGATCCGTTCCGTCCGCTCGTGGATCCATAGCCGCGACAGGGATACCCGACTGATAGGGTCGTGCGTAACCATCTCTAGCGGCCTTCGAGAATATCGGGGTCTCGGGACCAGTGAGCTGGCACTGGGTACCGCGAGGCGAAACTAATTACGCACGACCCTATGAAGGGGTCTCCGACCGGGGCGGCGGTCACGCGGATCGTGGCGGACTGACTCGGCGGCCAGTGCCGGCGCGATGGGGACGGACGGTCTCGTCCCGGACGAGCGGCCGGCCTACTCGCCGAGGTCCCGCCGCATCGCGATCTCGAACCAAGGACAGAGCCGGAGCTGGCGGTAGAGCCGCTGGTTCCCGTGGAGGTGCTCGTAGGGTACCCACATCCAGCCGCCGACCTCCTCGGGGTCGGGGTCGAGGGTGCGGTCGACCAGGGTACACTTGAGCACCGCACACACCTCCCACTCGAGGCCCTCGTCGAGGTAGTAGCGCTTGTACTCGAACTTGTCCGTCACCCGCAGATCCCGGTACTGGGACTCCTCGACGCCGAGCTCCTCGGCGAGCCGCTCGCGGGTGGCCGCCTCCTGTGACTGGCCCGGATCGGGGTGGGAGGCGACGGTCCCGTCCCAGTGCGTGTCCCACAGCCGCTTGCCCGGTGCGCGCTGGGCGAGGAGGACGTTGCCCTCCTCGTCGAACACCAGCACCGTGAACGCACGGTGGCGGGTGCCCTCGCCGGTGTGTGCCTCGAGTCGGTTGACGACGCCCTGCTCGTCGTCCTCGGCGTCGACGGCCACGACCTCCTGACGGGCGTTGTCGTGGTCCGCACCAGTGGTCTCGACGCCGTCGGCAGCGACCCCGGCGCCGTCCTCGGGGTCCGTCTCGGTACTCATACGCCCTCGTCGCCCGTCGTTCATATGGTAGCTTCGACTTCCCGGGACGCGAGGGTCGGGGGGCCGGGGGTTCGAGTCACTCGACGAAGCGGTACTTCCGCTCGCCCATCCGGCCCCAGCCGTCGAAGACGAACTCGTCCGCCGGAGCCGTGAACTCCTCGAAGTCCGTCTCCTTGTCGTGGTTGTGGGCGTCGTGGACCGTCTCGTACTCCTCGAAGGTGAGCTCGTAGCGGTCGGAAAGCTGCGCGTCGACGTTCTCGGCCATCGCGGCGATTTCGGTCTCCCACTCGGGCTGGACGGTCTCGGCGTGGATCTCCGCCTGCGCGCCCGACCCGTACGAGGCGACGAGCAGCGTCTCGCCGGTCACGTCTGTCCCCCCTTCGTGGGCGCGCTTGAGCGCCGCCGCGCGGGCGACGTGGACACTCCCGGTGTACCAGTTGCCGACGTGCCGGGCGATGTCCAGCGTCGGGTCGATGACCCGGTCGTACCACTCGGCGTACCGGTCGGTCCCCTTCAGCGCGTCCGTGTACTCGGCGACGGCGTCGAAGTACTGCTCCTCGTCGTCGAACGCTTCGGGCCGAGGCTGGCGACCGATCTCCGCCGCGAGATCCTCCTCGAACTCGGTGTCGCGGGTGACGTGCCGGTAGGCGAGGAGGGCGGCCTTGCGGACCATCCCCGGGAACGGCGTGTGGAACGGCGCGTAGACGAAGTCGTCCGGATGGACGTCGCCGGCGACGGACTCGTAGTCGACGAGCGCCTCGCGCATCCGGGCGAGGTAGACCTGCACCGACCGCTTGCCGTCGACGCTCGGGAACTGCTGGTTGGGCTTCAGGAAGTCCGTCTCGTCGGCGCTCCCGTAGCCCTGCTCGGTCGAGAGATCGACCAGGTCGGGATCCTCGGCGACGAGCATCGCGACGGCGCCGGCACCCTGCGTGGCCTCGCCGGGATCACCGCGGGCGTAGAGCGCGGTGTCGGTCGCGACGACCAGCGCCGACCGTCCTCGGTTCCGGCCGGCGCGGATCCAGTTGTACGCGTCGTCGATGATCTGCGTGCCCGCGACGCAGGCGAACTTCCGCTCGCCCTTGTTCGCGTGGTGGAAGTCCCCCTCGAAGGTCCCTTCGAGACAGCCCGCGATGTACGTCGAGACCGGCTTGGAGTTGTCGAACGCCGACTCGGTGGCGACGTCGATGCGACCGATGTCCGCCGGCTCCAGTCCCTCGCGCTCCATCAGCCGCCTCGCGGCGTTCGCCCCCATCGTCACGATGTCCTCGTAGATGTCGGGGAACGAGGAGGCGTACAGCCCCAGCCCCTTCGTGTACTTGCCCGGGTCCTCGCCGTTCGCCGGCGCGAACGTCTCGGCCAGGTCCAGCCTGAGCTTCCCGGTCTCTATCTCCACCGCGTCGATACCGACGTCCTTCATACTTCACGGTTGGGCGAAACCGTATAAGTGTTTGTCGACGTAGATTTCGACAGTCGTCGAATCCCGTAGTTCAGGCCTCGTTCTCGCTCTTGGTGTCCGAACCCGTCTTCCCGTCGACGTCGGCGGCCTCAACCGTCACCTCGACGGTCCCCTTCGAATCGGTGTTGTCGACGTTGACGTCGACCGACTGGCCCTCGCGACCGGTGATGTCCACGTTCTCCTTTCGGCCCTGCTCGGTCCCGTCGACCCGGACGACGACGGTGGCGCTGTCGAGGTTCCCGTCGGCGTCGTCGGGGGTGAAGCTCACGTCCACGGTCTTTACCTTGTCCGACCGTCCGGCCTCGTTCGGCGTGATGCTGTCGATGGTCACACTCGGCGCGGTGTTGGTCCCTCCACCACCGCCACCACCGGGGACTCGTGGCGCCAGGACCGACTCGGGGATCTCCTGCTTCGAGAAGCCGGGACCGTCCCAAGAGGCCCGCAGCGACTCGACTCCACGGTTCTCGTACATGTATGCGGTGACGTTGTGCTGACCCTCGGTCAGTGACACCGTGCCCGACCGCTCCCTGGCGGCGTGGTCGCCACCGTTGTCGACGACCTGGCTCCCGTCGACGTAGAGCCAGCTCCCGTCGTCCGATTCGGTGTAGAACGTGTACGTGCCCCCGGACGGGACGTCGATGTAGGCGGTGTACTTGAACGCGAAGTCGTCCTCGCGGTGGCTGTTCAGGGAGAGGTCGAACCTATCGACGATGCCGGTCCGGACCGGGGACTTCGAATCCAGCCCGAGGTCCGACGGCTGGTCGTCGTTCCCGAACGCGGTGTCCTCGTAATACTCGTACCGGGCGCCGTTCCCGTCCGATTTCACCCGGACCCGGATGGCGTCACCGCCCTCGGCGGCCGAGGCGTAGACCGTCGCCAGCCCGGTCCCCGCGTCCGCGTCGACGGTCGACCGGCCGTCCGACCCGGTCGTCCCCTCGGTGTCGGACCCGGTGAACGCCGCGACGGTCGAGGCGTTACTCGCGTAGTCGACGCCGACGCCGTCGATGCGGTCCGACCCGTTCGTCGCGATGGCGGTCATCTGGACGGTTCCAGGGTCGGAAACGAGGACGGTGTCGTTCGCCGCGACGTACGAGACGCCCGACTGGCCGTCGATCGTCGTCGTGTCCCAGGCGAGGTCGTAGCGCCCACCGGTGCCACCACCGCCACCGCCCGGACCCTCGACGTTCAGGGTGAACGAGACCCGTTCGGAGGCGTTCGAGCCGTCGTCGATGGCTAGTGTGAGCGTCTCGGCCGTCGCGGTTCCGGGGGCCCGGTACTCGAAGCTCGCCCGGCCCGACTCGTCGGTCGTCCGGCTCTCCGGAACGCTCCCCAGCAGCGAGCCGGCGTCGGTGACGTTCACCCGCACGCCGCTGACCCCGTTGTCGAACCGGTCCCTGACCTCGACGACGAGCGTCCGGTTCTCCCCGGTCGCGACGTCACCGCCGCCATCGACGGTCGTCAGGTACGCCGCGTCCGGTTCGACGACTCCCCGCCCCAGACCGACGCGGGCCATCCGGAGTTCGTAGGTCACGTCGGGTTCGAGCACGAGCGTCAGGACGCCACAGGGGGCCGGCGGGGCGTTCGTGCAGTCGAACCCCGCGACGTGGCCGCCCGCCGAGACGAGCTCCGTCTCGAGGAGCGACTGCCACGTCGAGTTCGTCAGCCCCGTCGAAACGCGTACCGTGATCGGGTCACCGTCCGTGTCCCGCACGGTGACCGTCCGGATCGCCGGACTGGTCGGGACCGGGTCGACCGTTGTGGGACCGACGCCCGACTCGGAAACCGTACCGTTCAACGTCACCAGCGTCAGGCGGCGTCCGTCGACGGGCGTCCCTCCGGCGAGCGTGATGTTCGCCCCCGGATGGCGATTGTAGAGGAGCCCCCGCTCCAGCACCGTCGACGGGGCCGACCCGTAGACGTTGTACTCGGGGGTGTAGACCAGCCGTGTGGTCCGATAGCGGCGTGTCGTCCCGTTCCGGTAGTCCGCCGTCTCGCTCGTGACCGCCGTCGCGTTCTCCACACGAACCGTTCTCGAGCCGACGGTCCGTAGCGACCCCGAGACGGGCGAGGGGTTCACCAGGAGGAACCGGGAGGGGTACCGGGTCCCGAGCTCGACGGCGACGGGCGGGGCACCCGCGGTCCGAGCGGCCGAGACGACCTCGTTCCGCACGGAGGTCATGTCCGACTGTACCCGCTCGTTGTGGTCGAACTCCACCCGCTCGTTCTGCTGTGGAACCAGGGTCGCCTGTGCGGTCGACAGCGTCAGGACGAGGAAGCCGAACAGCAGGACGGCACCGATCTGGACCGCCTGGCCGCGCTCCTCGCCCCTTGGTCGCATCTACGGGGAGTACTCCCGTTCCGTACTAAAAGGGACGCACCGGGTCAGTTCGTTACCCCTCGGCGTCGAGTCCGTCGGGAGGGCCTACTCGTCGTCCTCCTCGACGACCTCGGGGTCGGCGAGCGCCGTCTGGAGGCTGTCGAGCCCGTTGATCCACTCGGCGACGAGCCCGTACTCGACGTCCTCGACGAGCGCCATGTCGAGCTCCTCGCCGTCGATGATGCGGGTGCCGGCCTGTGCACAGAAGCCGATGGCGGCGTCCAGGTCCTCCTCGGCCTCGGCGTCGATGGCCGCACGGACGTAGTCCTCGACGGTCCCCTCCTCCGCGGGACCGCCGACGACGTACTCCTCGGCGGCGTAGAAGACACAGACCAGCGAGGTCTGGACGCCGTCGACGAGCATCAGCTTCTCCTCGTCGTCGAACTCGACCTCCGAGAGGACGATCTCGCGGATCCGCTCGAGCTCGCCCATCGCCCCCTCCTCGTCGAGCTCGCCGTCCTCGTGGTCGGTGAGCACCTTCACCACCGCGATGGCCGCGTCGTCCTGGAGGTTCAACAGGAGACGTGCGGAGTCCTCGTTCTCCGGGTCGATCTCCTCCTCCCGCAGGCGGTCGAGCCAGTTCTGCCAGCGGTCCCGCGTGTAGTATTCCCCGGAGTCGCTCATGTCCGGAGGTACGCGGCGGCGGGGATATGCCTTTTCCTCCGTCACGCTCCGTCCCTCGTCGTCCCGCCCCGCATCACCCGGGAGCACCCGTGTGACTACCTGCTTCGGGCCGGTACGGCCGTTCACACGGGTTTTACTACGGCCCGCCCACACTCCCCCGACATGGGCCGATTCGACGCGGACGAGGCCGGCGACAGGCTCGCCCTCGCGGTCGACGCCGTGACGACCCACCGGGCACGGGGGAGCGAGGGCGCCGTCTTCGAGGCCATCGACGACGAGCGCGAGCGCCGCGTCCGCGCGGAGTACGCCGACCGCCTGTTCACGCTCACCGTCTCGGCCGACGAGCGCGACGCGCTCTCCGAGCACCTCGGCTCGTTCCCCGTCTTCAAGATCAAACAGCCCGAGACGCGGAAGGCCCCCGAGGGGACGGTGCACGTCTCGGCCATCGCCGACGCGAAACACGCCGCTGACTTCCTCGAGGGGGCGTTCCGAACCGTCTACGGGCTCCCGGCGGACTACGAGCTGCGGGTCGTCCGGGTCTGAGAACCGTCGAATCGCCGGGATGCCTCGGGGGCGACTGCGGGGACGACGAGACGACAGGTACAGGGCCGCCGGACGTCTACTCGCCGGCGTGTCCGCAACCGACATCCCCGACGTGACCGTCCAGGGCGTCGACGTCCCGGCACTCGGCCTCGGGACGTGGCGGCTGACCGGCGAGGACTGCCGACGGGCCGTCGAGACGGCGCTCGAGCTCGGCTACCGACACGTCGACACCGCACAGGCCTACGGCAACGAGCGCGAGGTCGGCGAGGCCATCGCGTCCTCGGCGGTGGACCGCGAGGACGTCTTCGTCACCACGAAGCTCGTCAACGGCGACCGCGCGTACGACGACGTCCTCCGGTCGACCGAGGAGAGTCTCGCGAAACTGGGCACCTCGTACGTCGACTGCCTGTTGATACACAACCCCTTCCAGCGGGTCCCCGTCGAGGAGACGCTCCGGGCGATGGACGAACTCGTCGATGCGGGGACGGCCCGGTGGATCGGCGTCTCGAACTTCGACGTCGACCGGCTCCACGCGGCCCGGGAGGCCGCCGACCATGCACTGCTGACCGACCAGGTCCAGCTCAACCCCTACTGGGACCAGTCCGCCCTGCTCGACTACTGCGAGATACACGACCTGCTGCTGACGGCGTACTCGCCGCTCGGCCACGGTGGGGTGCTCGACGAGCCGGTGCTGGCCGAGGTCGGCGAGCGGTACGGGAAGTCCCCTGCCCAGGTCGCCATCAGGTGGTGTCTCCAGCATCCCAACGTCGCGGTCATCCCGAAGGCAACCTCCCGCGAGCACATCGCGGCCAACCGGGACGTCTTCGACTTCGAGCTGACCGACGACGAGATGGAGCGGATACGGCGCCCCTCGAAGGTACGGGCGCTCTCCGGGATGGTCCGGTCGCGACTCCCCGTCTGATGCGGACGGTCCGACGCGGGACGCGACCCGTCGAACCCCGCGTGGGGCAACAGTATCTTGACACGGCCCGGCGTAGGCGGGGGTATGGTCACCCAGCTTCGCGACGGGGTCTGGCAGATCGAGTTGCGCGGGGTAAACGCGTACCTCGCCGACGACGGCGGGACGCTGACGCTCGTCGACGCGGGGACGCCCATCGACGGAGGGCGGCTCCGCACCGCGGTCGAGCTCGCGGGCTACCACCTCACCGACCTCGAGCGGGTGCTCGTCACCCACTACGACGTCGACCACGTCGGCGCGCTCGCCGGCATCCTCGGCGACACGGGCGCGGAGTGGTACATGGGTGCTGCCGACGCGCCGTTCCTGATGGGCCGGGAGAAGCCGCCCGCCCTCCACCACAAGGGCGCGTTCCAGCGCCTGGTCGGTCCGTTCGCCCGACGGCCGGGGAGCGAGCCCACCCTCGTCGCGGACGGTGACGAGGTCGGTTCGTTCGTCGCCTACCACACCCCCGGGCACACCCCCGGGCACACCGCGTTCGTCTCGTACGATCTCGACGCCGCGTTCGTCGGCGACCTCGTGATCGAGCGGGACGGCCGGCTCGAGCCCTCACCGTGGATCCTCTCCTACGACACCGACACCGTCCGCGAGAGCATTCACGACTTCGCCGACCGCGCGCCCGCGGTCGACGTGCTCGGGATGGGTCACGGCGTCCCGTTCGTCCGGAGCGGGTCGGTCAGGCTCGCCGAACTCGGCGAGCGCATCGAGCGGGAGGGGCGCGAACCGACGCGGGCCGCTACTCCCAAGTAACGTAGGCCAGGAGCGCCAGCCCGACCGTCTCCAGCATCGAAAGCGTCATCATCGCCTGCATCGCCGCGAGCGGGAGCGAGACGCTTGTCAGGTAGTAGTAGAGCGCCAGTGCGTTCTCCGCGAGCAGGAACGCGGCGAACAGGAGCGTCACGAGCGTGTGTCGCGACCGTATCTGCCGGTAGCTCTCCGCCCAGACGTAGGCGATCGAGAGCAGGAGCAGGACGTTCACCGCAGCCGAGGTCCGGGCGAGGTCGACGACCAGGCTCACGGACCTCGACACCCCCTCATCGGCGGGTGTCGACCGTCTCCCGATAAGTACCTTCGGGCGTCCTCGGCGCGGCGAACGCGGGTCACGCGTCCACCTCCCGCATCTCCGCGAACACCTCTTCGACCGTGTCCCAGTGCTGTTTCGCTCGGTCCGTCGGCAGGTAGACCGCGCCGTAGTCGTAGTCGCTCGACTGGACGACATCGTTCTCCTCCAGCACCTCGAGGTGGTGTCTGACCGTCTTGTAGTCCAGGTCCAGCGCCTCGGCGAGCTGGTTGGCGTTGCGCGGCCGCTCCTCGACCGCCCTGAGGAGCCGCGCCCGGTTGGGCCCACCCCGGGTCCCCGCGAGAACCTGCCAGAGAACCGCCTCCATCGAGCGGAGCGACTCGTGGGAGACACCTAACCGTTCTGGCCGTTCTATCCGAGACGAAAGGGCAGTTGGAGGGCGTGACATCCTGCAGAGCGGGGGTTCAGAGCGGTGTTCGACGTGCTGTGCCGTTACTCGGGGCCGACACTGACGGCAGCCGTGCCGTCTCGGCCTCCCGAACCGACCACGGCCTGTCTAGGGGAGCAGCACGCCGTCGATGACGTGGACGATCCCGTTCGACGCCTCGATGTCCGTGGCGACGATGTCGGCCTGATCGCCGTTCAGATTCGTGCCGTCGACGTCGATTTTGGTCCCGTTCAGCGTCGGCAGTTCGTCCGAGGTGGTGACGGACTCCGCGTCCCGACGGCCCGGTGTCACGTGATACGTGAGGACATCGAGGAGGAACTCGTCGTCGACCTCGTCGACGTTATCGGCCGTGACGCCGAGTTTACCGAACGCCTCGTCCGTCGGCGCGAACACCGTCAGCTGACGGTTCCCACTGAGGGCGTCGACCAGTCCGGCCTCCTGCACGGCGGCCACCAGGACGTTGAATCCTTCTGCCGCAATGGCCACGTCGACTATCGTCGGACCGTCACTCGGCGGGGCCCCGTCCGGCCTCGCACTGGCGATGCCGGCACCACCGACGAGTGCCGCGGTTCCAGCGCCGATGCCCTTCAGTACCGTCCGTCGACTGCTGCTGTCGAACGACATGCACGCTGATCGACGGACGTGATGGACAAGAACGATTTCCCAAAGGAGACCCAAATCTTCGAGAGGTTTGCCGGTTCTCGGGCTCTCGGGCCCGCTACACCAGCTCCTCGGCGATCGTCGTCGCGTCGAGCAGCTCGGGGTCGACGATGTGTCCGGCCTGGCCGCGCGCGAACTCCGGGAGGCTGTTCCGGGCGTACACCACCACCCGGACGTTCGGGTTGAGGTCCTTCCCGACCGGGATGGAGGTGGCCAGCCCGGCGTCGGTTATCACCAGGAGGTCGGCCTCGTGGATGCCCGCCTCCTCGAGGTCGGGCCTGGCGGCCGTTCCCGCGGCGTACCGCACGTCCACGCCCAGCGATTCCAGTGCGTCTCCGAGGCCGTCCACGTCCGGGCCGGCGATTATCGCCTTCATTGTTGTCTCTCCCGCGTCGGGCGGCGACCGGCCGCCCACCGTTTCCGCCCGCACTCGACTCCGGAACGCCTCGTACGGTCGTGCGTAGTCCCTTACCGACGATGACCGCCCCGAGCCGGGTAATCGACGGGCAATCGTTGCACACGACCGTATCACTCGTACTCGATGGTCGCCGGCGGCTTGTGGGTCACGTCGTAGACCACACGGGCGACGTTCTCGTTCGTTCCGGTGATCCGCGACTGGATGCGCTGGAGGACCTCCCACGGGAGCTCCTGTGCCCGGGCGGTCATCCCGTCGCGGGACTCGACCGACCGGACGGCCACGACCCAGCCGTGGACGCGGTTGTCGCCCTTGACGCCCGTGGCCTTCCCGAGCACCGCGGCGAACGCCTGCCACGGGTCGAACTCCGCGAGTTCCTCCTCGACGACGGCGGTGGCGTCCCGGGCCACCTCGAGTTTCTCCTCGGTCACCTCGCCGACGATCCGCACGGCGAGCCCGGGGCCCGGGAACGGCATCCGCTCGGAGATCACCTCTTCGAGGCCGAGCTCGCGGGCCACCTCCCGGACCTCGTCCTTGTAGAGGTCCCGGACCGGCTCGACGATGCCCTCGAAGTCGACGGCCTCGGGGAGCCCGCCGACGTTGTGGTGGGACTTGATGTTCCCCTCGCTCTCGATGCGGTCCGGGTAGATGGTCCCCTGGACGAGGTAGTCCGCGTCGACCTCGCGGGCGACCGTCTCGAACTCGCGGATGAACCCCTCGCCGATGGCGTGGCGCTTCTCCTCCGGGTCCGTCACACCCGAGAGCACGTCGAGGAACCGCTCCTGTGCCTCCACCACGCGAAGCGAGTCCATGAACGCGAACGTCTCCTTGATCCCCTCGGTCTCGCCCTCGCGCATCAGCCCGGTGTCGACGTAGACGGCGGTGAGCCGGTCGCCGATGGCCTCGTAGGCGAGCGTGGCGGCGACCGAGGAGTCCACCCCGCCCGAGAGCGCGATGACGGCGTTCGCGTCGCCGACCTGCTCGCCGATCTCCTCGACGGCGTCCTCGACGAACCGCTCGGCATCGACCATCAGACGGTCACCTCCTCCCCTTCCTCGCTCTCGCCGTCGGTCCTTCCGTCGGTGCCGTCGATGACGGCCTCGAGGAACCCGACGAACGGCGGGCTGGCCCGCCCCGGCCGCGAGCGGAACTCGGGATGGAACTGCGTCCCGAGGAAGTAGGGGTGCCCTGGGAGCTCGAGGATCTCCATCCGGTTGCCGGCGGTCCCCGAGAAGACGAGGCCGGCGTCCTCGAACGCCTGGATGTAGCGGGGGTTTACCTCGTAGCGGTGGCGGTGGCGCTCGGTGCAGGTGTCGCTCCCGTAGATTTCGTGGGCGAGCGTCCCCGGGTCGATGTCGGTCTCGTGGGCGCCGAGCCGCATCGTCCCGCCCATGTCCTCGACCTCGTACTGCTCGGGGAGGATGTCGATGACCGGGTGTGGCGTCTCGGGCTCCATCTCCGCGGAGTGGGCGCCCTCGTAGCCCAGCACGTTCCGGGCGTACTCGACGACGGCCATCTGGAAGCCGAGACAGAGTCCCAGATACGGCACCCCGTTCTCGCGGGCGTACCGGATGGCGTCGACCTTCCCGTCCGTGCCGCGCGCGCCGAACCCTCCCGGTACCACGATCCCCCCCGCCCGTTCGAGGTTCCGCTCGTGCTCGTCGGTCGTTTCGTCGGCGTCGACCCAGAGGACGTTCACGTCGACGCCACGCTCCAGCCCGGCGTGTTTCAGCGCCTCGTGGATGCTCATGTAGGCGTCCTCGAGGGCGTACTTCCCGACGAGCGCGACGTCGACCTCCCCGGTCGTCTCCCGGGTGACGAGCTCCCGCCAGGCGTTGTCCCGTTCGGCCGGCGGGAGGGCCTCGTCGGCCAGGTCCAGCCGCTCCATCACGTACCCGTCGAGCCCCTCCTCCTCGACCATCAGGGGGACGTGGTAGATGTCCTCGACGTCCGGGTTCGAGAACACCGCCTCGTTCGGGACGTCACAGAAGAGGGCGATCTTCTCCTTGGTCTTCGGTTCGAGGCGGTCCTCGCACCGCCCCACCAGGACGTCGGGCTGGAGGCCGATCGAGCGCAGCTCCTTCACGCTGTGCTGTGTGGGTTTGGTCTTCTGCTCGCCGTTCTTGGAGTACGGCACCAGGGTGACGTGGACGAACAGGAGGTCCTCCTCGTCCTGTTCGTGGCTGAACTGCCGGAGCGCCTCGAGGTAGGGCATCCCCTCGATGTCCCCGACCGTTCCTCCTACTTCGACGATGCAGACGTCGTGGCCCTGGGCGGCCTCGCGGATGCGCCGCTTGATGTCGTCGGTGACGTGCGGGATGATCTGGACCGTCTTGCCGAGGTAGTCACCGGCGCGCTCGTTCTCGATGACCTCCTTGTAGACCTTCCCCGTCGTCACGTTGTGGTCGAAGGTCATGTCCACGTTCAGGAACCGCTCGTAGTTCCCCAGGTCGAGGTCGACCTCCCCGCCGTCTTTCAACACGTAGACCTCCCCGTGCTGGTAGGGGTTCATCGTCCCAGCGTCGACGTTCAGGTAGGGGTCGATCTTGACCGCCGTCACGTCGAACCCGGCGTTGGCGAGCAGTCGCCCGGTCGACGCGGCAGTGATGCCCTTGCCCAGTCCGGACATGACCCCGCCGGTGACGAAGACGAACTTCCCGCCCAGCGTCGGGTCGTACTCCGTGACGCCCTCTGTCGGCATAACGACCATGTGCGGGACTCGGGGAAAACCGTTTCGAACGGGGGAAACGGTCGCCTGCGAGTGCCACGCGCGGCCGCCGTGTCGACCCGGACGTCCGTCGAGGAACGCTCCCCGTCGACGGGACGATAGCGACCGACGGTACACCGTCGGAACGGTCGATACTCTCGAGCGGGGTACGCACCGGTCGGATCTATCGAAGCCACTGTCCGCCGGTAGCTACAGCCGCGGGGCGAGGAACCCCGCGACGACCTCGCCCACCTTCGCGTCCTGGCCGACGAAGTGATGGTCGGCGGACATCCCGACCACCTCGACGCCCGCCTCCCGGGCCCGCTCGACGACGGGCTCCCAGTCGACCGTGGTGTCCCGCTCGCCGTAGACGACCCGCAGGGGGCAGTCGACCGACCCGACGGCTCCCGCGGCGTCGAGGCCGGCCTCGAGGCGGGCGGCAGGAGCGAGCACCGACGTGACGGCGGGCGGCGTTCCGTCCTCCGACTCGGCGGCCGCCGCCAGCAGCGCCACGGCGCCGCCGAAGGAGTAGCCGAACAGTCCGACGCTCTCGTAGCGGTCGCGTGCCCACGCGAGCGCGTTCCGCGCGTCGGTCCGCTCGCCCTCGCCCTCCGCCCAGGGGCCGTAGTCGAACCGGAGACACGCGACGCCCCGGTCGCCGAGGCTGTCGCTGGTCGCCCGGAGCCGCCGGTCGGTGCGCCTGCCGCCCATTTGCGGGTGGGGTGGACAGGCGACGACGCAGGCGTCGGCGTCGCCGTCCGGGGTGTCCATGGTCGCTCGCACGTCACGGCCACCGGGGACGAGCACGGATTCGCGTTCGCCGTCGGTCATGCCCGGGGGCTCGCGGGGGGAGGACTTGTGACTGCCCATCCGGTGGTCGGCTCGCTGTCCCCGTGGCCGGCTACCGACGGCCGGGTCCCCTCACATGGCCGACGCCCAGTCGGCGGGGACGATGCCGCGTTTTGTGCGGGTTCGGGCGGAGGATACGCATGAGCACCGGATCGAGCGCGAATCCAGATCAGCCGAGTACCGAGATAACCCTCGTGCAGAACGACGACGGATGGTGGACGGCACGCGACGAGACGAGGGGCCTGACCACACAGGGCGAGACGCGCGACCAAGCGCTCGCGAACCTCGACGACGTGATCGACGCGGTCGAGAACGACACTGGCCGTCGTCCCACCGACGAGGAGCTCCTAGCGGCTGGAATCGATCCCGAGGCTAACCAGCGGGCAGGAAGTGACGAACTTCCGGACGTGCTCGAGTAGGAAGAGGCCGGATCGGGCAGGGATCCAATTAGTCCCTTCACGCGCCCGAGCGGCTTCCAAACCGTTTATACCCGTACCACGGAAACCATCGGCCATGGCGCGAGAGCAGACCGAGGTCCGCGAACTACAGGAGGGGAACTACGTCGTGATCGACGACGTCCCCTCGAAGATCACCGCCTACTCCACCTCGAAACCCGGCAAGCACGGCAGTGCGAAGGCCCGCGTCGAGGGGACGGGCGTCTTCGACGGGCAGAAGCGCAACTTCACCCAGCCCGTCGACGCCAAGGTGTGGGTCCCCATCATCGAACGCAAGGGCGGCCAGGTGATCTCCGTCCAGGGCTCCGACATGCAGGTGATGGACCTCGACACCTACGAGACGTTCACGATGCGCATCCCCGACGGGCTCGACCCCGCTTCCGACGACGAGATCGAGTACCTCGAGTACGAGGGTCAGCGCAAGGTCGTCTGAGCGTGTTCCCCGGGACGTCGACCGACCGTTCGGCGGCCGACTACGCGGTTCTCGGCGCACCGCTCGACGTCTCGACGACGTTCCAGCCCGGGACGCGGTTCGGACCCGACCGGGTCAGGCGATTCGCGAGGACGTTCGACGACTACGACCGCCGGACCGGCACGCACTTCTCGGACCTCGGTGTCCACGACGCCGGCGACCTCGACGCCTGGGACGACGCCGCGGACTACCTCTCCTTTCTCGAAGGGTCGCTCTCGGACCTCCACGGAGAGGGGATCCTCCCGCTCCTGCTGGGCGGCGAGCACACAGTCACGGTCGCCGGGGTCCGGGCTGCCGCTCCCGAGGTCCTCGTCTGTGTCGACGCCCACCTCGACCTCCGCACCGACTACGCCGGCAACGAACTCTCGCACGCGACGGTCACCCGGCACGCCCTCGACGTGGTCGAGGAGGCGGTGATACTCGGCGCTCGAACCGGAAGCGAGGCGGAGTGGGAACGGGCGAGTCAGGGGGACGTCACCGTCGTCCCCCCCGGGTCGGTCGCCGACTGGGAACCCGACCTCGACGGCGACGCGGAGGCGTACCTGAGCGTCGATATCGACGGGCTCGACCCCGGATTCGCGCCCGGGACGGGGACGATGGAGCCGTTCGGTCTCGCTCCACGCGAGGTCCGGGAGGTGGTCCGATCGGTCGCACCCCGATGTACGACGTTCGACGTCGTCGAGGTGAACGACCGCGACGACGGGCAGGCCGCTGCGGTCGCGGGGAAACTCCTCCGCGAGTTCGTCTTCGCACACGCAGAGGGTTAATAGGACGCTTGTAGTCCGTACGAGGGAACCGCTTGTCGCCGTCGTGCCAGCCCACGCCGTATGCTACCGATCCTCCAGCCCGAGCTCCGGCTCCCGCTCCCGGCGCTCCCGATATTCGTCGGCCTCGGGACGGGACCGACCGGGGGGGTTCGCCCCGATCCGCCATGAGTTACAAGCCGGCGGCCCGACGGAGGACCATGGAACTGACCGAGTTCGCCGCACGGCTCGACGACCGGCTCGACGTCGCGGACCTCGACGGGCTGGACTACGCGGTCAACGGCCTCCAGGTCGGCCCGGAGGACGGGACCGTCGCCCGGGCCGCGTTCGCCGTCGACGGCGTCGAACTGACATTCGAGGCGGCCGCCGAGTGGGGCGCGGACGTCCTGGTCGTCCACCACGGGATCTCGTGGGGCGGCATCGACCGCGTGACCGGCAAGGAGCACGACCGGCTCGCCGCCCTCCTCGGGAACGACCTCGCGCTGTACGCCGCCCACCTCCCGCTGGACACGCACCCCGAACTGGGCAACGCCGCGGGGCTGGCGGGCTTTCTCGACCTCGAGGTCGTCGGTGGATTCGGGCAGGAGGCCCCGGCGACCGTCGGGGTCCGCGCACGGGCGAGCGAACCGTGGAGCGTCGAGGACGTGCGCGAGCGGCTCGCCGACCTCCCGAACGACGGCGTGCGGGTGCTCGACTTCGGTCCCGAGCGCGTCGAGGACATCGGTATCATCACCGGCTCGGGCACCGACTGGCTCGACGAGGCCCGCGAGACGGGCGTCGACGCGCTCGTCACGGGTGAGGGGAAACAGCCGGCCTACCACGAGGCACGCGAGGCCGGCGTGAACGTCTTCCTCGCCGGCCACTACGCGACGGAGACGTTCGGGGTGCAGTCGCTACAGAGGGTCGTCGAGGACTGGGAGGAGGACATCGAGACGACGTACATCGAGCACCCGACCGGACTGTGAGCAGTATCAGTCCTCCTGCGAGTCGAGCCGGTCCGCTGACTCATCGCGAAGGGTCATACAGGTCCCCGAGAGCCGGACGACGGGTTTGCCGTCCTCGTTCGTGACCTCGGATTCGGCGAACCCGATGGTACGACCCCTGTGGTGGATCCGACCGACCGCCTCCAGCCGCCCGCTCCAGACCGGGCGCAGGAAGTTCACCGTGAGATCCACGGTGGTGAACGACTCGTCCGCTTTGACGGTGCTCATGTAGGCGGTGCTCAGCGCAACGTCACCGAGCGTGCTTAGCACCCCACCCTGAACTGTCCCAAGCGGGTTGATGTGTTGGGGCCCGGCCTCCATCACGAACCGTGACTCGACGTTGAGTGACCCCGCGATCCGTGTCGCGTGAGGAGGCGGAGCTGGAACGGAACTTCAGTGGAGAACGTAGCCAGCCGAGCGCAGTGACACTACTTCCCCGATCGACTATCCGACCCGGAGGGTGAACCCCCACTCGTAGTCGGCCGCCTCACCGCCACCGTCGAGCAACGTCTCCGCGTCCCCGGCCACCCGACCGCTCGTCAGAACGCGGTGCTCGCCCGTCGGCAGACACGTCCCCTCCGGTAGGTCGGCGCCCCCCATCACGGCCGATTCAGCATCGACCGATCCGCCGGCGGGGATCTCGAACGTCCCGTAGTACTCGGCGACGGCGACGTGGTCCGTCAACCGCCAGCAGCCGGGGTCGGCGAACTCCTCGACACGGCTGTCGGCGGGAAGCAGGTGTAGCGCGCCGTCCTCGCTCGTGACGTGGTGGAACTGCACGGCCCGCTCCTCGCCGAGGACGACCGCCGAATCGGTCGGGTTCCGTATCGTCGCGTGGAGCCGGGCGGGGTGCTCGCCGGTCGCCACCGGCTCGGCCATCGTCACGTCGTACTCGACCGGGACGTCCGGCGCGTCCGCCGTCGAAACAACCTCGACCGGCGTGTCGGCCGGGGTCGGCGAGTCGGTGGTGGCATACCCGGGCCCGCCCGTGGAGGTACACCCGGCGAGGGCGACGGGGAGCGCGGCGGCACCGAGACGGAGGAGCTGTCGGCGGCGCATGACCGATCGTCGGGCGGCGAAGGAGATAAGCCTCGTTGGATATCGAGGACCCGATCGGTACTGTCGGACACGAGCCACGGTCCCGGCACCGGCCCGAGCCGTCCCCGGCGTCAGGTCCTTACCCGAGGCGTCACGAGCCGGACCCGTGACGGAGCCGACCGTCAGACCCGCACACACCCACGAGGCCGAGTCGATACGGGCGGTCGGGCGGGCGGCGTGGCACGCCGCCTACGACCCGATACACGGCCCGGAAACGGTCGACGAGCTGTTCGACTCCTGGTGGTCCCTCGGGGACCTCCGGGACGGGGTGACTGACACCGATCGGGTGCTGCTGGTAGCAGCCCGTGACGGCGACGTACTCGGAGTCGTCGACGCGGCTCGTCGACAGCCTCCGCGAGCGGCTCCCCGAGCGTGTCGAGCGGCTCCGGCTCGTCGCACTCGCCGAGAACGACGTGGGCGTCTCCTTCTACGAGTCCTACGGGTTCGAGCGCGTCGGCCGGCGGGTCGAGGAGAGCGGCGGCGAGGCACACGAGGAGTACGTCTACGAGCTGTCGGTCTGATACGGACGGGCAGAAGACCCTTGTCGGAGCGCGCGATACCCCCCGGTATGGTCCCCGAAGCCTCCACCGAGCGCGGCTGTCCGAAGTGCGGTCACACCGGCACCGACGTCGGTACCATCTCGACGGCCGGCGGCGGCCTCTCGAAGATGTTCGACATCCAGACGAACAGCTTCAAGGTCGTCTCCTGCACCAACTGCGGCTACTCCGAGCTCTATCGCGACACGACTGCCGGGTCGAGCGACATCGTCGACGTCTTCCTCGGATGACCGCCGCCGGGGCGGCGATGGTCGTCGTCGTCCTCCTGCTGGCGCTGCTCCTCCCGCTCGCGCTCTACTTCCTCGTGCGGGCCGAACACGAGGGGCGCGAGGAGATGGACCGCGAGTCGGCCGAGCGGGTGGCACGCCGGGACACGGACCAGCGGGAGCGCCGCTAGTCCGAGAAACGCCGACGTCACGTCGAGACCGCGACCCAGGCGAGGAAGACCGCGAGCCCCCCGAGCAGCGTGCTGAGGACCGCGTGCGTGCGGAGCCGGTCGAGTAGCGCGTGGGCGTCCTCGGAGAGTGCGGCCACCTCGCCCACCTCGCTCCCCTGCTCACAGCGGGGGAGGAAGTCCATGGCGACGTGGAGGAAGACGCCGGCGGCGAAGCCGAAGATGGCCCCCTGCACCGCGGGGACGGCCGGCGGGTTCACGAGCGCCGCGGGGATGGCCGTCAGCCCGACGCCCGCCGCGGGGAGCAACAGGACGGTCACGGGCTTGTCCGCCGCTCCGAGCCGGCGCGCGGCCGCGTAGCCCGCCGGACCCTTGTGCGAGACGATGGCGAGCCCGAGCAGCAGCCCGAGATCCGGCATCGTCGCGTAGACGAGCCCGATGATGGCCCCGGCCGAGAGGGCGTGTACCGAGAGCTGTGCGGCGGTGTCGTCGAACGGCGTGTCCAGATGCGAGAGGCGGTGGCCGACGGTATGGGCGCCGTAGCCGACGAGCAGGCCGGCGGCGACGCCGAACCCCCCGACACGGGGGTCGAGCCCGATGGCCTGAGGTAACAGAAACACCGCCGCGGAGGTGACCATCGCGCCCGCCGCGAGCCCGTATCCCCACACCAGCCGGTAGGCGTCGTTCGTCCCGGCGGCCCGGGCGCCGAACGGCGCGAACCCGGCCATCGCGGCGAACGCCACCCACGCGACGACCGTCACCTTCCACAGCCCGGCCGCGAGGGCGAGCGCCGTCAGCCCCACCAGGACGAGGACGGCTACCAGGCCGACCATCGAGGGACGGTCCAGGCCGGCGACCGAAGCCCGGGCGTTCCGCGTCTCCATTGATTGTGAACTGACTCGCTATCGCTAATAAAATGTCGGTCCCAGTACGGTCCGAGTTAGTAACATCGCCGGGGTTCCGGAGCGGCGGGGACCCTACGGAATACAACAGTCCGTACCGCTCACCGCGTCGCGGTCTTCCACGCCCGGAGGTCCAACACCTCGCCGTCGAGCTCGTCGTCGGGGAGCCCGGCGGCCCACAGCACCATGTCCGCGACGTCCTCGGGGGCGCGGCCCGGACCGTTCCCGGTGAGCTCCGTCGAGAGCTGCCCGGGGTCGAGGATCCCCACCGGACAGTCGAGTTCGACGGCGAACTGGCGGGCGACGGCTTCGGCACTTGCCTTCGAGACGGCGTACGAGCCGAGGCCGTCCGTCGCCTCCCGGGCGACGCTTCCGGAGGGAACGAGCACCCGTGCCCCCTCGTTCAGGTGCGGGAGGGCCTCGCGGACGGTCGTGAACACGCCGCGGGCGTTCGTCCGGACGTGGTCGTCGAACGCGGTGTATGACTCCGCTGCGAGCGGCGTCCGAGCGGGGTCGCCGTGGTAGACGCCGGCGTTCGCGAACACCACGTCGATCCCGTCGCCCTCACGTCCGGCGGTCTCGACGAACCGCTCGACGTCGAACTCGTCCCGGACGTCCGCCCGGAGCGACGTCACCGCCCCGCCCGCACTCTCGATCCCCTCGGCGACCGACGCGAGCGCGTCCGTGCCCCGGGCACAGATGGCGACGTGCGCGCCCTCGTCGGCGAACCGGCGGGCTGCGGCCGCGCCGAGGCCGCGGCTCGCGCCCGTGATGGCGACCGTCGTGTCGTCGAACTCCATACGAACGACACGCCCGGTGGGCGTATGCCGCTTTCCCTGCCGGCAGGCGCGAACGCGGCCCCGGGACCGGCAGTGTTCGGAGGGGCGCGGATGAACTCGTCCGACTGGCGTGGATGTCCTGGAAGCCTCCGGCCCCCTTGGATTCCCGTTCGATACCGATCGTTCGACCGAACGACGCGTATCCGAGCACCGACCCGGACCCGGAGCGGTGGTTCGTCACGGCTCACGGGAGCGGCTCGACCGACCGGTCAGGCCCCCCGGTTCCGAAGTCGCCGAGTCCCGTCTGTTTCTCGGTGGGCGTCCACCGTTCCCGGAGCCCTGATACCGTCAGTCGGACGATCACTTCCACCGTGGCGGGCGCGAGTTTAAACCCGAAGGCGCCCAAGCTCCACGCGAGAGGGCCGCATGGCCGAGGACGAGCCGACGTTCGTGACCGCCACGGAACTCCGCGAGCGGGAGGCGCGGGCAGCCGTCGAGGATCACCCGGGATCCGACGGCGCCGACGACTCGGCGACCGACGAGTTCGCCATCCCCGCGCGTCCGGACCGCCGCTACCCGCGGGGCGGCGGCGTCGAGTACGTCGGTGGGACGGTTTTCTCGTTCGATCCGGGGGTAGACCGGACGGACGGCGAGCTGGCCACGCTGCTCGTGTCGGTGCTCGACTCCGGAACCTACCGCTACGGCGATTGGTTCGATCTGCCGATGCCGCTCTACCTCGTCCGCGACGACTCGACCCACGACACGTTCCGCGTCGCGGTCAGGGACGGCCGCGTCGAGGTCCACGTGCTCCCGGAGACCGACCCGGAGGGGGTACGTGCGCTCCACGACCGGCTGGCCGAGGCCGGCGAGGACGCGTTCGAGTGGACAGTCGAACGACGGGTCGAGGAGCCCTGAGGCTGGGTGGTCGCCGACGATCCGGCGGGCCGTGGCGGTTCTATCCTGGTGAGCGGTCCCGCCGAAACTCCCGGGAGAAGGCGGATTCCGACGGGCGCCCCGAGGGAGGGAGTGTACGAGTTCAGCACTCGTATAAAGCCTACACGCTGGACATCAGTCAGACAGTCGAGGAGTAATACATGCAGGATTTTCAGTCCGTGGATGGGTCTCGAAGTGATGAACCGCCGCCGGAACAGATCCGGTTTCTCACCCATCTACTGCTGACACAACCGCCTGAATCAAACAGTGCGGGACACATCAATCCTCTTTGACTATGGCCGTGACGAGACGAGCGGTCTTGGAACAACTCGCCACAGCAAGCGACGCCGACCGGCGAGAGACGACGAAAGCGGCGCTCGCAGCGATGCTCGACACTGACGAAGGGACGATAGGGAGACGAGTACCACGGTTGTCGTAACCCTTCCCCGAACATCCGAGCAGGCCCCCGAGAGTAATCGAGCGGGAGTCGGGTCAGAGAGCCTTCGGAACGCCGCAGTCGCTGGTGTCGTGGCAGGGGTAGCGATGGGCCTAATCCTCCAGACATTCACCGGTGAAATGGGAATTATCGGGGCGCTCTATGGGATTCAGACAAACGTCGTGGGATGGACAACCCACCTGTTCCACAGCGTGGTATTTGGGACAGTATTCGTCGCCGCGGCGACTGTCGATAGCCTCGACCACTACGCTGAGACCCTCTCTGGGACTGTCACGCTTGGGATCCTGTATGGGGTGCTACTTTGGCTCGTAGCCGCCGGCGTTGTCATGGGAGTGTGGCTCGATCTCGTCGGAATACCGGCGTCAATCCCAAATCTCGGCATCGTATCCCTCATCAGTCACACAGTCTGGGGCGCTTTGATCGGCATCCTAATCTTCGTGCTGTCGACAGAGATCGGTTGAGGGAATCATCCACTCAGCGCGAGAGCGGGATCACCCTCTTCCGCCAGCCAGTGCGGTTGCCTCGGGAAGTCGTCGGAGCCATAGCATTGCGACTGTCCCAACGAACGGTCCGATGACCAGTGGTGAAAACGCCCACTGCCAGCCAACGACACCGGCGATAATCGGCGTGACTTGGATCGATCCCACCGTGAGTAGAAAGCCGATGGCAGTCTGTAGCGTCAGGGCTGATCCGACGTAACTGTCCTCGGCGAGTTCGGAGACAGCCGCCGAGAACTGCGCGGAGTCGGCGACGATGACGAACCCCCAAATCAACAGGAACGGGATGAGGACGACCAGGGGCCCGCCGAACACGAAGCCGGCACCGATACAGGCAGTGCCACTGACGATCATACTCCCGCTCGTGACGGTCGTCCGTCCGATACGATCTGCGAACACACCGGCGACGACAGCACCGATACCCCCTACGGCAATGGTTCCGAACGCGAGCAGCGCAGCAAGTGTCGGTGCCGGGTCACCGCTGGCAGCGAAACTCGCAGCCAGATACACGGGAATCCACGCCCAGACGGCGTATAATTCCCACATGTGACCGAAATATCCGAGATTGGCGAGCATCGTCCCGCGGTCGCCGACCATCCGGCGAACCGCTCCGGGATCGAACGGGGCTGCCGGAGCCTGGTGGGGCCCCGGGCGTACGAAGAGAACGAGCACACCACTGACTGCCGCGAGTCCAGCCGCACCCAGTAAGACGAGACGCGGACGGCCGACGCCACCGATCGCCCGAAGCAGATGCGGCATTGCCGATCCGATCGTGAGTGCACCGACGAGCGTGCCGATAGCGAAACCGCGTCCTTCCCGAAACCAGCCAGCCATGATTTTCATGCCTGTCGGGTACACACCGGCCAGTGCGACACCGGTGAGAAACCGTAACAGAACGGCCGGGAGGAAGGACGACACGGCAAGGGCAATAAGTGCAGTCACTCCCACGCCGATGGCGGCTGAGACGGCAAACAGGTACCGCGGCGGAATCGTATCCGAGAGGGTGAGCGTCGCAGAAAGCACGGCGCCGACGACGAATCCGAGTTGCACCGCGTTCGTCAACCATGCTGTCTCAGCGCTCGAAAGATCCCAGAGCGCCGCGAGTTCCGGCCCGACCGCTGATGCACTGAACCAGAGCGTCATCGCCAGCAGTTCGGCAACAGCAAGAACGAGGAGGACACGGTAGCGACTCGTTTTCGTCGGTTCCTGCTTCTGTGACTCCGTATCCATCACGCTGGTGTACTACTCAAAGTGGATAAAAACTCACGAGGGGGTTCGGGTGTATTGCACACCGCAGCGCGTATTATATATGCAGAAGACATCCGTACCCACGCTAGTAAAATGACCGAGGACCGTGGTCGTGATGACCCTCCGAGTGACCTTTCGGCGAGCACGTCCGCTGCCCCGGATTCGTCTCCTGAAGAGCGGTATCGCAAGATTTCCAATACAACAACGACGCAGTGACGGTCGTCGACCTAGAGACCGAATCCTTTCTCGATGTCAATCCCGCAGCCTGTAACCTGCTTGGATACTCGCGCGAAGAACTCTTCTCGATGCATCCAGAGGATATTCATCCAAATGACGTCGAGCGCGTCCGAGAGGAGTTCATTTCTCAAGTCTACCAGGAAGGATCGGGATTCACCGACGATCTGACCTGTCTCAGCAAAGACGGGGAAGAGGTTCCGACCGAGATCTCCGGGGCCGCACTCGACGCAGGTGGAGATGGAACCGACCCGACACAGATGATCGCGATGCTCCGTGATATCTCCGACCGCGTCGAACACCGTCGAGACCTCGAAAGAAGATCGAACGGCTAGATCGATTCGCCAGTATCGTCTCACACGACCTGAAGAACCCTCTCTCGATCATCAAAGACCATGTGACCCTTGCCCGAGAGAACGGACATCGAGTTGGAGCCCTTGGCACGAGAGGTCTGGATCGACTGTGAACTCGACCCAGCAACTCTCGAAATCGGGTCATCGAGGACAATTCACGCGGATCGAGACCGCCTCCACGAACTCTTTGCAGACCTCTTCGAGAACGCACACACTCACGGTGGAGAGTCCGTCACCGTCCGTGTCGGAACGCTCGACAGAGACGATAGTGACGGGTTCTACGTCGAAGATGATGGCGAAGGGATCCCAGCGGACGAGCAAGATACCGTATTCGAGTGGGGACATACGACGACCAGTGACGGAACTGGCTTCGGCCTCGCTATCGTCGCCGAGATCGCCGAGCCGCACGGCTGGGAAATTAATGTCTGTGAGCCGAAGCAGGAGGAAATCGCTTCGAGATCGAACTCTCCTGAGACCGAGCGATGGAGAACGAGGCGTCGCTCAGCACTCAATATATAAATACTGTGGAAGGTTGGAACAGAACGTAACGCCCGCGGCGTTATCAAGACCGTTCGCCGCGGGTCGCAATTACATGGGCGAGAACTCGTCCCCGAACACGCCACACGGGGGCATGACGTGGTACAAAGCGCTTTCTCCTAATGAACTACCGGAGGGTCGAGTCAAGGCCGTCAGTTGTGGCGACACGACCGTAGCAGTAACCCATTACGACGGTGAATATGCCGCTCTCGATAACAACTGTCCGCATCAGGGTGGACCACTCGGAGAGGGATCGATCGAGACAGGTTACCTCCGGTGTCCGTGGCATGGCTGGGATTTTGACCCGCTGACGGGCGAGACGCCCGGTCCTCACGACGACTGTGTCCAGACGTTTCCGGTCGAAGCACGCGACGATGGCATCTACGTTGGCTTTCCCGAGGAGGAGCCCCACGAGCGGACGGTATCCGACGTTATCGCCGAGACGTTGGTCAACTGGGGTATCCGGCAGGTCTGGGGCATCGTCGGGCACTCGAATCTCGGCCTCGCTGACGCGCTCCGCCGCGAGGCCGACCGGGGAAATCTCTCGTACTACGGTGTTCGGCACGAGGGGGCTGGCGCATTCGCCGCCTCAGCCTACGGGAAACTCACCGGTCGGCCGGCGGCCTGTTTCTCGATCGCCGGCCCCGGTGCGACGAACATGCTCACGGGGTTGTGGGACGCAAACGCTGACCGCTCGCCGACGATTGCGCTCACGGGGCAGGTCGAGTCGCAAGTCCTCGGCACGGGGAACTTCCAAGAAGTTGATCTCGAGGCGGCCTACGGCGACGTCGCTGAGTTCGAGGCGACGGTGTTGCCCGACAGCGACCACGCCGAACTCGCGACGCGAGCGGTAAAGACTGCGATTCTGGACCGAGGCGTCTCCCACCTGGTCTTCCCTGATGAGATACAGACCCAGTCCGCCGAAGATGTTGATCCCGGCGATCCGGAGGGCCGAATCACTGACCGCGATATCGCCCCACCTGAAGACGCACTCCACGATGCTGTGGATCTGCTGGAAACTGCCGAACGGCCGGTAATCGTCGTTGGCCACGGGGCCCGGTTCAAGATGGACAGCATCATCGAGCTCGCCGGACGATTTGACTGTCCTGTGCTAACGACGTTCAAAGCAAAAGGGCAGATTCCGGACTCACACCCACTTGCGGGCGGGGTCCTCGGCCGAAGTGGAACCCCAATCGCGAGTCACTTCATGAACGAGACGGATCTGCTGGCCGTCTTCGGTGCAAGCTTCTCGAATCATACGGGGATTGCCGAGTACAAGCCGACGATCCACGTCGACTACGACGCGATGACGCTCGGAAAATTCCACAGCATCGACGTCCCGGTGTGGGGCGAAATCGGCGTCACTGTCGACGAACTCCACGAACGACTCGACGACGATATCGAAGCGGAGAGTCAGCGTGATGAACTCGCGGACCGCTGGGAGATCTGGCGTGACGAGAAGGCAACCCGACGAGCCCAGCCGCCGGAGCGTGGCGTCAACTACGCCACCGCCTTCGACGCGATGACGCGTCTAGTCCCCGACGACGCCATCATCCCCGTCGACGTCGGGAACAACACCTACGCGTTCGGCCGATATTTCGAACCGGAACACCAGTCCGTGCTCATGTCCGGCTATCTCGGGTCGATCGGCTTCGCGTTCCCGGCGGCCCTTGGGGCGTGGGCAGCCACGCAGGAACCCGAGTCACCGTTTGCCGGCCGGAAGGTTGTTTCGGTGTCCAGCGATGGCGGGTTCGGCCAGTACATGAGCGAATTTACGACCGCCGTCAAACACGACATGGACATCACCCACGTCCTGTTGAACGACGACGAGCTCGGGAAGATCAGTAAGGAGCAGCGCACAGGCGGCTGGGACGTCTGGCAGACCGACCTCGTCAACCCGGAGTTCGCCGCATTCGCGGAGAACTGTGGCGGACACGGCGTCTTCGTCGACGACCCGGACGATCTCGACGTGGCGCTTGAAACCGCGATCAGCCACGATGGCCCCGCACTTGTCGAGATACTCACCGACTCGGACCCAATCTGAGCGATGGGATGGTCGTGACTGACGCTTCTGCCGGAGCGAAGGCATGAGCGGATTCACATCGTTACTACTGAGTGTTCTCGGAGTGTTCGCACTGGCATTTATTATCCGATTGGTGGTCCGCAACCGAGATCGGGTCGCGTTCGCGAGCGCGCTCGTCTTCATCGGCGTGGTTGTGTCGGCAGTGGGTCTCTCATTCGACCTCGCGCTCACCGACGACCTGATTCTGATGATGTTCTTACCGACCATCATTTTCCACGGGACGACGACTATCGACGTTCGGGAACTGTGGCGGAGCACGAATCTTATCGTGGTCCTCACGGTCGTCGGACTCCCCCTCGCGGTCGTGATTCTTGGCGCGGTCGGTACGGTCGCGTTCGGATTCCCGTTGCTCGTTGCGCTTCTGTTCGCGACGATCATTCTCCCGACCGACCCTGCCGCAGTGCTTTCTATCTTCGACGAGCTCGATGTCGCCGAACGGCTCGCGGTCACCATCGAAGGCGAGAGTCTGCTCAACGACGGCGTTGCGGTCGTGATTTTTTCCGCGGTGATCGGCGCATTCGAAGCTTCCGGATCGGTCACGGCACTTGCGACACCGGGAGCACTCCTCGCCATCGCCGGCGACATCGCCGTCGTCGGTGGTGGCGGGCTCGTCCTGGGCATAGTCGTCGGGTATCTCGGACACATCGCAATGCGCCGGCTCGATGATAAGATGAGCATCCTCCTGCTCACCGTGCTGGTCGCCTACGGGAGTTTTCTCCTCGCTGAACACTCTCTCGGGTTGAGCGGGATCCTCGCGGTCGTCGGTGCGGGGCTGTTGATGGGTGCACACGAGGAGACCCATCACAAGATGAGCACGAGCGAGTCCCACGTCCAGGAACTCTGGACGACCGCGTCGTTCCTCGTCACGACGATGCTGTACGTCCTCATCGGTGCCGAAATCCGGATCGACGCGTTCCTCGGAAACGCCGGGCTCGTGGTCTCTGCCGCGATTCTTGTCATCGTCGTCCGCGCCGCCACGATCTATCCCTTGGTCTCGGGAACCAACCTCATACGCGGCCAACCGGTTCCCCTGTACTGCCAACACGTGATGGTTTGGGGCGGTCTACACACCGTCGTGCCGGTCGCGCTGGTGTTGTCGCTCCCTCAGGGGTTTCCGTTCCGCGAGGAACTGCAGGTGATGGTGTTCGGCGTCGCCGTGATCAGTATCGTCGTTCAGGGGCTGTTGATGCCGCCCGTCCTGACGCGGCTGGGGCTTGGCAATTCGAGCGGCGAGTGACGCAGTTATCGCGTCACGCGGCGGCCGAGCGAGAAGACGAAGACAGCGGTCAGAAACGCACCCGAAAGCCCCTCGGAGGCGGCGATGAACCGGCCGATGTCGCCGGCCGGATGGACGTCTCCGAGCCCGAGCGTCGCGAACGTCACCACGCTGAAGTAGAGCCCATCTAACACGGCGAGCAGACCGTGCGTGTCGTAGCGCATCACCTCCTCACCCGTGACGAGTCCGCCGGCCGCCGGGTACGCGAGCGCGCTGCTCACGATGACTGCCAGCGCAAGTACGAGCGTCCGCTGTGGCCGCTCGCCGTAGCCGGCGATCAGATCGAGAAAGCCGTTCGTGGCCCAGCGCACCGCGGCGTCCACACGATGGGGTAGCGAGTGGTCGGCTGTGCGAGCGTGGGCGGCGTAACGCTGGCGACGGTATCGCAACTCGCGGACGAAGAACATCGATGCCGTCTCGCTGTCGCCCGTTCCCGTCGCACCCTGTTTCGCTTCCAGGTACGTGTGTTCCAGTCCCTCGATGCTGTCCGCCACCGCAGGGGTCCCGATGTACTCGTGGAGCCGCCAGCGGTTCGCCCGTAACACCCCGCGATAGGATGCGAAAGGGAACCCGTCGAACCGCGTTCGATAGAACCGATATCGGTCGAAGGTGGCTGGCTCGCAGTCGAGATCCACGTCACCGAGGGTGGCGTCCGTAAGATCGTAGCAGGCGACAGCATCCTCTGGGTGGTCGAGCCGCCCTTCCGAAACGGTCGCGTCTTGGAGACGGCACGCAAGGTCGCTGCTGGGACGGACACGAAGCAGGTCGAACACCCCTTCCGAGAGGTCGAGCGTGTCGTCGGTGTCATCGAGACGGACACCGTCGAATATCGCACGGGTACCGTCCGCACCGACGAACTCGACACCCTCCTCGAACGTCGTGGATACGAACTGCACAGTTCCAAAGGTGAGGGTGGGAAAGTGTGCCGAACCGGTGACAGTGACATGATCGAAACCCAGCCATCCGGCCACATCGCAGGCAGCGAACTCCAGACTCCCGTCGAACCGGACACTACTGATCTGGAGGCTGCGTTCGAACGACCCACGACGAGCCCGAAGACAGGTCGACGGTTCCGACGCCGTCCCGAACACCGTGTCGTCGATCGTGACGTCCATCTCGAAGGTCGCCGCAGTAGTGTCCAGTTGCGAAATATGACAGTCTCTGATGTGGACTGGGTGTCGAACGACCGCCCCCGAGAGGTCAAGCGTCCCGTCGACTGTGACGTCACGGAACGTAATACGGCCGACATCGCTCCCGTCGACGACGAGCGCTGAGAGGTCCAGTTCGTCGAGGTGGATGTCGACGTACTCTCGTCGGGCGGGGTCGTCCGCATCGACGTCCGAGAGGAACGCCGTCCGCAGCGTCGACGAGGTGACGTCCGCCGCTGCGCGCTCCTCGGGCGTGAGGTGGAACACGCACCGGTCGTGGTCGGCGGCCACCGGCCGCGGACAGCGCCGCTCCGACCCGTCCACGGTGTACCGAACGGTACAGCAGGTCACGCGACACTCCCCGCGTGAGGGCCTTGACACGTGTGCGGAGTCTCCGATCGTCGTCGGGTCGGTGGATCATTCATATCCATGTCAGCGGGAGGAGGACTGGAGGACATCGAGTCGAACGGACGCAGTCGACCGCAGGACACTCGCCACTACCGCCACCAGCGAGAGCGACAGGAGGACGATTCCGATTCCCAGGGGAAGCCCGATTGGATTCGGGCCCAGGACGCTCCCGAGCGTCAGTGCGAGGCCGAACACCCCGAGGTAGCTCCCGAGGAGGAACAACGGGACGACGCTGTAGGGGCCGTCACTGTAGGCGTACACGCCCGCGAGGAGGCCGGCGACCGGGAGCACGACGAAGTAGGCGACTGTCGCGGCTCCGTCGGTCGCGGCGTCCAACCCACTCACCGGATCCCGGTAGAGTACCACGAGAACTACCACGAATCCAGCCACGAGTGCAGTGCCGCCGATTTCGTTTGTGTCCATAGCGGTGACAGTCCTCGGAGGGAAAGAGTAGTTGCTCCGCTCTGCGTCTCTCGCCTTACTCCTGGGCGCGCTCCATCTCGTAGCTCAGCCGGTGGGGCATGATACTCAGTGCGCGGACGATGGCCGCCAGGGCGATGAAGATACCCAGGAGGATGTGGCCGACGCCGCCGAGTTTGAGCCACAGCA
>JAZKST010000091.1:0-7861 GCA_036625905.1 Haloarculaceae archaeon
CGGGTCCACACGTTCGACGCGATGTGGTTCGCCTGGCACGGCTACTACCCCGACACCGATGTCTACGCGTGAGAGCTCCTCGGCCGACCGACTCGGTGGCGCCGTCTCCCGGACGCTCGTGGCCACGACGGAGATGCTCCGTCGCCGCGACGCGACGGTCGTCGTCGTCGTGACGGCGGCGGGATACCTCCTGGCCTACCTGTACGCGCTCGGACACCTCGCACCGGGTATCGGCGGCTTCGACGTGACCGTCGTCTCGGGGGCGCTCGGGAAGTTCTTCCAGCCCGAACTCGGCCCGCTCTCGTTCACCCCGGTCGTCCGCGTCTCGGCCGGCCCGGTGACCTACCTGTTCTCGCTCAACACGGTGCTGGGTCTCGGTATCGCGGGGCTTGTCGGCCTGAACCTCGGGCTGACCTACCTCGCGTGGCGACAGCCCGCGGCCTGCGGGATCGGGTCCTCCTCCTCGGGGTTCCTCGCGAGCATCCCGGCGGTCCTCTCCGGGACGGCCTGCTGTGGCCCCGTCGTCCTGATCGTCCTCGGTATCCAGGCGTCCGGCATCGTCGTGACCGCGTTCCAGTTCCTGCTGCCGGTCGCCGTCGCGCTGTTGCTCGGGAGCCTCGTCCTGGTCGGTCGCCAGGTCGACCCGACGAGGCTCTGATACGGTCGTGCGTACCGATCTACCGGATGATCGACGACCCCATCCGGCCGACCGTCGGGACGCGGCCACAGTCCGTATCAGGGTCCGCTCGTTACGAGGCGAACGCCGACGTTGGTCCCCCCGAACAGCACGCCCGAGACCGCACCGACACCGAGCATCGCCGGGGTCGTCTCGACGAAGCACGTCGCCTCGGCCGTCGACCGCCCCGGGACCGGGACGATGTCCTGTGCGCCCGTGACGAACGCCAGCGCCACGGTGCCGAGCTCGACCCGGAGCGGCGCCTCGGGGACCCGGTCGAGGACAGCCCTCCCGACGCTCACCGGAGAGGAGCTCCTCGAACTCGGCGTCGCCGAGGGGGCGATCGTCGACCCGCGCACCGGCGGTGCCGATCCGCGCGAGCACCGGTGACACGCCACGCTACCGTTCGAACATCCCGCCTGTCGGCGGTTCGCCGACCGAGACGCTCGTGCCGGGGGACGGGATCCATCCGTGCCGACGTATCTAGGTGGGGGTTTTTATTCGAGGACCCGCCTCATCCCGCGTATGTCGATAACACCCACGGAAGGAGGACGGTTCCGCCACGGAGTCCTCGAGAGCGCCGGGGTCGGGATCGTCGCCGTCGACGTGTCGGGGACCGTTCTGTTCGCCAACGACACCGTCGGGAAGCTGATCGGACGCTCGTCGGAGGCGCTGTCCGATCGGTCCATCGACGCGCTGCTCGCCGACGGGAGCGGGGAAGGGGACGTGATGACGACGATCCGGCGGGCGGCACGCCGGGACGGCGAACCGGTCGGGGGCGACACGGTCGTCTCGCTCGTCGACTCCGAGGGGTGTCGAGTCCCCGTCCGTCTCGACGTCACGACGAACGAGTGCGAGGGGGAACGGTACTTCACCCTCTCGTTCGTCGAGCCATCGCGGACGTCCGGGGGCGCACGGCGGGAGGTCGACGGGCAGAGCGGCTTCCTCAGGGGAGTGTTCGAGGAGAGCAACGACGGACTGCTCGTCGTCGACCCGACCGCTGGCGGGATCCTCGACTGCAACGGGCGGGCCTGCAGGCTCCTCGGGTGTGGGCGCGAGGAACTGCTCGCCCGGCACCCGGCTGACGTCCTCCCGCACGACCCGGAATCGCTCGTCGAGTTCGCCGAGAACGGCCGACGGGTGACCGGCGAACTCGACTGCTGTACGGACGGCGAGGACCACGCGACCGTGGAGATCACGCTCTCGCTGCTCTCGGTCGGTACGCGCCGTCACGTGCTCGTGCACCTCCGGGACGTCACCCGGCGTCGGGAGCGCGAGACGCGCCTGCGGCGCCGGTCAGAGGCGATGGACGCCGCATCCGACGGGATCGCGGTCCTCGACGGGGACCGGGAGTTCGTCTACGTCAACGAGGCCCACGTCGAGATGTACGGATACGAGTCGCCGTCCGACCTGGTCGGCGAGCCCTGGGAACGGCTCTACAGCCCCGAGGAGGCCAGACGGCTCCGCTGGGACGTCCTTCCGACCGTCGAGGAGGGGGGCGAGTGGCGGGGTGAGGCGATCGGACGGCGCGCCGACGGTTCGGAGTTCCCACAGGAGGTCTCCATCAGCCGGACCGACGACGGCGGGTACGTCTGTGTCGTCCGCGACGTCACCGGGTATCGACGACGGATCCAGCGGCTGGAGGTGCTCAACGAGGCCAGTCGGGAGCTCTCGGTGGCGCGGACCGCCGACGAGGTCGCACGGATCGGGGCGGAGACCGCAGAGCGGCTCCTCGGGACCGACGTGGCCTGCATCCGGCTGTTCGACGGGGAGATGGGGGCGCTCGAGCCGGCCGCGATGACCGACGGCGCCGAGGAACTGGTCGAGTCGAGTCCGGCGTTCGACCTGAAATCCACGCTCGCGGGCCAGGCCTACCGGAACGGCGAGCCCGTCCTCGACCGTCCGGACCCGGACGACCCGTTCGTCGAGACGTCGAACTGGGGGAGTCTCCACATCCCGCTTGGCGAACACGGAACCCTCACCGTGCTCACCCGCGCCGAGGAGGCGCTCTCGGAGGCCGACCGTCGGCTGGCGGAGGCGCTGGCCGAGACGGTCGCGGCCGACCTCCGACGGGCCGAGCGCGAGCGCGAGCTCCGCGAGAGCGAGCGGACCGTCCGCGAGCAGCGCGACCGGCTCACCTCCCTCAACGAGGTCAACGAACTCGTCCAGGACCTCGTCCGCGAGCTCATCGAGGCCCCCACGCGCGAGGAGCTCGAACAGGGAGTCTGCGAGCGACTGGCGAACACCGACAGGTACCGGGGGGCCTGGCTCGCCGAGACCGACGCGAACGGCGACTGGCGCGTGCTCAAGGCCAGCTCCGGGCTCCCGGAGGAGTACCGCACGCTCGTCGAACGGCTCCCGCTCGGGCAGGTGGACGACGGCGTCGTGGCCCGGGCCGCGGAGACCGGCGAGTTCAGCGTTACCCGCGACTACCGGACCGACGGGGCCCCGGGAACGGCGACCGTCGAGGACGCGGCCCGGGTGGATTCGACGGCCGCCGTCCCGCTGAGCTACGGCGACCGGCTCTACGGCGTCCTGGTGCTCAAGGCCGACGACTCCGACGCCTTCGGTCCCGACATCCGCCCCGGGCTGGAGGTGCTGGGGGACACCATCGGCTTCGCCATCCACGCCGTCGAGAACCGGCGGTTGCTGCTCTCCGAGGCGGTGGTCGAACTCGAGTTCGAGGTGACCGACGGGCGCTGTCTGGCCGTCGCCGTCTCCCAGGAACTCAGCTGTTACGCGGCCATCGAGCAGGCGGTCCTCACGCGGGAGGGAAACCACCTCTGCTACCTGCGGGTCGACGGAGCGGACCCGGAGACGGCCGCGGACGTGACTGCCGGCGCCTCGGCGGTCGCGGACTGCCGGGTGGTCGACGAGTACGGTGATGGCTGCGTGCTGGAGGTCCGCAAGACGGAGTCCGGTGCCGAGGCGATGATGGACGTCGGGGCGACCATCCGGGCGGCCACGGCCGAGGACGGGGTCGGGACGCTGGTCGTCGAGGCGCCGCCCTCCGCCGACGTCCGCGAGGTGATCGACGCGTACACGGCCCGGAACCCCGAGTCCTCGCTGGTCGCAAAGCGGGAGGTCGACCGGTCGGGACGGACGACGGCCACCGTCCGCCAGCGGCTCGACGAGCAGCTCACCGAGAAACAGGAGTCGGCGCTCACCGCGGCCTACCACGCCGGCTACTACGACTGGCCGCGAGGGAGCACCGCCGAAGAGCTCGCCGACTCGCTCGAGGTCGCCTCTGCCACCCTCCACCAGCACCTCCGGAAGGCCGAGCGGAAGCTCCTGGCTGCCGTCCTCGAGGACTGATAGGGGCCGGTCGGGGAGCCTTGATCCCCGGTGCCCCACAGCCGGACACAGCGCCCCGACTGGGCGGGGGTTACGTACAAGTGAACAGGCGATCAGTCACCGGTCCGAAAGCGGCCGTCATGGACGAGTCGGAACCGTTCGGGACCATGGACGACGGGTCACGGGACCTCTACGACGTCGCGACGTGGGAACGCCGGACCCCGCTGGACCGCGCTGCCGTGGCCATCTACCGGCTCCTCGGGCTGACCTTCCGGGCGACGGTCGTGATCGTGGCGTTCCTCGTCCTGCTGGGGATCGGCGGGCTGTCGGCGCTCACGGACCCGCAGGTCGGGACCCTGACGGTGCTCTCGGTGGTCCCGGCGTTCGGGCTTGCGCTCTACGTCTACTACAGCGATACCACGAGCGGCGAACCGCTCGCGGCTCTCGTCGCGACGTTCCTGCTGGGGATCCTGACCGCGAACTTCGCTGCGGTCGTCAACACGCTCCTCGGGCCGCTGTTCGACCCGTTCGGCTTCCTCGGCATGGCCCTCGTGTTCTTCCTGGCCGTCGGCCCGGTCGAGGAGACGGTGAAGCTCCTCGCCGTTCGGCTCTACGCCTACGACCGACCCACGTTCGACTGCGTGATCGACGGCGCCGTCTACGGCGCGATGGCCGGCCACGGGTTCGCGACCGTCGAGAACGCGCTGTTCATCACCCGGCAGGTCGGCGACCTCGGGATGGGTGTGGGCGTCGTCGAACTCGTCGGTGGCGGCATCACCGCAGTCCGTGCCCTCGCCGGCCCCGACCCCGTGATCTACTCGGCGGTCGCCGGTTACTACCTCGGCCTCGCGAACTTCAACCCGGAGAACCGCGGGCCGATACTCTTCAAGGGGCTGTTGATCGCGGCGTTCATCCACGCGACGTACAACACGACCGTCCGGAGCCCCGGTCTGATTCCCGACGGCGACGGTCACTCCGTCTCGGAGAAGAACGGTTCCGTGGAGCGATCCGACGGGGGAGCCGTTACCAGCGAGACCCCGACGAGAACCACGAAGCTCACGACCAGCCCGGGCACCACCGGATCCCCGACGCGCGCCGCGACTGCCGAGGGAACGACACCGGTCAGCTCCGTGCCGACGTGCCACACCACGACGGTGCAGAACCCGGCCACCATCGACCCGATCCCGCCCGCGGTCGTCGCCCGTCGCCAGTGTATCCCCAGCAGGACGGGGACGAACAGCATCGAGCCCTGGAGCGAGAGGTTCAACAGCGTGATGAGCGTGATCAGGCCGCCGAACAGTTCCCTGTAGAACGTCAGCACGACCGGAAGCGTACCGACGAGGAGGACGGCGGCGCGATTGACCCGGAGCTTCCGTCGTTCCGAGGCGTCCGGCCGGATCAGTCGCGCGTAGACGTCGTGGGCGATCCCGGCACTCGAGACGAGCATCACCGAGTCGATGGTGCTCAGGATCGCCGACAGCACGGCCAGGACGAACAGCGTGCCGAGCACCGGGCCGAGGAGCTGTCCCGTCAGGACGAACGCCGCCATGTCCGGCGTCCCCAGCTCCGGGAAGAGGACCCGTGCGCTCAGCCCCAGCGTGGCGACCGACAGGGCGATCACGCCCTGTGCCACCAGCGAGATGCGGATGGCCGTCCGGACGGTCTCCTCGTCGCGCATCGCGTAGAAGCGCGAGATCTCGACCGGCGCGGCGGCGATCCCGACCGCCGACGCCACCACGAACCCGGTGATCCGGGGGAGTGGAAACGCCTGCCCGATCAGTGCCGGATCGATCGCTTCCAGTCGCGTAACGAGCGGCGCGATGCCGCCGATCTCGGCCAGCGCGACCGGGACCACGAGTGCCAGGCCGCCGACCAGCACGACCGCTTGGAGGAAGTCGGTCACGACGCTGGCACGCATCCCGCCGAAGGCGGTGTAGGCGACGGCGACGGCGGCCGTGAGGACGATCCCGACGGGCTCCGGGACCCCGAGGAGTCGCTGGAATACGAGGCTGCCGGCGGTGTACTGTGCCGTGAGGAAGAGCGTGAAGACGGCCACGATGAGGACCGTGCTGATGGCGCGGGCGTAGTCGCCGTCGGCCCCGTCGTCGGCGTACCGGGTGCCGACGAAGTCCGGGACGGTCATGCCGCTGAACCGCCTGAGTTGCGGGGCGACGAACGCGAGCGCGACGAGCCAGCCGACCAGGATGCCCACCCAGACCCAGATGAACCCGAGCCCGAACAGGTAGTGGATACCGACCGCTCCGATGACGGTGCTGGCGCTGATCTGGGAGGCGAGCAGCGTGCCCGCGCCGACGATGGGCCCGACCTCTCTGCCCGCGACCAGGAAGTCCGCCTCGTCGACGGTCCGGCTGTACCCGTAGTAGGCGATCAGGGCCACCAGACAGAGATACCCGCCGACCGCCACGATCGTCGCGACGTCGAGGTCACTCGCCATCGAAGCCCCCCGCGATGTCTCGTGGGGCTTTCAGGTATCGATGGACAGGACTCCCCCGAGCCTCGTTGTTAGGATCTCCGCCGTCGTTCGTAGATCTTGTACGGAATCCGGCAGGTAGCACGTATAGGATCTACTACATGCCATCTTAATAAACACATGCCGTGGCGGTACTGTCTCTCGTCGTAGGACCGACCCATGATAGCGGTCGTGCCGAACCGTCCCTCCTCTGGCTGCTGAGGGTACACCCGGACCCCAGGGACGTTCCCGCCCGACGCGCGCGACCGACCGATGGGTACGGAGTCGTCGCTCGACACGTACCGAGCTGTCGGAGGTGCCCGAGCCGGTGCATGAGATGCCCTCGTGACAGAACCTCGTGACGACGTCGCATTGCTCGTCGTTCAACACGTCAGCGACCCGTGTAACCGGGGGTTCTGTGTCGGGGGACCTTCGATCTGAGTTCGTCAAAATATTCTAATTAATAATTTGTCAAAACATCTCCATGATCCGACCGTTGGCGATGTCGTAGAAACACAACACGATACGAAACCACATGACAGCAAAGGGTTTGAGTAAGGTCTCCGATTGGTATCGGTCAAGAGATTCGATCGGTGGTTACGATATCGAAAGTTACTGTTTTTTTCTTGGTGCTGTAGTGACGGTTATGGTAGAGGCAGACGCGCTGTTCCTCGATCCGGACGAGCGGAGCGTCGCTCGCTACGAGCAAGCGATGGATCGAGCACAGGCGGCAGTCATCGAAGCATTGATCGACAGGAACGACGTATACTCCGGTGCGAGTCCGGCGGAACTGCGTGCCACGTTCGAAGACGTCGACCCGATGCCCGACGAGGGCGAAGGTATCGACGCTGCACTCGAGACGGTCTGTGAGACGGTGCTCGAACACGCCATCCGGTTTCATGACCCGAAGTACTTGGCGCACCTGAACTGCGCACCTGGTATTCCGGGCATCGCGGCCGATGCGATCGTCGCAGCGATGAACCAGAACCACGCCTCCTGGGACCTAGGTCCCTCGGTGGACGTGCTAGAGGAGGCGATGATCGACGAACTCCGGCGTCGCTTTTGCTACCCCGACGGCGCCGCCGGGGTTTTCACGAGCGGCGGGACGCAAGCGAACTTCATGGGGGTCTTTCTCGCTCGGGGCTGGTACGCCGACGAGCACTTCGACGTGGACGTCCAATCCGACGGACTCCCCCGCGCAGCCGAGGACTTCCGCGTTCTGCGCTCGGCCGCGGGTCATCCGACGATCGACGAGGCGGCCGCGAAGCTCGGACTCGGCGAGCAGGCGGTCGTTGACGTCCCGACCGACGACCAGTATCGGCTGGACGTGAAGGCGACCGAAGCGGTTCTCGAAGAGCTCCAAGCGGACGGTCGACACCCGATTGCGCTGGCCGCGACAGCCGGAACGACTGACTTCGGCA
>JAZKST010000038.1:0-32306 GCA_036625905.1 Haloarculaceae archaeon
CTCGGGGGCGTCCTGCTGTTCGTCGCCCTGCTGATGTTCCTCGCGGTGATGTGGGACACCTACATGAACCCGCGCGGCGGGAACATCGGCGTCAGCGGCGACATCCCGCCGGCACTGTCGGGCCCCGAGCACAGCCCGAAGGTGCTCGACAACCTCTGGCTGTGGACGGCCATCGCGGTGCTCCTGGTGATCCTGGCCTACGGCCTCCCGCTCCTCGGCCTGGCACAGGACGGCCTCCTCGCCCCCGGAAGCCCGGGCTTCCCGGCAGTCCTCGAGCCGCTCTTGCCGTTCTGATCGGGTCGCCGTCGAACCCCCGTTCCGCTCGTTCTCCGGGTCCCGACCGGCGTCGGACCCCGCGACCCACCGTGCCTACTCGTGGATCCCTCGCGGCGATTCTTCGAGTGAGTTCGGGGGCACTTCGTCCCGCAGCACGTCCTCGAGCCCCCACTCCTCGGCGCGGCGCTCGGCCTCGGCGCGTGCCTCCTCGCGGACGGCGTCGACGGCCGCCTCGTCCTCGAGGAAGGCCTCGACGGCGGACCCGACCTCGCAGTCGGGCGCGCGCCGCCGAGTCCGGGCGGCGAGGTCGGGGTCGGCGGCGAGCCGCTCGGCGGGTCGACCGGGGTCGACGGCGGGTCCCGGAGCGTCGAACGCCGGCAGGGCGGCGGCCGGCGCCTCGCACATCTCCACCCGGCAGGGCCCGGGCCCGACCATCGCCGAGAGCGCGACCTCGCCGCCGCCCGTCCGGGGGTGGTATGCGAGTCGCGGGACGCCGACCTCGAAGACGAGGACGCCGCGGCCCCCCTCGTCGGCGAGGAGGGTCCCCTGCGGTTCGAGCGTCGCGTAGCCGGTCAGTTCGCGGTCGAGCGCGTTCGCGAGCACGGTACCGGGGTCGTCGACGACGCGCGAACGGAGGAGCCGGCCCGTGGGGAGCCGGTCGTTCATGGCCGGTCGGGGACCACGGTCGACCGGAAGCGCTCGGCGACCCGTTCCCCGTCACCCGGACGGACGTCGAGCTCGGCAGCGGTCGCCCGGAAGGAGCGGGCGGCCTCGCTCTCGGGCGCGTGTGCGAGGAGCGGCTCGCCGGCCTGCCGGGCCGCGCGCGCGGCGGGGTCCTCGGGGACCTGCCCGAGCGTCGGCCCCTCGAAGTAGCGGGCGGCCTTGGGGACGATGCGCTCGACGGGTTCGTCCTCGCGGACCCGGTTGAACAGGACGCCCGCGAGGCCGGTCCCGTAGGCGGCCGCGTACTCCTGGACCTTCAGGCCGTCCGAGAGGGCGGGGACCGTCGGCTGGATGACCACGACCACCCGGTCGGCGAGCACCACGGGTAGAACGGCCCGCTTCGAGTCGAGCGCGGCGGCCGAATCGAGCAGGAGCACATCCGTGTCCCCGGCGAGTTCGGCGACGACCCCGCGGAGTCGCTCGGGGTCGGCCGCCTCGAACCCCGCGAGCGAGGTGCCACAGGGGACCACGTGCATCCCGAACCGCTCGTAGGTCGCCTCGGCGACCGGCGCGGGGTCCTCGGCCAGCAGGACGTCGTGGAGGGTCGTCCCGACGTCGGCGAGGTCGGCGTGGAAGAGCAGGTTCGCCATCCCCGTGTCCGCGTCGATGACCGTCACGTCGTACTCGCCGGCGAGCGCCATCCCCAGCGCGAGCGTGGCGGTGGTCTTGCCCGTCCCGCCCTTGCCGCTGGCCACCGCGAGCGCCTCCACCATCACCACCCACTCCGCGAGAGATACGCGTTAAAGCTTCGCCCCGCTCGGCTCGCGTGCCGCACGGCTCCGTTCAGATGAGCAGCATCGCGACGAACGCGCTCGCCGATGCGACCAGCGCGACGAGGAAGGTGAGCACCGTGAGGTCCGCGACGCGACCCTCCGACTCGAACAGACCGAAACCGAACACCGACCCCTCCGACGCGGTGACCGACGGGAGTTCCCCCACCTCGGTCCGCTCGTCCCCGTCCAGGTGTTGCGACGACATTACACCTCCCCTTCCGCCGCCACGCATCATAAACCGACGAGTGCGTTTTCACGGCGAGAAAAGACCATTTACGCGCGTTCGTGACGAGCACGGCTCGGCCGGATCCACGGTCACGCGACCGGGGGCGATATCTTCCGAGACGGTCCGTAGTTTCTTATACGGAGGAATCTACGAAAAAATTAATGGTGGACGAGTGTGCCTCCTGCGAGGCCGACGACGAACTGCTGTTCACCTGCAGCTACTGTGACGAGCAGTTCTGCTCCACTCACCAGTTCCCCCACCACGCCTGCGAGGGGTTCGGACGGGCGGCTGAGGCCGGGGACCCGGCGGGACCCGAGGCCGACCCGACGGCGAGCGAGGCGGATCCCGCCGCGCCGGCGACCGTGACCCCCCCGGAGCCGAGCGCCCGGGCGGAGTCGCTCTCGGCCGGGTCCTGGGGCGGCTCCGGCAGCCTCCCCGTCGAGACGGGGGACGGCGTCGTCAACGTCCGGCCGATGGACTCCCACCGGGTGGTCGGCGGGACGGAGGCAAGCGCCGCACCGCGCACGGTCGGTGACTGGATCGGCCGACAGACCTACCTGACGCTCCTGGTGAAGGTCGGCGTCATCGCCCTCCTCATCAACGCCGCGTTCTACGGCGGGATGGCCGTCACGCTGTACGGGCTACTGCCGTTCGCGCTGTAACGCTCGTCCCCCCGGCTTCCCCGTCCTTCGGTCGTCCACGTCCGGCCAACTACCCGACCTCGTCGCCCGTGGCCTCCCCCTCCTCGGCGCTCGGGTCGGGGGCGGGTTCGGGATCTCCGGGATCGAACGCCCCGTCGGACCGGCCGAGGAGCTGCTCGTACGGCGTCCGACCGGCGGCGTCGCGGACCTCCTCGAACGCCCGCGTCGCCCGCTCGAACGCGTCGTCGACGGCGGCGTCCGCCTCGCCCTCGGCGCGGGCCAGACACGCCTCGTACAGGTCAGACACCGCGTCTTGGTACCGCTCGGTCCGTTCGCCGAGTGCCAGGGCCGAGCGGACTGCCTCCGGGTCCTCGGCCGGGACGACGGCGTCGACGTCCGACTGTCGCCGGGGCGGGTCGTCGAGCTCCGCTACGCTCCCGACCGGGCCCTCGACCAGGCGGACGACCGGGGTGTCCGACGGGCAGTGGACGCCCGACCGGATCACCCCGAGGAGCGTGTCCGTGCCGGGGTCGAACCCGTCGCTCACCAGGACGAGGTCGACGCGCGGGAGGCTCCGCCGGGCCTCCGCGAGGGTCCCGGCCCGTCGTACCGAACGGTCCTCGGGGATCGCAGCCGACACGGCCTCGTCGGCCCCGGCGATGAGGACGGTCACTACCCGTAGTTGCGCGCTACCCCCTATAGTGATTTACGGCCGCGTCTGACGCCGAACGTCCCGCTCCATGCCGTGTCGGTCCGCGCCGACCGTACCGGCGTCCTGCGGGCGGTGGCCCGGTTCGTCGGTGGTCGCCCGGACAGTCCGTATCGTACGGTCGTGCGTACCCGTTATCAGTGGTCGTCGGAGATATCGGCGGTTCGAGACCGAGACGACGGACTCGGATCCGCGAGGCGGTGACGAATGACCCACGACCGTATCAGTCGACGCCCGGCGGTGCCCTCCCGTCGACGTCCGGCGGTGTCCACCCTTCGACCCGCGAGCGGCGACGGTGGTAGGTGTGGACGGCGCCGACGACCAGCGCTGCCAGCCCGTACAGGAACAGGTAGCCGACGGGCGACAGGAGCGTGAACGGGTAGACACCGACCGCGACGAGCCCCGCGATCAGCGTACCGAGCGCGCCGAGCCCGAGGTAGAACTCCCCCCAGTCCAGCTCCGTCCGCGGCACCACCTCGAGGTAGACGTCGAACCTGGAGGTGGCCTCCGTCAGCTCGATGGTTCCCCGGTCGGGATCGTAGTCGACGACCCCCGCCCGATCCATCTTCGGCAGGTGGCTCTGGTGGAGGGCGGTGTACACCCGCTTTCGTTCCTTCGAGGTCACCCGCTCCGGCTCGCAAGCGTTCTCCCACGCGGCGATCCGCTCGGAGAGCTCGCGGAGCTTCGTCGGTTCCTCGCGACCCTTCAGGAAGTAGAGCACGTAGCGCCGCCGCCGGTTCGAGAGGATGTCGAACACGGTCTCCCGGTCCACCGTCCCGGACCCGTCCGTGTCCCGGGTCCGCTCTCCGGTCCTGGCGACGCCGCTCCCTCGCATCTACGTCACGGTTCGACCGTCTCCGGTTAATAACTGTCCCCCTCGCAAGCCAGGGGTCGGACGTCGATCCGCCACGGATCGTCGCCCGTGGCCCCCGGTCCCGCGTGGAACGGTCGTTCGGAGCCTCGCCCGGTCATCCGGGCGCTCGACCGATACGGAACCCCTCGGAAACCGCCAGCGAGAGCACGAGGGTCGCGGCGGCGGCCGCGAGGAGCCCGCGCTCGTCGGGTGGGGTCAACGCGTAGGCCCCGACGACGAACAGCAGGCCCGTGAGCAGCCCCGTCCGGACGCGTGCGAACGGCGCGCCCCGATCCGTCACGGCGAGGTAGAGCTGCGGGCCGAGGATGCCGACACCGACGAACACGAACAGCCAGAGCAGTCGTCGTCCCTCCGCGAGGCCCAGCGCCTGCCCGACGCCGACGAGGAGCGCGACGACGCCCAGCGCGACCAGGAACACCCGACTCTCGCTGTGGCCCATCGGACGTGGGTTCGTCCGACCGGGTATAACTCCTCCGTCGGCGTGTGCGACCGGCGGCGGACGGAGCGGCCACCGGGTACGACGGGCGCCCGACGTCCGTCAGGACGACGACTTCATAATATACTATAATTAAATACACGGGCGTCGTAGTAGGTGGGGTTCGAGATGCACACGGTCGCCGACCGGTCGAGGTGGGTCGTCGCGCTCGTCCTCTGCCTGCTGGTCCCGGTGGCAGGGGTGGCGTCAGCGACCGTCCCCGAGGGCGAGCCGAACGACACCCCCTGGGACGCGACCCCGATCGAGTCCGGCGTCGCGGCGAGCGGGACCGTCGACGACCTGTACAACCCCTACACCGACTGGTACGACCAGGACTACTTTCTGGTCCACGCGACCGGTGGGCGGGGAATCGCCGCCGAACTGGACCGCTCGGGGGGCTCGGGGACCCTCTACGTCGCCATCGGCACCCTCGACAACGTCCCGCTGACGGAGTTCCGTCCCGTCGGGGTCGACGAGAGCCGCACGGTTCGGACGACCGCCCCGGAGACGGGCTGGTACCTCGTCTACGTGACCGGGTACCTCGGCCACGAGTCCGCCCCCGGAACCGGGGCGTACACCCTGACGGCGCACGCCGAGAACCCCGGGACGTCCACCACCCCCGACCTGCCGGATCCCACCGAGACGTTCGCACCCCCGGTCGTCCCCGACCGGACCGATCCGTCGACCACGACGGCACCGGCGTCGACCACCCCCCTTCCGACGTCCACGGAGACGGACGTCCCGCTCCGGGTTCCGGCTCCGGATCCTCCGGGGTCTACGCTCGGGTTGGGTCCGGCGAGCTTCGTCGGGATCGGGTTCGCCGGGTTCCTCGTGGGCTACCTGACCGGGAACGCCGAGGACGTGGAGATGAAAAGGCAGGCCCTCCTGATGCTCGGCGCCGTCTTCGGAAGCGGTGGGCTGATCAGCCTGTCCCAGCAGCTGCCGGTGCTGGGGTGGCTCGTCGTGGCAGGTGTGGTCGGGGTCGTGACGGGACTCCTGGCCGGGACGCTCGTCCGGAACGCCGGCCTGACGTACGCTCCCCGGTGACGTCCCCCCCCACCGTTCACGGCGGGATTCTCTCCTCGAGGAAAGACAGCGATCGGCGCCGTGTGACGTGCACCCGTTCGAGACGACCGGAGAGACCGCCCGGGCGCTTCCGGCCGAGGTGTGTGCCGCCCCCGAAAGGGAAGGAGCGTGTGCCCCCGATCCTCCACCGAAACCCGGCGAGGGGACCGTAATATGTCTTGTGTGCGGCCGTCCGTCGGACGTCTTGCGCCCGTCGGTCGGTGTCAGCCGCCCGTCCGACCTGGTCGTCCCTCTCCGGAGGGGGTGTCCGGTCGCCGACACGCGTGGCTGCGACGACCGTACCAGCCCCGATCCGCCCATAAATCCACCCACTGTATCCCGGATAGGGTGAGCCAGTAAGAATATTAGCGTCAGGAACGGAACACCGACCAGATGAAAGGTGTTATTCTCGCGGGGGGAAAAGGGACCCGCCTCCGTCCGATGACGGACGTCGTCAACAAACACGTCCTCCCGGTCTACGACGAGCCCATCATCTTCTACCCGGTCAGGACCCTCCTCGGAAGCGGGATAGACGACATCATGGTCGTCAGCACCCCCGAGAGCATCGGACGGTACATCCAGATACTCGAGAACGAGTTCGACGCGGACTTCCGCTACCGCGTACAGAAGGAGCCGAAGGGGATCGCGGACGCGCTCATGCTGGCGGACGATTTCGTCGACGACACGGTCGCGGTGATGCTCGGTGACAACATCGTCTTCGACGATCTCTCCCCGGCCGTCGAGGAGTTCCGGAGCGACGACAGCGCCGCGAAGGTCTTCCTGAAACGAGTGAACGAACCCTCGCGGTACGGGATCGCGGAGATCGACGACGGGATCGTCGGGCTGACGGAGAAACCCGAGAACCCGGAGTCCGACCACGCCATCATCGGGATCTACCTCTACGATCGAAGCGTGTTCGACGTCATACCGACGCTCGAACCGAGCGACCGGGGCGAGTACGAGATCACCGACGTGAACGAAGTGTACCTCCGGCGCGACGAACTCGACTACGAGATCGTGGAGTCCGAGTGGTTCGACGTGGGGACGCCGGAGGGGATCTTCAGGGCGAGCGAGTTCGTCCGCGAACGACGTCGAGGAGAGCACTCGTAGACGGATGAGGGACCGAGCAAGCGGAACCGACGTCGCGGTCGTAGGGGGCGGTATGTTCGGTGTCGCGTCGGCGATCAAACTCGCCGAAGCGGGCCTGTCAGTCACGCTCTTCGAGAAGAGGGACGACCTCCTCTCGGCCACGTCGGGGTCGAACCACTGGCGGTTGCACCGCGGCTACCACTACCCACTGAGCGATCCGACCGCCAGGGAGGCCCTCGAGGCCGAACCGGCGTTCAGGGACTACTTCGAGGAGGCGGTCATCGACGACGAATCACACTACTACGCGATCGCGAACGGGAGCCGGGTGAGCTACGACGAGTACGTCGCGTTCATGCACCGACTCGGTCTGGAGTTCGAGACGGTCGATCTCGACCTGGTGAACCGGGACCGGGTCACCGAGGTCCTCGAAGTCGAGGAGAACCACGTCGACGTCCACGTCCTGCGCGAACTCTGTCACGAGGAACTCGAACGGAACGGTGTCCTCACCCACCTCGGGACGGAGGTCTCGTCCCTCGGCGGACTCGGCGGCTACGACTACGTCGTCGTCGCGACGTACGCGTCGAACAACGTGCTCTTCGCCGAGGGCCACGAACTGTGCCGGCGGTACAAGTTCGAGGTCTGTGAGGTGCCGATAGTGGAGATGCCGGATCGGTACCTGGGCAACAACATCATCGTCGCGTACGGTCCGTTCATGTCGGTGGATCACTGGGGGAACTCCGACACGTTCGTCATGGGCGACTACCACCACATGCGACACCACAGCAACGTGGGCTACGAACCCGAGATCCCGGAGCGGTTCGAGGGGCTGGTCAACCGCGGTCCGGTAGACGCCCCCGAAGTATCGAACTTCGACAGGTTCAGACGGCACGGTGCGATGTACATCCCGGGCGTCGGGGACGCCACCCACGTCGCCTCGATGTACACGATCCGTACGATCCTCCCCGACGTCGGCGATACCGACGCGCGTCCGACGACGGTGGAACGGTCCGGCGACGTACTCTCCGTCTTCGGCGGCAAGCTCGCGACGGCGATCGAGACGGGAGAGCGAGTCCTCGCGGAGCTGCGGTAGGCCCCGGTCGGGACCGATCGTATATCGCGAACGGGTGTTGCCGGGATCCGGGCGGGGACGCGGTCAGCGGATCTCGGACAGGAGGTCGGCGAACCGGCGAGCGAACGCGTCCGTCCGGCTCCGTTCGTCGAACGTACGGGCCAACTCGCGCATCCGCCCGGAGACGGTACGCTTGTAGGACGCGTCCTGCTGCAGGTACCACGTCACGGCGTCGGCCAGTCGTTCGGGCCGCGGTTCGACCACGAGGCGTTCCTCGATGTCCGATACGTACGGAGCCGTGCCGGTCCGTGTCGTCACGACCGCCGGAACCCCTGCAAGCATCGCCTCGATCGGTGCTATCGGGAACGGATCGTAACGCGCCGGGTGGACGTACAGGGCGGCGTCCCGGAACACCTCACCGAGCCGCTCGTGTTCGACGTAGCCCTCACACGACACCCCCTCGACCCGCCCGTACCGATCCGGGCGTCCCCCGCCGACCATCCGCAACCTGGCCCCCGGGAGCCGTTCGCGGACGGTGGGCCACGCCTCGACCAGCGTATCGACCCCCTTGTGATCGCGACCGACACCGACGAACACCGCGGTCCGCCCATCGAGGGACGGCCGGACGGACTGGAGCCGATCGTAGTAGGCGGACTGTACGTACGGCTCTGCCACCCGGACGGGCATCCGGGGGGCGATCCGTCGGACCGTCTCCGCGGTCAGCTCCGAGACCGCCATCACCCCGTCCACGTACCGGTTCAACAGTCGACGGACGAGTCCGACGTCGAGCCGTCGGTCGATCCATCGAGCGCTTTCCCCCGGACTCGCCGTCGGTCGAAGGTGATACCCCTCCATCGTCAGTCGGTGCATGGCGACGAGCAACACGAACGTCGAATCGCCCCGACGTGCGAGCAGGGGGGCACCGTAGAGGCCGACCGCGTCCTCCGCGAGATAGACGTCGTGGTGCCCCTCCCTCAGGAGTCCCGCGGCGGAGAGGACGTCCTCGAGGACGGTACCCGGAGGGCCGACGGGGGCGACGGGTATCCGCTCGGCTCCGATCGCGTCCCCGAACCCCGCGTGGGCGGGATGTGGCTCCCCCTTCGAGATCATGCCGACGCCGGGTACCGCGTCGTCCGGGTGTGTTCGTCGGTCCATGGTCTACGTGTCTCGGTGGTGGCCCGCCATCAGAGGACCCCGTCGAGGTGTCCACCCAGACGCAGCGCCATCGCCGCGATGGTCAGCGTCGGCTGCATGGCACCGCTCGTCGGGAACGTCCCACAGCCGGCGAGGTAGAGGTTCTCGACGTCGTGGGTCCGGCAGTCCGCGTCGACGACGCTCTCGGTCGGGTCCTCGCCCATCCGCGTCGTCCCGGAGTGGTGGCCGACCCCGCGCCAGAGGACGCCGTGTCGCCTCGACCGCACCTCCGCGTCGAGGCCGTCGACGATCCGGTCCAGCACCTCGAACGCCCGCTCGATCGTCCGGACGGCGTGCGGATCGCGGTTCCAGGAGACGTCGGGGACGGGGTTGCCGAACTCGTCGGTCTGCGAGCCGTCCAGGGTGATGCGGTTCTCCGCCCGGGGGAGTACCTCTATCTCCGCCGAGATCTCGAAGTGGTTCCCGTAGCCCTCGTCGATGGTCTCGAGCAGGTCGTCCCCCCACTCGATCGGTTCGAGGGTCCCGCGGAGGCGGTCCAGGCTCGCCGGGTCGGTCGGGTTGCGCGCGACGCCGAGCAGGTCCTCCAGGGGCGCCCGCTGGGCGAGCGCGAGGTCTGTGATGGTGGGACCGGCCCCGTTCCCGAACTCGATCTTGAAGCTCCCCGGCGTCGGCTCCTCGGGCTCGTAGAACTGGTGTGACTCCATCGTCCCGAAGCCGATGCGGCGCTGGCCGGTCGGCCGGTCGAGTTCGCCGACGACCTGCGCGTACGGCGACTCCATGAAGTACCGTCCCACGGCGTCGCTGGAGTTGGCGAGCCCGTTCGGGTGCTCCTCGGTGGCAGACAGCAACAGCAGGCGGGGCGTCTCGACGCCGCCCGCCGCGACGACGAACTGCCGGGCCGCCTGTCTGTGGGTGCTGCCGTCGGGCGTCCGGTAGACCGCGGCGGTGATCCGATCCCCGCTCCGGTCGTGTTCGAGCCGCTGGACCGCCGCCCGATCGATCACCCGGGCGCCCTCCGACTCGGCCTTCCGGACGTGGACGTCCGCGCTGTACTGCGCACCCGAGGGACAGGCCGGCGAGCAGGTCCCGTAGCCCACACACGGGCTCCGGCCGTCGTAGGCGACCCTGTTGCGGGCGTTCGGCACCGAGTGGGCGGTGATGCCCAGTTCCTCGCAGGCGGCCTCGAACAGCCGGTCGGAGTAGCTACGCGGGAACCCCTCCATCGGGAACGGTTCGTCACGGGGCGGGGCGAACGGGTTGTCCTCGGTGCCGGCGACGCCGAGTTCGCGCTCGGCCGTCGCGTAGTGCGGCTTGAGGTCGTCGTAGTCGATGGGCCAGTCGGTCGCGAGCCCGTACCGTGACTCCATCTCGAAGTCCTTCTGTGGGAGCCTGGCGACCCGGCCGCCCCAGTGGAGCGTCGACCCGCCGACGGCCTTCACCCGCCGGCGGTTCAGCGGGTAGAACAGCTCGCCGCTGGAGGTGAACTCGTCGCGAGCTCCGCCCATCCGCCACACCTCCAGCGGGTCGTGTGCCGGCCGGAGCGACCGCTCCATCTGGTCCGGACGCTCCTCGAAGTCGAACCGCTCGCCCGCCTCCAGGACGACCACCTCGTGGCCGCCCGCGGCCAGCGAGTCGGCGAGGAGCGCCCCCGCGACCCCCGCACCGACGACACAGACGTCGACCCGCGGCGAGGGCGACCGGTCGGCCTCGCTCGACACGCTCACCGTTCGGGCCTCCGCTGGTAGGCCTCCTGTCCCCCCGGGTACCCTTCGGGGTTCGCACTCCCCACCAGTTCCGCGCCCCGGGGCGAGGCGTAGAGCGCGTACAGCAGCCCGTTGACGACGTAGTAGCGGAGGCGCTGGGACGTCGTCCCGCCGGGGTCCGGGTAGGCCCGGTCGGCCCCGGTCGCACGCAGCACGGCCTCGCGCCGGCCGACCGGGAGCGCCTCGAACCGGCCGCCCGTCTCGCGCCGCGCCGCCTCGCGGAGCGACCGGATCGCCGTTCGGAGTTCGGTGGCCCGGTCGGTGAACCGACGGGTCGTGTAGGTCTCGACGAACTCCCGCGAGGGGTCGACCGCCGAGGGGTAGAGCATCTCCGCGGCCGCGACCAGCGTCGCCAGTTCGGTCCCGGACAGCGACGCCCCGTCCCCGGTCGGGGCGTCGGTCCCTGCGACCTCCTCCCCGACCGCCTTCGCACCGACTGCGACCCCGCCACCGGCGAGGGCGAGCATCGCGTCTCGGCGCGTCAGTTCCATACCTCGTGGTATATTTCCCCACGGAAAGTATCTATCGGGACCGTCGAACCGGGAGTCGCGCGGCCGTGCTCATCCGGACCGACGGGCCGAGACGGCCAGGATCGAAAGCGCGAGGACGCCCAGCAGGACCTGGACGAGTATCCCCCTGGGACCGACGAGTTCGAGGAACCGGCCCGCGGCCGGGACGAGCCGGTCACCGATCCGCTCCGCCGGCACCCGCTCGGTCGCCCGGAAGAGGAACCCGGCGGCGTAGCCGGCGAGGACCCACCCGACCGAGACGACGCCGAAGACGGCTGCCCGTCGGCGGGCGCTCGACGGGAGCCCCGTTCCGGCCGCGTCGCCGGTCGGTCCCTCGCGCCCGCCCTCCGGACCGGCAGCGGCGATACCGGACGAGCGGGAGACGTACCACACGACGGGGCCGACCGCCAGTGCGAGCGGGAGGTTCGTCGTCAGGAACCGACCCGTGACGAGCTGGAACGGTCCGAGACCCGACAGTCCCGAGAGCAGCCCGGCCGTGGCGGCGACGATAGGGACCGCACACGAGACCACGAAGACGTATCCGAACGCCCAGCCCCGTGGCCCGGTCGACACGCCGGGTCCGAAGTCCCTCGCGGCCACGCCTGCCAGCGCGACCCCGACGGTGACGCTCAGTGCGCTCGCGAGCGCCGTGGTGATCCCGCTCGTCGCCAGGCCGGCCAGGAGCGTCCCGAGGAACACGCCGGGTGCCCCCGCCGGTCCGAACAGGAGCGCCACGGCGGCGACGACGGCCCCGGTCGGGCGTACCCCCAGACCGACCGTCACGGTCAGGAGCCACCGACCGACCGTCTCGACGAGGAGGACGACCAGCACCAGGGCGACCGTGGGCGGGAGACGCCGCCGGACCGGGGCCGACGGGCGGTCAGTCGACATGCTCGCGGCCGTCCTCCCCTCGCCCGGCAGGCGTCCAGCACGATCCGACGGTGGCCAGATCCCACATCTATCCGGTGTCGCTACCCGACGACCGGACTTAGAACCCCCGGACGAGTCCACGAGTGCGGAGGGCTGTAGTAGCGTCTGGAAGTCTTTACTCACGGACGAGAGGAAGCCCCCGTCCGGAGCGTGTCATCGGTTCCAAACGCTACTATACCTCGGGCTTGCCGTGATCGGGGACGCGACGTCCGGGCTTGCCGTGGAAGCCGTCCCCACCTCGGGATCCGGGAGCGAGTGGACCGACCGGCGACAGGGCCCTCGCCTACCGGCCTCGACGTGGACCGTCACGCGTCCCGACGGCCCGCCGTTCCCTCGATCCGTCCGGACCGTTGGGGCTGAGCGAGACCAGTTCGGAGGCGATGTACTCCCCGGGTGTCTCGTGGCCCGAATCGCCGTGGACCGCGGGGATGAAACAGTACCGCCGGAGGTAGCGTTCCTGGGTCGTCCGGGAGCGCTCCCGGGCACGCTCGTGGACCTCGACGTTCGACTCGGTCACGGGGACGAGGTGCGGGTCCTGGAACGGTCCGAAGTCGTTCTGCTTCCACGGCAGGTCGATGACTCCGCAGGGCTTCCCTTCGGCGATGCCGAGCATGAGGGCCGTCGAGAACACCGTCAGCACGAGGTCGTGCCGTTCGATGTCCGTCCAGAGGTCGTCGACGTTCGAGATCGGGAAGTCGGCGTAGAACCGCTCGATCTTCTCGGGCGAGTCCTTCGGATGCGGACGGACCGTGACCTCGACGTCGTTCGCCTCCGCCACCCGCCGGAGTCGCTCGGCGATGCGTCGCTCGGTCCGCTCACCCCACTCCTCGGCCTCGTACTCCCACCCGGAGAGGAACACACAGCGCTCGATCTCCGGGTCGTACGGCTCGATCCCCCGGAGGTCGTACTCCGGGTAGCCCGCCGTGACGATATCGGTCTTCCCGAACGCGGGGAAGGCCGCCCGGAGGGCTCGTATCTCCTCGCTGAAGAAGTCGCCCATCGTGTAGACGGCGTCGAGGTACGGGTTGCAGAAGATGTACGCGCCGTATCGGTGGAACAGCCACCGCTTGAGGAACTCGGCCTGTGGGACGAGCGGATCCGTCGACGGACGGAGATAGTCGGTCAGGACCGAGTCCGACGCGACCGGCCGGAGGTTCTGGAGGCCGTGCTGGACGACCGCGCTCGGGACCCCCCGCTCGTGACACATCCGGACGACGTGCTTCACGAACGGGAGCCGGTCGTGGGCACAGACGAACAGGTCCGGCCGGGCGTCCTGCCAGTAGCGCCGCAGGTCGTACGCGATGTGCGGGGAGATGCGGTCCTCGAGGACCCGCTGGAACGCCTCGGCGTGGAGCGATCCGGGACGAGTGCGCTGGTTGACCCGCTCGAAGACCTCGGCCCGGACGTAGTCCGTCGCCTCGCGGGAGGGCGTGAGCTCCCCCCGGGGAAGCTTCGGTGCCTCGTCGAACAGCCGGTCCAGCAGGAGGTACTCGACGGAGAACGACTCCGGGAGCGCGTCGACGATCGGCCGGAAGTTCTTATGCGCCGTGGTGTCGTGGAGCGCGAATACCGCCTTCCGTCCGGTCATCTACGGAGGGAGTCTCGCTTCGCGGTCTTCGGCAGCGGTGCGACGCTGGTCGGAGGGCGGATCATGATATCAGAGGTAGCCGAGTCGCTTGAGTCGTTCCTCGACGTCGGAGTCCTCGTCGTCGCTCGGCTGGAGCGTCGGCTCGAACGTGCCCCTGTCCTCGGCGGTCGTGACGCTCCAGGGGACGTCCGTGACCGACGGGTGGAGGAACCCTGCCGGGTGGTCGTATATCCCCCACTCCCCGACGGCGTCGCCGTGATCCGAGGAGAGGACGACACGGCCGGCGTCCAGGTTCGACAGCAGGAGCTCGACGTCCTCCAGGACGTGTTCGAGGTTCGCACGGTAGGCCGCCCAGAACTCCTCGAGCGAGATGAGGCCCCTCCGGAGCGCGTCGACCTCGGTGGTGTGGCCCTCGCGACCGAAGGGGTCGGCCCCGACCTCGTCGCCGAAGTCCGTCGTGATGAACGGGTGGTGGGGCTGCATGTAGTGGACGATCAGTCGGTCGCAGTCCGTCTCCCGGGCGACGTCGATCGCCCGTTCGGTCACCGGCCGCGGGGGGACCGTTCCGGCCTCGTCCTCCCAGCCGTATCGCCACACCTCGTCGAGGACCGCGAAGTCCGCGGGGTCGAGCACCTCGTTCGAGAAGACGTTCGCGGTGACGTACGCCGTGTCGGCCATCTCCTCGGCGTACTCGGGCGTGAACGTCTTCCGCATCCACTCCTCGGACATGCTCCCCAGCGACCGTATCGATCCGACGGGGCCGACGAACTCGTAGTCCGGTTGCACCTCCTCGAGCAGATCGACGCGGCAGGCGTCCAGCAGCAGGAGGGCGTCCCAGTCGAGGTCGTAGATGTTCGTCCCCCTCGGAACGTGCCATCCGGTCCGTCGCCACGCTCCCGCGTAGATCTCGTAGAGTACCTCGGACAGTGTCTCGTCGTCGCCCCGGCGGACGCGGTCGACGGTGCGCCTCAACAACCCCGGGAGTCCCATTACACGACGTGTCCGCGGGAAGGTATAAATCTGTACCGCCCCTGTTCCAGATCGGGTCGGCCCGTGGCTTTTCGAGGGCGGTCGTTCAGCGCGGGGCGGTCGATTCCAGCCGTTCCGTCGATACGATGTTCCGGTAGACCCGCTCGGTCTTCTCGGCGGATCTCTCCCAGGTGAACGACCGCGCCCGATCGCTCGCCAGCCGGGCGAGCGACCGTCGCTCGTCGTCGTTCGCGAGGAGTCGCTCGACGCGCGAGAGGTGTGTGTCGACGTCCTCCGGGTCACACAGCACCGCCGCGTCGCCGGTCACCTCGGGGACGGCGTACACGTCCGAGGTGACGACCGCGGTCTCGGCCGCCATCGCCTCGAGCACGGGTAGGCCGAACCCCTCGTGACGCGTCGGGAAGTAGAACACCGAGGCTCCCCGGTAGAGGTCGATCAGCTCTCCCTCCGGAACGTAGCCCCTCAGTTCGACGTCGTCCCCGACGAGGCGGCGAGGGACGATCGTCTCCCAGCCGCTACCGGCGATGACGAACCGCTCGTCGAGGCGCTCGGCGAGCTCGACCACCGCCTGTGGGTTCTTGCGTTCGGAGGCCAGGCTCACGTGCAGGACGTACCCCTGGTCCGTCGCCCCCGACCCGTCCGGGAAGTACGCCTCGCGCACCCCGTGGTGGACGGTGTCGATCCGGTCGGGATCCGTGAACTGAGAGAGGGTCCGCGTCACGCTCTCGGAGATGGCGATGGTCCGATCCACCCGCTCCAGGAGCCACCGCTGGGCGTGGTGGTTGAACGGGTAGAGGTACGGCCACGCCGTGAACTCGGGCCGGCCGATGAAGTAGAGGTCGTCGAGCGAGACGGCCACGGGGATATTCGACCGGAGGATCCGGAGCAGCGTCGGGAAGTTGAACGACCTGAGGGCGTCGACAGTGAAGAAGTTCACTTCGAACAGGTGGACGAGGTCGGCCTCCCGCCAATCGTCGGTGAACCGGACGCCGCGGTCGGCCAGCGCATCCCTCAGTTCCTGTGCGTAGATGTGCTCCGAGGACACGTCACTGGTGAGAAAGTAGAAGTGAACGAGTGGCGGGTCCCCTCCCATCGAACAGCCGTTCTTCCCCACGCTGTATAAAGTCTAACCCTTCGTAGCTTTATTCACTACCCTCGACCTACGGTGGAGTGCGCCGAGCCACCGTAGGCACCGACTCGCGGGGGGACGCTCGTCGCGGAGACATGACCGACTCGACAGATCAGGATTCGGCCGAGCACGTCGGACCCGGGACGACGCTCGCGTCGTTGTCGCGCCGTGCGCTGCTCGGGCTCGTCGTCGCACTGTGGTCGGCCGGGTCGATCTCGAACGACCAGGCGATACGGCTCTGCTACGGGATGCAGGGGTACGGTCGGTTCGGGTACGGAGGGGTTGAGTCCGAGCCGGGCGAGGAGTGATACGGACGGTCGTAACGATGTACCGGTGATCGCCCGCGTCGGGTCGGCGATCAGCAGTAAAGGAACTACGACCGTCCGTATGGACGGAGGGAATCAGGCCCGTCGGACCTCGACGTTCAGGTAGACGTTCTTGTACGGCTCCGTCGACTCGGTCGTCCGGTAGAGGAGGAAGTCGAGCCGGTAGTTCCCGGGGGTATCGGGCGCCGAAACCGTCATCGTGAACTCCTCGGTCCGATCCGCCTCGACGGTCACCTCGCGTGACTCGACGGTCGTGTCGTTCCACGCCACCGCCATCCTGTAGGTGACCCGCTCGTTCTCGTGGTTCCCGATCCCGAGGAGCACCGTCCCCTCCTCGCCGGACGTGAGGTTCGTCGGGTAGCCCGCGGCGGTGCCGTTCTCGTTCAGGACGTAGAACTCGCTGTAGGTCTCACCGGTCTCGAAGTCCGTCGTCGCCACGTAGAGCGTTCCGCTCACCGCCACGAGGAGGAGTAACGCCGCGGTGAGGGTGAGGAGGCGTCTCGCACGCTCCGGCAGGTACCCCCCACGTTCCGCCCTGGAGTCACTCACAGTGGGACCCAGTCCACAGAGGGATATCACGCTTTTGGCCCTGTCGAGATCCGCATCCGGCCCCCGCTCCGGTCCGATCTGGTCCGATCCGGTCCGAGGCGGTCGTCCTACACCGCATCGTTGAAACGGGTCTTCGACATCCCCGAGAGGGAGTACTTGTAGACCCCCCTGTTCTTGTAGTACCGGTTCTCGTACATCTCGACGTCGTTCCCGAGGAGGGTACCGAGGATGGAGACGTGGAGCCGGTCGGTGTAGACGGTGTCGGCACGTTCGGTCAGCGTGACGAACTGCTCGAAACTGGTGAGGGACTTGTCGCTGACGTCCTCGACGTGCGGGTTCTCGCTCTCCGTCGCCACCCGTTCCTGTTCGTGCCGGGGGACGATGCTCTCGCGGTCGTCACGGAACGCGACGAGGTCGTGGCCGCCCACGTCCCGTCCCCCGAGGTCGTCGGTCAGGTAGTCCCGGAGGTACTCGCCGTCCAGGTAGAAGGCGGTGTCGGGCGAGCGGTGAACCGTGACGTTCTCCGGTAGCGTGTAGTTGTTCAGCAGTGCGTAGCTGTACTCCTCCCGGCAGAACATGCGGATCCGCTGGCTCGTTCCGTCGACGAGCTCACCGAAGTCCGTCGTGGTGAACCAGTAGGTCTGTGGCCCCACGACGATCGGGGTGTCCGGGTACTTCGCGACGACGTTCTTGAAGACGGCCATGCTACCGCCCCAGATGTCGCTGAAGTTCCCGCCGCCGTGGATGAGGACGACGTCCGGGTCGCCGAGCGGGAGTTCCTCGAACGGGACCAGACCGGTCGGCTCGAACAGGAGGTTGACTCCCTTCCGGGCCTTGCGCGTGAAGCTGCTCCGGAGCAGGTCGAGGTAGTTGACCGACTCGTACGCGACGCCGAGTCCGTCGAGCGTCCGCTCGAGGCCCCGGTATATGAGGTGGTCGCCGTGGTTCCCACCCGGTTCGATGACGGCGAACCGCTGGTCGGCGTGCTCCTCGAGGACCCGTTCCAGTTCCGACCGCTCCGCCCCCGACGGCATGAACCGGCGGATCATGCCCGACCGCCCCCCGCGTTCCGCCGACGGAACTCGTTCAGTCCCTCGAGGACCGCGGCGAACGGTCGAGGCGAGCGGGAGAGCACGGACGCGAACAGCGCCCGCAGAACGAGCAATGCGAGGTCCGCGCCGCCGTATCGCGAGTACTGGGCCGTGTACAGCGCCAGGTTCCTGAGCGCCCGGAACTCGGTGTTCGTCCCCGGGCTCCGCTCGCCGCCGGAGGCCGTTCGCTTGTGGATGACGACGGCCCGTGGCGTGTAGACCAGCTCCTTCCCGGCGTCGGTGAGCTCGGTGCAGAACGCCAGCTCCTCGGCGGGCGCCGACCCGCCCTCCCCGTACCACTCGTCGAACCGGTGCTCCTCGAACACGTCAGTTCTGAACGTCATGTTACATCCCTGGAACGTGTCGACCCGTTTCGGACGTGTTCCGACGAACGTGTGTGGGGCGTACAGCGTCCCCATCGGACCCACCTCGCCGATGCGGTCGTGGAAGAACAGCGTCCGGAGGACGGTCAGGACACGGTACAGCGGGGAGTCCATGTTCGCCTTCCCGATCTCCTCGTCGGTGTAGTTCACGACCGAGCCGCCGACCCCGTCGGGGTCCCGGTCCTCGTAGACGCGCAGGATCTCGGACAGCCAGTTCGGCGGCAGGACGACGTCGTCGTCGACGAAACAGACGACGTCGCTCTCGACGAGTTCGACCCCGGCGTTCCGGCTGGCGGGGAGGCCCCTTCCCGGGCCTTCGACACACCTGACGTCGATGTCGAACGTCCCGGCGACCCGCCGCGTCGCGTCCACGTCACCGTCGTCGACGACGATCACCCGGTCCGGTTCGGTCTCCTGTACCGCGATCGAGTGGAGACAGCCACGCAGGTCGTCCCGACGACCGAGGGTCGTGATGACGACAGTGGCCCCGAGGTTCTGACCCATCAGACACCGACAGGAGGCCCGGTGATCATTTAGAGATACCGACTCGGTCGCTCCCGAGAGTCGTCGGCCATCAGAGATAGCCGAGGTGCCGCAGCTGCTCCTCCCGGGAGACGGTCTCCTCGGTGTACGCCGCCACGTCGGGGACCAGCGTTCCCCGATCGGACGCTCGCGTCTCCACCCACGGGACGTCCGTGACACTCGGGTGGAGACAGCCGGCCGGGTGACCGTACACGCCCCATTCGCCCAGCGCCTCGCCGTGGTCGGCCGTGATCACCACGGTCTCGGCGTCGAAGTTCTCGAGCAGGTCCGCGACCGAATCCAGGACCCGTTCGAGGTTCCGACGGTAGCCCCTCCAGAACTCCTCGCGAGAGATCCGCCCCTTCCGGAGGAAGTCCTTCGCGGAGTTGACGTCCTCGTCGAACGGGTTACGCCCCAGTTCCGGGTGGAGGTCGACGTCGAGGAACGGTTCGTGTGGCTGCATGTAGTGGGCGAGCACCCGGTCGAAATCATCGGTCCGACCGACCTCGATCGTCCTCGCGGTCACGGCTTCCGGCGGAACGACCCTGTACTCCTCGTGGGCAGCGTACCGCCACATCTCGTCGAGCAGTCCGAGCGACTCGCGCGTCGACAGATCCTCGGAGAAGGTGTTCGCGGTGACGTACGCCGTTCGACGCAGGACGTCGGAACGGTCCGCGGTGAACGTCTTCTCGAGCCACTCGTGGGACATGCTCCCGACGGATCGTTTCGAGGAGACGTCGTCGAGGAACGGGTACTCGGGCGCCACCTCCCGCAGCGCATCGACCCGACAGGCGTCCAGTATCAGGAGGAGGTCCCAGTCGGAGTCCAAGACGTTCCGGCCGCGTGGAACGTGCCACCCGAGCTCCCGCCAGAGCTTGCCGTAGGCACGGTCTGTGAGGTCCTGCAGCCGTTCCAGACGGGACGAGGCGTGGCGGGACACTACCTGAGGGAACGACCGGATATATAAAAATTTTCAGGCGATTACACGACGGTAACAACCAGGGTTCGCTCGCTGCGTGACGACCACATCGGCCCCTGCACGACCACATCAATCGGGACCGAACCCCGTCGACCGGGATCGAGCCCCGGTGGCCGTCGGTCGCCCGGGTCGTCGTGGTGACCGTCCTCCGGGATCAGCGGCGATAGCGGTGGGAACATATACCCGTGATGACATCGTTTCCGGGCGTACATGCGACCGATCCGTATCGAGGACCCCGACATCGACGGCGGCCGTGTGGAACACGAGGTGTCGGTCCCGAGGCGGCTCCGGGGGTTCTTCCAGGCGGACTCGTTCTGGGTGGAGTTCGGCTCCGAGGCCGTCGGTGAAGCGTGTCCGCCAGGGATTCTGCTGGTCCCACCGCTCGTCTCCATCGCGCCGGTGGCGTGGGCCAGCGGGACCACGGTCGAGGTCCGCGAGGTCGGCAGGACGTTCCTCGAGAGCCTCGACCGGCTGCAGTCGGCGCTGGAGCGGATGTACCCCGCGGTGTTCACCGAGGACGTCGAGCCGCTACTGTACGACGAGGTGGTCGAGTACGACACCTCGACGTCGGGGTCGTCGATGCTGTTCAGCGGCGGCGTCGACTCGCTCGCGTGCTACGTCGAGCATCGGCGCGAGGAGCCCGCGCTGTTCACGGTACACGGATCGGACGTGGACCTGGACAACGAAACGGCGTGGGAGAGCGTTCACGAGCAGGTCGGCTCGTTCGCCGACCCCCGCGGACTGACGGTCCACCGCATCCGGTCGAACTTCCGGGCGCTCCGCTACGGGCTCGTCAACGCGTGCCTCACGGCCGGTATCGACAGGGGATGGTGGGGTTCGGTCCACTTCGGCACCGCGCTCCCGGCGCTGTGTGCCCCCGTCGCCTACCACCGGGGGTACGAGGTCGTCTACGAGGCCTCCGGCTACACCGCCGACCCGACCCGTCCGAACGCACAGCCGTCGTTCGTCGACGAGATCGCCTGGGAGGGTACGCGAGTGGAGATGACCGAGGTCGACCGGTCGAGACAGGACAAGATCGGAGTCATCGCGGACTACCTGGCCGGGACCTCGGACCCGCTGACGGTCCGCTCGTGTTACTCGGACGAACGGGGCGAGAACTGCTCGGAGTGCTCGAAGTGTCGGCGGACCATCGTCGGACTGATCGTCGAGGGTGTCGATCCGAACACCGTCGGCTACGACGTCGACGGGTCCACGCTCGCGGACACGCGTCGGGCGTTCGAGGAGGGCGAACTGCGGTTGCACCTCCCCAACAGGGTGTTCTGGGAGGAGATACGGGACGAGCTCGACGGGGAGGGGGACCGGGAGTACCCGTACGACGACAGCGGGTTCTTCTCGTGGCTCCGGACGGTAGATCTCGACCGGTTCGTGACGGAAGGGGAGGGACGCGCCGAACAGCTCGGCTACGCGGCCGGACGGGTCCTCTTCGAGGTGCCGTACCCGCTCGACGTGTGGCTCTGGGACGCCGGACGGGCGTCCGTCGAACGCCTCCTCGCTGGCCGGTCCCGATGATCGACGAGCTGGCAGCCGAGGGCCTCCGGCGGGCCAAGCTGTTCAAGTTCTTCTGGGACCACGAGTTCGACACCCCGATCAGGACCGAGCTGCCGTTCCGCAGGCGGCTGGACTGCTGGCGACACGGCTTCCTCAGCCAGTCGGGTGTCCTCTACGATCTCGACGCCCACGGTACGGACGAGTACCTGAACGACGTCCAGTACCTGGACCAGTGGCAGGTCAACAGGGAAGCGCAGGTGTTCACGGACCACAAACTCGCGTTCAGGGAACTCCTCCAGCACACCCACGAGGAGCAGCTTCCGGCCCTTCACGGGGTACTGAGGAACGGACGAGCGAGCGACGGGAGAGGGACGGTCCTCGACACCGACCTCGCCCGGTGGCTCCGCGAGCGGGCGAGGACGGAGGATCGGCTCGTGTGCAAGCCCGAGGACGGATCGGGGGGACACGGCGTCTTCCTCGTGTCGGACGATGAGGGATCAGTCACGACGAACGGGAAGTCCGGTGTGGAACCGGTCCTCGAGGCCGTCTCGGACGGGACGGTGTACCTCGCCGTCGAGTACGTCCGGCAGGCCGAGTACGCAGCCACCCTCTACCCACACTCGGTGAACACGGTCCGGATCCTCACGCTCTGGGACTACGAGCGGGACGAGCCGTACGTCGCGGACGCGGTCCATCGCATCGGCACCGACGACTCGCGACCGGTCGACAACTGGAGTCGGGGCGGGCTCTCGGCCGTCGTGGACCTCGATACGGGCACGCTCGGACGGGCGACGCGATATCCGGACACGGCCACACTGGAGTGGTTCGAGGAACACCCCGACACCGGAGCCCCGATCGACGGCGTCGGGATCCAGGCATGGGAGTCGATCGCGACCGGCGTCCGCGAGATGGCCGACCGGTTCTGGTACGTACCGATGATCGCCTGGGACGTGGTCAGTACGGGGGGTGGTTTCGAGATTATCGAGGCGAACGCACGGCCCGGGGTCGAGACGTTACAGGTCCACCGGCCGCTCCTCCGGGACGACCGGACCCGCCGGTTCTTCGAACACCACGGGGTCCTGTCCTGACGGTGGGTAGGGGGCTGTATCCGCCGCTCGTCACGTCCCGAGCGCACGGTCGGGATCACCCACACCGTTCGACGGGCGACCACACGGACGGGTGTCTCGGGAGTCGGATCCACGCCGGCGACCGTCGTGACCGGGCGACCCGGAGCGCGCGGGACCTCCTTCGACGCCCCGTGTCGGGGATGTGACAGTCACCGTCTCGAAACCGTACCACGGCCACCCGACGGCGTGCGTCGAAGCGGCCGATCTCACACTGTCGGACGCGAGCCCCCGAACGATATCGCCGCCACGGTGCGGCGATGAGGAGTGGTTACCCCCGGCAGTATCAGGCCAGCCCGTGGTGCTCGTAGAACCGTCTCGTCCGGTCGTCGGCGAGGAGGGGTTCGTGGACCTGGAGCAGGTCCACGTCCGAGTTCGTGTTCGCCTCGATGATCCGAAACGAGTCGTCGGTCACGACCACGTCCCACCCGACGTACGGGACGAAGTCGATGTCGCTGGCGATCCGGACGACGCCTCGCCTGATCCGGTTCCAGCGGGGGACCTCGACGTCCGCTATCCGCACACCGGAGTCCGGGTGCTCGTCGTACCACTCGACGCTACCGGATTCGGGGCCCCGGACGGCGGCGCCCAGCCGCCCCGTTTCGAGGTCGATCGGGGCGCAGTACCCGCCGCTCGACCAGTTGTCCACCGGAGCCGAGTCGTCCCCACCGATCCGGTGGACGGCGGTGGGGACGAAGACCTCACCCGTCTCCGGATCGACCATCGTCAGGAGCCGGATCGTGTTCGTCGCGTCCGGGTAGAGCCGGGCGGCGTACTCGGCCTGCTCGAGGTGGTCCGTGAGGAGACACGGTTCGGCGGACTCGACCGCCTCCCGCACGCCCGTATCCGGTACCGCCCCCCCGTCGAGCACGTACCGGTCGCCCCGGCGTTCACACACGTGGACGTCCCGCCCACCACCACCCGAGAGGGGTTTGACGACGACCCGATCCCGCGAATCGAGCAGGTCGTCGACGGGTCCGGTGACCGCGTCCGTCCCGACCGCACGCTCTACGTTCCCACGGTTCGAGACCGGATAACACCGGCCGTTCTCGATCAGATAGTGGACGGCGGGTAGTCGCTCCGCGTGGTCCCCGAGGACGCTCCGGAAGAGGAGCTTGTTGTCGAGGACCGGTCGAAACTCGCCGTTGACCTCCCAGCCGTACTCCGCCCGGGCGTAGTCGGAGACGTACTCGTCCAGCCGGTCGAGGTCGTAGAGGACCGCGGCCTGGCTGTAGAACCCCTCGCGGTAGAGCGTCAGTCTCGTCGCCATCGGAACGCCGTGCCGGTTCCCGTCGGTGGTCTCGTGGTTGAGGAACTGGATCACCTCGCTCGATTTCACGTGATCGACGAAGTCGAGCGGGACGTTCGGCCCCCACGCACCCCCCTCGTACGCCCCGCCAGTACCCACCGATAGAGCGGAACGTACACGTCGCATCCCTCCCTGGCGGACGAGCCGGCGGAGTTCGGACAGCGTGGACACCACGACTGGATGACGTGAAATCCGGCCCGGAGATAAAGGTACGCTCGACAGTGCTCTTTCGAAGGAGGTGACGGCGGAGGGGAATTGGACCGAGAACGGTCGCGCCCCTCGGAGGTTCCATCGGTTCGGTCGTTCCGGGTGGCTACTGTCGGCGACGGGCTGATCGAATGGGGCGGTCCCCGGAACCGACAGCGTGCCACCCGGGTCCCGTACGGTCCGACTCTCGGAATGGAGGAGTGGAAACCTTCATGTCCGGAACAGTCGTTTGCCCGACCGAGAATGGGGGGTACGGTCACGAACGAGTCAGATAGTGTGCACGCGAAATCGCCGCTCCCGCCCGCCCGATGCGCCGCCCCACCCGGCGGGTGCATAGCGTGAGCCGGAACGTCGTCCTGGTCACCTACGACAGCCTGCGGGCCGACCACTGCGGGCACATGGGCTACGAGCGGGACACGACCCCGACGCTCGACCGCATGGCCGGGGACGGTCTCGTCTTCGAGAACGCCGTCGCCTCGGGAGTGCCGACGATCGCCTCGATGACGAGCGTGATGACCGGCCGGCACTCGCTGGCCAGCCCCGAGGTCGGGCGGACCGACGAGCAGCGAGCACAGGTCACCTCGCGCCCGAAGCTCGCCGAGGTGCTCTCCCGGGAGGGGTACGCGACGGGGGCGATGTCGCCGAACCCGCCCGCCTCGTCGTACTTCGGGTTCGATGAGGGGTTCGACTGGTTCGAGGACTTCCTCGACCGGGAGGAGGGCCTGGTCGAGCGGACCTGGAACCGGGTGTTCGAGCGCTCGATCGAGGGGGGCGGTCTCTCGACGTACCTGCGGCTGGCCCGGAACGTCCTCACGAAGAACGAGATACTGCGCCCGTGGGAGGACTTCTACGACGAGATACTCGCGTGGCGCGAGCGCGTCGAGGAGCCGTACTTCCTCTGGGTGCTGCTGCTCGAACCGCACCACCCGTGGGTACCCCCGACCGACGAACAGCGGTGGAGTTCGCGGGCGGACAAGTACCTCGCCTTCCGCCAGTACTTCGAGATGTTCAACAACGGGTGGGAGCCCGACTTCTCCCCGCGCGAGCGCCAGCGGCTGATCGACCTCTACGACGACTCCACGAGGTACGGCGACCGGTTCCTCGACCGCCTGGGTCGGGACCTGGCCGGCGACGACCCGGTGTTCGTCGTCCACGCCGACCACGGCGAGGAGTTCGGCGCACACGGGCGCTACGGCCACCAGCCGTTCCTCTACGAGGACCTGATCCACGTCCCGCTGGTGGTCTCGGGGACCGATCGAAAGGATCGGATCGAGCGGCCGGTCGGCCTCCGGTCCATCGCGCCGACGGTCGCCGACCTCGCGGGCGCGGAGCACTCGTTTCCCGCGCCGTCGCTGTTCGAGGACGGCGGGCCGTGGGTGACGAGCAAGGTGTTCGCCGAGGGGAGCCGCCGGGCCGCGGTGCGAACGGCTCGGGGGAAGTACCTCGAGGGCGAGTCCGGCGAGGAGCTCTACGACCTGGCCTCGGACCCCGACGAGCAGCACGACCGGGCGACGGACGACGCGGCGGCGACCGAGGCGTTCGCCGGCCTGCTCGCCCACGACCGACACACCGAAACGGAGTCGCGGGCGGTCGACGACGCCGCGGACGACCTCGCGGCGGGGGGGTCGCTGTGAGCGACCGACCGAACGTCGTCCTCGTGACGGTAGACAGCCTCCGTGCCGACCACTGCGGGTTCGCCGGCTACGGGCGGGACACGACCCCGACGCTCGACCGGATGGCCGATTCGGGGCTGAACTTCGAGACCGCCGTCGCGCCCGGCCCAGCGACGCCGGAGTCGATGCCGGCGATCTTCACCGGTCAGTTCCCGGCCGAGCGCAAGGGGACGGAGGGGTCGGACCTCGCCGCACGGCGGGAGCGCATCCGTCGACACATGGAGGCCCGGGACTCGCTCCCGGAGATGCTCTCGCGGCGGGGCTACCGGACCGCGGCGTTCACTCCGAACCCGTTCACCTCCCGGCACTTCTCGTTCGATCGTGGGTTCGACCGCTTCCAGGACTTCATGGACGAGTCCAACCGGAGCGGGCTCTACCAGCGGGTCTTCCAGGGGTTCCTGGAGGAGAGCCCGGTCTCCTCGATGGCACGGATCCTCCTCAACCTCTGGCAGCGCGAGGAGGTGTTCAAGCCCTGGGAGTCCTACTACGAGGAGGCGATCGAGTGGGTCCGGTCGGGCGATGAGCCGTACTTCCTCTGGGTGTTCCTGATGGACGCCCACAACCCCTACATGTCAGGTGCGGAGTACCGGACCCAGCCGTGGTGGAAGGAGTTCCACGCGAACTTCGAGTTCTGGCGGCAGAGCCACGAGACGCCGTTCTCCCCGACGATCCACGACCGTCTCGTGACCGCCTACGACGACTCCGTCCGCTACTCCGATGCGTTCTTAGAGCGGCTCCTCGCGGACCTCGGCGGGGACGACCCGGTCGTCGCGGTCCACGGCGACCACGGCGAGGCGTTCGGCGAGCGCGGCACCTACGGCCACGAGCCGTACCTGTACGACGAGAACGTCCACGTCCCGCTGGTGCTCTCGGGGCTCGAGGACCGGGACGTCCCCGGGCCGGTGTCGCTCCGGTCGCTGCCGGGGATGCTGTGTCGGGTCGCGGAAGACCGGGACCCCGTCGAAGAGGAGCGGCCGTACGTCGTCTCGAAGACACGGCAGGGCGGCCGGACGGCGCTGTACGGCCGGGAGTGGCGGTACGTCACCGACGGGACGGGAGAGGAACTCTACCGGGCGCAGGACGGGGACCCGGAACGCATCGACGACGGCCAGCTACGGGATCTCTGTGGCCGACTCGTCGCCCACCAGCGGGCGAGCGAGGCCGAAGGGAACGACGTCGCGGCCGTGGCCGGCCTCGTCGCGGAGGACGCGTGAGACGGCCGAGGGCCCGGCGGAGACGGGCTGGAGTCCCGTCATCGGTCGGATCGCGCGCCACGAGCCCCTCGGGTGACGTACACCGAGCGGATTTCACCCGAAGAGGTTTTACTCCGGGGCACGCAGCCTCCGAAAGAGCGAGTGTCAACGGTCGTGGGGCCGGCACGACGGTCCCATGCCGGTCGAGCGGAGCATGAGTGGTGCACGTGTCATGAGAGGTCCTGACGAGGCGTCGGAGGGGGGGTCCACCGGGCGGGATGCCGGTCGTCGACCGGTGGTCATCGCACACGGTGGCGACGTGAGCCAGCAGAGCGGTGGGACGAACCGGGTGAGCGCCTTCGCGACCGGGCTCCAGCGAGCCGGTCACGACGTGACGCTGGTGGTCCCGTCGCCCGAGAGGTCGTACGCCGACCATCTCACGGGAGTGGAGATACGAACGGTGGACGTCGCCTCGGGGAGTACGGCGTCACAACCCGTGCGTGCCGTCCGGATCGCCCGGCGAGCGAAGGGACTGGCCACGGAACGAGACGCGACGCTGCAGTTCGAGCACTCGACGCTCGGTGGGGTGGGTTCGTTTCTCGGCTGCTCCGGGTTCGTCCTCGACATGCACGACCTGGCGTTCGCGTCCCCGCTCTACGGCGACCTCCCGCTCGGTGAAGTGGTCCAGCGAGCCATACGGCTCATCGAGGGGAAGGCCGTCCGGAACGCGGCTCGAGTCGTGGTCGTCTCGAAGCGGATGCGCGAGATGGTCTCCGAGGAGTGGGATGTCCCGACCGATCGGATCGACGTCATTCCGAACGGCTACTTCGCCGAGACCGTGGCGGGCTTCGAGGACACGGAGACCGTCGAGGGGCGCGTGGTCTTCCTCGGGACGCTCCACCCCAAGCTCGACGTCGAGGCGTTCGTCGAGGTGGCACAGCTCCCCGAGGTCGAGGAGTTCGTCGTCGTCGGCGACGGCGCACGGCGCGAGGACCTCGTCGAGGCGAAGGAGCGGTACGGGCTCGACACCCTCCGTATCGAGGGGTACCTCCCGGACGAGGAGGCGTTCGAGCTGGTCGCGGGCGCGGCGGTCGCGATCAACCCCCAGAACCCCTCGCGGCTCCAGCAGGCCTCCTCGCCGGTGAAGCTGTTCTACTACGCGGCGCTCGGCGTGCCGACGGTGGTGACCGAGGGCCCCGACGCGGCCGCGGAACTGGCCGAACGCGGGGCGGGGCGGAGCGTGCCGGCGGACGGCCCGTTCGCGGAGACCGTCGCCGAGGTGCTTCGCGACGTGGAGGGCCGACGGGAGATGGCGACGGCGGCCCGGGCACTCGCCGAGGAGTGGGAGTGGTCGAGGCGATCGGAGGCCCTCGTGGACGTGTACGCCTTGCTCGCGGAGGTCGAACGATGAGCGGGTACGAACCGACGGCGGACGGGTTCGAGCGTCGGTCCACATCGGGTGGCGCCATCCTGACCCACCGGGACGTCCTCAGGGGGGCGCTCGCGGTCCAGGCGGTCGTGCTGGTGATCGCCGGCGTCGAGTGGGCCGGCCTCTCCGTCTCGCTCCTCCGCGAGGTGGTGGTGACCGGCTACCTGACGTTCGTCCCCGGGGCGCTCCTGCTGGTCGCGCTCGGGATCGACCGGCGGCGGCTCGCGACGATGGCCGGCTACGCGGTCGGGCTCAGCCTCCTCTCGATCATGATCGTCGGGACGGTGATGAGTATGGTCTACCCGGTGTTCGGGGTGATGCGGCCGCTCTCCGAGGGCCCGCTCCTGGCGACGTTCCTCGTCGTGGTCGTCGGCCTCGCAGCCGCCATCCATCGAAGGGAGGTCCGGTTCGAGACGGAGGTCCCGACCAGGGGCGTGTTCGACGTCGTCCCGCTCTCGCTCCTGCTGTTGCCGTTCGTCTCGTTCCTGGGGACGGCGGTGTACGTCCTCGCGGAGACGAACGTCGTGCTGATCGCGATGCTGCTCCTGGTGGCGGTCGCGCCGGTCGTGGTCGGACTCTCCGGGCGGACCTCGCGCTGGCTCGCACTGGCCGTGTGGACCATCTCGCTGGCGCTGGTGTACTTCGGTCGGTTCGGATCCGGTGGCGGCCACCAGACCGCCGTGCTGACGGTGCGAAACGGGCGGTGGCTGATCGAGACGGGGTCCGTGCTGCCGAACGCCGTCCTCTACCCCACGTACGCGATCCTGAACGACCTCTCGATCGGGCTCCAGTGGAGCGGCATCAACCCGTTCGTCGTCTCGTTCATCCCGTTGATACTGTTCGAGGTGTTTCGGCGGTACCTCTCGGACCGCCGGAGCTTCATCGGGACCTGCCTTTTCATGTTCTCGTTCCCGTACTACACGCTGTACCCCGGCGGCGGTCGCGTGGCGACGCCGGTCCTCTTCCTGGTGTTGCTCGGCCTCGTGTTGAGCGACACCGACCTCGAGGTCCTCCAGAAGGTGGTCCTGAGCGTGCTGTTCGGCGCCGGCGTCGGCGTCTCCCACTACGGGACCGCTTACCTCGTCGTCTTCGGGCTCATCGCCTCGGCGGTGTTCGTCCGGCTCCTGATGGCGTACGACTACCTGCGGTTCGGTGAGGGGGGGCTCCTCGCCAGCCGTCTGCGGACGGACGGCGGCGTCGCGTCCGCGCGGATCCGCTCCCTGCTCAGGGCGCCGTTCGTGGTGTTCATGTCGACGTTCGTCGTCGCGTGGTACCTGCTCACCGACGACGCGGAGAAGTTCGGCCCGCTCCCCACGAAGGTCCAGGCGCAGATCGACGGCATCCTCTACGGCGAGTTCACCGGCAGTGCCGCCGAGGCGGCGACCAAGAGCTACGGCGGCTCGCAGTCGGTCGCGATATCGCGGAACCTCTACATCGTCGTGGGGGTGCTGATGGTGCTCGGCATCGCGATCACCCTCCTGCTTCGGCTCCGACGGCGAGAGACGACCTTCGACGACGAGTACCTCGCACTCGGCGTCGGGTTCCTCGGGATCCTCGGCGCCTCGTTCCTCCCCGGCGGGGACGGGTTCAACGTCGCCCGGGTCATGATGATCGCGTTCGCGTTCACGGTCCCGTTCGCCGTCGTCGGGGTCGAGCGGCCCCTCGAACTGCTCGGGCGGGCGTTCGGCGGCGAGGCCGGCCGCCGACGGCTCCGGCGCGTCGGGACCGTCTCGTTCTCGGTGCTGCTCTGTGTCTTCCTGCTGTTCAACGCCGGCGTGATGGCCGAACTCGTGTTCGAGGACTTCGGGCCGAGCCAGACGATCAGCGAACAGCGCCTGGCCGAGAGCGAGGATCCGCAGCTCCGCCTCCAGGTGACCGAGTGTGTGGAGTGCAACGTGGACACGCACGTGTGGGTCAGGTCCCACGCGGCACCGGAGGTGACGATCTACGGCGACGACCGGGCGGTGGCACACATCGATTACTATCGCGGTGACCTCACCGAAAGACTCGGGTACGTCCCGTCGAAGGCGATCTACGCGTCGATGCTCGGGCTCGCGGACGGGACCGAGGGTCCGGCGTACGTGATGCTGTTGACACACAACACGGATACCGGCGTGCTGATAGAAGGCACCCGGTACGATATTCACGACCTCTCGAACATCGAACCGGCACTAGAGGGGTCGAACCGAGTGTATCAGGGTGGCGGGACGGAGATACGTCTCGCGCAGAACAGTTCGACGTAAAGTACAGACGGACGATCGACACCATCAGTCAGGGTTCGGGTCTGGGACGGTTCAGTTCAGATATCCCAACTGTCGGAGCTGTTCCTTCGCGTCCTCGTCGAGCTGTCGTTCCGGGAACAGCGACCCACCGCTTCGCACGGCTTTCTCCCAACGCTCGAATTCACGTCTGTACTCCTCGGTGAGCTTCGTTCCGTTCTCGATGACATCCGATGTCTCGTCGGGGAGAGCGAGAAGGAGATCGTCGCGATGCAGGGATTTGAACAGCTGTGCCTGGAGGACTTTCGGGGGGTTGAAGCGTAGCTTGTCCAGGGTGAGACCGTCCGAATCGATCTTCACGTACTTGTGGTCGTCCCCCCGAACGGAGTGGTAGTAGACGTGCGAGCGGATTATCGAACTCGTCGAACAGACGTACTCGTTGACAGCCCTGTCCGAACGGACGGTGGGAAGTAACGATTCGCCCTGCATCGTCTCGGGAACCTCCGCGCCCATCGTATCGAAGATCGTCGGACCGATATCGATAGTCTGTGCCGAGTGGTCGACTCGTTCCCCGGCGAACTCACCCTCCGGAAACTTCATGACGAGGGGAACGCGGACGAGTTCGTCGAACGGGAGCAGGGCCTGATGTCCGACGTGGCTGCCGGGTTCGAAGATCTGCTTGTCGTCCTGGATGTTCTGCGGTATCAGTTTCTTCAACAGGGAGTCGAACCGGGCGTGTTCGAACCGGGCGTGTTCGTCGAACACCTCGCCGTGGTCCGCCGTGAAGACGACGTGCGTGTCGTCGTACACCTCCAGTTCCCGGAGCGCGTCCACGACCCGGCCGAACTGGTCGTCGGCGTAGGTGATCGTGTCGTCGTAGAGGTCCCGTACGTGTTCCACGTGCTCGCGATCCAGGCCCATCAGCGATCGAACCGAGCCGTCGATGTGGTGGCTCGGGTCTGCGTACTCCGGTTCCCGTGGAGTCTGGTACGGCGTGTGGGTCGCGCTGGTCCAGACGAACAGGAAGAAGTCCTCGTCGGCGTTTCGTTCGAGCCAGTCGATAGCTTCGTCCGCGACTGTCTCTGGGCTGTCTATCCCTCGTCCCCTCCCCTGGCCGGGTAGATAGCGATACGAATCGAAACCACGGCCGAACCCTCGCTTTTCCTGTATCTGGAACATATCAGTGACCAGCCCAGTCTCGAACCCGCGATTCTTCAGGGGAACGGACAGCGGCGGGGAATGCTCGGATAGTTTTCGATCGAGAGAGAGACAGGAGTGCGTCAGAGGATACTGCGACGTCAGGATCGAGCCGGACGAGGGGACCGTCCAGATAGCCTGGGAGAACGCGTTCTCGAACAGCACTCCGTCGGACGCGAGCTGGTCCAGTGCGGGAGACGTCGGTCGGTGGTGCCCGTAGCAGGACAGGTGGTCCGGACGCAGAGCATCGGACACAAATACCAGCACGTTCATACTGTACTCGTACATCCGTGGGGTATCTAAAAGAGTTCATGTCCTCTCGCTCGTCGACTTCCGTAGGCCCGTCGGTCCGTCGAGATCGGGCGCGACCTGATCCGGTGACTTCGAACTCGATACGGGCGGCGGATTTTATATCATTCCAAACCTCTCGAAACCAAGTGGGGGCCGTTCGGCATCGAGCCTCACAGAGATGAAAATAGATGACCGACAATCACAGCTACGAGACGCCGAGCAAGGGGGAAGCGAACTGGCACGTTCCGCTGAACAGCAACTTCGAGAACCTCGATACGGACGTCGAGATCCGCGACCTGGAGGAGAATCGCGGCTCCTACG
>JAZKST010000092.1:0-7430 GCA_036625905.1 Haloarculaceae archaeon
ACTCCGTCCGGAGCGCGTACTGGAGCACCGCCAGCGCCGACCGGCCGTCCCGCAGCTCGCCCGCGAGCGCGCGGTCCCGCAGGTCGGCGAACGACGCCGTGCCGACCCGGATCGACTCGTTGTGGTCGAGTTCCTGCTCGGCGGTCGGCTCACAGCCCCGGGCGAGGAAGTAGTGGAACGTCGAGTCGAGCAGCCCGTTCGCCGGCTCGAAGACCCCGAGTTCCTCGAACGCGGCGGCCTCGTGGCCCGTCTCCTCGGCGAGCTCGCGCCGGGCGGCCTCGACCGGCGCCTCCCCGTCCTCGAGCCCCCCGGCGGGGAGCCCGACGTTCACCCGGCCGACCGCCTGGCGCCACTCCTCGATCACGACCACGTCGCCGTCCGTGGTGAAGGGCAACAGGACGACCGACGGCGGCTCGGTGAGGTAGTGGAACGCCGTCTCGGTCCCGTCGGGCAGCGTGACGTCGTCCCGTCGGACGTCGAACCCCGGACAGCTGTACTCGATCTCGCCGCCGCGGGTCCCCCACGCGAGCGGGTCCGCGTCTCGCTCCGCGCTCGCGTCCGTGGCGGCCTCGTCTCGCTCATCGGCCATGTCTCGACTGAGTCTCGACGGGGCATGAACGCGGTGGTCCCGGGTCGTAGCGTCGGGCTCAGTCCTCGTTCCCGGGTCGGGTACCCGGAGTCGGTGGCGACCCCGCAGTCCCTCCACCGGCGACGACCGGCGCGCCGACCTCCTGCTGGAGCCGTTCGAGGTCGTCGGCGCTCTCGGCGACCCCCGTCGTCACCAGCATCCGGACCGCCCGACGGACGGAGATGTCCGTCTCGTGGAGCGTCGAGTCGGGGACGACGATCAGGTGACCGACGGTCGGGTTCGGCGAGTGCGGGACGATGACCGTACTCGTCGACTCGCCGGACACCTCGTCGGCCACGTCGGGGCCGTCGCCGGTGACGAACCCCAGCGAGTAGACGCCGAGCCGCGGGTACTCCACGAGCACGACCCGCTGGAAGCGCGTGTCGCGCTCGGTGAGGGCGTCGGAGACCTGCCTGACGCCGGTGTAGACGACGCTCACGAGCGGGACCAGCGAGACGAGGCGGTCGAACGCGTCGACCGCCCGCTCCCCTCCGGAGCGCTGGGCGAGAAAGCCCAGCAGCGTCACCAGGACGACGATGAGGAGCGCCGCGAGAACCTGCGCGAGCAGCCGGATGTTCGCCGTGAACGCGGCGAGTCCCGCCCCCTCGACGACCGGATCGAGCACCCCGGCGAGCCGGGTGAACGCGAACTGGAGGACGAACGCGGTCACCGCGAGCGGCGCGACGAGGATCATCCCTGCCACGAAACTGTTCCGTAACTCCGCCCGTACGTCCATGCCGGTCGGAGGGCGAGCGGCCTGATATACTGTCGGACGTCGACGACGGGGCTCCGTGGTGATCGGCTCACTCCCCGGTTCCGACGACGAGCCCCGATCAGTGACCGACCGCGAGGCCAGTCGCGCACAGGGTGACGACGACCGCGTACAGTACCATCAGGGTCGTCGTCTTCGGGTTCCCGACGACCGTCCGTCCCACCGGACCTCGATCCACCATCCCGTCCGCGCCTACCGACCCCCGCCCGAAGTATCGAGGGCCGCTTACGATGACTGACGCGACCGCAGTACACAAGTACGGGGTCAGTACCCCCCTCCGGGTCGAACCCCTTCAGGACCGCTCGACCGGATCCGGTCGGGGTCCGTCGTGCGTGACCCCGGTCGCTTCGACGCTCACCTCGACGACGTGGTCGTTGAAGGCCCCGACGAACGCGGGGAACGATCCGACGAGTTCGCGGGTGTCCGGAACGGAGGGCGGGCCGTACTGCGAGAGGAGGTACGTCCCGCCGTCGCCGCCGACCCGGAGGTACGACGCGCGGTCACCCTCCCACTTCAGCTCCCAGCGGGTCCCCTCGATCCGGGCCGCGAAGGTGCCGTAGTCACCCTCCTCGTAGCGGTGGAGTTCGCCGGCCATCGCGTCGGCCGTCTCCCGTATCGTCGAGAGCACCCGGTCTCGCTCGGCGGCGGCCTCGGCCGTCGAAGCCACTTCGGGGAACTCCATCGGGACCTCGTCGAGGACGCCCGCGAGCGAGGCGACGTGCTCGTCGAACGCCGCGACGAACGCCTCGTAGTCGGCCATCGCCGTCGCCAGCGCCTCCGGGTCGGGGTCCCGTTTTGTCGAGACGACGTACGTCTCGCTCCCCCGGCCCTCGAACAGGAGGAACTCCAGGTCGCCGGCCTCGTACTTCACGGTCCAGGTCCCGGTATCGGTCCGGAACGTCTCCCGGCCGTAGTCACCGCCGTCGAGGACGGCGAGTTCGCGGGCGATACGCCCCGCGTGGTCCCGGACCGCGCGGAGCACCTCCTCGCGCCGCTCGGCCACCGCACCGGCGTCGGCCACGTCGAGCCCTATCTCCATCGTCCGGATCAGGGGGGCGGCGGGGATAACCCCACCGTCCGCTGGATCGCTATCGACTCCGTATCCCCGATCGTCAGTGTGCTCCTCATCGTTCCCCCTCGCGCTCTAGTTCGGCATCGATACCGCCCCCGGACTCCGCGACGTCCACCATCCGCTCCGTGTGTTCCATCGCCTGGAGATCCTTCTCGTGCGCTCTCTCGGCCTGTTTGTCGAAGTAACGGTACAGCGCCACGACCGCCGAGACCAGGACGAGGGTCAGCACCACCAGCGCCAGCGCGAGCTTCGCCACCACGTCACTCTCCCCCGGCCCGTACTCGCTCCGACGCCGTCGTTCCGGCCGCTGCGAGCCGGAGCTTCCGACGGTCGATGCGCGAGACGATCGGTTTCTCACCGGACATCACGACCCGTCCGGGACCGGCGACACGCTACTCGCGTTGCTCGTCTCCGAGCCCGACCCGTCCGCCGCGTCCGTTCCATCGAGCATGATAGCCTGGTCCGAGCCGGTCACGAACACGGTTCCCTCGTCGTAGGCATCGATCATGCGTGTATCGAGCACGATGGGGTTCTCCCGAAGCGCCTCGCCGCGCGTCTCGATGACGTCCGCTTCGCCCTCGGCTTCGACCCGGCGCTGTTCGGCCCGCTGGCGTTCCTGCTCGACCCGCTCGCGCTCGACTTCGACCTGCTGTTTGGCCTGTTCTTTCTGGTCGAGCGTCTCGTCGATCTGGTCCGGAAGGTCGATGTTCCGGATCTGCACGGCTTCGAGTACGATGGGCTGGTTTTCGAACTCCTGTCGGAGTGCCGCAATAGCCGTCTCCTCGAGGGCCTCTCTTCCGCCCTGAGTGTATATGGCGTCCTCGCCCGTCGTCTGGAGACTCGACGCCTCGTCACGAAGGACCGAACGAATCGTCGGCCGGATCAGCCGCTGTTCCATCTGCCGTTCGTTGTTCCACTCGGCGACGAAGCGGTCGGCTTGTTCGGGTTCGATGAAGTAGCGAACCGTCAGGTCGACCGCCACCGTCGATCCGTTGACCGTCTTCACTTCGACGGCATCGGCTGTCACCCGCTCCCCTTCCCTCTGCGTTTGACTCATCGTGTACGTCCGCGGGCGGATCTCGACGTCCTGTACGCCCTGCATGATGGGTATCTTCCAGTGTGCGCCGGGGTCGAGCGTCTCGCCCGTCACTGCACCCCACTCGGTCGTCACGCCCTGGTGTCCTTCCGGAACCTGCTTGTAGGCGAGGACTCCCCCGATCAGGGCCACGATCATCAACAGTGCAACGCCACCGGCGAGCGCCTTCATACCGGCACCCAGTGGATTACGTGACATTAGCGGCTTCCAGACGTTCCGCGACTACTCCCGTCGGCCACCCACGGCTGTTCGTGGTATAGGACTTCTGATTCGATGTCCATGTGATCCGGTTCGTACCGTACTGCCGGCGTCGACTCTCGGGTTCCCGTGTCGTCTTTTATGCGCTCGTCGCGTCCCCTCTGTGGTTCGACGTGGAGAGAACGTAGCTTCGTCCCGTGCGCGGGCAGAAGTGGGCCGGCGCAGATTTGAACTGCGGTTACGGCCACCCGAAGGCCGAAGGATACCAAGCTACCCCACCGGCCCGCATCCCGCACAAGGCTCCTGGTCCGTTTAATGGTTGCGGAACGGCCGCTACCCGGTACAGGACGAGACGACCGCCTCGGCCGACGCATCCCGGGGATCGGGCTCCGTGTACCCCCGGAACGCCACGTCGGCCCGCTCTTCCTCCTCGTCGACGGTGACGCCGACCGGCGAGTCGGACCCGTTCAGGCCGGAAGCACAGAGCCCGGTCCGGAGCGGATCGGCCGTCCCGTCCCCGAGCGCCGGCGAGGAGAGCGACCCCGAGGCGTTCTCGGTCCCCAGCTCCTCGAGTCCGACCGTCGTCTCCCCCGTCTCCGCCCGCACGGAGACGCTCTCGTTGCTCATCCGGGCCCACACGTCGCCGCCGAAGCCGACGACGGTGAGCGTCCCGTTCTCCAGCGTCTGGGTCACGTTCTCCGTCGTCGACTCGACCTCGTCGGACGCGACAGTGCCGGCGACGGCCACCCCCGACGTCCCGAGCGCTACCCCCCACAGCAGCATCCCCACCACCACCATCCGCTTCATACCTCGATATGGGCGACAACTATATATAGTGGTTCCGGCACCCCGACGTCGACCCCCGTCAGGACCGCCCTGCTCGGTCGCCGGGTCGAGATGTCGCTCCTCGTGGTGCTGCCCGCACACCTGCTCGCGGCCGGGGTGGTCTGGTGGGCCGGGACCGTCGGCTTCGGGACGTGCCCCGAGTGGACAGAGGGGACCTGGACCCGGAACCGACCCGAACTCGCTGGTCCTGCTGTCGGCCGCGGAGCGGCGTGTCCCCGGAGGTCCCGACCGATCAGTACCGCGCGAACCCGTCGGTGTCGAGCCAGTTGTGCGCGACGGTGACGGCCTGGTCGGCGTGGAGCCGCTCGGGACCGAGGGTGACCCGGGCGTCCGCGCGCTCCGCCAGCAGCTCGGCCTCGGCAGCCGTGAAGTCGCGGTGGTCCGAGAGCACGAACACCACGTCTTCGGGCGGGTCGACCTCGACGACCGGTGTGCCGTCCTCGTGGAGCTCGACCACCGTCCCGTCGAGTCGATCGAGCGTCGCCTCGAAGCCCCGGCGGCCGACGTATACGCCCGGGGAGGGTTCGGCCTCCATCGCCCCGATGGCGCCGTCCCTCGCGGCCAGGGCGTCGCGGAGCCGGGCGCCGGTCGACCGCTCGTCGGGGTTGAGCCGACGGACCTCGCTCCCCTCGAACCGTACCGTGTACTCGTCGCCGAACACCAGCGAGACGGTCGTGTCCCCGCGGACGCCGTGGGAGGTCAGCAGTGCGTCCGTCATGCACCGACAGAGCACGTCCAGCCGGCCCGCACCGGGGAGGTCGTCCAGGGAGAACCCGGGGTCGGGCGCCGCTTCGTGGCCGAGAACGACGAACCGCCTCACGTCACCACCTCGCCACGCTCCGGCACCGAGCGCGTGTTCATGACGGACGTCCCGGAGCGAGGGCACTTGGCCGTTACCGGTCGGCTGTCGGGACCGTTCCCCCATCAGCGCTGGACCCCTCGCTCGGGGACGTCCTCGGTGACCGCGTCGAGCAGCCGGCCGAGTCCCTTGCGGAGGTGCTGGTGGAAGGTCGGGGCGGAGACGCCGAGCCGTTCGGCTATCTCCTCGCCGGTCGACTCGCGGGGCCACTCGAAGTACCCCTCGCGATATGCGGCCAGCAGCGCCTCGCGCTGGCGGTCGGTCAGCTCCCCGGGGAGGCGTACCGCCACGGCGTCGCGGTCGTCGGGGAGCTCGTACTCCCGCCGGGCGACGAGTTCGGTCCCCGGGTACCGGGCGCGACAGGTCTCGACGAACGACCGGACGTCCGCACTCCCCGGGAGACCCACGGTGACGTCGGCCCCTTCGGGGTCGACGGCCAGCGATCCGACGGTCGCCCCGTGGTCGGCGAGGTGGGACAGGAGCCCGAGTTCGGAGACGAGCAGCGTCAGCGCCTCCCCGTCGCCCTCGATCGGTTCGGCCTCGACGACGCCCGGCGACGCCTGCACGGTCCGACGGACGGCTTCGTAGCGGTCGTCGTTGCCGTGGACGTCGACCCGGAGCAGCCCGCCACCGCCGGGCCGAGGGGTGATCCCCGCGAGGGTCAGCCGACAGTCGGCCCGCGCAGCCGCCCGGACGAGGGGATCGTCGTCGGTCTCGACGCGGAGGCCGAGCTCGATAGCGTCGTGGGCCCGGCCGGCCGCCGGGAAATCGCGGGTGGCCGTGTAGAGCGCCGTCGGGACGAGCCCCGCGTCGCTCGGACCCGGACCGTCGAGGAGGGTCCGAACCCGCCCGACCAGCAGGGTCGGGTGTTCGAGAGCGACGTCCGGGTCGGCGTAGTCGGTCGCACCCGCCTCGAGGGCGGACGCCGCCAGCGACGCGTCGCCGGTCAGCACGAGGACGGGGAGCTCGGGGCCGACGAGCGCTCGCGTCTCCCGGAGGAAGGCGAGCGGCCCACCGTCGGCGAACCCCGCGCCCACGAGGAGTGCGTCGACGCGGGCGGTCCGGAGCCGGCGGAGCGCGACCTCGGCGTCCCTCGCGACGAGGACGACGAACTGTCCCTCGAGGGCGTCCGATATCGGTTCGACCAGTTCCGGGTCTGCTCCCGCCACGAGGACCGTGGCCCCGGTCATGGCCGACTCATCATCGACCCGGTAGGTGACCCGGGGTGAAGTCGGTTTCCCCGGCTCGCCGCGATACGTTTACCTGTCGTGAGCGAGGGGACCGACCGGAGCCCGCCGACGCTCGCCCGGAACGACAGCGGCGTCCCGGACGTCCCCCGGATCGACGGTCGGTGACCCCTGGTAACACCTCTCCCTCAACCTTTAACACGTATGCTGGAGACATGTAGTCCGGAGGTCCACATAACTATGCCAGAGCACTCGAACCCCGAACTGCCGCCGCTCCCCTACGACTACGACGCCCTCGAACCGTACCTCGACGAGCAGGTACTGACGTGGCACCACGATACCCACCACCAGGGGTACGTGAACGGCCTGGAGAGCGCCGAGAAGACGCTCGCTGAGAACCGCGAGGCCGGTGACTTCGGCTCCTCGGGCGGGGCGATGCGGAACGTCACCCACAACGGCAGCGGGCACTACCTGCACACCCTGTTCTGGGAGTGCATGGACGCCGACGGTGGCGGCGAGCCCTCGGGCGAACTCGCCGACCGCATCGAGGAGGACTTCGGCTCCTACGAGGGCTGGAAGGGCGAGTTCGAGGCCGCCGCGGGCGCCGCGGGCGGCTGGGCGCTGCTGGTCTACGACCCCGTCGCCAAGCAGCTCCGCAACCTCGTCGTCGACAAGCACGACCAGGGCGCGCTCTGGGGTAGCCACCCGATCCTCGCACTCGACGTCTGGGAGCACTCGTACTACTACGACTACGGCCCGGACCGCGGCTCGT
>JAZKST010000039.1:0-31571 GCA_036625905.1 Haloarculaceae archaeon
TCCCGAAGAACTCCACGTACTCGAGACGGATCGCCTGCAGGCCGGCGCTCGTGATACCGAGCGCCAGCACCAACAGGTGACCGACGACGAGGACGACGAGGCCGAGCAGCACCGCACCGACGCCGCCGTGGAGCAGCCCGCCGAACATGATGTTGGCGACCTCGGCACCGTGGAACTCGGTCGCCCCCGGGCTCGGCATCCCACCGACGCCGAAGTGCCACGCGGCGCCGTGGTCGGTCTGTTCGACCCAGACGCCGAAGAACAGCAGGTTGACGACGAACGCCATCCCCGCCTTGGCGAGCAGCACCGCGGCCAGCCGCGTGTAGGACAGGACGTTGACGAGCACGTTCAGGAACTCGACGCCCTCGATGGGCTCGCCGTAGAGCAGCAACAGCAGGCCGAGCCCGAACACCGCGAGCCCTACGAGCCCGGCGGTCTCCGGGAACCCGGTGAAGCCGAACGGGAACGGGTGGCCGTTGAAGACGCTGTTCGAGCCGTAGAGGAGCCCCGGAGCCGAGTCGAAGGCGCCGGCGAAGATCCACGTCCACAGTCCGAACATCATGAGCAGCCAGGAACCGCTCTCGTACACCGCGTCCGCGACGCCGTGGCCGAGGTTCTCGTAGAAGTCGATGATCCACCCGACGGTCAGGTGGAGGACGCCGGCGAGCAGGCTGATCACGAGCCAGCCGAGCGCGAAGTCGGCGTGTTCGGGCGAGAGCCCCTTGTGCAGCGGCGGGGAACCGCTCGGCCAGACGATCTCGCCGAGCTGGTGGAGCCCGAATATCTCGCCGTACAGCACGCCGAACAGCGCCGTGAACCCGCCGGCCCACAGCGCGACGCCGCCGAGCGACCGGATGATGTCGCTGTCGAACCGGGTGTAGAGCAGCCAGCCGATGGCCATGTACAGTATCCCGTAGCCGAGGTCGCCGATCATGAACCCGAAGAAGGCCGGGAACGTCAGGAAGACGACGACCGTGGGGTCCAGTTCGGAGTACTTGGGCCGGTTGATCACCTCGACGAGCGCCTCGAACGGCTTGGCCGGCACGGGGTTGTCCTGTATGACCGGCGGTTCGCTGTCGCTCATGGGTCGGTCACCCCCGTGGGCGTGACCGCCGTCGGGGACGGCTTCCTCTTGGCTCGCTTCGCCGCCGTCCGTGGCCGTCGGCTCGCCGCCCGGCGCGCCGCCGACCTCCTCGCGGCCGCTGGCGTGGCCCTCGCTGTCGTAGTCCGCACGCTCCAGCTCCTCCACTTCGACGTGATCGCCGACGGCGTCCTGGAGCCCCTCGACGAGGTCGACGAACCGCGTCGTGGGGATCCAGCCCTCGGCGACGAACGCGTTCTCGGTCGTCGCAAAGGAGAGCGGCGCCTCGCGCTTCTGGACCTCGATGGCGAGCCGCTCCTCGGCGGCGAGGAGGAAGCCCGACACCTCGGCCCGGATCTCGTCGAGCTCGCTCTCGACCGTCGAGAGCTTCGATTCGAGCTCGTGGCGGCGCTGCTCCAGCGCGTCGACGTACGCCTCCGGGTCGACGGCGTCGCCGATCTCGCGGACCGTCTCGATGTCGGGGATCTCGACCGACGTGAACCGCGCACCGACGAGGGCGTCCGAGAGATCGACCGCCGGATAGGCGAACACCGCGAGGGCGTCGCTCCCCTCGCCGCCGGAGAAGGTCTCGAAGTGCTCGATGCCCGCGGTTTCACCCAGCTCGCGCTTGATCGCCGCCTCGTCGCCCTCGCCGACGGCGACCGAGAGGGTCTCGTAACCCGACAGCAGGTCGAGGTCGATACCGACGTCGACGAACGGCCCGATGGCGTCGACCCGCTCCTCGACCGACCGGAGCTCGGCGTCGATCTCGTCGCGCCGGTCGTCGAGTTCGTTGACCCGCTCGCGGATCTCCTCGAGCTCGGTCTCGAGCTCCGCCTCGGAGACGATGCGTGCCGGTCCGGCGTCCTCCTCGTCGACCTCGAGGATGGACTTCAGCGCCCGGACGGTGACGAGCTTCTCGGCGGCCTCGTCGGCACCCTCGGTCGGGTTCCCGGGGGCGAACCCCTCCCAGGCGCCGTCGTAGTCGGTGACGTCCACGACGTTGAGTTCGTGGACCGCCTCGACCGCCGCCTCCATCACGCGCTTGGATCCCGTCACCGAGACCCGGGACATGCGCTCAGGTCTGAGCATGCACCGCCTCCTCGAAGAGGTCCACCACGTGCTCGACCACCTCGTCGACGCGCTCCTCGGCGCTGGACTCGAGCGCCTCGCGCTCTGTCTCCCCCTCGGCGACGATGGTCTCTCGCTCCTGTTCGATCTCCGCCCGGGCCTCCGCCAGGCGCTCCTCGCGCATCTCCTCGGCCTCCTCGCGGGCCTGCTGGCGGGTGCGCTCGGCCTCCTCGCGGGCCTCCTCGATTCGTTCCTCCCGGTCGGCCTCGGCCTCGGCGACGATCTCGTCGGCCTCGGATTCGGCCTCCTGTATCCGGTTCAGAACCTCTGGCCTCGCCATGTTCGTATCGTCCGACGTTTGCGTCACCGCATATATGGTAGTTGCGAAACCCCGCGTACCCGTGCCGGGGGCGTTCCGAGTTCGCGGGCTCCCTGGAATAGTTGTGACGCCTGCTCGTCGGCCGCCCGTCGGCGCTCGGATCATCAACAAGACCGCGGCGGCGGCACTCATGACGGTCTTCGTCTTTCTGGGGGGATGGACCGTCGGTCGTAATGTCATCGACACGCTCGGGGGGATCTCGTCTCACAGGAGGTCTTCACCGTGGAAGCCAGCATCACCACCGTCGCCTCGTGGCTGGAGATTCCGATCAGTCTGGCACTATCGACTGTCATGTGTCTCGTCGGCCTCGGGTGGGGTCGGGCGACGCGCTCGGCGACGGCGACAGATCTGGTGAGAGGAGACATCGAAACGGAAATATCCGCCGATGCAGTCACCGCCGAGGCCGGAAACGGCGTGCCACGAATCGGGGCGGAATCCGCCGTGGACGCACAAGACCTTCCACAGCTGTTCGATCCCTCTACTGTGGTTCGATTCGTCGCGTTTTGGATTATCGGGCCATCGCTCGCGACGGGTCTGTCGTACCTGTCGTTTGTTCTTCTCGAATTTGTAAATTATTATTGAAATTATAGGAAGTGAACAAGACCCGCCGGGAACGGCGCCGAGTGATGCCGAATCCGGGGGTGTTATGCCCGCGGGACGGCTACTCGGCGGCGATGGGCATCCTCGAGGACAAGGCACGGGCTCGCCTCTTCTACAAGTACCTCTCGAAGGTGTACGACGAGGTGAACCCGTTCATCTGGAACGAGGAGATGCGCGACGAGGCCCTCGAGTGGTTCGACGTCGGTCCGGAGGACGTCGTCCTCGACGTGGGCTGTGGGACCGGGTTCGCCACCGAGGGGCTGCTCGGGCACACCGAGCACGTCCACGGGCTCGACCAGTCGGCCCACCAGTTAGAGCGGGCGTTCTCGAAGTTCGGCAAGCGTGGGTCCGTTAAGTTCTACCGCGGCGACGCCGAGCGACTCGCGTTCAAGGACGACTCGTTCGACGCGCTCTGGTCGTCGGGTTCCATCGAGTACTGGCCGAACCCGGTCGCCGCACTCCGGGAGTTCCGGCGGGTCGTGAACCCCGGCGGAACCGTGCTCGTCGTCGGGCCGGACTACCCGAACTCGACGCTGTTCGGGAAGCTCGCCGACGCCATCATGCTGTTCTACGACGAGGCGGAGGCCGACCGGATGTTCGCCGAGGCCGGCTTCGAGACGTTCGAACACCACATCCAGCAGCGCCGCCCGGGGAGCCCGCGCGCGATAACGACGGTGGCGACCGTCCCCGGAGGACCGGGGACCGGAACCGACGCGGACGTCGAGGGCGAGACCGACGGTGGGGACGGCTCCGAGTCCCGAGGAACGACTGACGACCCGGTCGAGGCCTGATACGGATCACCCCCGCCCGGACAGCGTTGCCACTCGCCGGTCGTCGACCGCGACGCGGACGACCACCCGGTCGCCGGGGTCGATCCCGGGTGCGTTCGTCGACGCGAGCCGCAGGCTCGCGCGCTCGCCGGCGGTCCACCGCGGATCGGCGGCAGGGTTGAACGGGCCGGTCGGCCCGGCGCGGAACCCGCGAGCGGCGAAGAACGGCACCGGCGGCTGGTGTTCGAGCGGGGTTCCTGCTACGCGGATCCGCACCCGGAGCTGCCGGGCGTCGAGCGGCGCGCCGGCGCGGTGGACGAGCGTCAGTCGGTCGGTCCCGGCGTCGACCGAGAGCGACAGAGCGACCGTCCGCTCTCCGCCGGGGTCGGGGGCGTCACCGGCGGCGCCGAGGGCGGCGGCACCGACCGCTGCCGCGAGCGCGACCGTCAGCGCGACCAGGAGGACGACCCCGACGACGGGCGCCACGGCCCGTCGGTCGAGCGAGGGGTCGGGACCGACCGGCGAGCCGCGGGTCACGTGCCCGGGTGGTCCCGGTATAGTACATAAACCTTAGAGGTCGGCGGAGGGGAGCATCGGCCCGACGGTGACGTTGCTGTCACCGGACCGCACCCCGACGGTGAACGCCTCGCGAGGGGCGACGGTCCAGAGCTGCCCGTCGGACCCCGTCGTCCCGACCGGCTCGCCGTCGATCGACACCGTCGCGTCGACCGCCTCGTCCGTGACGTTCGAGCGGACGCGGATCGAGACCGGACCGCCCGCGTGGGTCCGGTTGACCGCGACGTGGAGCCCCTCGGAGCGGTTCGACCGCGGTTCGGCCGTCGGGACCTCCGAGACGTCCTTGAACTGCACCTCGCGGAACACCTCGCCCGTGGCCCCGTCGATATAGGTGACGAGGTCCCCCTGTCCCGCGGTCCCGTGGGGGTGGTCGACGCTGACCGAGTAGACCCCCGCGCGGTAGAGGTACGGCTCGCCCGTGCGCAGGCCGGTCGAGGTCGGTCCCGCGTTCTCGAACGTCCAGGGGTAGAGCTCGCTCGCCCGGCCCCGGGCCGCCTCGAGGTCGTAGCCGCCGTCCGTACGGAACCGGTCGGCCCCGTCGGGATCTCTGGCGGACGGAAGGTGCGCCTCCCGGACGTACTGGCGGTTGAACTCGGAGCCGGTCACCGTCGCGAGGACGACCGCGGTGTCCGACGTCTCGACGGACACCCGCAGGGGTTCGGTTTCCCCGAGCATGGCGTCGGCGACCCGGTCCCGCACCGGCCCGCGGAGACCGACGAGCCGGGTCTTCAGCCCGGCGATCTGGGCCGGGGCGACCGGCGGGTCGCGCATGGAGTCGACGTACTCGTACAGTTGCGTCAGCGACCGCGAGAGCTCGTCGGCCCTCGCGTCGACGGCGGCGAGCTCGCGGAGGTAGGTCTCGGTGGCCATGTCACCGTCGTTGAACGCGGTCAGCGCCGAACGCTCGCGCCGTTCGAGGGACGCGACGCTAGCGTCGAGCCGCGTCAGGGCCGACTCGACGACGGCCCCGCGCTCGGCCGTCGTCCCCGCGGCGGTGAAGGACTCGACCAGCGAGAGATAGGAGTACCGGCCCTCGAGCTCGCTCCGGTCGAGCGCGGCGGCCCCGGCCGCGTCGACGCGTGCCGTTCCGAACCGGGTCCGTTCGATCTCGGGCGTCGGAACGGCGAGGTACGCGGTGGTGTTCCGCCCGCCCGTGACGGGTGGTACGGGAGCGCCCACCGTGGGCGGGCCGGGAGCGCCGACCACGGACGCGGGGGCGTCCGCCGGCGACGGGACCGGGGTGTCCGTTGACAGTGACGTCCCGGGGTCGGGTGACCGTGCCGCCGCACTCGCGCCGGCGTCGAGGGGGAGGGCGGCCACCGGCGAGAGGCCGAGGAGGATGGCGAGTGCGACCGCGAGAGCGGCCGTTCGGGGACCGTCCATGATCAGCGCTAGACGGCGCGAAACAAAAACCCGTCCGTCCGGACCGCCCCCGAGTCGACGCCGGCGGCGGGACGGCGAGACGCGACGAGAGACGCGCAGACCCTTCATCGGGGCACGTGACGTTTCATCCACTCATGGAAAGCGTTTTGCCGCCCGAACGTGAGACCCCTGACATGCGGCTCGGGCCGCCCTCCACGCTCCTGCTGGTCCTCGCGCTCCTCCTCGCGCTCGCTGGACCGCCCGGCGTCGCGGCGGGTGCACCAGCCGCGGCACCCGACCGGGCGCCCGTCCCGGACCGTCCCGCGCTGCAGGCCGGCACGTTCGATCCGAACGTGACGGTGCTCGAACTGGAGATCACCGCCGACGGTGACGCCCGCTGGACGGTGACACACAGGTTTGACCTCGCCGATACGAACGACACCCGGGCGTTCGAGCGTCTCGCCGAGGAGTTCGAGCGCGGCGACGTGGGGGGTAACTACCTCCGGACGATGGAGCGGGCGGCCGAGGCCGCCGACGAGGGGACGGACCGCGAGATGGCGATACGGAACGTCAGCCGGAACCGCGTCGTCGAGAACGGGACCGGGCGACTCGTGACGAGGCTCACGTGGACCTCGTTCGGGCGGGTGACCGGCGACACCGTCCGGGTCAACGATGCGTTCGAGCTCGGGACGGGGACCTGGCTCCCCGGTCTGACGGCCGACGAGCGGCTGGTCGTCAGCCCACCGACCGGCTACCGCATCGACACCGCCCCGTCGGCCGACTCGTTCCGGAACGGCTCGCTCGTCTGGGAGGGGCCGACGGCGTTCGAGCCGGGCTACCTCTCGATCACCTATCGGAAACTGACGCCCCCGCCCGAACCGCCGAACGCCACCGACTCGGCGAGCCCGCCCCCCGGCCCCTTCGACGGACAGCTCCTCCCGATCGTCGGCGGGCTGTTCGGCGTCGGCCTCCTGCTGCTCGTCGTCTACCTGTTCCTCCGGCGGGAGACGCCGTTCGGACCGGTCGCCGAGGCCAACGGTGGGATCGACTCTGACGCCAGCTCCGGTCCGGACTCGGGCGAGGCGGGAGCGAGCGCGGTCGAGGCGACCGGGGCGGAGCCCCCATCGGAGCCGACCGGCGAAGCCGGGGCGGACGAACCCGAACCGACCGACGGAGACGAGGGCGGGGACGCCGAGGAGGAACCGGTGGGTGACCCCGAGCTGCTCTCGGACGAGGAGCGGGTCGAACGCCTGCTCCGCCGGAACGGCGGGCGGATGAAGCAGGCGAACATCGTCAGGGAGACCAACTGGTCGAACGCGAAGGTCTCCCAGCTGCTCTCCTCGATGGACGAGGCCGGTCGGATCGACAAGCTCCGGATCGGTCGCGAGAACCTCATCACTCTCCCGGACGAGGAGCCCGGCGAGCTCGGGGAGTAGGCGGGAGCGTCGACCCCTACCCCGCCCCGACCTCCGCCGGCGGGCCGCCGCGAACCGCTCTCGCCACCCTGGCTCCCGACTGACCCCTGTCGGACCGGTGCCCCGGTGGGCCCGGCGTCGCCAGCCGGGAGCCGTCAGTTCGGGGCGCTTCCCGGCAGGGGCCGTCGCGTTCGGAAACGCTTATCCGCCGACGAACGCGACGTGTTGCCGACTACAGACCATGAAGGTACTCGTCAGCGTAAAGGAGGTGGCGGAGGTCGAGGACGAGTTCGACATCTCCGGGCTCGACGTCGACGACCGCTACCTGGACTACGATCTCAACGAGTGGGACGACTACGCCGTCGAGGAGGCGGTCGGGATATCCGAGGCGAACGACGACGTGGAGGTCGTCACGGCCACCGTCGGTCCCGAGCGGAGCGAGGAGACCATCCGGATGGCCCTGGCGAAGGGCGCCGACCGGGCGCTCCGCATCTGGGACGACGACGTCGAGGCCGCCGAGTTCCTCGACGCGAACACGAAGGCGGAGCTCCTCTCGGCGGTCGTCGAGCGCGAGGAGCCGGACCTCGTGCTCACGGGCGTCCAGTCGAACGATGACTCCTACGGCGCGACGGGCGTCGCGCTCGCCGAACGGGTCGGCTACGAGTGGGCCGCCGTCGTCAACTCCCTCGAACTCGAGGACGACGTCGCGCACGTCCACCGCGAACTGGAGGGCGGCCTCGAGGAGCTGACCGAGGTCGAACTCCCCGCCGTCCTCACCATCCAGACCGGTATCAACGAGCCCCGCTACGCCAGTCTCCGGGGGATCCGGCAGGCCCAGCGCAAGGAGCTCGACGTCCAGGAACTCTCCGACCTCGGGTTCGACGCGGGCGTCCTCGAGACGCCGGTCGAGCGCACCTCGATGTACGAGCCCGAGTCCGAGAGCGACGCCACCATCTGGGAGGGGTCGGCCGAGGAGACCGCCGACGATCTCGCCACGTTCCTCCGCGAGAAGGGGGTGGTCGAGGGATGACGGACGTCCTGGCGGTCACGGAGTCCCGGCGCGGGGCCCTCCGGGACGTCTCCTTCGAGATGATCACGGCGGGTCGGAGCCTCGCGGACGAACTCGGTGGGGACCTCCACCTGCTCGTAATAAATGGCGACGTCGAGGCGTTCGCCGACGACCTGAACCGCGAGGGCGTCGACGCTATCCACACCGTGGACGCCGGCGAGGAGTTCAACCACGGGGTCTACACGCAGGCCATCGAGTCGGCCCACGGGGCGCTCTCGCCGACCGCGCTACTGATGCCGAACACGGTCAACGGGCTCGACTACGCCCCGGCCGTCGCCGGATCGCTCGACCTGCCGCTCGTCACCGACGTGGTCGGGTTCGAGGCCGACGGCGCGCTGGAGGTCACCCGCGAGCAGTACGGCGGGAAGGTCGAGACCACCTACGAGTTAGACGCCGACGCGTACGCCCTGACGATCCGGCCCGCGGAGTGGCCCAAGGCCGAGGCAACCGGCGACGCCACGGTGGAGTCGCTCGACGTCGAGATCGACGAGTCCCGCGTCCGCTCGAACGTCACGGGCTTCGAGGAGGTCGCCGGCGGCGACGTCGACATCACCGAGGCCGACGTACTCGTCTCCATCGGCCGCGGCATCGAGGACGAGGAGAACATCCCGCTGGTCGAGGCGCTCGCCGACGCGCTCGGCGCGACGCTCTCCTCCTCGCGCCCAATCGTCGACAACGGCTGGCTGCCGAAGAACCGACAGGTCGGCCAGTCCGGCAAGGTCGTCACTCCCGACGTCTACATCGCCATCGGCATCTCCGGGGCGGTCCAGCACGTCGCCGGCATGAAGGGGGCGGACACCATCATCGCCATCAACACCGACCCGAACGCCCCCATCTTCGACCTCGCGGACTACGGGATCGTCGACGACCTGTTCGAGGTCGTCCCCGAACTCATCGAGGAGTTCGGCGGCGAGGCCCCCGAGGTCTGATACGGTCGTCCTACTCGACACTCGCCTCTCCCTTCTCGTCGAGTTCGGCCAGCGACTGCATCCCTCGGTCCCGGGCGTCACGTATCCGCTCGGCCCGGCGGCGCTCCGCCGCCGCCGTCTCACTCGGGTGTTCGTGATAGTACGCGAGCGCGTGGTAGACGTCTGCCACGTCGAGGTCGTACCGGCCGGCGACGGTCCTGGCCGACAACCCCGCCCCCTCGACCCACTCGGCGATCTGCCGGACGGTGCTGCGGAGATCTTCGGTCCGGGGCTCGCCACCCATCACGGCATCGTCGCCGACGACGCGAAGAGTCCGCTGCCGATTCGACGGGTCGGAAGACACTCGCGTACGCGACTGTCTCACGGGTGAACGGGGGTCTTCAGAGCATCACCGCCCTCGCCCGCTTCCGTCACCTACTTGCCCGGACCGGCCGTCCATATAAGTGATGGAGTACCTCGAGCGTCGCCGGGCCCGCATCGAGGACCGAATCGAGTCGGTCCTCGACGGCGTGGAGCCGACGGCGCTGGCCGAGCAGGTCCGGCACGTCTCGCTGTCGGGGGGCAAGCGCGTCCGCCCGACGGTGACGGTGCTCGCGTGCGAGGCGGCCGGCGGCGATCCGGGGCTGGAGGGGGATCCGGCGGGGACCGCCGTGGACTTCGCGGTCGGCGTCGAACTCGTCCACAACGCCTCGCTCGTCGTCGACGACATCATCGACCGATCGGCGCTCCGGCGGGGGGTGACCGCCGCCCACGTCGAGTACGGCCACGGGCCGGCGATCGTCGCGAGCGACGGGCTGCTCGGCGAGGCGTTCGCGCTGTTCTCGGCGGACGAGGAGGCGATGCAGGCCGTCGCGGAGGCGATGGTCGAACTGGGGGAGGGTGAGGCCACCGAACTGGTCGACCGGCCGACCGACGAGGCGGAGTACGTCGAACTCGCCCGCCGGAAGACGGGCGCGCTGTTCCGCGCCGCCGCCGAACTCGGCGCCATCGCCGCCGACGCCGACCCCTACACGGTCGAGTCGTTCGGCCGCTACGCCGAGCAGGTCGGTATCGCGTTCCAGATACGGGACGACGTACTCGACGCGACGGCCGACCCCGGAGACCTCGGCAAGCCGACCGGCCAGGACGCCGAGATGGAGCGGCCCTCGCTCGTCCGCATCACCGACCTGACCCCCGAGGAGGCGAACGAGCGGGCACAGGACCGCAGCACCGACGCGCTCCGGGCGCTCGAGTCGGTCGACGCCGCGGACTCGCGGGCGATGGACTACTTGCGTGACCTCGCGGAGTTCGTCGTCGTGCGCGAACGGTAACGGTAGCCGGCCGTGGGGCGGTTAGGGACCGACGCTGACGTCGATTTCGACCCCGCGGAACTCGAACCGGGCACCCCCGTCGTCGCCCTCGACCACGGTGACGTCCCACCCGTGGGCGTCCGCGACCCGTCGGACGATGGCGAGGCCGAACCCGGTCCCGTCCTCCGTCGTCGAGTAGCCCGGTTCGAACACCTGCTCGCACTCGGTTTCGGGGATTCCGGGGCCGTCGTCCTCGACGGAGAACCCGGCGTCCCCGAGCGGCTCGATCCGTACCGTGACGTCCTCCCCGGCGTGTGCCACCGCGTTCCCGAACAGGTTCTCGAAGGCGTGCCGGAGCCGGCCCGGGTCGGCATGGAGCCGGAAGGGTTCGACGACTCCGAGGGCCGCGTCTGCGTCGCCTGCGTCGACCATCAGCCAGCACTCGTCGGCGAGCGAGCCGACGTCGACCCACTCGAACTCGTCGACGGCGCGGCCCTGCTGGGCGAGAGTGAGCGTGTCGTCGACGATCGACCCCATCCGCTCGACGGCGTCGGCGACCGGATCGAGGTGTTCCTCGCACTCGCACTCCTCGAGTGCGAGGCTCACCCGCCCCTGTGCGACGCTCAGCGGGCTCCGGAGGTCGTGGGAGACGATGCTGGCGAACTCGTCGAGCCGCTCGTTCTGTCGCTGGAGCTCCTTCTCGTACCGCCTGCGTTCGGTGATGTCGCGGGTCACCCCCGCGACGCGGGTTATCTCGCCGTCCTCGCCGTAGATCGGCTGCCCCCGGCTCCACACCCACCGCCGGTACCCCTCCCGAGGGTTGACGCGGTACTCCACCTCGACGGACTCCCCGTCGGATATCCGCTCCATCGCGTCCCGGACCTGGGCTCGGTCGTCCGGGTGGACCCCGTCGAGGAAGTCCGTCCCCTCCCGCTGGAGGGCCTCCGCCGGCCGCCCCCACAGGTCCTCGTAGGCGTCGTTGACGAAGATCACCTCCTCCCAGTCGGCGGAGAACATCCAGACCACGTCGGAAGTGCTCTCGAACAGTTGGCCCAGCATTCGTCGCTGCTCGTCCGGGTGGGGCTCCCCCGCCATATGAGATACATTGACATGAGGGCGTAATATCCTGACGCCGGTGCCCGCGGAGGGACCCATCGTCGAGGGGGCTACCGTGTCGCCTCGACCTCGGGCGGGCGGGGGAACCGCTGTTCGGCGACGGCGAACGCGAGCGTGCTCATCACGCCGAGCAGGGTCCCTCCGGCGAGCGCCGCCGCGAGGTACGACAGGCCGACAAGCCCGAGGAAGAACGCGGCGAGCGCGTGGGCGACCAGCGCGATGGCGAGCACGTAGAACGGCGCGTTGAGGTAGCGCCACCGGAACCCGCCGGCGAGGTACTCGTCGGTGACCCGGCCGAGCGAGGCGATGACGCCCGCGGCGGCGACCCACTGGACGGCGCCGTAGGCGAGCGCCGCGACGAGGATGCCCGCCGAGAGGGGGGCATCGGGCGTGGTGGTCCGGACGCGCTCGACGAACTCGAGGCCGCTGAACCCCCCGACGAGGAGGAGCGCGGCGGCGACGACGTAGGTGACGAGCTGGACGCGGCCGCCGTACAGCGCGGCCCTGACCCGCTCGAAGCCGTCGTCGATGGTCTCCTCGAGGCCGAGCCCGCGAGCGAGGACGTAGAGCCCCAGTAGCGCGGAGACCGCCCCGAACGTCGAGCCCGGTAGCCCCAGCGAGTCCGCCAGGATGGCGATCGGGTAGATGAGCAGCAGGATACCGAGTGGAACGAGGATGGTCCCGCGGGTCTCCGGATCGTCGAGCACCTGCTTGATGGTGTAGTACATCGACTCCAGGTTCTGTGCCTGGCGGACGACCACCCGGCGGACGCCGTCGATGGGCACCCGCGAGCGGATGACCGGGACGACCGACTCGTCCTGTGCCCCGTCGGTGACGATGAGCGCGCGGACGTCCTCGCCGGTGGTCAGCGAGGCGAGGACGGTGTCCACCTCGTCGCCGACCTTGCGGTTTGCGGCGACGTCGCTCCGGGCCGTCCCCGTGACGACGGCCACCTCGACGGCCTCGTCGTCGATCGAGTCGTAGAGGTGGAGTCCGGCGAACAGGACGTTCACGTCGGAGTCCTCGGGGTCGGCGGTGGCGAGGTCGGTCGCCGCCCGCAGGACGGCCTCGCGGCCGATGACCGGCGTCCGGTGGCCGGTCTTCCGGCCGAGGTCGTCGTCGAGATCCACGCACAGTACGAGCAGCACGGTTCGAGCTCGAGTATGCCCTCCCCCGTTAACGCTCTTTCGCGTGCGTCCCTCCGTGACACGCGGGGACCAGGGGGCCGCTCAGGCCGTACGCCACGTCCAGCGGGCGTCGAGGGCGTACCGGTAGACCCCCGAGACGAGGATCGCGACGAGGTTCGCCCCGAGGTACATCAGCCCGAGCGCGTCGACGAAGACGAACAGCAGGCCCGTCTGGATGGGTATGGCCGTCCCACGGACGAGGTTCGTCCGGAGGAGGCCGCCCAGGAACGGTCGTATCCCGTCGTTCGACCGCTCGCTCAACGTCCACGCGTTGTTGACGACGTACTGCGAGAGGATGGTGATCTCGATGGCGACGACCGCCGCGAGGACGTAGTAGAGCTCGCCGACATCTACGAACGTCCAGAGAAGCGCGCTCTGGAGACCGGCCGCGAGGGCACCGACGACGAAGAACCGCCAGAGACGGCCCACCGCGGGTCGGTCGAGGGGACGCCCTACGGAGACGGACATACCCCCAACGTACGGCTTGGGACCTAAATTACCTCCCGTTCGCGGTAGGTCTCTCCTGCGATGGCGGCGACGGGTCGGTTCGTCGTGGCTCTCGACGGGTTCGGGCACTGCGACGCCCGCACTCGAGTCGCCGTTCGGGCTCGAGCCGGACACGGCGCGGTCGGCGGTCGAGTACCACGGGGCCCTCCATCACGCAGGACAGCGGCACTCCTGGTCCTCGTGACCCTCTCGGTCGCGGGTGCCGGGGTCGTCACCGGGACGAGACGCACGACTTTTGCCCCTCCGCCCGGTATCGGGTGTAAGCGAATGATATCGAAGGGCTGCGAGCAGTGTGCCGAGGGCGGCAAGATGGTGCTCTTCGTCTACGGCTACTGCGACCAGCGCGACTGCTTCTACTGCCCGCTCGGCGAGAACCGCAAGAACGTTACGACCACGTACGCCAACGAGCGGGTCGTCGAGGAGGACGCGGACGTGATCCGGGAGGCGAAACGGATGGACGCGCTCGGTACCTCCATAACGGGCGGCGAGCCCCAGGAGGCGATGGGGAAGACGACGCGGTACCTGCGCCTGCTGAAAGAGGAGTTCGGAGAGGACCACCACACCCACCTCTACACGGGCATCACCGGCGGTCGGGAGAACATGCGGCGGCTCGCGGAGGCGGGGCTCGACGAGATCCGGTTCCATCCCCCCTACGAGCTGTGGGGCGAGCTCCACGGCACCGAGTGGGAGGAGATCCTCTACGTCGCTCGCGAGGAGGGGCTCACCCCGGCGTTCGAGATACCCGGCATCCGGGCCGAGCCCGAGTTCCTGGAGTTCCTCGACGAAGGGGCGGCGGAGTTCTGTAACGTAAACGAGTTCGAGATGTCCGACGGGAACTTCCGCCGGATGCAGGAGGCGGGCTACGAGCTCCGGGAGGGCCACATGAGCGCCGTCGAGGGCTCCCAGGGGATCCTCGAGGAGATGGGCGATCACCCGAGGGTCTACTTCTGTACGAGCGTGTTCAAGGACGCCGCCCAGCACCGCAACCGGCTCAAGCGGATGGCGGAGAACGTCCGGCGGCCGTTCGACGACGTGAGCGAGGACGGGACGCTCGTCTACGGGAAGACGTGGGTCGACGAGTCGGACCTGCGGGCCCTGGGCGTCCCCGAGGCGTTCTACACGGTCAAGTCGAACCACGTGGAGGTCGCGTGGTGGCTGCTGGAGGAGATGGTCGAGGCGGGCGACGTCGGGCGTGGCGAGGTCGTCGAGCAGTATCCGACCGTCGACGGGACGGTGGTCGAGCGGACGCCGTTGGAGAGCGAGGCGCGAGCGAGAGCGAGCGCAGTGAGCCGTGAGCCATAGCGGGGTCGCAGCCAGCCCCCACACTACCCGAACTCGACGCCCCGTATCTCGAACCGTGCGCCACCGTCCGTCCCCTCGGTGACGTCGATGGTCCAGCCGTGTACCTCGACGATCCGCTCGACGATGGCGAGCCCGAAGCCGGTCCCGGACTCGGTCGTCGAGTCGCCGGAGTCGAACACGCGGTCCCGTTCCTCGGGACCGATACCCGGACCGTCGTCCTCGACGTAGAACCCGTCCTCGAGGTCGCCGACGGTCACGGTCACGCCGCCGGGGCCGTGTTCCACGGCATGACGGACGAGGTTCTAGAGGACCTGCCGCAGTCGGCTCGCGTCGGCCATGACGACGCGGTCGGTCTCGACCCGGAGCGTGGCCCCATCGGTCTCGATGTTCGTCCAGCAGCCCTCGACGACCCCCGAGAGCCGCACCGGCGCGGTGTCGTCGAGCGTATCGAGGATGGGACCGGCGAACCCGTCCGGAATCGCGGTGGTAGAGGCTTCGGACATGGGGTCCACGAACCGTGTGATCGAGCGGAGGACATAGGGCTACGGACGGAATCGACGACCGGTCCGGAACCGATCCATGGACCGGGCGTCGGTCCCCGGACCCGAGATCGGGTCACCGGGACGCGCCCGCCACGCACCAACGTTTATCACCGACACCCGCACAACGGCGTGACACATGGCAGAGTTCACCGTGGTCCACAACGGGTCGACCAACCTCCCCCTGAAACGGACCGGCGAGGACGGTCTCGTGATCCCGGACGCGACCGTCGCGGAGCTACACGAGGACTGCCGCCGGGTCCTGGAGGACCAGGTACGCCACGGGGTGCTCGCCGAGGAGTACGGGTTCGACCGCATCAGCTACACCGAGCACCACTTCCAGCTCGCGGGCGCGGAGTTCAGCCCGAACCCGCTGATGACGGAGATGGCCGTCGCGAGCCGGACCTCGGACATCAGGCTGGTCCAGCTCGCGAACATCGTCAACTGGCACGACCCCATCAGATTCGCCGAGCAGACCGCACAGCTCGACGTGATGAGCGGCGGCCGGGTCGAGGTGGGCGTCGGGCGGGGCTACCAGCCCCGCGAGAACGAGATCCTCGGCCAGTACTGGGGCGGGACCGTCCAGGACCAGGAGAAGAACCGCGTCTCCTTCGACGAGAAGCTCGAACTCATCCGGAGAGCGTGGACCGAGGACGCCTTCTCGCACACGGGGGAGTACCACTCGATCCCGCCGAAACACACCAAGTGGCACCACGAGCAGGAGCGGCGCTACCTGGAGGACGACGCCTCGGAGTACGACCTCGAGGACTACATCGACTGGAAGGAGGGGGACCTCTACTCCTCGGGGCTCTGGTCGCCGGTCGTCTCCGGCGGGTCGACGCTCGCGGGACTGTCGGTGTTCCCACAGCCGGTCCAGGAGCCCCACCCACAGCTCTGGCAGCCGGTCACCTCCTACCGGTCGGTGCGGTACGCCGCCGAGCACGGGATGAACGGCATCTCCTTCGGCGACCCGAACGTCGGGAAGAACATGGCTCGGTACCACGAGGCCGCGGAGGCCGCCGGCTGGCCGGACCACCGGCCCGAGCGCGACGGGGAGCCGTTCGAGTTCGGCTGGGACGAGGAGCGCGGGCGCGGGCTCGCCACCGGGCTGTGGGTGTTCAACACCGAGGCCGCGAGCGAGGAGACGTTCGAGCGGTGGAAGCTCGGGCTCGAGCACGGCTGGGACTACTTCGGCCCGTTCGGGTTCAACCGCGCCATCACCGGCGACGTCGACGAGCGGGCGACCGCCGAGGCGGTCATCGACGCGGGGGTCGCCATCGTCGGCGACACCGGGGAGATCATCGACGGGATCGCGGCGCTGAAAGAGGGGACCGGCACCCACGACCTCCACCTCGGCATCTTCTTCGAGAGCGCCGGCGTCAGCGGCGAGGCGGCCGACGAACAGCTCCGCGCGTTCGGCGAGGAGGTCATCCCGTACTTCGAGGACGGGTCGGCCGACTGACACGGTCGTGTACTTCGTTTCGCTTCACGCGTTCGAGTCCCGTCTCATCGGTCTCGACACACCGAGGTTCCCGAAGACCACTGAAAACGGTCGCGCACGACCCTCCGAGACTCAGAACGCCGCTCGCTTCTCGAGGAACGTCCCGACTACCTCGTCGAACGCCCCGGGGCGCTCGTAGTTCGCCGAGTGGGCCGCCCCCTCGACGGTCACAGTCGAGACGTCCGCCAGCCGGTCGGCCAGCGCCTCCACCGCCCGGGGCGGCATGAACGGGTCGAACTCGCCGGCGATAGCGAGGGTCGGGACGTCCGCCAGCCGGTCGGGGTCGGTCTCGAACCGCTCGACGACCGGGTGGACCTCCTCGAACGAGGGCGGAGCGTGGCGGTTCAGTTCGGCGATCGATTCCGAGAGGAACGCCCGTCCGGGGTCGAGCGGATCGGGATCGGGGTCGGGGACCTCCCCCACCTCGGCGAGTATCGCCTCGTGCCGCTCGCGGGGCAGGAGGCCGGCGGGCGTCCCCGAGAGGACGAGCGCGGCGACGCGGTCGGGGTACCGGGTGGCGAACGCGGCCGCGGTCCATCCGCTCATCGAGTGGCCGACGAGGGCCACGCGTCCGTCGGCGGCGGCGCCGGCCACGCGGTCCAGTACCGCCTCGAGGTCGTCGACGAACGCGGACGCGCCGGGCCCCTCCGGGGCATCGGCCGAGAGGCCGAACCCCCGTTGATCGGGCGCGAGACAGCGATACGAGCCCTCGAAGGCGGGCACCTGCTGCCACCAGGAGAGGTGGTTGCCGCTGAACCCGTGGAGCAGCACGAGCGGCGGCCCGTCGCCGTGTACCCCACAGAACAGGTCGACGCCGTCGACCGGGACGTGTTCGAGCATGACCCCCGGTCGGCCGGTTCGGGTTTAACTGTTGGTGCGCGACGCAGGACGTCCACGTCTCCGGTGAGGCCCTCGGCAACAAGCTATTTGTGTCGGTATGATGAACCGGTAGCTTACGACCGCCCGAGGGAAGCGACGGGGCGTGGTGGGGGACCATACAGACACATATGGCGACGGACGAAACCGGCAGACGGACACTCCCGGACGAGGCACGACGGACGGACGGACGGTCGCCCGCCACCGGTACCGAGGACGACGAGCGTCGGGTACGCTCCGAGGGGCGGCTCTCGGGCGAGGGACTGCTCCTGCCCGCCGGGAGCGAGCGGACGCCGACGCTGAGCGTCGTCATGCCGACGCTGAACGAGGAGGGCGGCGTCGCCGAGTGCATCGACCGGATCACGCGGGCGCTCGAGGAACTCCAGGTGTACGGGGAGGTGATCGTGAGCGACTCCTCGACCGACCGGACCCCGGAGATCGCGGCCGAGCACGGCGCACGCGTCGTCACGCCGGACCGACCGGGGTACGGCTACGCCTACCGCTACGCCTTCCGGCACGTCCGCGGGGAGTACGTGGCCATCGGTGACGCCGACACGACCTACGACTTCGCGGAGCTACCGGGACTCTACCGGCTCATCGCGGAGGACGACGCGGACATGGCGATGGGGAGCCGGCTGGATGGGGAGATAAAGCCGGGGGCGATGCCGGCGCTCCACCAGTACGTGGGGAACCCGCTGCTGACGGCGTTTCTCAACGTCTTCTACGGCGCCGGGGTCTCCGACGCCCACAGCGGCTTCCGGGTGCTCCGGCGGTCGACCCTGGAGGGCCTGAACCTCCGGACCGACGGGATGGAGTTCGCCAGCGAGATGGTGATGGAGGCCGCCGCACGCGACCTGGAGATCGCCGAGATACCGATCACGTACCACGAGCGCGAGGGGGAGGCCACCCTCGACAGCTTCCGTGACGGCTGGCGACACGTCCGGTTCATGCTCGTCAACGCGCCGGGATACCTCTTCTCGGTCCCGGGCGTGCTGCTCGCGGCGGCCGGCACCTTGCTGGTCGGGCTGTCGCTGGTCGATGCCCGGCCGTTCGGGGCGCGGTTCGGCATCCGGAGCATCATCGCGGGCTGCCTGGCCGTCCTCGTCGGCAACCAGGTGTTCGGCCTCGGCGTGTTCACGGCCGTCGCGGGCGACCCCATCCGGAGCCCCGAGGACCCCCTGACGCGGGCGGTCGTCGACCGGGTCGGGCTCGAACAGGGGGTGTTCGCCGGCCTGCTCGTCTTCGGCGCCGCCGCCGCGTACCTCCTGAGCCTCGTCGTGCGCTGGGTGGGTTCGGGGTTCGCGTCGCTCCCCTCGCCCGCACTCGACGTCGTGGCGCTGGCGGCGACGGTGCTCGGCCTGCAGGTCGTCTTCTCGTCGTTCTTCCTGAGCGCCGTTGGCGACGACGCGTTCTGAGGACGTCCGGGGACCGCCCGGCAGGCGTCATCGGGCGATGACGGCCGCGAGCGGTGACCGGTGGCAGGGACTCCACCGGAGCCGAGGGGTCTTCGAACCGTCGAAGCGCTGGATTTAACCCGGATAGCGGGGAGGTAGTGGGTATGAGCCAGCGTGGCGAACGCCGTTCGCTCGACCTCCCGGGCGAGGTCGTCGACCGGATCGAGCGCCGCCTCCCGCGGACCGACTTCGACACGCCCGAGGCGTACGTCACGTACGTCATGCGCGAGGTGCTCTACTACGTCGAGACGGAGACCGACGAGGCGTTCGAACCCGTCGACGAGGCCGACGTCAAGGACCGCCTGCGGTCGCTCGGCTACCTCGACGAGTAGGATGAACTGGCCGTCGGTCTCCGTCGTCATCCCGACCAAGGACGCCGGGCCCGGCTTCGAGGACATCCTCTGGCGGATCGACGGACAGGACTACCCGGCCCCGGTCGAGGTCGTTGTGGTCGACTCGGGGTCGACCGACGGGACCAGAGAGCGGGCCCGGAAGTTCGGCGCGGCGCTCCGCCGTATCGAGCCCGACGACTTCCACCACGCCCGGACCCGGAACTACGGGGCCGAGTGCGCCTCGAACGAGGTCGTCGTCTTCACCGTCCAGGACGCCCGGCCGATCGACGACACCTGGCTCCGTCCGCTCGTCGACGCTCTGGAGGAGGAGGGCGTCGGGATCACCTACGGCCGACAGGTCGCCTACCCGGACGCCAAGCCGATGGACCGGTTCTTCTACCAGTACTTCTACCCCGCGGAGCCCCGGACGATCACCCCCGAGGAGACCGCCGACCACCGGGAGCTGTACCTCGAGAACGTCTTCATCTCGGACGTCACCGCCGCGGTGCCCCGGGACGTCTGGGCCTCGGTCCGGTTCGACCCCGGGACGCCGATGTCCGAGGACAAGGAGCTCGCGATCCGGCTGCTCGACGCGGGCTACAGCCTGCGGTACGAGCCGACCGCGGCGGTCCATCACTCTCACGCCTACACGCTGGAGAGCCTGTTCCGCCGGCGCTACGACGACGGCGCGGCCTACGCCGACATCGCCGAGCAGGGCGAGCCCGTCTACCTCTCGAACGGGCTCTCCTACGTCGCCGCGGAGGTCCGTCACCTGCTCTCGAACGGCGAGTGGGAGTGGCTCCCCTACGCGATGGTGTACGACGCGGTCCACTTCCTCGCCTTCCAGCTGGGCCGACGCGACGACAGCCTCCCGCGGCCGCTCAAGCGCGCGCTCGGGGTGATATAGTGCCCGTCGAGGGCGTCCTGCTGGTGACGATCGATGCGCTCCGGGCCGACCACTGCGGGTTCGCCGGCTACGACCGGGGGACGACCCCGTTCCTGGACTCGCTGGCGGCCGACTCGCTCGTCTTCGAGTCGGCGTTCGCCGTCGGGCCCGGGACGCCCTCCTCGTTCGTCTCGCTGTTCTCCTCGCGGTACCCCCTGGAGTTCGGCGGCTACGAGGGGTTCACGGCCGGTCGGCCCTCGCTTCCCGAACACCTCCACCGGCGGGGGGTGAGGACCCTGGGCATCCACTCGAACCCCTACCTCTCGCGGCACTACGGCTACGACCGGGGGTTCGACCGCTTCGCTGACTCGTTCGAGGAGGGGGACGGACCGGGACTGCTCGATCGGGTGAAGACCGAGGCGGGGGCGCTGCTCTCGCGCCACGAGACGGCCTACCGGCTCGGCCGGCGGCTGTTCCTCGCAGTCCTCGACGAGGAGAAGCCGTACGTCGACGCGACCGAGACGACCGACCGCGTCCTCGAGGCGCTGTCGGACGTCCCCGACCGGTCGTTCTGCTGGGCGCACTACCTCGACGTCCACGAGCCGTACCTCCCTCCCGACGGGCACCTGGACCGGGAGCTCCCCCGCGACCGGGTCGAGGCGCTGAACGAGCGGGTGCAGGCCGACGACCCCTCGCTCTCGGACCGGGACCTCGCGGACCTCGAGGCGCTGTACGACGGCGAGTTGCGGTACGTCGACGCGGAACTCGAGCGGCTGTTCGACGCCCTGGTGGAGCGCGGCCGGCTCGAGGACACCGCGGTGGTGATCACCGCCGACCACGGCGAGGAGTTCCTCGACCACGGCCGCCTGGGCCACCACCCCACCCTCTACGACGAACTGATCCACGTCCCGCTTCTGGTGTGGCTCCCGCCCGACGCTCGCGGCCGGTTCGACCGCCCCGCGACCGGCCGCGTCTCCGGACAGGTGAGCCTGATCGACGTGGCGCCGGCCGTGACGGACCTGCTCGGCGTCGATCCGGAACCGCGGTTCGGCGGCCGCTCGGTCCTGCGCGAGTCGGGCCACCCCGTCGTCTCGGAGGTGTCGAACCCGCACGGCGTCCTCAAGCTCGACGAGCGGTTCCGCAGGCGGTCGGTCCGAACCGGCGAGTGGAAGCTCGTCGTCGGGCCGGACGGCGAGGAGCTGTACGACCTCCGGACCGACCCCGACGAACTGGAGGACCTTCGGGGGGAGCGCCCCGACCGGGCGGCCGAGCTCCGGGCGACGCTCGCCGAGGAGCGCGGCATCGACCCGGACGCGGTGTGACCGTGCGGGTCACGTTCGTCCTGCCGAGCGACGCTTCCACCGGGGGCGTCCGGGTCGTCTACGAGTACGCAGACCGGCTCGTCGACCGAGGACACGACGTGACCGTCGTCGTCCCCGCCGTGCCACCGTATCCCCTCCGGCTCCTCCGCGAGCAGGGTCCGCTGACGGTCGCACGGAAGGCCCTCGACGCCTCCGGCGATGGGACCGGATGGGGGACCGACGCCGAGGTCCTCCGGCTGCCCGCGCTCCGCCGGCCGTTCCTCGACCGCGTGCCCGGGGCCGACGCCGTCGTCGCCCCGAGCTGGCGGTCCGCGCCCGCCGTCTCTCGACTGCCGGAGTCCGCGGGTACCCCGTTCCACCTCGTCCAGCACTACGAGGCGTGGAAGCTCTGGGACGACGAGCGGTGCTGGCGTCGGGCCGACCGGCTCGCCGACGAACGGGACCTCCCGGTGCCGGCGGCGATGCCGGCCGTCGATCCCGGCACCCGGCTCCGGGGGTACAAGCGCCGGGTGGACGACGCGCTCTCGCTGCCGACACGGAAGCTCGTCGTCACCGGGTGGCTCGGGACCGCACTCGAGCGGGTGTTCGACCAGCCGTCGACCCGCATCCCGAACGGCGTCGACCACGCGACGTTCTACCCCGATCCCGGTGACGGCGACGGCGACACCGACACCGACACCCTCCGGGTCCTCGCGCCGTACCGAACGTCGGCGTGGAAGGGGACGGACGACGCGCTGGCGGCGTTCCGCCGCGTCCGGAGCGAGCGCGACGACGTCCGCTTCGGGATGTTCGGTCCCTCGGGCGGCGAATCCGAGCTCCCGCCGTGGGTCGAGTTCCACGGGCGGATCCCCGACGCGGTGCTCCGGCGGCTCTACTCGGTGGCCGACGCCTTCGTCTTCCCGTCGTGGGTCGAGGGGTTCGGGCTCCCGCCGCTGGAGGCCATGGCCTGCGGGACGGCGGTGGTCTCGACGGACGTGGGCGTGGTCCGCGAGTCGACCGGTGACGGGGTGGTGACGGTGCCGCCGCGCGAGCCCGCCGCGCTCGGCGAGGCGCTCGCCTCGCTGCTCGCCGACCCCGAGAGACGGGGAGCCGTCGGGACAGCCGGTCGCGAGAGCGTCGACAGGTTTAGGTGGCGAGATTCCGTCCCCGCACTCGAGACTGCCCTCGCGGACGGCGATAGCGGGATCGACCACACGACAGGCGACGGCCGCGAGGGACCCGATACGACGGACCCGGGAGACACACCGTGAAACGCAGTATCGTCCTCGTCACGCTCGACGCGCTCCGGGCGGACCACTGCGGCTACGCCGGCTACGACCGGGAGACGACACCGACTATCGACCGTCTGGCCGACGACGGCCTCGCCTTCGAGACCGCGGTCGCTCCCGGAACGAACACGCCCTCCTCGATGACGGGGACGTTCACCGGCCAGCACGCCAGGCGGGACGTCGCGTTCGCGCCCGCCGCGGACTGGCGGCGGGACCTTCACCGACGAAGCGCGCTCGCCCAGCGGCTCTCCCGGCGGGGGTACGCGACCGGCGCGGTCCACCCGCAGGTCCACGCCTCCCGGCACTTCGGGTTCGACAGCGGCTTCGACCACTTCGAGGACTTCCTCCCCGAACGCGGGGAGCGCTCGGTCCAGAACGCGCTGCTCCGGCGGATGTTCGCCGGGAGCGACCTGTTCTCGACGCTCCGGAACGTCCGGAACGTCCTCGCGCGGGACGAGGCGCTCAAACCCTGGGAGGCCTACTACGACGACGTCCTCGGGTGGGCGACAGAGCAGGAGGAGCCGTTCTTCCTCTGGACGCTCCTGCCCGACACCCACTTCCCGTACCTCCCGCCGGCCGAGTACCGGCGGTGGAGCACCCGGCGGGGGATGTACCGGGCGAACTACGACTGCTATCGACACATCGGCGACACGGACGTCGATCTGGGGGAACGCGCCCGCCGGCGGGTCGTCGACACGTACGACGATACCATCCGGTACTCCGACGCGTTCGTCCGCCGCCTCCGCGAGGACCTCCTCGACCACGGGATCGACCCGGTGTTCGTCGTCCACGCCGACCACGGCGAGGCGTTCGGCGAACACGGCACCTACGGCCACCTGGCGTACCCCTACGAGGAGGTGACCCACGTCCCGCTGGTCGTCCACGGCACGAGGGAGACGGGCCGGGTCGAGCGTCCCTTCTCGCTGCTGGACCTCCCGGATCTCCTCGTGGCCGTCGCCGAGGGCCGGCCGCTCGCCGACGTGTACGACCCCGGCCGTGGCTCCACCCGCGACGGAGGAGAGAACCGCGGGAACGGGAACCGGAGGGACCGGCCGTGGGCGGTCACGCAGGTCCGCGACGACGGTCGCCGGGTGACGGCTATCCGGTTCCCCGGCTGGAAGTACGTCGACCGCGGCGGGAACGAGGGCGACCGGTTGTTCGAACTGGCGGCCGACCCCGACGAACAGCACGACGTGAGCGAGGACCACCCGGAGCTGCTGGCGGCCTGCAGACGGCTCCGGGACGCACGGGCGACCGGGAACACGGAACGGGACGCCGTCCACGACGCCTTCGATCGACTGGAGGCCTGAACGATGGCGTCCGCCCCCTCGACCCCGAGCACGACGACTTCGACCGGGACGGCGACGGTCCCCCTCCCGGCCCTGCCCGGGGTCGCCGTCCCGCGGACACCCGCCGTCCTCCTCGTGCTGAACCTCGCGCTGCTCGCCTTCGTCGCGGTCCCCGACGGGGACGGGCCGGTCGCGGCCGTCCGGGCCGTCTTCGTGGTCGCGTACCTCTCGCTCGTCCCCGGGTGGCTGGTGGTCGGACTGCTCGACCCCGACGGCGTGTTCGGGACGACCGAGCGGGCCCTGTACGCGCTGGGGCTGAGCTTCCTCTCGCTGATGTTCGTGGGACTCGTGCTGAACACCGGACTCCCGTTCGTCGGCGTGGACGCGCCGCTCCGACCCGTCCCGCTCGCGCTCGGCCTCGGGGGCTTCACGACCGTGCTCGCCGCGGTCCACGAGCGCCGGGGGACGGACCCGCTGTCGTCGCTCCCCGGGCTCCCGAGCGGCCCGCGGGAGTGGCGCGTCGTCGCGGCGTTCGCGCTCCTCCCCGCGGTCGCGCTCGTGGGGGCGTACTCGAACCGGGTCTTCCTGACGAACCTCCCGTCTATGGTCTTCCTCCTGCTGGTCGCGACGCTCCCGTTCCTGCTCGTCGCCGGGGCGATACCCGAGCGGCTCCACCCGTTCGCGCTCTACGCGACCGCCGTCGGGCTGCTCGTGTTCGGGTCGCTGCACACGCCGTTTCTCTCCGGACGGGACGCCAACTGGGAGTTCTACTTCGCGAACCTGGTCGTCGAGACGGGCCGGTGGGACCCCGGGATCTCGTTCAAGGCCGACGTGATGCTCGGCATCTCGCTGGTCCGGCCGACCTACGCCATGCTGAGCGGGCTACCGCTCGAGAGCGTCTACAAGTACACCACGCCACTCCTGTTCGCGGCGGTCCCCGTCGGCGTCTACCACCTCACCCGCTCCCGCTCGTGGACGTCGGTCACCGTCGCGTCGCTCTCGACGTACCTGCTGATCTCGTTCTGGAGCTTCTACGTCAAACTCTCGCACAACTACCGCCAGCAGCTCGCGATGACGTTCCTCGTACTCCTGGTGATCGCGTGGCGCCGAACTCGGGGGACGGGGCGGACGGCGAAGGTCGCCGTCCTCCTGGTCGTCGGGGGGGGCTTCGGCCTGACGGTCAGCCACTACGGGACGACGTTCGTATTCATGATCCTCTCCGGGTTCGTCGCCGTCACCGCGTTCGCGCTCGTCCTCGTCAACGAGCGCCTGGGGTGGTTCGACGACGCCCCACGGCGGCTTCCGCTGGTCGCCCTCGGGGCGTTCTTCGTTCTCGGGATGACCTGGTACATGTACGTGGGGCGGGGCATCCTGTTCAACCAGCTCTCCCGCATCGGCGGAAAGATACTGATCGACGTGCTCGGGCTCCAGACCAGCGTGAGCGCCACGGGGGGCTCCGGGGGCCGCTGGGTCACCCGGGACCTCTACTCCGTCTCCTACGAGGTGTTCCGGTGGCTCAACTACGTGACTGCCGGGTTCGTCACCGTCGGCTTCCTCGCGATCCTGGCCGGGGACCTCCGGGCTCGGACGCTCGCACGGATCGAGTACCTCCTGTTCGCCGGGGGAGCCGGTATCCTCCTCGTCACCGCCGTGGTGTTCCCGTCGGCCAACCCGATCGACCTCGCCCGCCTCTACCCCGTCTCGCTGTTCTGGATCGCCCCGCTGTGCGTGGGCGGGGGGCTGCTCGTCCTCCGCGGGATCTGGACTCTCGCCCGGGCGGGAAGTGGTTCACGCGACACCGAGGGGATCGACCGCCGACACCTCGCACTCGCCGCGTTCTTCGCCCTCTTTCTGCTCTATTCGAGCGGGTTCGTTCCGGCCGTGACCGGGGAGTTCCAGTACAACGAGGCGCTCGTCGTCGAGGAACGGCTCGAGGATCTGACCGCGATCGCGGACAGCAGCAGCAGCACGCTCCTCGCGCGGGACGTCGCTGGCGCCCGGTTCCTCGCCGACCACCGCGAGATCACCTACCCCGTCCTGACCGACTTCTCGGGGACGTTCCTCTGGAGCTACGGCGAGGTACCGAGACAGGACCGATGGCCCCCCGTCGAGAGCGCCACCCGGGAGGGTCTCAGGCGATCGCCCGCCGACGTTCCCGGGGAGAGCTACGTGTTCTTCCGCCCGGTGAACACCGAACGGGGCATCCTCGTCGCGAACGTCGGCTCGGCGAAGTACTCCGGGGACCGGAACTACGCACCCTCCGGGCCCTACATCCACGGCGTCGGCGCGCGCAAGGCGCTGGTCTACTCGAACGGCGGCGCCCGCGTCTACGCCTGATACGGGCGGCCGTAACGAGGTACCGGCGGCCACCTACCCGTCAGAACCGATCACCGCGGGCTACGACTGCCCGTACGCACCCCGGACCGGGGTTCCTCTTGGGAACCCGGCACAGTCACCGACCGAGCCGCCGGAGCGCCCGACGGTACAGCGACAGCTCCCACCCGATCCAGACCGCCAGGACCGCCGTCGTCCCCCCGAGGACGGCCATCTCGGGGAAGTGCATCCACGGGGGGAGGACCCACCGGACGGCCGCGATGAGTGGGGCGGGGAGCAGCGTCCACAGGATGCGTCCGGGGCTGACGCCGCCGGCCGACCCGTCTCTCGCGTCCGATCCGTCGGCCGACGCTTCTCCGGCATCGGCGGCACCCGCCGGAGCGACTGCCGGCCCGCCGTCGCTCTCCGGGCCCGTCTCGAGCCGCTCGGCCTCGTACGGGCGGTGGACGGTCGTGCTCCAGGTCACCTCACCGTCGTCGTCGACCTCGAGCACCCTGTCGTTCCGCGTGTCGGTGATCAGCGTGTGGCCGTTCGGGAGGCGGTCGGCGTCCCGCGGCCAGGAGAGGCCCGCGGTGTACGTCCAGGTCCGCTCCCACTCCCCGTCGGACCGACGGTACTCGACGATCCGGTCGTTGCCGGAGTCCGCGACCAGGAGCGACGGGCCGCCACGCTCGGGGGGGATGTAGTCGGGGTTGTGCTGTTCGTCGAGGATCCCGTGCGCGTCGTCGCGACCGAGCGTCCAGTTCGTCACGACACCCGTCTCCCGGTCGATCCGGACGACCTGGTCCATGTTCCGCACGCTGGCGAGGATGTCGCCGTCCGGCAGTTCCTCCACGTCGTTCATGTGGCTCCAGTCACCGTCGGGATCGCCGCCGGCCGAAGGCGGGTACGTGCTCCGGGCGTCCCACGACCAGACCGTCCGCCCCGTCGTTACGTTCACCACGAGTACACTGTCGCGAGCGATGTCGGCGACGGCGTACTCGGTCGGCGAGAGCCGGTCGACGTCGTGCCAGCGGCCCCCATCGGTGACGTTGGTGTAGAGCCGGCGGACCTCGCCGGTCGCCAGGTCGACCGTCTCGATGGCGTTCAGAACCCCCGCGCTGTCCGGGTCGTCGTACGTGGCGACGTAGACGACCCGGTCGCCCGGTCCCGGCAGCGGGTCGACGTCCCAGTAGTCGTTGGCGGTCCCGTTGTAGTACAGCACCCGACCCGCGTCGTCGTACGCGACGATGTCACCGTCGTCGCCCTCCAGCAGCGACGCCCGCACCGACTGTGTCGTGACGACCGTCGTCCCGTTACGCGGGGCGACGAGCGACTCGCGCTCCTCGAGCGGCTGATTCATTGCCGTCTCGAACCGCTCCGTGCCGCTGGTCGCCTGATACGAGCGGTACTCCCCGCCCAGGTAGAGGACGCTGCCGAGGACCAGAAGCAGGACGACGACACGAACCGAGGTCGACCGTTCCATCACGCGGTGGTCCCTGGAAGACATAATAATAGGTTTGGAAGGCCCGAGGTGCGTTCGAAATGGTCGAGGAGGGAGTGATACGGATTGTTGTAACGATTTACCGGTGATCGCCCGAACGGGGGCGGAGATCAGCGGTAAAAGACTACAACAATCCGTACGAGTCGACGGCACGAACGGGAACGCATATGTCCCCGCCGGAGGACTCGCCGGTACCCGAATGTCCTCCGTCGACGAGCCGCGGAACGTCGTCCTCGTCTCCCTGGAGAGCGTCCGCGCGGACCACTGTGGCTACGTCGGCTACGACCGGGACACGACGCCGAACCTCGACCGCATGGCCGAAACGGGCGTCGGATTCCGGAACGCGGTGACCGCCGGCGGATCGACGCCGGCCTCGATGACGGCCGTCCACACGGGGGAGTACCCCCTGACCGATCCGAAGGACACCGACCCCGAGAGCTGGCGGGCCGAACTCGGGACGAAGCGGACCGTCGCGTCGGCGCTCTCCGAGGCGGGTTACCGCACCGGCGCGTTCGTCCCCAACGCCTTCGTCTCCAGCTACTTCGGGTTCGGCGAGGGGTTCGAGGACTACCACGACTTCCTCCCCGAGGACGAGGCGGTCAGGATGGCCGGCTCGAAGACGGATCCCGAGGCCTCGCTCTCCGATCAGGTCCGCACCCTCGCCGGCAACGCGAAGCAGGTGCTCGGGGGGCAGACCCCCTTCCACAAGCGCAAGTGCTGGGAGGAGTACTACGACGAGGTCCTCGACTGGGTCGAGCGGGACGACGACCGACCGTTCTTCCTCTGGGTGTTCCCCGAGGAGACCCACACGCCGTACATCCCCCCGGCCGCCCGGCGCGACCTCCCCACGACCGTCTCGTATCTCGTCCGGCACGCCTCGTTCCTCAAGAAGCTGTGGGTCGACCAGCAGTCGTCGTTCTCGCTCACCGAGCGCCAGCGCGAGCGGCTGATCGAACAGTACGACGACCTCCTCCGGTACGTCGATGAGTTCCTCGGTCGCTTGCGTGACGACCTCGCCGAGTACGACCCGGTGTTCGTCGTCCACGGCGACCACGGCGACGGCTTCGGCGAGCACGGCTTCTACGAACATCCGCAGGCCCTCTACGAGGAGCTGATACACGTCCCGCTGGTCGTCCACGACGCTGCGGACGCAGACGAAGAGGTAGTCGGGAACGATACCGACACTACCGGAGCCGAAGGCGAGCGGAGGTCCCCCGTGAGCCTCCGGTCGCTACCCGCCACCCTGGAGGCCGTCGCGGGCGTCGAGCGGACGTTCGAGGGACCGTCCGCTCTCGAGGCGGCGAACTTCTACGTGGTGGCGAAGGTGACGGAGGACGACCGACGGAAGATCGCTGTCAGGGGTGCCCGGTGGAAGTACCTCTCGCAGCGCCGGGACGAGGCGCTGTACGACCTCGAAGCGGACCCGGACGAGCAGGTCGATCGCAGCGACGAGTACCCGGAGCTCGCAACTGAACTCGCGAAGGTGGCCCGGCGGTACCGGAACGCCGACCGCGAACGGCTCGTCGTCCGGTCGCAGGTCGGGGACCTCCAGGGAGTCTGATGGGGATCGCCGTCGGTGTTCGTACGTTCACAGCCAAGACGACGTGACTCGGACAGCAGGAACCCCCACACGGTCGTCAGTACCCGTTTCCGGCGGTCTTCCGGAAGGTCGGTGTTTCGGCCTCGGCGAGACCGAGCTCCGATCCGTGTGGTGGAACCGAATCACGAACGACCGATCAGGTGACGAATCTCGCGAGCTCTCGCAAGTCGAGCTGTGTCGTCAGTCGCTCGGCCCGCGATGGGACGCGTGCATCGAACGCGAACGGTTCGTCCCCGTCGAACGCGAGCATCCGGGGGGTCGCGGCGAGTCGCGTCCGGAGTATCCGAGCGGTGTCGGTGACCCGTCGAGCCGGGGGGACCCGTTCGGGACCGCCGTACGCCCTGCGCACCCGCGAACTCTCCTCGGCGTGTGCGTCGTCGCCCGCCGTTCGCTTGTTCTCCGGGTACATCCGGTTGCCCGCGACGAGACGGGGGACGTGTTCGAACCGGTACCGCTGTCCGAGGTAGAGCCAGTACTCAAGGTCCATGCTGTAGTCGAGGTCGGTGTCCAGCCCCCGGTCGGCGACGACGTAGTCCCGGAAGAACGTCGCCGGCTGGGGGATCGAGTAGCTCCGCCGCAGGCGGTCGTAGTCCCAGTCGAGCGCCCGCCGGACGCGGCGGATCTCGCCCTCCCGGCCGATCTCGACGTGGTCGCCGTAGAGCACGTCGACCTTCCGGGCCTCGAACGCCTCGATCATCCGCTCGACCGTATCGCGGTAGAAGTAGACGTCGTCGGAGTTGAGCCACCCAACGATATCGCCGGCTGCCCTCCGGAACCCCTTGTTGATGGCGTGGCTCTGCCCCTCGTCGGGTTCGGAGATCCAGTCGAGGGTGTAGTGGGGGTCGTCGGCCGTCTCCGACTCGAACCGCCGGAGGACGTCCACGGTGCCGTCGTCCGAACTGCCGTCGAAGACGAGGTGTTCGATATTCGTGTGGGTCTGATTCCGGACCGAGCGGAGCGTGTCCTCGATGAAATCGGCTTGATTGTAGGAGGGTGTGATGATAGACAATTGTTTTTTATTGAGCATAAAATCCATTCAGGGTATATAAACCAACGATGGCTATACGCCCGAAATCTGTTTTAAACTCAAGTACGAAACTACGTTGGAAAAGAATTCGAGCACCTCTTCGATATGTTTTCCAAGTGCATCTGGAAGATAATTTGACATTTTATACACCCCACAATAAATACATAATAGTTGATATTGCCAACTATTACGCCCCAGATATTTACCAGTCACATTTCGAATTTCTTCTGCCCGTTCTAGACCGCCGTGAGTCGTCTTATTATCACCCTGCCAGCGATATCCGATCAAAAAGTCTGAAATAGGCACAAGATTGAATTTCTCCGTTGCTCTAATAAAAAAATCCCAATCAAATGCATATTCCAACCCATCATTTATTCCTAAATCTTCCCAGACATAATCATACCAGAAAGTTGCTGGTTGAAGAACAGACGCCACCTGTTTTAGTCCAGAATAGGACAGTTTGTGGTCGCGACGTTTAATAGGGTGATCCCACTTGCTATCCTCTTCTAATCTAATCCCCCGTCCATTCACGAGATCAGCATTAGGATATCTAGTTAGAGCATCAACTAATTGAGAAACAGCAGATTCAGAAATATATACATCGTCCGAGTTAAGCCAACCAAGAACGTCTCCTTTTGCTCTTTGGAATCCATTATTTATTGCATTCGCCTGGCCGCCATCAGATTGAGAAACCCATTCCAGCCCATATGAATTCTCGTATTCTTTTAATATTTCAACTGTACCGTCGCTCGATCCTCCATCCATAACTATATGTTCAATATTTGGATAGTCCTGGAATTTGACCGAGTCTAACGTCTCTCCAATATATTCTGCTTGATTGAATGACGGGGTGATTATAGATACAGTTGGATTTGGCATTAGAACTGACCTTATTGAATTATTTTACCTGATATGTCTTTTCGACGCTATTGGAACCGCTAATCTCACGTGGAGGCCTACCACCCACGGGGGTTTAGTGGTTACCGTCCGTTCGGGACAGGATCGAA
>JAZKST010000093.1:0-7301 GCA_036625905.1 Haloarculaceae archaeon
CCGGCTCGGCGACCGTCGCGAAGAACCGCCGGACGACGAGTTCGTAGGCCTTCCACTCGTCCTCGGAGAGCTCCTGTCGGCCCGGTATCTCGCCCGTCGGGTGGATCGGCGGGTGGTCGGTCGTCTCCGTCTCCCCGCGGGTCGGTTCGACCTCGTCGAGTTCGAGCAGCGAGGCGGCGGCCTCGCCGAACGCCCCCGTGTCCGCGAACGTCTCCAGCAGCGCCCGCGGGTCGGTGTCCTCCGGGTAGACCGTGTTGTCCGTCCGCGGGTAGGTGATGTAGCCGGCGGTGTAGAGGTCCTCGGCGATGCTCATCGCCTTCTGTGCGGAGAGCCCGATCCCCCCGGCCGCGCGGATGAACTGTGTCGTGTTGAACGGCGCCGGCGGGTCGTCGGTCCGCTGGCGTCGACGGACGGCGGTGACCGTCGCGTTCGTCGCGTCGGCGAGCCGTTCGTGGGCCTCCTCGGCAGCGGCTCCCTCCCACACCCGTTCGTTCTCGGTGCCGTCCTCGACGTAGAAGTACTGTGCCTCGAACCCCTCGCCGTCTGCTCGCGGCCCCTGGCCGCTCGCACGGCCCGCGGCGCCTCGCGCCGCGCTGTCCTTCGCCAGATCGGCGAACAGCTCCCAGTAGTCCTCGGGGTCGAACGCCTCGATCTCCCGCTCGCGGTCGACGACGAGTTTGAGGGTAGGCGACTGCACCCGACCCACGGAGATGAAGTCGTTCCCCAGCTGGCCCGCGGACAGGGAGAGGAACCGGGTGAGTGCGGCGCCCCAGAGCAGGTCGATGATCTGCCGTGCCTCGCCCGCAGCCGCGAGCTCGAAGTCCAGGTCGTCCGGGTTCGCGAACGCCTCGGTCACCTCCCGTTCCGTGATCGAGGAGAACCGGACCCGCTCGACGGGAAGGTCGGCGACCTCGCTGATGAGCTCGTAGGCCTCCTTGCCGATGAGCTCGCCCTCGCGGTCGTAGTCGGTGGCGATGACGGCCGAGTCGGCATCCCGGGCGAGGTCCTGGAGGGTACGGACGATGTTCTCCTTCGTGGGGCGCTTGGTCACGTCCGCCGAGACGAGTTCGACCGGCTCGACGTCGCGCCAGTCGTCGTACTCGGGGGGAAAGTCGACGCCGACGACGTGGCCCGAGAGCCCGATACAGCGCCTGTCGCCCCAGCGATAGACGTTGACGCCGTTCCGTCGGTCGGTGCCGTAGCTCCCGTCGCTCAGTATCTCCGAGATGCGCCGCGCGGCGTTGTCCTTCTCGGTCACGACGAGCTCCACGCGAACCCACCTCCGTTGTCGGTCATTGCGACCGGCTACGCCGCTCCGGTTGCTAAGCCTTTCGGGCGGAACGGCGCGAAACCACCGGAGAGCGCGGGCGTGCGCGCTCCGCGCGGGCGTGTGTACGCGAACGGTCTATATACCGACCTACCACGACCGTCTTCGTCACCGCACCTCCCACGAGCACACACGCCTGCAAACGCCGCTCGCCGCGCTCGCCCCGATCGCCCCGGTGGCTCCGACCATAGGTTCAAGTACGGAACCGCGGCCAGACGCCCCGTGACCTGACCGCCGCGGCGCGGGGGACGCGGTAGCGCGGGCCGCTCCCGTGTCGGTCGCGAGGCCCGCCTGTTCGCCTACTCGCGTTCGAGCATCGCCATCACGCCGCCGCCTCTGCCGACGCTCATCCCGACGAACCCCGAGCGAGGTCCTTGCGTTCGAGTTCGTACAGCAGCGATGCGGCGATCATCCCGCCCGACGCGCCGATGAGGTGGCCGTACGCGACCGCTCCACCACGGGTGTTCGGCCGGTCGTGCGGAACCCCGACTCGATCCATCACGTGAACTATCTGCGCGGCGAACGCCTCGTTCACCGTCGTTACCGGCACCTCCTTCGGCAGTCGGGAGGCGTAGACCGCCTGTCGACCGGGGACCTGCCCCGTCGCCGCCTGGATGGCATGGCCGACCGTGACGTAGTCAACCATCCCGGGATCGAGGTCGACCCGCTCGAGCAGGCCGTCGAGTGCTCTGGTGCCCAGGTCGACCGCCCCGAGGTCGGCGAACCCGCCGAGCAATGCGCCGTGTGGCGTGCGTGCGCCGTCGACGACCACGATGTCAGTCATGGTTACACCGAAGGTCGTCGGGCCAGATAACGGTGTGTCGGTCGCCTACGGGGGCTCCGCACACGGGGACGCGTCTGACGACCGGTCGCGTCGTTCTCCGTCCCCTCGCGACCAGTTCCGGTATCGTCGGTCACCGCACGACCGATCGTCTCGTACGGCTGTCGTAGTCCGTTACCGGAGATCGCCAGGACGGGGTCGGCGGTCTACCGGTACGTCGTTGCACCAGTCCGTATCACTCCTCGATCGCCTCGCGGAGCGCGTCCACCTGGCTGTCGAGGACCTGCAGCGTCGCGTCCGCGTCGACGTAGCCCGCGTCGTACTCGTCCATCGCGTCGTCGTACGCCCGGAGGAACCGCTCGACCGCCGCCTCGGTGTCGGTCATAGTCCGACGGAGTCGCGGGCACTACTTGAGGTTCCGGACTCGAGGGATCCCGAACGAGAGATACGAGCGGGAACCCGACGGAGGCGGCGAACGGATCGTCTCCAGAACGGCTACAGGCTGTTCTTGATGCGCTCGAAGAAGCCCTGCTCGACCTCGACCTCCTCGCCGCCGGCCTCGGCGAACGCCTCGAGGGCCTCCCGCTGCTCCTCGTTCAGTTCCGCTGGAGTAACGACCTGCACCTGGACGTAGAGGTCGCCGTGGCCGCGGCGCTGGAGGCGGGGCATCCCCTTACCCCTGAGCCTGAGGACCTCCCCGGACTGGGTTCCGGGCTCGACCTCCGTCTCGACGGCGCCGTCGAGCGTCGGCACCTCGACCGTGTCGCCGAACACGGCTTGCGGGAACGACACTCCGAGCCGGTAGTAGAGGTCGTCGCCCTCGCGGTCGAACTCCTCGTGCTCGCGGACGTTTATCTCCACCAGGAGATCGCCGTTCGGCCCCCGGTTCTCCCCGGGGGCGCCCTCGCCGTCCATCCTGAGGGTCTGCCCGTCGCGTATCCCGGCGGGCACCTCGACCTGCAGCGTCGACTCCGCACGGACCTGCCCGTCGCCGCGGCAGGTCGAACACGTCTCGGAGTAGAGCGTCCCCTCGCCGCCACACCGCGTGCAGGTCTGGGTCTGCTGGACCCGGCCCAGCGGGCTCTGCCGGACGGTCGTCTGCTGGCCCTGTCCGTTGCACTGCGGACACGTCTCGGCCTCAGCCTCGGGAGGGTGACCCTCGCCGTCACAGTCCGGACACCGTTCGGGTCGGGTGATGGTCATCTGCTTGGTCGCGCCCTCGTAGGCCTCCTCCAGGCCGATATCAAGCGTCGTCCGGAGGTCCGCACCCTGCCGCGGACCGCTCCGGTCGCGTCCGCCCCCACCGCTGCCGAAGAACTGCTCGAAGATGTCGTTCATGTCGCCGAACCCGCCGCCCATGCCGCCGAACGGGTCGCCGCCCGCGCCGCCGGGACCGGCGCCGTCGAACCCCCCACGCTTCTCGGCCTGCTCGAAGCGCTCGTGACCCATCCGGTCGTAGGCCTGGCGCTTCTCCTCGTCGGTGAGGACCTCCTTGGCCTTCTTGACCCGCTTGAACTTCTCCTCGGCGTCGGGATCGTCGCTCACGTCAGGGTGGTACTCCGCCGCCTTCTTCCGGTAGGCCCGCTTGATCTCGTCCTCGCTCGCGTCGCGCGAGACGCCGAGCACCTCGTAGAAGTCCTCGCTCATTCGTTGTCGGGGGGTAGTCGGTCGACCAACTTGAAAAGAACGGGTCGAACACGGCGCGTGTCACTCGCTCTACCAACGCACGTTTCAGATAATTCAAGATGGAGCCTCCGGCCTCAAGGAGCGAGTGGAGCGAGCGAGTAGGCCGGAGAGGAAACCGACATGACTCACCACCATCCGCGTCCGGCGACCCCCCGAACCCTGAAATTTAAATACCGTCTAGCACTGTCTGAAGTATGGAGGTGCGCCGCACGGCCGTCGTGAAACTCGACGTTTCCGACGACCAGCGGGACGCACTCCACCGGACAGCCGAGCAGTACCTACACTGCGCGAACCGAACCGCCGGGTTCTGCTGGAACGACGACTCGTTCACCACGTGCAAGACGAACAAGCGACAGATCCGGGACGCCCTGTACGCCGGTCTCCGCGAGGAAACCGAGTTACAGGCGCAACTCGTCCAGGCCGCTATCAAACGCGCCGTCGAAGCCGTCAAAGCGTGTGTCGAACGCTGGAAGAAGGGTCAGCGCGTCTCTCGGCCGACGTTCACCTCCGAGACGATGGACTACGACCGGCGAAGCGCCACCTTCTACCGACGGAAGGTATCGCTGGCAACGGTCGACGGCCGGGTCGAACCATCGTTCGTTCTCCCCTCGGACAGCCCGACCCCATACGAGCGGTACGTTCTCTCCGAGGAGTACGAGTTCCGCGAGAGTACCCTTCGGTACGACCCGACAGACGACGACTTCTACTTGCACATCTCGACGCGGCGGTACGACAGCGACTCGGCCGAGGTTTCGGAAGATGCCGGGCACCAGACGGTCCTCGGCATCGACCTCGGCGTCAATAGCCTCGCCGTCTCCTCGACTGGCACGTTCTGGCACGGCGACGACTACGACCACTGGGCGCGGGAGTTCGAGAAGCGCCGCGAGGGGATGCAACAGCGAGGGACACAGCCCGCCCACAACGCTATCCAGCGCCTCGGCAAGCGTGAAGAAGCGTGGCGGAAGCAGTACCTCCACACGATAGCGAACGAGATCGTCACGGAAGCTCTCGATCACGACTGCGACGTGATCGTATTCGAGGAGTTGACGGACATCCGTGAGCGGCTCCCACAGGCCGAGTGGCACCACCTCTGGGCGTTCCGACGACTCTACGAGTACGTCTCGTACAAAGCCCCGGAACGTGGTATCTCGGTGGAGCGGGTCGCTCCGAACCACACGAGCCAGCGGTGTTCGCGGACGGACTGTGGCTTCACCCACGAGGAGAACCGCCACGGCGAGCAGTTCTGTTGCCAGAAGTGCGGCTACGAAGTGAACGCGGATTATAATGGCGCAAAGAACATCGCGCTCCGGTACGCTCGGAAGCGACGACATAGACTCCGTTCCTCGCCCACGTCGGGGGGCGGAGACGCACCAGTAGACGTGCGTGTGAATGGTGGGATGGTGAACGGCGACGGGTTCCAGCAAATTGCTGGGACGTGATCGCCGGGAGTCCACATCAAAGCCACCGAAAGGCAGAGCCTTTCGAGGCCTCGGCGGAGCAATGCTCCGCCGGTGGCCCCACCCTCAACGAACCGAGGCGCGGAGCGCCGAGGGAATAGGGTGGGGTAGTTTACCGAACGCTCTTGTCCACTCTCGCTCTATGTGGGCGTATGGCACGCACCGCCGACTACGTTCCCGTAGCCGACGTCGAGGCCCTTCGCGAGCGGGGCCAGACGGTCGTCAGCGAGGGCGGCCGGGCGGTCGTCCTCTTCCACCACGACGGCGAGGTGTACGCCGTCGACAACCGCTGTCCGCACATGGGTTTCCCGCTCACACGCGGCTCCGTCGAGGACGGCGTACTCACCTGCCACTGGCACCACGCCCGCTTCGAACTCGAGGCCGGGGACACGTTCGACATCTGGGCGGACGACGTCCAGACGTTCCCGACCGAGATCCGCGACGGGGAGGTCTACCTCGACCCCGACCCCGAACCGGACGTCCCGCCGGCGACCCACTGGCGCAACCGGCTCGCGGACGGCCTCCAGGAGAACCTCTCGCTCGTGATGGCGAAGGCCGTCATCGGACTGGACGAGGAAGGGGACAGCGAGGCGCCAAGCGCCTCGGAGAGAGCGAGTAGCGCGGAACGAAGTTCCGCGGACCGTTCGAGCGGGCGAAGCCCGCGAGACGGCTTCCACACGCCCATCGAAACCGCGGTGAACTTCGGGACGAAGTACCGCGACATGGGCTGGGGCCGCGGCCTGACGACCCTGGGCTGCATGGCGAACCTCCACGGCGACGTCGGGGGCCGGGACAGGCGCCGGGCGATGTTCGTGGGCGTCCGCGAGGTGGCGAGCGAGTGCGCCGGCGAGCCCCCGCGGTTCCAGCAGTACGGCTTCGAGAATCGCGAGGTATCGAGGGCGCGACTGAAGCGGTGGTTCCGCGAGAACTGCGAGGTTCGCGACGCCAACGGCGCCGAACGGGTCCTGCTCACCGCCATTGCCAATCTCCCCGAGGAGGACGTCGCGGAGATCCTGTTCGCCGCGGCGACCGACCACCTCTACATGAACGCCTCGCACACGCTGGACTTCATCAACACGGCGTTCGAGACGCTCGACCACGTCGGATACGACGAGCACGCCGATGCCGTGCTCGCGTCGGTGGTCCCGCAACTGACGGGCGCGACGCGCATGGAGGAGCAGTCGTCCTGGCGCAACCCCATCGACATCGCCGAACTCGTCTTCGAGGCCCACGAGCGTCTCCCGGACCTCGTCGCCGCGGGCGAGGGACGTAGTTGGAGACGGCCCGACGGGTTCGTCGAGGGACTCGTGGGCGAGGACCCCGAGGCGATACTCGAAGCACTCACGGGGGCCGTCCGCGAGGGGGCCACCCGCGAGCAGCTCGCCGATGCGGTCGCCCGCGCCGCGACGCGGCGGGTCGCCTACTTCGCCACCAACAACGAGTTCTCGGACTGGGACACCGTCCACCACACGTTCACCTACGCGAACGCGGTCCACCGGGCCACCCGACGGACCGACGCGGTCGAACTCTATCGGGGGTGCTTCGACGGCGCCATGTCCGTCTACCTCGACCGCTTTCTCAATAGCCCGCGGGCGCCGCTCCCATCGCCCGGCGACTCGGATACGACCCGCGACCCCGCCGACGTCCGCGAGGACCTGCTCTCGTGTTTCGACGAGCAGGGGGAGGTAAATCGTGCAGGGCGCCTCGTCCACGAGCACTTCGACGCCGGGGGCGATCCCGAGGACCTGAAGCGTACCCTGGGGAGGGGCCTACTCCGCGAGGACGCCGACTTCCACACCCTTCAGAACCTCGAGGCGGGGTTCCGGCGGTTCGAGGCCGTCGGCGACGGGGAGACCGAGGCCTGCCGGATGGCGCTCGTCGCGCCCGCCCGCTACATGGCCGCACACTTCCCCACCCGGCGCGAGGCCGAGCAGACGTTCTCCATCGCCACCCGCCTCCACCGCGGCGAACGGCTGCACGAGGTGGAGTAGGGCGATCCGGCGCCGATCCGGCCCTTTCCTCCGGACGGGGTCAGCGGCGAGTCGCGTTC
>JAZKST010000040.1:0-31069 GCA_036625905.1 Haloarculaceae archaeon
TGCTGTCCCTCCCGCCGACCGCACTCCTCTTGCGTCCCCGTCCGGTAGGCCGCGACGGCTGTCGCCCCGTGTCTGATCGGTGATATCCTTCCGCGTAATAATAAACAATAATGTATTTCTCGGGAGGGGGGAATCACCGCGCTAGCCAAGCCCACCCGAATCAAAGTACCGAGCGGTACCCGTGGCTCTCACGACGGGAGTCGACGGTACCGAGGAGATCAACGATGCCACCCGCAATGAAATCCACGGAGGAACTGAAGGAGTACGAACGGCGGTTCATCGACGAGGCCTGGAACCGCGGCGAGTACGGGATCATCGAGGAGACCGTCAGCGAGGACTACGTCGGCCACTGGTTCGACCCCGAGGGGGGGGACGTGGACCGGGCCGGCCTCGAGGCGTTCATCCGGAACGCCCGTGAGGGGTTCTCGGACTTTCACATGGACATCGAGTTCATGATCGCCGAGGACGACACGGTCGTGGTGGTCTTCACCGTCAGCGGCACCCACGACGGCGAGTTCATGGGTATCCCACCCACGGACGAGTTCGGGACCACCCCCGGTATCTTCGTCCACCGCTTCGACGAGGACGGAATGGTCGTCGAGGCGTGGGCGGTGTGGGACGCGCTCGGTCTGCTCCAGCAGGTCGGGGTGGTACCCGAGTCGTTCACGCTCGCGTCCTTCCTCGAAACGGGCGCGAACCTGGCCAAACAGGACATCCTCAAGATCACGAAGGCGAAGGGGAATTGAACACCGACGTCGTCCCGCCGGGCGGCGTTCCACGCGTTCCACGGATCGTCCTCCCGTACCCGTCCACGGGGACGAGACGGAACTGCCAGTCGGAACTGCCAGTCTCGGCTCGGCCGGCGCTCCCAGCCCAGGACCCGGTCTACGAACCCAGGACCCGATCCACGACCGCCGAGAGCACGAAGTTGACGACGAGAACGGCGACGACCGCGAGGCCGATCCGTTCCCAGCCGGCGAGCCCGAGCGGGAACACGTCGAACGCCCGTGCGAGCGGCGTGTAGAGCACGACCAGCTGGAGCACGAGCGAGGCGGCGACGGCCGCGACCAGCCACCGGTTCGACAGGAGCGAGGACCCGAAGCGGTGGCGGATCACCTGGATGACGCCCATCTCCGCGACGACGAAGAACGTGAACAGGAGCGTCTGTGCGCGGACGAGCGATTCGAACGTCCCCAGCGACTCGAAGAACAGCGCCAGCCCCGCGACGGTGACGGTGACGCCGATGGCGAGGACCGAGAGGGCCACCCGGGCGTCGATGACGGACTCGCCGGGGTCGCGAGGCTCCCGTTCGAGGACGTCGTCGGCTTTCGGGTCGACCCCGAGCGCCAGCGCGGGGAGTCCGTCGGTCACCAGGTTGATCCACAGCAGCATCACGGGGGTGAGGATGAGCGCCTCGGCCTGGCTGGCGAACAGCCGCGGGAAGAACGCCGTCCCGACGAGCACGCCGAGGAAGACGGTCAGCACCTCGCCAGTGTTGGCCGACAGGAGGAGGTTCACGAACTTCCGGATGTTGTCGAAGATCCCCCGCCCTTCGGCGACGGCGTCGCGGATGGTGGCGAAGTTGTCGTCCTGGAGGACCATGTCGGAGGCCTCCTTGGTGACGTCGGTTCCCCGCACGCCCATCGCGATGCCGACGTCTGCGTTGCGAAGGCCGGGGGCGTCGTTGACTCCGTCGCCCGTCATCGCCACCGTGTGCCCGTTCGCCTGGAGCGCCTCGAGGACCCGGACCTTGTGCTCGGGGGTGACGCGGGCGAACACCTCGACCTCCTCGACGACCTCGCGGAGCTCCTCGTCGGTGAGCCCCTCGAGTTCCCGCCCGGTCATCGCGCCCTCGGGGTCGAAGCCGATCTCCGCCCCGATGGCCGTCGCCGTGGCGAGGTTGTCCCCCGTGACCATCACGACCCGGATGCCGGCCTTCCGGCAGTCGGCGATGGCCTCGCGGATCTCCGACCGGGGCGGGTCGAGCATCCCCTGGAGCCCGAGGAACGTGAGCCCGGTCTCGAGCTCCTCCTCGTCGGCCTCCGGGGCGACCCCGACGCGGCGGGCGAACCCCAGCACCCGGAGCGCGTCGCCGGCGAACGCCTCGACTTCCGCGTGGATCGCCTCGCGCCGCTCGTCGGTCAGTTCGACGACCTCGCCGTCCTCGAGCACCGAATCGCAGCGCTCGAGTACGACCTCGGGTGCTCCCTTGGTGTAGGCGGTCGGCTCCCCGTCCTCCTCGACGACGACCGTCATCCGCTGGCGTTCCGAGGAGAAGGGGACCTCGCGGAGTCGGTCCTCGCTGCGCTCGATCCCGGCCTTCGCGGCCGAGACGACCAGCGCCACCTCCGTCGGGTCGCCGAAGAACTCCTCGTCGGCCGAGTCCGGAGCCAGCTCCCCGTTGTTGCAGACTGCCCCACACCGGAGCAGGGGCTCGAGGGCCGTCGGGTCGACCGCCTCGCCGTTCCGCCGGAACTCGCCCTCCGTCTCGAGGCCGGAGCCGGTCACCTCGTAGGTCTCCCCGCCGAACGCGACGCGGGTGACGGTCATCCGGCTCTCGGTGAGCGTCCCCGTCTTGTCGGTCAGGACGACGTCGACGGAGCCGAGGCTCTCGACGACGGGGAGCCGGCGGACGAGCGCGTTCCGCTCGACCATCCGCTGTGCGCCGAGCGCGAGCGTCAGCGTCACCACGGCGGGGAGCCCCTCGGGGACGGCGGCGACGGCGAGCGTGATCGCGGTCAGGAGCACCGAGATCGTCCCGGCCTGGGTGAACAGGAACTGGACGACGACGACCAGTGCGATGAGGACGAGGACCCCGAGGCCGATCCGCCGGCCGAGTTCGTCGACCTCGCGCTGGAACGGCGTCTCGTCGCGCTCGGCCGCCTGCATCTGCGTCGCGATGCTGCCGACCTGTGTGTCCATGCCCGTCCCGACGACGACCGCCCGACCCCGGCCCCTGACGGCGTTCGTGTTCATGTAGACCATGTTCGACCGCTCGGCCAGCGGTATCCCCGGATCGACGGTCCCCGTCCCCTTGGTAACGGAGGTGCTCTCGCCGGTCAGCGGCGCCTCGATGGTCTCCAGGTCGGTCGCCTCGACGAGCCGCGCGTCGGCCGGGATCGCGTCCCCCTGCTCGACGACGATCAGGTCCCCCGGGACGACCGCCTCGGCGTCGACGGTCGTCCGCTCGCCGTCGCGGATCACCGTCGCGTCCGGGGTGGACATCTCCCGGAGCCGTTCCATCGACCGCTCGGCGCGGTAGTCCTGGACGAAGCCGAAGACCCCGTTGCCGAGGAGGATCAGGAGTATCAGCCCGGCGTCGACGTAGTTCGGCTCCTCGCCGGGGAGCAGGCCTACGGCGAGCGAGAGCCCCGCCGCGAGGATAAGCAGGTAGATCAGGACGTCCCGGAACTGCTCGACGAACAGTTCGAGCGGGGAGACCGACTCCTCCTCGCGTATCTCGTTCGGGCCGTACTCCTCGAGTCGGGCTGTCGCCTCCTCGCCCGTGAGTCCCGAGCCGTCGGTCGAGAGTGCCTCGAAGACGGAGTCGAGCGAGACACGGTGCCAGTCCTCCGGTTCGCTCCGGGGGCCCTCGGACGCCTCCGGGAGTCCGCCGGCGGCACTCATCGCCCACGGGGATCGTAGCAGGGGGTTCCGGAGGGACGAACCTTCGGGCGTACCCTGGACGAGGGCAAGGACATGACAGGAGTCGTTCGCCCCATCATTCCCCCGTGGCTTATGTTCTGCGCCGGTGGGGTCTCTGGCGATGGGCTCTCCTCAGGCAGCGAGTCCCGATCGGTCGTACGCACGCTCACGAACGTCCCGCCGAGGGTGTGGATGACCGCCGCGGGCGGACCACGCGCAAGCGAGTCGGTCACCCCATCGCTGCGCCGAGCCCTCGGGCTCTGGGAGGTAGTCGTCTACGGCGTTGGCCTCATCCTCGGCGCGGGCATCTACGCTATCCTCGGCGAGGCGGCCGGCGTGGCGGGCGAGGCAGTCCCGCTATCGTTCCTCACCGCCGCGGCCATCGCGTCGTTCACCGGGCTGAGCTACGCCGAGCTCGCGTCGCGGATCCCGAGGGGCGAGGGCGACTACGCCTACGTCCGCGAGGCCTTCGGAGTCAAGCGACCCGCCGAGGTCGTCGCGTTCCTCCGGGTGTTCGTCGGTGCCGTCTCGGCGGCGGCCGTCTCGATCGCGTTCGCGGGATACCTCTCCTCGTTCGTCGACCTGTCGCCGACACTCGCCGCGGTGGCGCTGGTCGTCGCCGCCTCGGCGGTCAACTTCTGGGGTATCGACGTCTCGGCGGGGCTCAACCTGGTGTTCACGGTCGCCGAGGTGGCCGGCCTCGCGCTCGTCATCTGGCTCGGCGCGGGGTCGTGGGGCTCGGTCGCGGTCCTCGATTCCCCCCGGGGGCTCGCGGGCGTCCTCGAAGCGACGTTCCTCGTCTTTTTGGCGTACCTCGGGTTCGGCTCCATCGTCAACGTCGCCGAGGAGACCGAGGACCCCACACGGACACTACCGCGGGCCATCGTCCTCTCCGTCGGCATCACGACCGTCCTCTACGTGCTCGTCGCCGTCTCCGCCGTCGGCGTGGTCGACTGGCGGGCGCTCGGCGCCTCGACGTCGCCGCTCTCGCTCGTCGCGCGTGCCGGCGGCGGACCGATCGCCGCGTCGGTGTCGGTGCCATCGCGCTCACCTCGACCGCCAACACGGTCCTCATCCTGCTAGTGTCGACCTCCCGGCTGGTCTACGGCGTCTCGAAGTCGGAGTATCGCTCGTTCCCGACCGTCTTCTCGCGGGTCCACACCGACCGTGGGACCCCGTATCTCGCCGTCGCGCTCGTCGGCGTCCTGACGGTCCCGTTCGTCCTGGTCGAGGACCTCGGACAGGTGGCCGCACTCGCGAACGGGTCGCTGCTCGTCGTCTTCGTCGCCGTGAACGCGGCACTCCTGAAACTCCGGTTCGACCGGCCCGAGGTACGCGAGGGGTTCACCACCCCGCTGACCGTCGGCCGCCTCTCCGTGACCGCCCTCTGTGGGCTGCTGACTTCCCTCGGGCTGCTCGTCGTCTACCTCGATGGACTCCTCTGATACGGACTGTTGTCGTCCGTACGAGCCCCTTTCGCTCTATCGGCTCCCGAGAGGGATCCCGACCCCGTTCCCGGTTACGACTCCCCGGACCGTTCACAGGGTGGTTTTTACCGCGTCGCGTCGTAACCCGGGTATGACCGGCTCCGACTCGACGGGGATGGACGAGACAGAGCGGGACGAGTTCCTCGGCGACGGCGGCACCGGGGTCATCGCGTTCCCGACGATCGACGACGACCCGCCACACGCGATCCCCGTTTCGTACGGCTACGACGCGACGGAGGCGACGTTCTACTTCCGGCTGGCCGTCGGCCCGGACAGCCGGAAGGGTGACGTCGACGGCCGGGCTGTCTCCTTCGTGGTTCACGGGGACGGGAACGGGGCGTGGCGGAGCGTGGTCGCCGAGGGCCGGCTGGAGCGGACCACCGACCGGTCGATCGCCACCGAGACCCTCCAGGGGCTCGATCGCGTCCGAATCCCGCTCTTCGACGTCTTCGACAGACCGCCGTCGGAGATGCCGTTCGAGTTCTACCGGCTCGTCCCCGACGAGCTGACCGGGCGGAAGGAGTCAAAGACCGGCCTCTGATCGGGATCGTCGTAGCCGATCGGAGGGTCCGATTCGCGACCGTGCTCCGGTATACCGTCGGAGGGGTGCTTCGATAGGTTTCGTCGGGGAAACTCCCGACGGACTCGTATCGACCGTTCCGTCCGATGGTGTAGCGTAGTCTCGTGCGGAGGGGGTACGAGTACGACGACCCCCAGCCCGGGTGATCGCGGGCGGTCCGGCGGAGTGGACCCCCGTCGCTTTTGCGGTTCGGCGGCGTAGCCGGTGGTGATGCGAATCCGTGGTCGGCGTGAGTGTCGGAACTGCGGGACGCGGTGGTCCTACTACCAGACCGGTAGCGTCGAGTGTCCCTCCTGTGGGAGCCTGCAGAGTGTCGGGGTCGACGAGGAACGGACGCTCCACACGGCGACGCCGGCCAGCCTCGACCTGACCGACGCCCGGAACCGCCTGGAGTCGGGGGAGAGCCTCCGGGAGGTCGCCGAGGTGGCCGCCGAAACCTGTCGGAAGTACGTCCGTGGATTCGGCTTCATCGACGCCGGCGAGCTCCAGCCACTCGGGGAAACGTACCTCGCGGCCACGGAGCTACGTCACGTCGCCGGCTGGCTCGGGCGGGCAATGACCCCCGACGGCGAGGAGGAGCTCTACTTCCTCTCGCTGCTCCGGGGAGCCGACCGTGGCGACCGACCGTCGACCGACGAGGTGCCGGACTCGCTCCGATCGGCCCGTGGGCTGGCCTACGCGCGTGCCGTCTCGGCGTACCGGAGCGATCTCCGGGCGTACCTCGACCAGCACCCCGACCCGATGGTGACCGACGTGCTCGGCCCGCTGGACAGCCATCTGAAGCGCGTCGAGGCCCTCGACGGTGACGTGCCCGTCGGGGAGTCCGAGCTGCTGGTCCGGATCGCTCGGGACGTCGGGACCTACCTCCGCGAGGACGACGAGTCGGCGCTACTCGAAGCTCGCGACCGGCTCGATCGACTCCCCTGACCGGGACGAAGAACGAATCATCCGGACGCACGCCCGCTCGGCATCGAGCAGACCGGGTGTGCTGGGCCCGGTGTACGGCGTGGCTGGCAGGCGGTGGAAGGTGGCTGCTCCCACGGGACGACCCACCGCGCCCGCGACCCGCCCCGTGACGACGGTCAGTTCACGGGACCGGTGGTCCCGTCCCCGTAGTTGAACCTGTGGTCCCACACCCGACCGACAGCGATGGCACGGGGACTCATCCGCCCCGGAGGTCGAGGATCAAGTCTCGGTCTAGCGTGTCCGCCGGGAGCGCCCCGAACCATCCCACCGATTCGATCTCCTCGTCCGTCAGCCCCGGGTCGTCGGTGACGGTCCGGGAGTCGGTCGTCGCCTCGTAGAGCGCGAAGTGGAAGCCGACCGTCTCGTCGCTGCGGACGTAGCGGTTCTCGACGACCGCCAGGAGCGGACCCGGCTCGACGTCGAGACCGGTCTCCTCGTCGAGTTCGCGGACCAGCGCCTCCGCGTGGCTCTCGCCCCGCTCGACCTCGCCCCCGGGTAGCATCCACTGCCCGTCCTGCCTGACGAGCAGCAGTTCCCCCGCCCGGTCGACGAGTGCCCCGACCCCCCAGTCGAGTCCGGCGTCGATACGGATCCGCGCGGCTTCGAACCTCTCGGCGCCGGGCTCGTGGACCTTCTCGCGGAAGCGGACGCCGTCGCGGGCCGCGAGAGCGCGGGGATCCGGCCCCGTAGCGGGGGAGAACGTGGGCTCGCCACCGTCGTCGACCGCCTCGGGCATCTCGTAGTGAGTATCGTCGTTATTCATGAGATCCCGGTCCGGGACCGCGCGACGTGAGAGGCGCCGGCCAGGTCCGTTCGCGCCGCCACGTCCGACGGGCGGGACGCTCGGTTCGCTCATCATCCGGACGGTCCGGGACGAACGTCAAGAACGTCCCGGAACGTCACCGAACCGGGGTCGGGGTGTCAGAGGAACCGGTTGCCGCGCCGGCGGAAATCGCGTCGTTCCGCGGCGATGGGGAGCCGGTAGTGTTCGTCCGACCCGGTGGGGTTCGGCTCGGTCTCCAAGCGCTCGGCGGCACATCGGTACGACCGTCCGCATCAGGGACAGTCGCTCTCGGAGAACGACCGCGGTTCGGAGCCCTGATCGACGAACCGTGTGGCGCCGGTCTCGAGGTCGGCGAGCGCCGCCCGGCCGCCGTACGCGTGAGTCCGGTCGTGACCCCTGACGACGACGCAGCTCACTCCGTCGGGTATCTCGACGGTCTCCGAGCGGGTGAACTCCCGGGTGCCGTGGGCGTGGAGCAGGTCGCGACGTCCGAGCCGGGTCCCGTCGAGCCGTTCGACCTGCCACCAGTTCGCGTAGCCGTCCTCGCCGTCGTCGTCGTGGTGGAGCGTGATGTCGAAGTCGGCCCGACCGTCCGACACCGAGACGGAGACGCCGGTCACGTTCGCCTCACGGAGGTCGAGACCGGGCGTCCCGGTAGATGTCTCCCGAGGCCCGGTGGTCGGCGTCGGGGATCCCTCGCCGTCCTCCGTAGACGTGCGAGCGTCGGTCGGCGAGGGCGACGGGGAGGCGTCGGGCGACCCGGCACATCCCGCGAGGGCCGCGAGTGGGAGGGCGACGCCGGCACGGAGCAGGGAGCGTCGGCGCATGACCGACCCGTGGTCCGACCCCGGTATACGTCCTTCGGGGTCGTGTGGTCCGGGGCGCTCCGGAACCACGAATTATCACATCCCCAATATCTCTCGGAGCCCCGCCAGTCGCCCTCCACCGTCACCCGAAGCGTGTCGGTGATGCGAACGGTTATGCTCACACGCGACGAGGGGCGGTGTGGCACTCAGAGGCGTTCCGGGGCTCCTGGCCCGGTTGCTCTGGCGGGACGTGACCGACGACGCGCGTCGCTACCGCCGGTCGGTCGGGCGGAACGTCCGGCGCACGGTCTGCAGACCCGTTCGCACCGTCCTCTCGGGAACGTTCGTGTTCGGGCTACTCCTGGTACTGTACCTGGTGGCGTACCGACCGGACGCGACGATGGCGGCGATGGCGGCCAGCGGGGGTGAGATGACGCTCCCGGCGTTCCTGGGTCTGCTCCCCTCGCCGCTCCTGCTCGTGCCGGCGTACGTGATCGTGGTTCTCGTCACGGCCGTCTCCTCGATCCTCTCGGGCATCGAGCGGGACATGAACCCGGGTGGAGGGTACCGGTAGACCGGTAAACCCAACCGGGCATCTTCTCGACGCTCGCCCGTTCGCATCACAGGGTCGTGCGCAACTATCTCGAGCAGTATCCGAACGCCGGAGGGTTCAGCAGGCGAACCGGACGGAGCTGCGCGACCGGCGGTAACGAATGACGCACGACCGTATCAGAGGTCCTCGTACAGCGGGTAGTCCGCACAGAGGGCGTCGACCTCCTCGCTCACCGCCTCGAGGACCGCCGGGTCGTCGTGGTCGTCGACCACGCGGTAGATGAGGTCACCGACCTGCTGCATCGCGTCCTCCTCCATGCCCCGGGTGGTGAGCCCCGCGGTCCCGGCCCGGATGCCCGAGGGGTCGAACGCCGAGCGAGTCTCGCCGGGCACCGTGTTCCCGTTGAGGACGATGCCCGTCTCCTCCAGGGCGTCCTCGGCGGTCCCACCGGTCAGGTCGGCGTGGGACTCGCGCAGGTCGACGAGCACGAGGTGGGTGTCGGTCCCGCCGGAGACCAGCGAGAGACCGTTCTCGGCCAGCGACTCGCCGAGCGCGCGGGCGTTGTCGACGACCTGCTCGGCGTAGTCGGTGAACTCCGGTTCGAGGGCCTCGGCGAAGCCGACCGCCTTCCCCGCGATGTTGTGCAAGAGCGGGCCGCCCTGTGCGCCGGGGAACACCGCGGCGTCGATCGCCTTCGCGTGCTCCTCGCTGGTCATGATGATCCCGCCTCGGCCCGCCCGGATGGTCTTGTGCGTCGATCCGGTGACGAAGTCCGCGATTCCCACGGGCGACTCGTGGACCCCCGCTGCGACGAGGCCGGTGATGTGCGCGATGTCCGCGAGGTGGTAGGCGTCGACGGACTCGGCGACCTCCTGGACGCGCTCCCACTCGACCTCGCGGGGGTAGGCGGAGTAGCCCGAGACGACGATGTCCGGATCGAACGCCTTCGCCTTCTCGGCCATCCCCTCGTAGTCGATGTAGCCCGTCTCGGGGTCGACCTCGTACTGTTCGACCTCGAACAGCTGGCCGGCGAAGTTCGCGGGGTGGCCGTGCGAGAGGTGGCCGCCGTGGGTCAGGTCCAGCGAGAGGATGCGGTCGCCGGGATCGAGCATCGCGAGGTAGACGCCCATGTTCGCCTGCGTGCCGGAGTGGGGCTGGACGTTGACGTGTTCGGCGCCCCAGAGCTCCGTCGCCCGCTCGATGGCGAGCTCCTCGACGGTGTCGGCGTGCTCACAGCCCGCGTAGTAGCGCTCGCCGGGGTAGCCCTCGGCGTACTTGTTGGTCAGCGTCGACCCCTGTGCCTCGAGGACGGCCGGGCTGGCGTGGTTCTCGCTCGCGATCATCGCGAGGGTGCCGCGCTGTCTGTCGAGCTCGTCGGCGAGGGCGTCCGCCACCGCGGGATCGACCTCCCGGACGTGGTCGTACATGCCCACGGATCCGGACCGGCGGCTGAAGTATCTATTCGTCCGCGGCGAGGCAGGTCCCCACCGACCGACAGTCGCTCGACGCCCGCAACGGTCCGTAGCTATATCACACAGAAGCGTTAATGGGCCAACGAATGGTGAAGTCGGTCGAGGACGGGGCAGACCCCCTGGAGGGCACCGCCACGCCCGCGGGGAGGGAACGAGCGCCCGTCCCTCCAGCGGTCCGGGTGCCGCTCTCGCCCGACGGCGTGGCCACGGCGGTGACGTACGCCGCGTCCGCCTGCGCGACGACGGGCCCGGAGCGTTCGGATCCTGTCAACCGCGACCACCCCCCGCTCCTGCGCTTCGGCGAGGAGCGCGTCCCGGCGGCGATCGCGGAACGGACGCCGGATACGGGCATCGGGCTCCGGGTCCCGGCCGACTACGGCGCCCTCTACGCGACCGCCCCGCTCGCCTACTATCTCGGTGCGACGGTCACCGCAGACGAGGACGCGACCGCGGCACGGCTCACGGCCCCGACGAACGTCGACCACCGCCTCCCGGCCGACGGGGGGCTCGCGAGGCGGGCCGCCGACCTCATCCGGTCGGTGTTCTACCTGGACTGTCTCGCCCGCGGGTCCGACGGTTCGGGAGCACCAGGAGACGTCGGCCGGAAGCTCGACCTCGAGGCGTACGCCGAGCGGCCGATGGCCGGCCGCCTCGCGACCGTCCTCGGTGGTGTCCTCGACGGGCTCGAGGGGCGGCTGCCGGACTGGCAGCTCTCGACGTACGTCGAGCCGGACCCGTACCACGCCCGGGCGCTACCGCACCTGCTCGACGCGATGAGCCTGATCTACCCCCCGTCGGCCTCCGAACTCGACGGGAAGGGGCTGCTGAAACACTCGCTCGACGACTTCTTCCGCGGGGAAGTGGCGACCGCCGACCGGCTGGATCCGGACCTGGGTCCGGGCCACGCCCACGCGTGGCTCGCCGACGGCATCCCGATCACCGCCTCGAAGACGACGGTGCGGGCCTACGAGAACCGGCTCCGGCACCGCTCGCGGGCGAGCGACGCGGACGGGCTCCGGATCGACGTCGTGATCAACGACCGCGAGATGCGTTCCGAGGCGGCGGTCGCGGACATCTACCGACGTCGGGCTGCCGACCTCCCCGTCGAGGTGGCCGTCCACGAGTCGCTGACCCGACGGGAGCTCCGGGACGTGTTCGAGTCGTCGACGGACTTCGTCCACTACGTCGGCCACTGCGAGGTCGAGGGGCTCCGGTGTCCGGACGGTCACCTGCCGACCCGGACCGTCGACGTCGGCGCCCGGACGTTCTTCCTCAACGCCTGTGGCTCCTACGCCGAGGGGCTCTCGCTGGTCGAGAACGGTGCCGTGGCCGGCGGCGTCACGCTGACGCGAGTGCTCGACGAGCAGGCGGCGACCGTCGGCACCGGCTTCGCCCGCCTGCTCGTCCGCGGGGTCGGCTTCGAGCGGGCGCTCTCGCTGGCCCGACGGCAGATCATGATGGGATCGGACTACGCGGTCGTCGGCGACGGGACCTACGCGCTCACCCCATCGGAGGAACATCCCGCGGTCTGTCACGTCTCCGGTGGACCCGACCGCTACGAGGTCGGGTGGGAGGTGGTCGACGCCCGGGCTGCCGGCCGGACCTACGAGTCGCCGTTCGGCGACGGTCCCCGCACGTACGGGACCGTTTCCGAGACGCGGCTGTCGGCCGCGGAACTCCGGTCGTTCCTGGCCGGACGGGACGTCCCGGTGGTGTTCGAGGGGACCGTCCGGCCGACCGCGTCGCTGGTCGACGAGCTCGGCGAGCACTGATACGGGTTCCCGTGCGGGGCGACCGGCGTGTCACCAAACGCTGCCAGGCCGGCGGCCCTGAGAGGCGGCGAGAGGAGCGATACTCGCCTCAGCGAAGGTATTGCACACCTACGGCCGATAATATTAAATATATACCACCAGTTAGTTTCGACCGCAACGATGGAACCGAATCTGTTGCGACGTACGGTCGCCGACGTCCTCGAGGAGGCGCTCTCCTCGGCGTCGGGTGGCCTGTACGTCGTCGACCCGGCTCGAGAGACGCTCGAGGAGCTCGTCTCCGTCATGAGCGGGACGGAGACCCCCGCGGTGAAGCTCCTCGCGACCGACCGCGTCCTCAAGGACGTGATGGACGACTTCCTGGTGGCCAGCCGGGCCGCCGACCTGGTCGAGGAGGGACGAATCGAACTGCGGAGCTACGAGGGTGGCGAGAACACCCTCGTCGTGTCCGAGGAGACGGTGCTCGCGGTGGTGCGGGCCGGCGACAACGTCGCCGGGCTCGGCACCGACGACGCGGAGTTCGTCGCGAGCGCGAACGACCGCTGCGAGACGGTCTGGGCCGATGCCGACCCGTTCGTGCTCCGGACGCCCGCCATCTCGCGGGTCCGGGGCTCGCTGGAGGCGGACCTCGGCGAGGCGACGGCGAACGATTTCGGGGCGGTCCTGGACTCGCTCGAGACCGCCCGCGGCGACGGCGAGGGGCTCGACGAGGTGACGATCTCGCTGCTGGTCGCCGCGAAGAACCGCGAACTGCTCTACGACGTCTCCAAGTGGGGCGAGGACGTCGGCATCGCGAGCAAGGCGACGTTCTCGCGGACGAAGACCCGCCTGGAGGAGCTCGGCCTCGTCGAGACGGAGAAGGTGCCGATCGACGTGGGTCGGCCGCGGCTCCGACTCCTGCTCGGCGACGACCGGCTCCGTGACGCCGACGCCGCCGAGCTCTCGAGCGTCGCCCAGTCCGTGCTCGCACAGGGCTCGTAGCGCACGACGACCGAACGGTAGCCGGGTCAGTTCCATCGCGCGGGGCGGTGGGTGGGGATCCCGGCACTCCTTCGATTCCTCCGACCGGCGAGCCACGTGCTCGTCGGCCGGTGTCGGCGTCGGTCACCCGAACTTAACTCGGGCCGCCCCGTCGTCCGGGGTATGACCAGTACACGTGGACGGCGAACGGCCTCGGGGAACCGATGGCGGTAGGACTCGCGGGCGAGGGCCCCGCCGCCGAGGCCGTCCGGACCGCGTTCGCCGACGTCGAAGCCGCCGTGACGGCGACCGATCCCGGACGGTTCGGGAGCGTCGAGTTCGGCGTGCTGGTGGGGGAGACCGGCGACGGGTCGTTCCGGGCGGCGGACCTCGCCGCCCGGGAGGGCGGGACGCCCTGGCTGGCGGTCGAACTGGGCGGCGTCGGCGGACGGCACTTCTCGGAGGTGACCGCGGCCGTCTCCGGGTTCACCCCCGAGACCGCCTGCTTCGAGTGTCTCCGGACCAGGGTCGACGCGAACGCCGGGGAGGGGGCACCGGGGGGCGCGACCGCCCCGGACGACACGGACGCCCGGTTCGCCGGTGCGCTCGCCGGCCGGGCGGCCGCACGGCTCCTCTCGGGCGGGGAGTCGCCCGTGCTCGGCGGCGTCCTCGAACTCCCGCACGCGCGCAGGCACCTCCTCCCCGTTCCGGGCTGTTCCTGCGGCGAGACACCCGACCGCGGGGTCCGCCGGGACCACGCCGAGCGGGACGTCGAGGGGGCGCTCGCCAGCGCGGAGCGGGCACTCGACCCCCGCGTGGGTGTCGTCCACGAGGCCGGCGAGGCCGAGTCGTTCCCGACCCCGTATTACCTCGCGACGCTCGCGGCGACGACCGGGTTCAGCGACGCGGCCGTCCCGGAGCACGCCGCGGGCGTCGCCGCCGACTGGAACCCGGCGTTCGTGAAGGCGCTCGGCGAGGCGCTCGAACGGTACGCCGCCGCCGTCTACCGGACCGACCGCATGACGACCGGACCGGCCGGCGCCGTCGCGAACGCCGTCCCGCCCGCGGCGTTCGTCACCGCCGACTCCTTCGGAGCGCCCGATCCGGCCGAGTCGATCACCTGGATCGAGGGCGAGGACATCCACGACGGGAGCGACGCGATGCTCCCCGCGGAGTTCGTCGTCTTCCCCCCGCCGGAGGCCCGCCACCGCCCCTCGATCACGACCGGGCTCGGGCTGGGCTCCTCGGGGGTCGGGGCGCTGCTCTCGGGGCTCTGCGAGACGATAGAGCGCGACGCCGCCATGCTCGCTTGGTACTCGACCTACGAGCCGCTGGGTCTCGACGCCGGGAGCGAGACGTTCGAGACGCTCGTCCGCCGCGCTCGGAGCGAGGACCTCGAGACGACGGTCCTCCTGCTCACGCAGGACGTCGACGTACCCGTGGTGGCGGCCTGCGTCCATCGGGAGGGCGAGTGGCCCCGGTTCGCCGCCGGGATGGCCGCCGACCTCGATCCCGAACGGGCGGCGACCGGCGCGCTCGAGGAGGCGATACAGAACTGGCTCGAACTCCGCGGGATGGGTCCCGAGGCTGCGCGTTCGGAGGGCAACATCGCCGAGTACGCCGACTTTCCGGAGGCTGCCCGCGAGTTCGTCGACCCCGAGGCGACCGTTCCGGCGGCGAGCGTCGGGCCGGCGGATCCGCCGTCCGGCCACGAGGAGCTCGACGCGCTCCTCGAACGGCTCGAGGACGCCGAACTCCGTGCGTTCGCCGCGCGGCTCACGACGCGGGACCTCGAGACGCTGGGGTTCGAGGCCGTCCGCGTGCTCGTCCCGTCTGCACAGCCGCTGTTCACCGGCGAGGCGTTCTTCGGCCGGCGGGCGCGAGAGGTACCGGGGTCACTGGGGTTCGAGCCACGACTCGAACGGGAACCCCACCCGTTCCCGTAGCGCGGCAAACGCGGGACAGGGGCCGTCGGGGGTCAGATACCGAACGTCGCCCGGAGCATGTCCCGTGTCCCGGGACCGAGACCCACCGCGACGATGGCGACGAGGAGGACGATGGCGTACCGCGGGTTCTCCTCGAAGATGGTCCGGTCGAACACGTAGACGACGGCCGTCGCGGCCACGAGCTTCACCGCGAGGAACGGCCAGGAGGTCCCGACGACCGCGGAGAGCCCGGCGGGCTGGATAGCCTCGGTGACGTCGATGATGAACCGGTTGGCGGGGTGTTTGGCACCGTACTCGACGGGGATGCCCAGCGGGTCGAGCCAGTCCGACGCGACGACGTTCGCCACGCCGTCGACCGCGTGGGCGAACAGGACGACCAGCCCCGTACGTCCCGTCCCCTCGTTCACGGCAGGGGCGTACTCGTCGAGGAGCCCGTAGAGACCGTAGGCGAGGACCGCCGAGAGCACGAGGACGAGCAGCGACATCTGCGGGTAGAAGCCGGCACCGGGGAGTTCGCCGGCCAGCCGAGTCGGGACGAACCAGAGCAGGAACCCGACGGTGAGGACCACCCCGGCGACGCCGACACCGAACAGCGCCCGTTCGTAGTCCTCGACGTGGCCCTCCCGCTCCAGCCACACCGCGCCGACGAGCGCGGCCAGCGTGAACGCGAACATCGTGAAGTAGATGATCGGGCTGATGATGAGGCTGTTCGCGGGGTAGGAGAGGGGCGTGTCGACGCCGGCGTTCAGCGCGGCGTCGTTGGCGTCCTCGACGACGCGGAGCGCCCCGCCGAGGAACATGAACGGGACGAGTGCGAAGAAAAAGCGCTTGCGGTGACCGACCTCCAGGTGCCGGAGCAGGTAGAGCACCCCGATCAGGAAGAAGATCAGCGTGACGGCGTAGCCGATCTCGGAGACGACCGTGTACCCCGGCTCGGCGACGACCGCACCCCCGGCGTCGGCCGTCCGGCAGGCCGCGTCGCTCGCCAGCAGCGTCGGGCTCCCGCCCCCCTCGATGACGGCACAGCGGGCGTTCGTCGCGTCCGCGTACACCGGACCCCAGAAGTAGTGCCAGAGGAACCGGTCCCAGACGAGCCGCGGGAGCGCCAGCGATCCGACGACCAGGAGGGCGGTCACGGCCGCGGCTGCCCCGACCCACGCCCGCTCGGGGCTGACGCCCAACCGCTGACTGACTGCCATACGGGTAGTCCGGGGGCGGCCCGATTTCAGGGTTCCGGAAGACCGCGTTCCCGTCACACGACCCTTCGGCCTCGACACCGACTGCCCCGCAGAACCGAGGTCGGCTCTCCCTCCAGAGGAGTCTCGACGGCGCGCCGAACGGAGACCCCGTCGCTCCCATTCGGGGTCGCTTCGATGGCTGCGCTCCGATGGGTGGGAGGAGCTCGCCTCCCGGTAGCGCTCTTTTCATTTACGTAGAAAGTGTTATCTAGCTGTAAATTATACCGGAGTCAGTCATGCCGAGACACATCATGATGGTGAACTACACGGCGGAGGGCATGGAGAACATCGAGGAGAGCCCGGACCGCCTCGAAGACGGGAGGGCGCTGGTCGAGTCCCTGGGCGGGGAGGTCGTCGATTTCTACCTCACGATGGGCCGGTACGACCTCGTGGTCCTCCTGGATGGCCTGGACGACGAGGCCATAACGAAGGTGGCTCTCACACTCGGACGTGGCGGCGCCGTCGAGACGGAGACGCTCAAAGCGTTCACCGAAGGCGAGTACCGGGAGATCATCAGTAACCTCCCGTAAACCGATCGACGGGCGACGGAGCCGGAACCGGGTCGCGGTACAGGATCCAGTCGGCCGGAGCGAGGCCCCCCATACGGACGGTTGTAGTCCGTTACCGGCGATCGCTGACCCGGTGCGGGCGATCACCGGTACATCGTTACAACCGTCCGTATCACGCCGCCCCGTACGTCGCGATCTCGACGAGGTTGTCGTCGGGGTCCCGGACGTAGACGGACGTCATCCGTCCCACCGCCCCGGTCCGCTCGACCGGTCCCTCGAGGATATCGACGCCCGCCTCCCGGAGGTCCTCCACGACCGTTTCGATGGGCGTGTCCGTCGTGACGCAGAAGTCCCCGGCGCCGGGCGTCGGCCGCGCGGCCCTGGGATCGAACTCGTCGCCGGCCGGGTGGAGGTTGATCTTCTGATCGCCGAACCGTATCGCCCGGCGGCCGCCGCCGAAGGTCTCCGTCCCGGCGCCCAGGGCGTCGGCGTAGAACGCACACGTCGCCTCGACGTCCTCGACGGTGAGCACGAAGTGGTCGATGCCGGTGAGGTCCATGCGAGCCGTACCGTCCGACGTGACAAGGGTCTTCGGCCGGGATGGTCGGAAGGCCGAGGTCGGGAACGAGACCGGCCCGTCGACGTCCTCGATGTCGCCCCGGTCACAGCGACGAGCCGGGCGCCACCACGCGGCCGACCGAACCACGAGCGCGTCGTCCGTGAGCAGGACCCCCAGGAAGAGGAGGCATACCGCCGGGGCCAGGAGAGTAGCGACGCCGGCGACGAACGCGTACCCGGCGTCCGACCGATCGGCGTTCTCCCGATCCGGATCGATCCGCGCCTGGGTCGCCAAGCCCGGGGGTTCGACCCGGTCCACAGAAGACCCGCTCCGATCCGACGGTGAGCGGCGTGCGGGGGAAGGGATAAGGCCGTCCCCGTCCCGTGTCGGCGCATGGCAGAACCGGAACTGCGGGACGACGCGATGGGCGAGATATCGGTCCCCGACTACGAGGACCTCCCCGAGGACATCAGAGCGCGGATCGACGAGGAGACCGAGGACGCCGGGTTCACCCCGAACGTCTTCTCGGGGATGGCGTACAAGCCCGACCACTTCCGGGCCTTCTTCGACTACCACGACGCGCTCGTCGAGAACTCCCCCCTGGAGCGCCACGAGATCGAGATGCTCGTCGTGACGGTCTCGGGGGTCAACGACTGTCTCTACTGCGTCGTGGCCCACGGCGCGCTCGTCCGCATCTACGCGAGGGCCCCGAAGCTGGCCGACCAGCTCGCGACGAACTGGCGGAGCGCCGACCTCTCGCCCCGCCACGAGGCGATGTGCGCCTTCGCCGAGAAGCTCACCGCCGAACCCGGCAAGGTCGACGGCGCCGAGGTCGAGGCGCTCCGCGAGCACTTCAGCGACGGGGAGATCTGGGACATCGTCACCACCGTCGGGTTCTACAACCTCTCGAACCGGATGGCGACCGCACTGGACATGCGACCCAACGACGAGTTCTACTCTCTCGGGCGCGACCAGAGCTGACCGACCTGTCGGACGTCCGGTGCTGCGGCCGCCGGACGACGGCCGAGCGCCGTCTCCGAAGAGGGGGCCAGCGTTCGGACCCGATAACGCGTTTCCGAGGGAACGTCGGCGCGTCCGTGGACGAGGACGTCAGAACGCGACGATATACTGTCGGTCGTCCCTGTTCGTGTATGGTCGCCTCGGCGGCTCGGCGACGTCGCACAGGGGTTAGCACGGGGTCGAGTTGCGGAGGTGATGGGTCCGTCACTCGTATGGACACGCTGTTCGGGCCGCGGGGATTTTCGACCGTCTGCCGAACGATAAATAAACACGTTTGCCCGTGTGGCCCGTGGCTCGGCCATGACGCGAGCAGCCGAGTGGCTCGGTTTCGGGAAGACGGTCGCTCGGCTGACGTACGAGTCCGACATCAGGTACCTGGCAACCGCCGTCGCGTACTACGCGTTCGTCTCGTTCGTCCCGCTTTTGCTGATCGTGGTTGCGGTCGTCGGCTGGCGACTCGCCGGCGACATCTCCGCCCGACAGGCGGATGTCGTGACTCCGGACGCACAGCAGTTACTCTCGGAGGCGCTGGCGACTGCCTCGGGGCGGACCGGGGCAGTGATGCTGTCCATCGTCGTTCTCGCGTGGGGCGGTGTGAACGTCGCTACCGGGTTCCTGACCGCTTTCGAGCGCCTGGAGGCGGTGACGAACCGTCCCCTCTCCCTCCAGTTGCGCGACGCCACCGTCGTCCTCGGTTCGCTCTCGCTTGCGGTCCTCGTGGTCCTCTTCGGGACGGTGCTCCTGGCCGTCTTTCCCGGCGGGATCCTCGCGATACTCGTGGGGGCCGTCGTTCTCCTGGCCGTGCTCACCGTGACGTTTCTCCCGCTGTACTACGTTCCGTCGCGGGTGGCGGAATCGCTCTCGGCGGCACTCCCCGGCGCACTCACTGCCGCCTGTGGCTGGACTCTGATCTACGCCGGCATCCAGTTCTACGTCGTCAACGCCGCTCAGTACGCCATCTACGGCGTCCTCAGTGGTATCATCATCATCCTCACGAGTATCTACCTCGCCGCGGTCGTCCTGATGGTCGGTGTCGTCGTCAACGTAGTGCTGGCCGCCGATACCGACGATCCGACCGCCGCCACTGCGTTTCATGCCACCGACGGCGAGTCCGGCTCCCTCGAGAGAGGGAAGTAGCGTCGACCGATCGGGGTCACGTGGTTCGGCGGAACCGGCCTCCGGGCGTCGCGTTGCCCACGACGAAATGCCGTAATATACCGTCGGAGGAAACGGTCGATACGACTCCGCCGGAAGTCCCCTGGCGAAACCCATCGAAGCGTCCCTCCGACGGTTCACCCCGGACCACCGAGTCGAAGTACCGATAGTATAGCGAGGGGTATGTTTCGTCGCGTCATGACCGTACCGTCGACGGGTATCGACGTTCATCGCTCCCGTCAGTTGCGGATACCTACCGCCGTTTCGGGACAGATTTAATAGGATTCATACACCAACGTTCCTTATAATGTACGACCTGACCGGGTTCCAGCGCGACCTGCTGTACACCGTCGCCGGGCTCGACGAGCCACACGGACTCGCCATCAAGGACGAACTCGAGAACTACTACGAGAAGGAGATCCACCACGGCCGGCTCTACCCGAACCTCGACACGCTCGTCGAGAAGGGGCTGGTCGAGAAGGGGGACAAGGACCGCCGCACGAACTACTACACGCTCACGCGTCGGGGCCGTGGCGAGATCGAGGACCGACGCGAGTGGGAGGACCAGTACGTCGAGGAGGTCGTCCCGGCGTAGCAGGGGTCGGTCGTTCAGCGTCCGTTTGACCCTCCAGGAAGTACTTACCGGGACGCGGCGTGGACTCGCACATGAGGCGCCCTCCACTCACCGACGAACAGCGATCCCGCGCCGCGGTCGAGGCCGCCCGCGCGGTCTGCCACACCCTGCAGCGCCGTCGTCGGGCAGCTGTCCGGAGGTCGGACCGCGAATGAGCGACGGCTTCGACGCCCTCGGAGCCCTGCCGATCGCCGTCGCCGACCTCGCGGTCGGGGGAATACTCGCCCGACACGTCTCGATCCCCCTCGGAACCGTACTGGCCGTCGCCGGCGTGCTCGTGCTCTGTACCGTCGCGTATCGGACGGTCCGGCGCGCGGACGTGGACGGGTCACAGCGTCGCCGACCCGCCTGACCCGAGCACGCGATGGGTCGTTCCCGACCTCCGGGGACGTTCGTCCGACCCGTCTCGTATCGACGGCGAAACAGGTATGCGTCCCGGTCCTCTCGTCCGAACAATGGCGGCGATAGCGGTCTCGAACCTCACCGAGGCGTACGGCGAGGTGGTGGCGAACGAGGGGCTCACGTTCGACGTCCGGGCGGGCGAGATATTCGGCTACCTCGGTCGAGACCCGGGCGAGACCGCCCGACTCGCGTTCGAGCTGACGGTCTCCGAGGGCGCCGTCGAGAGCACCCACGCCTTCGCGGTCAACCTCACAACCGAGACGCGAGGGGACGGGACGGTGACCGCCGGGCCGATACCCCCTCCCCGTCATGGTGACCAAGGAGCCGCCCGGGACGGGACAGGTCGGGACGCTGGCCGCCGGCGTCGTGGTGGTCGTCGTCCTCCTCGGCGCGGGCTACTGGTGGCTCCGACCCCGGGGCCGGACCGCGTCCGGGAGCTCCGTTGCCCCCGGTTATCGGTCCTCACCGGTCGGGGCTCCGTCGGGCCGTGTCGGCTCCCGACGGACGAGCCGTCCACGGACGAACGGGTCGGCGGGGAACAGCCCGAAGCCGACCCGCTCGACCTCGAGCACGTCGAACGCATCGTGCGCCTCGAACAGTCCCACGGTGTCCCGCGTGACGTGACAGCCCCCGGCGAGGCGCTTCCAGACGGGTTCGACGAGCGTCTGGAGCCGCGCGGGGAGTCCCTCGGCCCGGACGTGTTCGAGGAACCGCAGTTCGCCACCGGGACGGAGCACCCGCGCGAGTTCGTCGAGCGCCCCCGACGGGTCCGGAACGGTGCAGAAGACGATACCGGCGACGGCGGCGTCAAAGGAGGCGTCCTCGTAGGGGAGCGCCTCGGCGCCCGCGTCCCGCAGGTCGACCGACAGCCCGGCCTCGCGGGCCGCCTCCCGCGCCCGGCGGCGCATGTGCGGGTCCGGCTCGACGGCGTGGACCTCCAGATCCGTCTCGCGTGCCCGCTCGGCCAGGTACGGGACGTTCGCGCCCGTCCCGGCGCCGACGTCGAGGACCTGTCCCGAGAGCCCCTCCACGAGGTAGCGCCGGTGTGGCGGCAGCGCCACCCGCTCGGGGAGCGCCATCACGGGGTCGTACAGCGCGGCGAACAGGCGGTGGGCGGGCGTATCGCTCACGGCTCCCCTCGTGCCACCGTCACAGCTCCCCCCGTTCGACCAGCTCGCGGACCTCGGCGGCCCGCTCGCGGATCGCCCCGCGTTCGGCCTCGTCCTTGCCGTCCCAGTGGCTGTACACGAGCCCCATCCGGCCGTTCGAGCGGAGCCGCTCCTCGTTGCGTCCGAGGAACTCCCAGTAGAGCGCGTTGAACGGACAGGCCCCCTCGCCGGTGGTCTTGGTCTTGTAGTACCGACAGTCCGAGCAGTGGTCGCTCATCCGGTCGATGTAGTTCGCGGAGGCGGCGTACGGCTTGGTGGCGAACGCGCCCGAGCCGTACGACCCCATCTCGACGACGTTCGGCGTCGTCACCCAGTGGTATGCGTCGACGTAGGCGGCGTGGAACCAGTCGTCCAGTTGCCGGGGCTCGACGCCGTACAGCAGCGCGAAGTTCGACAGGACCATCAGCCGCTCGATGTGGTGGCTGTAGCCCCGCTTTCGGACCCCCTCGACGACCTCGCTCAGACAGTTCATGTCCGTCTCGCCGGTCCAGTAGAGCTCCGGGAGATCCTCCGTGGCCCCGAGCTGGTTCGCGCTTGCGAGGTCGGGCATCTCGACGCGGTAGACGTGCCGGACGAACTCCCGCCAGCCGAGCACCTGCCGGACGAACCCCTCGATCGAGGCGAGGGGCACCTCGGGGTCCTCGCGTGCGGCCTCGACGACCCGCTCGATGACCTCTGCGGGGTGGAGCAGCCCGACGTTCAGCGCCGCCCCGAGCAGCGCGTGGTTCATCGCCCACTCCCCGCCGACCATCGCGTCCTGGTAGGGGCCGAACTCGACGAGCCGGTCGGTACAGAACGACTCCAGCGCTGCCAGGCCCCCCTCGCGGGTCACCGGCCACCGGAACGGTTCGGGGTCGGCCCACGCGCCGCCGTACGGCGGCTCGTCGTAGGAGCCGTCGAACGTCCCGCGGACCCACTCGACGACCTCTCTCGTGATATCATCGGGCTCGAACCGCGGCGGCTCGGGAGGGTCGTAGTCGCTCCCCGGGAACTCCCGGTTCTCCTCGTCGTAGTTCCACGCCCCGCCGACCGGCTCGCCGTCCGCCATCAGGTAGCCCGTCTCGCGACGCATCGTCCGATAGAAGTTCTCCTGCCGGTACGGCTTCGAACGGCCCTCGGCCCACTCGTCGAACCGCTCGACCGAACAGAGGAACAGCGCGTTCTCGACGAGGTCGAGCTCGCCGCCGCAGTCCGCGACGAGTTCGCGGAGCCGCTCGCCGGCGCCGTGGCTCGCCGGCTCCATCGCCACCAACGCCTCGTCCGGGTAGTCCGCGAGGAACCGCTCGACGCCCTCTCGGAACGTCTCGGTCCGGTAATAGGCCACCTCACGGCCGGCCTCGCGGAGCTCGTCCCGGAGGTGACGCATCGCGGAGAACACGAGCGTGAGCTTGTGGGGGTGGTAGGGGTAGCGTCGGGCGAACGCCCGCGACTCGACCATCAGGACCGGCTCGTCGGGCCGGTCCGCGAGCGGTCCGTGGGTGTGCGAGAGCTGGTCGCCGAGGACCCAGACAGCCATGCGAACGGTACGGGCGGAACACACATCAATCTATCACACAGGTCCCGGTATCCATCCCGAATATCCGGGCAGTAATCGTCGTTCTTGCCGGTTCTGTCGGCCGAAAACGGGCTATTTACCCGTCTCCGATACCAACTGTCTGGTATGCGACGAACAGACCCGCGGTTCGGACGACGGCGACTCCTCGCGACCCTCGGAACGGCGGCGGCCGTCGGGCTGGCCGGCTGCTCCGGCAGTGGTGACGGTGACAGCGGTGGCGGTGACGGCGACGGGAGCGACGGGAACGAGAACACCCCGACGTCGACCTCGACTCCCACGGAGGCATCCGACGGCGTCGAGGTACCGGACCTCGAGCCCGCCGGCGACGTCGTCGGCTCCGAGGCCCGGAGCCGTGTCGAGGAGTACCTCTCGGAGGTCGGCAACTACGAGGGCGAGATCGTGGACGCGACGGGCGTGGACGAGGTCGTCGTGGCAGTGGGCGCGGAGGGCAACGGCGGGAACTTCGCCTTCGAGCACCCTGCCATCGCCGTCTCCCCCGGGACGACGGTCTCCTGGCAGTGGACCGGGCAGGGCGGCCAGCACAACGTGGTCTCGGAGGACCCTTCCGGCTTCGACTTCGACAGCGGTAGCGCGAAGACGAGCGGCGACCCGTTCGAGCAGTCGTTCGACGGGGGCGGCGTCGGCCTCTACGTCTGCGTGCCCCACGCCAGCCTCGGGATGAAGGGCGCGGTGGTCGTCGTCTCTGGGTAGACGACGGTCGCGGGGCGCTCGTCCGGCGAGCCGCCCGAAGGCGAGCGGTTTTTCCCGACCGAGGACGCTACGAGCGGTGTGGAGAACGTCACGGAGGAGACGAGCAACCCGTTCGGGATGTGCGTGGGGGGCCACGCGGTGTACGGCTACGGGGACGCGAACGCCGACTTCCACGTCATCGGCGACCACCCCGGCCGCCACGGCGGGCTCGTGACGGGCGTGCCGTTCACCGGGAGCGTCGCGGGAGTCAGGCTCCAGCGGGTCCTCCACGACGTCGGCTTCGCCGCGGCGCCGTACGCCGACCGTCCGGGCCTCTCGAACTGTTACCTCTCGTACGCCCACCCGCGGGTCCCGGAGGGTCGGGACCCGACCGACGAGTCCTACGAGGACATGGAACGGTTCCTCGACGCCGAACTCCGGGCCATCAACGCCCACATCCTGCTCCCGGTGGGCGACCGGGCGCTCTCCTACGCGCTGCGCGAGCACACCTCGCTCGCGAACCGCCTCCCGCACGACGCCGCCGCGCTCCACGCCGAGGAGGTCCGCGGCCGGGGGTTCCTCCTCGTCCCCGTGGCCGATCCCGACCGGTGGACGCCCGCCGAGGAGACGGCGCTCCGGGAGCGGCTCGAGGCGCTCCTGGCTTCGGACTACCGGCAGACCAAGGGCGTCGCGACGACCATCGGCTGAGCGGGGCGTCGACCGCCGGCTCCGGGGTTCAGTGGTCTGTCAATCGTGGACTTTCAGGTTCGCACTCCACTAACGAACCTGTTTAACATTGATATTTCTCTTGGGATATGCGAGATAGAGGGCGCACATCGGTCACGGGCCCAAGTCCTCCAGCGTGATTTCCTCGGCGGCCTTCAGATACCGATCGAACACCTCAAGGGCCCAGTTCCGAACCGTCTCGTTTTGGCTTTCGATGGCAGTTCCTGTTTGAATCCCGTCCACCTGCCCGTTTTCGAATATGACGGTTTCATCGCAGATCATGATGTTACACGGAATATGGCCGTGGTAACTGTACACCTCGTCACCTGTCTCGATCTGTTCCCGTGGCGTTTGGCCAGTCGCAGCACCTTGGTAGTCGATCGTATGCTCGGCAAGAATCATGACCTGATCGAGTTCGGTGAAGTCGACTCCTTCAATATTCGGAGGGCCGAGGGCATACGTCATGAAATAATACGACGAGCACCCGTCCAACACGTCGGAGAGATATTCGCCGAAATCGACCGGTTGGGGGCCTTGGGGTTCTCGAACAGTCGCATCGCGGAAATGGCTCAGATCGATCGAGAGTTCGTTGAGGGGGAGGATCGGCAGGGCCTCACCGAGGTGGTGGATGGCCCCCATCGTATCGATGATCGGGGTGATCCCGATAGCGATGCTCTGACCCAGGGACGTCGCGGTGTACTCCCCGTCGGTGGCGCGCTCGGCCCAGCCTCGCTCCTGGAACTCGTTGAGGATGCGATTGACCGTCGCTTCCGAGGCCTCCGTCCGGGCCTGCAACTCGCGGGGTTCGTAGCCAGGCGGGTCCAGCCCGGGCTTGGGGATATCCTCGGTCAGGGTTTCAAGCACCCGTAGACGGTTTTTCGACCGGGTCAGGTATGCGAGTGGCTCCAGGAGTTCACCCGGCTTGTCACGACTATCTATCATTATTCCTGATTCCACCTCCATCAGCATCAAACTTTCACGCTCGATGGGTGCATGTGCACCGTGAGACTGGACTCACGGTTCCCATCCGGGACTCACGTCATCCGGAGCCTCTCATCGCGTAACGTGAAGCCCCTTTTCGCCCAACAGATGACTGCACCCTAACGAGGACACCGTCGACGCGGTGGAGGGCGGTCCCACGGGGTGAACAATCGGAGGACACACCCATGACACGGACGAACACCGTCGAAGACACCAGGAGGCTGGTAGAGCGGTACCACGCCGCCTGGGCCGACGAGGAACTGACCGCGTTTCCGGACATCCTGGCTGTGGACTTTTCGGCCACGTTCTACGATCCCACCCGTGGCGAAACGCGACTCGGTGCCGATAGATTGCGGGAATATTGGACGAATAGCTTTGCAACGCGCTCGAACCCCGTGATCGAAATCCATCAGATAGTGGCCGACCCAAGCCGGGCGATGAGCCACGTAACCTACAGCTATACACACGACGACGCGGAGTACGGCGTTGCTCCCACAGGAAGCCGTGTCGATTTAGAAGAGTGGTTCTCGTTCCGTGTCGACGACGGCGAAATCGTCGAGCTACACAGCTTAGCGAACAACCTCGATCGGCTGCGACAGCTGGGTGTCGAGATTCCCATCTCCGAATGACCGACGGGGATCATCGACGCGAAACCAACAACGACGTGAACGAAAATGGCACAAACTGAACCGAAACACGGACTGTATCTCCAGAACAGCGGGGTGTACCTCGGTGATCTAACAACCCCCGGGAACGTGGTGGAGTACGCCGAGGCGGCCGAGAGGGCGGGATGGGATGGGGTATTCCTGGCTGATGGGCTCGGGAACGAGGCTCCAACGATCGATCCCTGGACTACTATGTCAGCTATCGCGATGCGGACAGACGAGGTCACCCTCGGCACCTGGGTGACGCCAGTCCCCCGTCGTCACCCCTGGCAACTGGCTCACGACGTGGCGACGGTCGACCACCTCTCGGACGGGCGGGTGATGTTCGGATCCGGGCTCGGAAATCCCGGTAACTACACCATGTTCGGGGGTGAGTGGGACCCCGAGAAACTCGGTCGACAGTACGAGGAGGCCCTCGAGATCATCACCGAGTTGTGGCGGGGTGACCCACTCACTTACGAGGGCGAGTTCTACACGACGAACGAGGCGGAGCTGCCGCTGACGCCCGTTCAAACTCCACGGGTTCCCGTCGTTCTCGGTGGGGTGTGGCCCAACAGAGCCCCGTTCCGACGGGCGACCCGGTGGGATGGCATCATGCCAGGGACTGCGGCGATGTGGGACGGAGGGGCACAGGGCGAACCTGTGACTGGGACTGTCGAGGAAGAAGTCCGTGAGATGCTGGAGTACTACCGGGGCCTCACCGACGACCCTGGTGAGGTCATTCTCCCGGTCGATACACCGGAGGCGCCGCCGGATTTCGCAGAAACGTGCCGAGACCTGGGTGCATCCTGGTTACTCACGTATAGCATGCTTGACGAGGCGAGTCACGATCGGAACCTGGAACGAATTCGTGAGGGTCCGCCCGAATGACTCGAATCCAGAACAGCGACGACGGTCTGATTCAGCGAAGGACAACTCCTCGCGCCGTTGTATCGGAGGTTTCCTCCTGGTCTACCGATTTGATAGGTATACCCTCTGCCCTCTACATCTTCCACGCTGTTTCTGTCAGTCGTTGTTACTCTACCTGTCCGTGAATAACGGGATGAACTCGCAAGTCGAGACTTGCAGCGCAACTCATACGATCGTGCGTAAATCTACCGTCGATCACCCGGACCTGGTCGGGTATCATCGGTAACGGACTACGCACGACCGTATCAGGTCCGGTCGACGAACGCGACGATCTCCTCGGCGATCCCCTCGCCCGCGTCCTCTTGGAGGAAGTGCATCGCCCCTTCCACCCATACGTCCGGCTGTTCCCGTGCCGTGGGGATGAGCTCCCTGAGCGGGTCGCGGTTCCCCCGCGTGATGGGATCGGAGTCGGCGAACAGCACGAACGCGGGCTTGTCCCACTCCTGCAGCCGCTCGGCGGCCTCGCGGGTGTACTCGGCGCCGTCGCCCCCGCCCTTCCGGGGGACCATGTCGGGGAACTCCCTGGCACCGGCCTTCGCCGCCTCGGTGTGGAACGGCGACTCGTAGGCCGCGAGGACCTCCTCGTCGAGCGCCGTGGCGGTGGCGTTCTGTATCAGCATCCCGATGGGGAGCTCCTCGACCCGCTCGACGAACGCGCGGAACTCCTCCCAGGCCTCGGGCATCTCCTGGCGACCGCTCGGGACGCCCGTGTTCATCGGAACGAGTCTCGAAAAGCGCTCCTCGTTCCGGGTCGCGTAGGGGAGCCCGAGGATGCCGCCCCAGTCCTGGCAGACCAGCGTGACGTCCGCGAGGTCGAGCGTCTCGATCAGCCCCGCCAGCGCGTCGTAGTGGAGTTCGTAGTCGTAGGCCTCCCGGCGGTCGTACTTGTCCGACCGGCCGAACCCGAGCAGGTCGGGCACGACGACCCGACCCCGTTCGGCGAGCCCGGGCACCATCTTCCGGTAGAGGAACCCCCAGGTCGGCTCGCCGTGGAGACAGAGGAACGTCGCCTCGTCGTCGCCCACACCCGCCCCGGCCGGCTCGACGTCGACGTACGCCATCCGGGGGTTCGGCTCGTCCCCGCCGTCCGCGGGGTCGACGTCCACCTCGACGTACCCCGGTTCGTAGTCGTAGCCCGGGACGTCCTCGAACCGCTCCTCGGGCGTCGTGAGCAGCGTCATCGGTTCGTACTCCCGGGCGGTTCGTAAGAAGCTTCGGCCACCGGACCGGTACGGCCGGGAGCGCACCGCCCCGTGAACCGCCAGCGTGCATGGCAAACGACATACCGGGGCACGCCGTGGGAGCGGGTATGCACGTCGAGGTCACCTTCCACGGGACCATCCGCGAGGCCGCCGGACTCGAGCGGCTCGAACGCGACCTGGACCTCCCCGAGGGCGCGACCGTCGGTGACGCGCTCGCCGCCGTCCTCGGGGAGGTGCCCGAGGCCGAGCCGCTCGTACGCGACTCGAAGGGGAAGCTCCGGGCGCACGTCGCCCTGCGGCACAACGGCGAGGACGTCCGCTCGGACGAGTGGCTGGAGGCCGGTATCGAGGACGGCGACCGCCTCGACCTCGAACCGTCGGTCAAGGGGGCCTGCTGATGGAGGTCACGGGACTCCCCTTCGAGATGAAGCAGGTCCAGCTGGGGAACCACGCCTTCGAGGGTCTGAACAACTGCTACGTCCTCGGGACCGAACCGGACGCGGAGACGACGCTCGTCGACACGGGGATCTCGACCGACGAGACTCGCGCACAGCTCCGGGACGAGCTCGGCGAGTACGACGTCTCGTTCGCGGACGTCGACCGCGTGCTCCTGACCCACCACCACGGGGACCACGTCGGACTGGCCGGCGAGATACAGGACGCGAGCGGCGCGAGCGTCCACGTCCACGAGGGCGACGCCCCGCTCGTGAGCGGCGATCCCGGGGCCGAAGCCGCGATGCGCGACCGGATGGAGATGCTGCTCTCCGACTGGGGGATGCCCGACGGCCCCCGCGAGGAGCTCCTCTCCTTCCTCGACGCCAGCGACGTGACCGGCCTCGATCCCGAGGTGACGCCGTTCGAGGACGGCGACCGGTTCGACATCGGGTCAGTCGCGCTCGACGTGGTCCACCTCCCGGGCCACAGCGTCGGCCTCTCGGGGTTCCGCTTCGAGGGCGTTCGGGGGGGCGAGCTGTTCAGCGGCGACGCGTTGCTGCCGTACTACACCCCGAACGTCGGCGGCGCGGACGTCCGCGTCGAGTCGCCGCTGGCGAACTACCTCGAGACGCTCACGCGGATCATCGAGGCCGACTACGCCCGCGCCTGGCCCGGCCACCGCGGGGCGATCATCGACCCCTCGGGTCGGGCCGCCGACATCGTCGTCCACCACCGCCACAGGACGGGGCGGATCGTCGACTACCTCCGCGAGGAGGGACCGACCGACGCGTGGACCGTCTCGGCGCATCTCTTCGGCGGGCTCAGCTCCATCCACATCCTCCACGGCCCGGGCGAGGCGTACGCCCACCTCGGCCACCTCGAGGAGGCGGGAATCGTCGAGTCGAGCCCGGGCGAGCCGGGGAGCCGGGAGTACGTGCTCGTCGATCCGGACCCGGACCTCGACACGCTGTTCCCCGAGGTCGCCCGGGGGAAGGCCCCCCCGGACATCCCCGGACACGAGTAGGGCGACGTCGTACCGGTTACCCGGCCGGAGAACCGGCGGCCTTCAGTCGACCACGCGCGCCACGGACGGGTCTACTGCCGCCTACGAGGACCGGTATCAGTCCCCGAGCGGCGAGCAGCCGTACCCCTCGCCGAGCCGGAGGCGGAACTCCATGTGGAGCGCCTGGCTGACGACCAGGAGGGCGACGCTGCCGACGAACGCGAGCGTGGCGACGCCCCCGACGGAGATCAGCTCGACGCCGGAGGGCGCGAACGGCGAGAGTCCCATCGTGTCGATGTACCACTCGACGGCCCGGATCCCGACGTAGCCCATCAGCACGTAGGCCATCGTCAGGAGGATGGCCAGACCGCCGGTCCCGATGCCGAGCAGCGAGGCGACGTCCTCGAGGCCGAGCAGCCGATGAGCCAGGCGCTCGGTCATCCGGGGTTCGAGGTGGACCCGGAGGAAGCCGACGACGCTCAGCGCGAGCCCCCCGCCGAACACCACGATCCCGCCGACCAGGCCGAGGAGGAGCACCTTCGGCGAGGAGGACGCCGCCGCCCCACCGAGCATCGCCCGGACCTCGGCGGGGAAGGCGGCCATCACCGGGAGCATCAGCGCCAGCAGGAACAGCAACCCGCTCTGCCACACCAGCTTCGTCGGGATCGACTGCCCGAACGGGGTGTATCGGACCTGTCTGAGCCGTTCGTACGTCGAGTCACCCAGCAGTGCGTTCGCGACCGGATCCTGTATATCGTCCTCGTCTCTGTCTCTCATGTGTCCCTCGCGTGGTGGTCCCGACTCGCGATGCGGGTAACCCACTGTCGGTCATAGCTCTTGTGGGTACGGGACCGACGGTCGCACGCGCCCTCGGATACGGACAGGCGACCGACTCTATTAACCGGTCGGGTCGGTTCAATAATTCCGGGACGGGCAGGCGACGGACGCGGGTTCCCATCCCCCGGACCCGACCGGTTCCCGCGTCCACCGTGACCACGTCTCGCCTGGAGGCGTCACGGGAGCATCGAACGCGAGCATCCACCGAGCGGGACGGAGGCGGTTCGCGGGACGTACCCAGTTCGTCTCGTGGGGTTCGAACCACGGTCGGACGTGCTCGATCACCCCGTTCGCGCTGCGTCTCACCGGTCTCGAAACGCCGATCGTCCCGAAGATCACTGGAAATAGGTACGCACGACCGTATCAGTCGTCGCTCGCTCCGCTCGTTCCTCCCTGCACGGGCGTGACGGGA
>JAZKST010000094.1:0-7054 GCA_036625905.1 Haloarculaceae archaeon
TCGTGGGCGACGTCGACCTTCGACTCCTCGATCTCCATGTACGGCATCGTGTCGCTGGTCGACTCGTTGTCGAACATCAGCGCGTCACACTCCACGCTCGTGCTGGAGTTCTCGGCGCCGTCGGCGATGTGGACCAGCCCGCGGTAGTTCGTGCGGCCGCCGTCCTTCGAGACGGACTTGGACTCGATGGTCGACTTGGTGTTCGGCGCGTTGTGGTAGACCTTCGCGCCGGTGTCGATGTTCTGGCCCTCGCCCGCAAAGGCGATCGTGATGTGGTTGTCCGTCGCACCCGGGCCCTTCAGGATCGTCGAGGGGTACAGCATCGTGGCCTTCGAGCCCATCGAACCCGAGACCCACTCCATCGTCGCGTCCTTCTCGGCGATGGCGCGCTTGGTGTTCAGGTTGTAGGTGTTCTTCGACCAGTTCTGGACCGTCGAGTACTGGACGTGGGCCCCCTCCTTGACGAACACCTCCACGCCCCCGCTGTGGAGGTTGAAGTGGCTGTACTTGGGCGCCGAACAGCCCTCGATGTAGTGGACCTCGGAGTTCTCCTCGGCGATGATGAGCGTGTGCTCGAACTGGCCCATCCCCTCGGAGTTCATCCGGAAGTACGCCTGGATGGGCATCTCGACGGTCACGTCCTCCGGGACGTAGACGAACGAGCCACCGGACCAGATGGCGCCGTGGAGCGCGGCGAACTTGTTGTCGCTGGGCGGGACGCAGTTCGTCATGAAGTACTCCCGGACGAGGTCCTCGTGTTCCTGGACGGCCTCGTCCATATTGCAGAAGATCACGCCCTGCTCCTCCCAGCGCTCCTGCATGTTCTGGTAGACGACCTCGGACTCGTACTGGGCGCCGACCCCCGACAGCGCGTTCTTTTCCGCTTCGGGAATCCCGAGCTTGTCGAACGTGTCCTTGATGTCCTCGGGAAGCTCCTCCCAGTCGTCGACACCAGCCCGAACCTCGACGTCCGGGCGGATGTAGGGGACGATCTCGTCGACATCGACCTCCGAGAGGTCCGGCTGGCCGGGCCAGTCGGTCGGCATCGGCATCTGCTGGAACTGCTTCAGCGCGCGCAGCCGGCGCTGGAGCATCCACTCGGGCTCGTCCTTGTCCTCGGAGATCACCCGGATGGTCTCCTCGGTCAGACCCTTCTCGGACTTGAACGCCGCTGCCTCCTCCTTTTTGAAATCAAACCGCTCTTCGGTATCGGTCTCGCGGAGGTGCTCTTGCTCGGAACTCATCACCGAAGGATTCGGGGTATCTGATAATAAGTTATGGGGGTAAAAATCGGTTTTTGTAACCAAATATGGTTACTTTAGACATAGGTAATAATTATTTGTGGTTGCAAACGTTTACTTTGGGGCGGGTGTTGTCGTGTGGCATGGGCCGGCTCCATTCGATGCCAGCGCAAGACGAAATCGGTAGCATTCGAGAACGGTTACCACATTTTGGACCCGGAGAAGGTGAGTGGCGACAGGGCTGTCCACCTCCTCGGGAGCTGACCGCGTCTTACCGGCGTTACCTCGCTCATCGAGGGGGAGACTGACGATGAGACAGCGCCCGCAAGTGGGATCCCGAGAACGTCCCGGCTCCGAGGGCGAAACGACTCGCGACCCGGCGACCTGTCCGGAGTGTTCCGGTCAGGTGGTGAGACGTGAACGTTCGGCTGAAACCGTATGCGCGGACTGCGGACTCGTCGTCACCGAAGCCGCGATCGATCGTGGTCCAGAGTGGCGAGCGTTTAATGACCGAGAGAAAGCGGAGAAATCTCGGGTCGGGGCGCCGACGACACAGCTGCTGCACGACAAGGGACTGTCGACGACCATTGGGTGGCGGGACGAGGACGCACACGGGCGGTCCTTGTCCGCACGCAAACGGAAACAACTGCGACGCTTGCGAACGTGGAACGAGCGGTTCCGATCACAGGGTTCGAAAGACCGGAATCTCAAGCACGCACTCGGCGAGATCGACCGGATGGCCTCCGGGTTGGGAATCCCTCGCCCGACCCGCGAGACGGCGAGCGTGATTTATCGCCGGGCCCTGGATGAAGGGCTCCTGCCCGGCCGGTCGGTCGAGGGTGTGGCGACGGTCGCGATTTATGCCGCCAGTCGACTCGACGGCGTCGCTCGAACCATCGACGAGGTGGCCGCCGTGAGTCGTGTCGACGAACTAGAAATCGAACGGACGTATCGCCACATCGTCCGTGAACTCTCGATTCAGATCCCGCCGACCCATCCGAGCGAGTACGTCGGCCGATTCGCGTCGGACCTCGGCTGCACCGACGAGACGGAGCGGCGTGCTCGGGAATTGATAGCAACGGCCACCGAACAAGGGGTCCATAGCGGAAAGCATCCTGTCGGCATCGCGGCCAGCGCCCTCTACGCGGCCGGCAGGCTCTGTAATGACCAGTTCACCCAGGCAGAAGTGTCCGCAGTCTCGGCTATCAGTAAGGTAACGATCCGTAACCGGTACCGCGAAGTACTCGAAGCGGCGGATGCGGGTGACCCGCCGTGACGAGCGGCGACGCGCTCCGATGCTACGAGTGCGGACACCGGTATCATTATCTGGGTCGGGGGCTCCACCCCGGGCGGTGTCCGCGGTGTGGCTCGCACTGCGTGAGTCCGGCGGGCGAGGTGACCGTCCTCGCGCAGTTCGACGGGTCGGTCGACCGGGAGCGGCCCGAAATCACGGTACTGGCCATCGACGAGCGGTGTCGCCACTTCCGGTATCGCGTGCGGCGCATCGAAGAGCTGCTCGAACTGGAGACGCTGGAGGTCGACGGGCACATCGTCCGGCCGACGGCGAAGGAGGGGACCCCACCGATACCCGGGGCGATTCGAGAGCACGTATCACAGCGCGTGCAGCGGTCTCGCCCCGACCGGGGGGAGCGGATCCCCTCGGAGTAGAGCGCATCGCGCCCGGAGTCGCGGCGCCCCCGTCGGAGGCGCACCTTTTTACTGTGCTGTGGCGTACCACTACCCATGCAGTTCCTCATCGTCGGCTACGGCCGCGTCGGCAGACGGACCGCCGAGATACTCCGCTCGGAGGGTCACAACGTGACGATCGTCGAGGTGGACCCGGAGAAGGTCGAACTGGTCGAGGCGGACGGGTTCGACGCGGTCGAGGGGAGCGGCGACGACGAGTCGGTGCTGCTGGAGGCCGGCCTCGAGACCACCGACGCCATCGGCGGGCTGACCGGCGACCTCAACGTCAACTACGCCGCCTGCTCGATCGCCGGCGAGCACGGCTGCCGGACGGTGATGCGCATCGACGAGGACTACCGCGAGGAGATCTACGGCGAGTACACCTCGCGCGTCGACGAGGTGGTCTACCCCGAGCGGCTCGGGGCCGCTGGGGCCAAGACCGCGCTGCTCGGCGGCGACCTGAACGTCCTCGCGGACCTGACCGAGACGCTCACGGCCGCGAGCGTCCGGGTCCCCGCGGACTCCCCGCACGTCGGTCGGCGGGTCGTCTCGCTGGAACTGCCGGGCAACGCCCGGGTGTACGCCCACGGGCGGGCGAACGAGCCGATGACGATCCCGCTGCCACAGACCGAGATCGAGGCGGGCGACAGCGTGGCCGTCGTGGCCGAACAGGACGCCCTCGCGGCGGTCCGGGCGGAGCTCACCGGCGCCGACGCCGGGGGCGAACCGGGCGCCGCCTGACACGGTCGGAACGGGGCCTCGAAAGGAAGGGTTCCGGGCGCGCGTCGGGGAGGATGGGGAATTCGAGGTCGCCTGCGCGCGCCCGTCGATGGCTGCGGCGTGGTGTGGTATAAATCCGCGTCAGACGCCCGCGTGACACCGCTCGAGGGGCCCAGAGCGGCGCCGCCAGCGATGCCGCCCGCGGCCCGCTCCCCGGGGAAGTTCAGAAGCTATACGTGACCGCACGGCGAGCCCCGGATATGCGAATCACCGGCACCGGACTCCCGCTCGTGACGCCGTTCGACGACGGCGGCGACGTCGACCACGACGGCCTCGCCGACCTCGTCGGCTGGGTCGAGGAACGGGGCGTCGACTTCATCGTCCCCGCAGGATCGAACAGCGAGGCCCCCATGCTGAGCGACGACGAACACGCGGCGGTCGTCGAGACCGTCTGCGAGGCCGCCTCCGTCCCCGTGATGGCCGGGACGGGCACGCCCGGCTACGGCCCCACGCTCGACCTGACCGAGCGGGCCGCCGAGGCGGGCGCCGAGGCCGCGCTCGTCGTCACGCCGTTCTACTACAGCCACGGCCAGGATGCCCTGGAGTCGTACTACACCGGCCTCGCCGAGGAGGCCTCGATACCGATCTACCTCTACAGCGTCCCGGCGTACACGGACACGGTCATCGCGCCCGAGACGGTCGGCCGGCTGGCCGAACACCCGAACATCGCGGGGATGAAGGACTCCTCGGGGAACATCGACCGCTTCTACCGGGAGCTCGACCGCATCGGCGACGCCGAGTTCGACCTGTTCGTCGGCTCGGGCGGCGTCTACGCGCCCGCGCTCGACGCCGGGGCCGCCGGGGGCGTCCTCGCGCTGGCGAACGTCGCGCCGGACCTCGCGAGCGCCATCTACGAGCGCCACCGCGCCGGCGACCGCGAGGGCGCCCGCGCGCTGAACGACGCCGGCCGCGATCTGAACCTCGCGGTGACCGCGACCTACAGCATCCCGGGGCTGAAGGCCGCGATGAAGTCCCGTGGCGCGCCCGCCGGGGAACTCCGCAGCCCACACCAGCCCGTCGACGACGGGACGGCCGAGGAGCTCGTCGGGCTCGTCGAGAAGGCGCTCGCCCCGCTCGATTCGGCGGATTGACATCCTCCCCGCGCTAACGGGCGAGGATTCCACGACGTGGAGTTTGAGGTTCCGTGTGTCCTCGGGGTTCAAAGACGCTTTCGCGTGACCCTTCGACGGGAGCCGTCCAGTTGTGACCGAGGACGTGCATTACAACGGGTACAGCCCTGTCAGCGGGGCCTTCCCATCCAGACGCGCTGGACGCTTCGACGGGACTACCGCGTCCCTCCACGACAGGGTATGCAGCCTGTTGGGTACCGCCATCCGCGTCTACTTGCGTAGGACGTGGCGGGCTGGTGCTGGTTTTGTCACCCACCACGGTCGCTGGTCGAAGACCAGTAGACGGTGGAACCGTCGTACCGTGGGGGGCAAGACCATCATCGTGTGAGATGGCTGAACCCCGCATAAATGTAGAGAATCCAAACTCAAGATGCTATTGACAGTAATTCGTGGATTGTATTGTCGGATTCATCCCCGCGCCAAAGCACGGGGCTTTCTCCTCGCACTTCCGTAAACGGCTCTCACGTCCAGTGACTGTGCGGTCCACGAGGCTTCCGCGGACGTCGCGGCGTGGTATCGCGAGCGGTCGGAGCCGTTCGGGACCGCCGACGTCTTCGACCGGGCGGGGGGGTCGCTGGTGCTCGGGGTCTAACCGACCGGTTTTTGCCTGGCCTCCCCGTCGGGCCGATAATGGCAGACCTCGAACTCCCGACGGCCCCCTCGGTCCCCGACTGCGCCGAGGACGGCGTCTGGCTGGCCTGTATCGAGTGCGGCGCGGCCCACGCCCCCTACGAGGAGACCGTCTACACCTGTCCGGACTGTGACTCGCTGCTGGAGGTCCGGTACGACACCTACCCGACGTTCGAGGACTTCTCGGGGAGCGGCGTCTGGCGCTACGCCGCGGCGCTCCCGTTCGAGGGGAGCGAGGCGCGAAGCGTTCGAGAATCGCGTCGCGATTCTCGCAGCCCGTCGGACTCGCGGCACGAGTCCGAGGAGGCCTCGGACGGAGGCGGCGAAACCGCCGGAGCGCCGTTCTCGCTCCCGGAGGGGGACACCCCGCTCCACCGCGTTCCACGCCTCGAATCCGACGTCGGGGTCCGGAACCTCCGTGTCAAACACGAGGGGATGAACCCCACGGGGAGTTTCAAGGACCGCGGGATGACCGTCGGGGTGCGCGTCGCCCAGGAGCTCGGGGTCGACCGCCTCGCGTGTGCCTCGACGGGGAACACCTCGGCGGCGCTGGCGGCCTACGGTGGCCGGGCCGGCCTCGAGACGCTCGTCCTCCTGCCGTCGGGGAAGGTCGCCGCCGGGAAGGTCGCCCAGGCGGCGCTCCACGGCGCGCGCATCCTCGAGGTCGACGGTAACTTCGACGCCTGCCTCGACCGCGTCCAGGACCTCGCCGACCGCGGGGAGGCCTACCTGCTCAACTCGCTCAACCCCTTCCGGCTGGAGGGGCAGAAGACCATCGGCCTGGAGATACTCGAGGCGTTCTACGCCGACGAGGGCCGGTTCCCCGACCGGGTCGTCCTCCCGGTGGGCAACGCGGGCAACACCGCCGCGCTCTACAAGTGCTTCCGAGAGATGGTCCGCGGGGGCGACCTCGCGCCGGGCGACGTCCCGAAACTGACCGGCGTCCAGGCCGAGGGCGCCGCGCCGATGGTCGAGGCCATCGAGGAGGGCTTAGAGGAGACCCGCCGCTGGGAGGACGTCGAGACGCGCGCGACCGCCATCCGAATCGGCAACCCGGTCAACGCGCCGAAGGCGCTCCCCGGCATCCGCGAGACTGGTGGGACGGCCGTCGCGGTCAGCGACGAGGCGATCACCCGCGCCCAGCGGGACCTCGCCGAGGAGGGGGTGGGCGTCGAGCCCGCCTCCGCGGCCAGCGTCGCCGGTCTCCGGGAACTCCGCGACCGGGGCGTCGTCGACGACGGCGAGGACGTCGTCTGCCTGACGACCGGCCACCTGCTGAAGGATCCCGAAGCGGCCGCCGAGGCAGGGACCGCTCCCGAGCCCGTCCCGAACGACACGGACGACATCCTCGCACACCTCGCCGGGAAGCGGGTGGGCGGTCGCGGCCCACTCGGGTGGCTCCGGCGGCTGCTCTGAGCGGGTTCGTCGAGCGTCGATGGCCCCGGTCGAGGTCCGCCATCGATGGCGCGAACCCCGTCGCGATCCGAGTCGCCCGCCGGGGACGGGATACGTGTCGGTCGGGGTCGATCGGATCAGCAAACGGTAGTGCGGAGCCCCTACCCTCAGCGACCGACGCGAGCCGGGTGG
>JAZKST010000041.1:0-30911 GCA_036625905.1 Haloarculaceae archaeon
CTCCGCGACGGCGGTCCCGTCCCCGGTCACACGGACGGTCGTAGTCCTTTCCCGGTGACCGCCGATCCCGTCCAGGCGATCGCCGGTACGTCGTTACGACCGTCCGTGTCACTCCAGCGCCACGACCATGTCGATCTCCACGCGGACCGGGATCGCCAGTCCGGCGACCTCGACGGTCGTCCGGGCCGGTCGGGGTTCCGGCATCCACTCCCGGTAGACCCGGTTGAACCCGTCGTAGTCGTCCATGTCGGTGAGATACACGCCGACCCGCAGGGCGTTCTCGAAGGAGGTCCCGGCCTCCCGGAGGATCGCCTCGAGGTTCTCGAAGGTCCGATGGGTCTGGGCCGCGATGTCCTCGCCGACGATCTCCCCCGTCTCGGGGTCCGTCGGCACCTGACCGGCCGTGTAGAGCACCCCGTCGTGGATCCTCCCCTGTTCGAACGGCGCGTCGCTGTCGTACCCGTCTGCCGCACGTACCGTCTCGGGCATACCCCCGGGAACGGGGAGACACGGTAAGAAAGTGACCACCACGGCGGCGTGCATCCTCCGGTCGGCGCCGACGAAGCGGGGATTCGCCGTACAGTGCGGCAAAACGGTACTCCGAGTGTCTGGCCGGGACCTACCGGGAGGAGTACGACGTCCCCGCCGTCGAGCTCCGACCGACGGGGGTCTTCGGCCCGTACGGACGGAGCTTCAGGGCGTTCGCGGCGCTCTTCGAGGATCCCGCCGTCGGTGAGCCAGCACGTGTCCAAGGCGGGGAGACGACGGTGAGCTGGCTCCACGTGACGGACGCGGCCGACGCGTTTCGGGCGGCGACACACGCGCCCGCGTCCGCGCTCGCCCGTGGCTACGTGAACACGATCCGGCGGGACGCCAGCCACGCACCCGTCGAGTGATGGGGAGCGCCGTCGCCAGCCGGAGGGTTCGATCCGTCGACGTGGGTCGAATGGCGTGGTTCCCGGACCGGTGACGGATCTCCTGCGCTCGCTGGACTGATGACCCTGCGTCGCCTCGCACAGCACATCCCCGGAACCTCCCCCGTCTCGGACTGGGCACCTACTCGGCGTCGAACCGCGAGCAGTGGACCGGGAACGTCTGGCGGGCCCTCGAGACCGGCTACCGGCACGTCGACACGACCCAGGCCTACGGGAACGAGCAGTACGTCGGCGAGAGTATGGCCCGCGCGGACGTCCCCCGCGAGGAGGTGTTCCTGGCGACGAAGACGGCACACCCCGACCACCCCGTTCCCGAACGCGAGGACGTCCAGTCGGCCGTCGAGGGCTGTCTCGATCGTCTCGGAACCGACTACGTCGACCTGCTGTACGTCCACTGGCCAGCCGACCCGTACGACCCGGAGACGACCCTCGGTGCGTTCGACGAGCTCCACGACGCCGGGACGGTCCGCCACGTGGGCGTCTCGAACTTCGAACCCGACCAGCTCGACCGGGCCCGCGAGGTCCTCGACGCGCCGCTGTTCGCCAACCAGGTCGAGATGCACCCGCTCCTCGGGCAGGACCACCTCCTCGAGTACACCCGCGAGCACGACCTCTGGCTGGTCGCGTACTGTCCCATCGCTCGCAACGAGGTCGCCGACGTCCCGGCGGTCGTCGAGGTCGCGGAGAAACACGACGCGACGCCCGCGCAGGTGAGCCTGGCGTGGCTGCTGGCGAAGGAGCACGTCGCCGCCATCCCGAAGGCCGCCGACGAGCGACACCGGCGCGAGAACCTGGCTGCCCGGAACCTAGACCTCGATCCCGAGGACCTCGCCCGCATCGACGGTATCGACCGCGAACACCGGATCATCGACCGCGAGTACGCGCCCTGGCGGCGGTGAACGCCGGTTCGAACGGGACCGCGTCGAGGTCCGTCTCTCCTGGGCTCCCGTCGACTACCGTACTCGCCGGCCGATCAGAACGTTCCGTACTCGTCGTACGCGTCGAGTGCGGACGCCCCGTCCTCGATGGCCGCCCGGAGCTCGGACTCCGTCTCCTTCTCGGCCTCGGCGTCCTCGAGGACCTCCCCGGCGACGTCCTCGGGAACGACCGTGACGCCGTCCACGTCGGCGACGACGCCGGTGTACAGTGCCCCGTACCGCTCACACAGTTCCTGCTCCGAGAGTTCCGCTACCATGCCCCGCCCATTCGAACGTCCCCACTTGACATCCTCCTCCGACTGGAGCCGGCGGAATCCCACGGTACCGCGCCGCTGGATTGGGATCTTAGGGTTTGCAGTCTACCACTTGTGCCCGCGGTTGGAATCCGCTGGACAAGTCATGCAGATAGACTGCTGGCTGTGCCAACCAGCCGGTACTCCTATCCCCGTCCAATCTGGACGTAGACTCGGAGTTACTTTTCTCGTGATGTCGAGACGGATGTTCTCCGCCCCATTGATATCAGCGTTGAACGCTGCATCACACGCCTCACACACGTACAAGCCACGCTCAACACGCTGTCTGTCGTCTTCTCTACCGCAAACACAACATGTCTTACTCGTGTCTCGTTCGGACACTTCCACGACCTCGATGCCCCTGACTTTCGCTTTGTAGGTGAGAATCGAGGTGAAGCGGTCGAACGCCAACCCGTGCAGATCGAGATTGCCGTGTGTGCCCCAGTTTTTCGAGTCGCCGTTCTCGTCCTCACGGACGCCCTCCAAATCCCCGACGTTGATGCGCCCAACACTTTTCTGGACGCACCGCTCGACAATACGGGTCGCGAGACTGTGAAAGACGTGGGTACGGCGCTCCGACCACTTGTGGTGGAGTCGTGTCGCTTCGTCACCACCGGAGTCATCGCAGTTGGCGATCTCCTTCGGGATAATAGCCGTCCTGTTTCGATCTATTGCCGGGGTACAGATCGGCGTCCTCGGTACTGTAGGCGACCGCCGCGAAGTTACAGATACCGAGGTCGATACCCTCACCGGACCCAGTCCCGTGCGGCGCGCGTTTCCGGGACCCGGCAGGGTCGGTTCGGACTGGCGAGTGGAGGCCGACGGCATCACCTTCGGCGGGGTAACTTACGACCCCGATGCGGGAGACGTCCTGCCGCCGCGTGCACCCACGAAGGTCGTCTGCGTCGGACTGATACGGTCGTGCGGAATTAGTTACCGCTTGACGGGTCGGCGTTCAGTCGAATCGGTCTCGAAACGCCGATGGTACCGAAGACTACTGAAAATAGTTACGCACGACCGTATCAGAGCAGGCGGGTGCCGTCGGGATCGAACAGCCAGACTTCGTCGCTCCGAATGGAGACGCTGACAGTGTCGCCGTGAGCGGCGTCGACGGTCCCCTGTTTGGTCACGACCGTCATCTCGTGGTCGCCGGCCGAGAGGAAGACGGCGTCCCGGGCACCGTGGCTCTCGATGACCTCGAGCGTCGCGGAGAACAGCGCTCCCTCTCGCTCGACACGGAGGTACTCCGGCCGGATACCGAGAACGACATTCTGGCTTTCGTTGCCGGTGTATCGGCTGGCTTGCTCGTCCGAGAGAGGGATCGAGAAGAGGTCCGTCTCGACGATGAGGTTGCCGCCGTCCCGAGACACCCGCCCATGGACGGTGTTAGTCGACGGAGAGCCGATGAACTGGGCGACGAACAGGTTGGCGGGCTGGTTGTAGATCTCGTTCGGCGAGCCGATCTGCATGATGGCCGCGTCGTTCATCACGACGATGCGGTCACCGAGGGTCATCGCCTCCTCCTGGTCGTGCGTGACGAATATCATCGACGTCCCGAGCTCTCGCTGGAGTTTCTTGACCTCGACGCGCATCTGGTCGCGGAGGTTGGCGTCGAGCGCCGAGAACGGCTCGTCGAGCAGGAACGCTTCCGGTTCGATGACCATCGCTCGACCCAGGCTGACGCGCTGTTGCTGGCCGCCGGAGAGTGCGCCCGGCTTCCGGTCGAGCAGCTCTGGGATACCGAGGATATCGGCGGCCTGCTGGATGCGCTCCTCCTTCTCGTCGGCGGGCAGGTCGGTCTTCATGTCCAGCCCGAACCGCATGTTCTCCCGGACAGTCATGTGTGGGAACAGGGCGATGCTCTGGAACACGAACGCCAGATCGCGCCCCTTCGGCTTCGTGTCGGTGACGTCCCGATCCCCGATGAAGATCCGTCCCGTGTCGGGCGTCTCGAGGCCGGCGATACATCGGAGCGTCGTCGTCTTGCCACACCCCGACGGCCCGAGCAGCACGATGAACTCGTCCTCCCCGATGTCCAGGTCTATGTCCTCGACCGCGACGACGGTCCCGTTGTCGAACGTCTTGGTGATGGCGTCCAGCCGAATGTACCCGTCGGCAGAGGTATTCAGGCCTGACGACTGCTGGTTGACTGTCATGGGGTGAGGTCCGGGTAGGGATGCATAAATCTTGGTCCACCGGGAGGTCCCGAGCTCGTCATAGCGACCGGTACGCCCGACACCTCGTTTGCGGTTCGATCGTCACGCGGCGCTCCTACTCGACTGCGTAACGCTCGAGAACGTCGTGGTCGAGTTCGGTCCCGGCCCCTGGCCGATCGGGTAGCGAGAGAGTCCCGTCCTCGGGGTCGGGTGGGTGGGCGTATATCGAGTTTACGTACGTCGCGTCCTTACGCTCGGCGTACCAGACGGGGATGGGGAAGTACTCCGCGAGCGGCGCGTTGGGCGTCGCGGCGAGGAAGTGGAGCGTCGGCGGCGTCGCCGCGTGCGGGATGACTGGCTTGTCGTGGGTGCTCGCGAGATCGGCGATGCGCTTCATCTCGGTGAACCCGCCCGCACAGTGGAGGTCGGGCTGGAGGATGTCCACCGCCCCGGCGTCGAGCAGATGCTTGAACCCCCAGCGGGTGAACTCCGCCTCCCCCCCGGAGATGGGGATGTTCGTCGACTCGCGTATCTCGGCGTACCCCTCGACGTTGTCGGGGAGCACCGGCTCCTCGAGCCAGGCGAGGTCGTACTTTTCGAGGCGAGGGAGCATCTGCTTCGCGTAACGCACCGTCCAGCCCTTGTAGACGTCGGCGGCGATGGCGACGTCCTCACCGACGGCCTCGCGGACGGTCGCGACGAGTTCCTCGTTCTCGCGCATTCCCCGCCGGCCGGTCTCGGGGCCGTGCTTGAACCGAAGCTTGACCGTCTCGAACCCCTGTTCGGCGTAGTCCCGGGCCTCCCGTTCGAGGTTGTCGAGTTCGACAGCGTACAGGTTGCTCGCGTAGCAGGGTATCTCGTCACGGACCGGTCCGCCGAGCAGTTCGTACACCGGCTTCTCCTGGACCTTGCCGGCGACGTCCCACAGCGCGATGTCGACGGCGCTTATGGCCTGGATGGCGACCCCACGACGGCCGAACGGGAGCGTCGCCCGGTACATCATGTCCCAGAGGTCCTCGCGGTGGGTCGGGTCCCGGCCGACGAGCAGGTTCGAGAGCGTCTCGTCGATGACGGTGGCGATCGCACCCGTCCCCCAGTTGCCGTGGCCGTAGCCGGTGATCCCGGCGTCGGTCTCGACCTCGACGAAGACGTCGCCGACCGGTCCCGTCCAGTTTCGGATGGCGTCAGGGTTGTCGCCGGCGTTCTTGAACTCCTCCCAGCGCATCATCGGCGAGGATGTCGGGAGTTCGACGAACTCCCCCCAGGAGTCGGTGCTCACTTTGGTGACCGAGACGTCGGTGACCTCCATGGCGGCTGGAGCGACCCCCAATATAAAGACGTGCCGCCGGGTGGTGCTTCCACCAGTAGGTTTAAATGAAATAGCTTCCCACGAACGGGTGGTATGCCAAATGATGACAGACGGAGTCGGCTGTCCAGGCGGCGGGTCATCCAGACGACGGCAGGTGCGAGCCTCCTCGGGATAGCGGGCTGTACCGGCGGCGGTGACGGTGGTGACGGAAGTGACGGAGGTGACGGCGGTGACGGCGGTGACGGAGGTGATGGCGGCGACGGCGGAGCCACGAAGACCACTACTCAGGCCGGCGAGGTGGATATCTCCGGGGCGACCTTCGAGTTCTGGGAGACGTTCAACGTCCAGTCCCGGTCGGCCGAGGAGTTCCTCCGGAGTCGGGTCTCCCAGTTCGAGGAGAACACTGGCGCGACGGCGAACATGAACTGGACTGGTTACGGGCCGGTCATCGGCGCCGAGTGGATCAACCGGTTCAAGAACGACGACTTCCCGACGCTGTACACCGGTGTCGGGAACTGGAACGGCCGGTTCATCGACGGCGGCTGGGTGGTCCCGTTCGACGACTACCGGGACGAGCTCTCCGACGAGGCCGTTTCCGCCGTCGAGTGGATCGAGCCGATATTCAACGACTACCTCGACCAGATGTTCGGGGGGATGCAGGCGATCCCGTTCGCCCTGCAGATCCTCGGGCCGTTCGCCGCCCGGATGGACCATTTCGAGGACGCCGGGCTGGACCCGAGTAACGACTTCCCCCCGGACGACTACGAGCACGCCATCGAGGTAGCGACGACCCTCCAAGAGCAGGGTCCCGGCGAGTACGGCTGGCAGATCATCAACGGCGGTGGCGACCAGATCGACTGCCAGCAGGCCCACTGGGCCATCGCCGAGAGCGGCGAGGAGGGGCTGTTCCTCACCCAGGACCGCTCGGACGTCCACTACGACAACGACGCCTGGAAGAAGACGATGCGGCAGTTCGTCGACGCCTACCGCGAACACGGCGTCTCGAACCCGAACACCCCACAGGCGACCGACGAGGACGTCCCCCAGCAGCTCGCTTCCGAGCAGATCAGCATGTCCAACCCCGAGTCGCCGAACCACCCGACGTTCCAGGACCAGGTCGGCGAGATGTACGAGAACGGCACCATCCAGTGGGCGCCGGGGTGGGGTGGGAACACCGGCCAGCGGGGCTACTACTTCCCGCAGACGCTCGCCATCTGCAGGCAGGGGCCGGGCGAGAGCGACTCGGACTACCGGAAGCGTCGGGCAGCGGCGATCGAGATGATCGAGGTGTTCCTCTCCGAGGATTTCCAGCGCCAGCTCTGGCAGGTCGCCGGCGTGCTCCCGATCCGCAGAGACCTCTGGGACGACCTGCCGGATACGGAACACGGGGCGTTCGACGCGTGGGTCGAGATCGCCGAGACCACGCAGGTACTCCACCAGGACCACCCCCAGTACGTCGAACTGATGTACAACATCCCCGGCCCGTACTCGACGCAGGCGATGACGGGCGATATCTCGCCCGAAGAAGCCTGTGACAACATGGCCCGGGACGCCCGCGACCTGCTCAACCTGTAGGTTCCCAACCCCTCCCGGGGGAAGGTTTTATACTGACCGACATCACGAATATCTCTACACCCACATGATAGTTCGCACCCGTCTTCGGATCCGGGGGGGCGGTCGATGACGCTACTGGCGTCTGTCCAGGCATACACCCAGGAGGTGCGGACCTCGATCCTGGGGCGGGCCAGGTCCTACCGCGGGATGCTGGAGGAGCACTGGTTCTCGTACCTGCTGTTCATGCCGACGCTGCTGTTCATCCTCGGGCTGATCTGGTTCCCGTTCGTCCGAGGCATCTGGATTTCGTTCCACGAGTGGCCGTTGCTCGAGGGCGAGCAGTGGGTCGGGTTGGGCAACTACCAGTACCTGTTCGGCTGGGAGCCGTTCATCACGTCGCTCCGGGCGACGTTCATCTTCGCGTTCACGACGTTCATCCAGCTGGTGATCGCCATCGCGGCGGCGCTAGTGATCAAACACCAGAAGCGGTTCAAGAACCTCATCAACGGGACGTTCCTGCTGCCGTACACGATGCCGCCGGTGGTGACTGGGGCGATCTGGCTGTACCTGCTGAACCCCAGTGTAGGCCCCGTATTCGCCGGCCTGACCGAGTTCGGTATCCTGCAGGAGGCCGTCTACTGGGGCAACCAGGGCGTGCCGGCGATGACCGTGGTGATGAGTATTATGGCCTGGACGTTCTGGCCGTTCATGTTCCTCATCATCCTCGCCTCGCTGGAGAACATCCCGGAGGAATATTACGAAACCGCGCGCGTGTACGGCGCCGGGCGCGTCCAGCAGTTCTTCAAGGTGACCCTTCCGCAACTGAAGAGCGCCATCCTGGTGGCGGTCAGCATCCGGATGGTCTGGAACCTCACCAAGGTCTCTCAGCCGCTCCAGCTGACCGGCGGCGGTCCGGGGTTCGAAACGTCCATCCTGGCCGTGCTCGTCTACCGGTTCGGCTGGCTCCAAGGCAGCCTCGGCAGGGCGTTTGCGGTCGGGATCATCCTGCTATTGGTCACGCTCGGGTTCATCGTCCTCTTCATTCGTGAGTTCGAACGCCAGTCGGAGGTGGGAGCATGAGCGTCGGCCCGGCGAACCGCCGGCTCGACGACGTCGCCTTCGAACTGCTGCGGCTGGCGGTGCTCACGCTGCTGCTCGCAGTCATTGTCGTCCCGTTCGTCTACGTGTTCTCCGTGTCGTTCCGCGCCCCTGCGGAGTTCTTCACGCAGGATATCTACCTGCTCCCGAGGGACCCGACGCTCGAACCCTGGCACGAGTCGTTCCGCGTGCTCGCCGAACCGCTAAAAAACAGCCTGTTGATCGCTAGTGGCACGATGGTCATCGCGTTGATCATCACGATTCCGGGTGCGTACGTGTTCGGCCGCAAGGAGTTCCCGGGAAAGAAGATCGGGTTCTACGGGATCGTCGTCGCCCTGATGTTCCCGTACATCATCCTGGTTATCCCACTGGCTGACATCTGGTACGGGTTCAATATCCACGACACGATCCCGGGGATGTGGATCGCCTACCAGACGTTCGTCGCGCCGTTCGCCATCTGGATCCTCCGGGACTTCTTCGAAAAGCTCCCGACCGACCTCGAGGAGGCCGCGCGGGTGTACGGCTGTACGCAGTGGGGGGCGTTCAGGCGGGTCATCCTCCCTCTATCAGTGCCGGCGATCGCTGCCGTCGGGTTCCTCTCCTTTCTCACTGGCTGGAACGACTACCTCTTCTCGAGCCTGCTCACCACCGGAAGCGGGGTCCGTCCGGCGGTCGTGGTGCTGTTCAACACCACGACCGGGAGCGAGCGCAACTACTGGGCGCTGGTGATGGCCCAGACACTCATCGTCGGCACGCCGCCGGCGGTGCTGTACATGGCCGCCCGCCGGCACATCACCAACGCGTTCGCGGTGTAGTACCCAGGTATCCCCTTCTCCCGGTTCCGGCCTTCCGTCTCGTACTCCCGGTCGTACGTTCCCCGTTCCACCCATCCAGTCCCGGCTTCGTTTCGATCGAGCCGGAACCTACGCCACCCGATTCCGTAGCTCGTCGTTCGTCTCGAATCTCGAGAGGTTCTCCCGAACGAGGTCGGCCACCTTCGTGTAGTAGTCCCGAAACGCCCCCGACACGTGGGGCATGACGTACACCTCGTCCATCCCCCAGAGCGGCGACTCCTCGGGAAGCGGTTCGGCCTCGAAGACGTCCAGCGCCGCCCCGCGTATCTTCCCCGCCTCGATGGCGTCGACGAGCGCGGTCTCGTCGACCACCTCTCCCCGGGAGACGTTCACGAGAACGGTGTCATCGTGCATCCGCTCGAACTCGGGCGCCGACACGAGTCGGTGGGTGTCGTCTGTCAGTGGGACACAGAGGACGACGAACCGGGCGTCCCCGATGGCGGTGTGTAGGTCCTCGGGACCGAGGACGCGCTCGAACTCCGGTCGGTCCTCGGGGGTGCGCTGGACGCCCGTGACGCGCATCCCCACCCGCGCGGCGTAGTCTGCGACGGTCCCACCGATGGCACCCAGACCGACGACGGTCACGGGTTCCCCCTGGAGGGTGAACTTCTCGCGCCAGGCGACGTCGCGGCGCCACTCGCGTTCCTGTTGTCCTTCGTAGAACTCCCGTAGGCGGTGGGCGTGGGTGAGCATCAGCCCGAGGACGTTCTCGGCCATGCACTCGCTGTGGACGCCGGAGCTGTTCGTCACCACGATGCCGATCTCCCGGTAGCGCTCGACCGGGAAGTGGTCGATCCCGGCCGATGAGAGATGGATCCAGGAGAGCCCTGCCTCGAGGAAGGCCTCCCGGTGCTCGAGCGTTATGACAGCGTCGCAGTTGGATACCGTCCCGCGGGTGTCGTCGACGACAACGACCTCGGGCGTGACGTCCGAGAGTGCGTCGACCAGCGTCGACGGATCGAACGCGGTGACCGAGGGGTGGACTCCGATGCGTGAGATGTCGGTCATGTCCGCCACATCGTCACACCCTCAATTAAACGCTCCCTCGAGGACGGCCGCGACCGATGCCGACGGCGGCTCCGGCGATCGGTGCTACCTCCCCGTCGAAGGGGTCGTTCCGCGACGGTACCACCGATCGGAAAGCGACCAGTCATGCGGACGGCGCCAGCCCGTAGATCGCCACCGTGTCGAGCGCTCCGACGTCGACGTCTCGGGACCGCCCGAGGACGTAGCCGATCGTCGCCAGCGAAACGATGGGGAGGACGGCCATCAGAAAGACAGAGCTCAGCATCCGCTCCGGGGTGAGAAGGGTTCGGGCATACACGTTGTGGACCGCGGAACCGTCGGCGGTCGTGGGGACGACCCCACCGTTCGGGCCTCCGATGATCCCGTACGGTCCGTCCTCCCCGAGCGACAACGGTTATGCGGGACACCGGAGAACGAGGGTACCGTCGGGAGGACCGACGGTCGTTCACCATGCCCCAGGACACCTAAGACATCGTCGTGTTGTGCGACAAGGCCCACGGACTCCCCTCCGCCGAATGTGCGACAGCGCTCTACGACCGACTGCCCGAGTACGACGTCCGGGCGGCGGCAACCCCGGCGGAGGAACGCGAGCTCGCATCCGACTCCCCGGTCGTCGTGGGGGTCGACGTCGGGGCGGAACTGGTCGACCGGGCCGAGTCCCTGGAGTACTTCGCTGCGGCGACGGCCGGCACCGGTCACCTGCCGATGGACGCCCTGACGGCCCGCGGTGTCGCGGTGACGAACGCCGCGGGTGTCCACGTCCCGAACGTCCCCGAGCACGTCCTCGGGTGGATGCTGACCATCGCTCGACGGCTCGACGAGGGATGGCGTCGACAGCAGGAGCGCCGGTGGGAGCACTTCCAGGCGTTCGGCGAGCTCGCGGGAAGCACCGTTACGGTGGTCGGCCTCGGCGCCATCGGGACGGGGATCGTCGAGCGCCTCCAGCCGTTCGACGTCCACACCGTCGGCGTGCGCTACACGCCCTCGAAGGGCGGACCGACCGACGAGGTGATCGGGTCCGACGAAACGGAGTTCCGGGAGGCGCTCTCCAGGACCGACTACCTCGTGCTCGCCTGCCCGCTGACGGAGACGACCTGCGGGCTCGTCGGCGCCCGGGAGTTCGAGACGCTTCCGGAGGAAGCGGTGGTCATCAACGTCACCCGCGGGCCGGTCGTCGACACGGACGCGCTCGTCGGGGGCCTCAGACGAAACGAGATACACGGGGCCGCCATCGACGTGATCGACCCGGAACCGCTCCCGGAGGACCACCCGCTGTGGAACCTCGAGGACCTGTTCATCACCCCGCACGTCTCCGGACACACCTGGGAGTACTGGGAACGGGTCGCCGACATCGTCGAGGAGAACGTCGGCATCGCCCAGGAACGCGGCGCGTACCGGGGGCTCGTCAACCAGGTCGCCGGGCCGGAGTGACCGGTCGCTCGGCTCCTGCCCGAACACCTATTACCCACCCGAGTCGTGAGGTGGAGTATCATGCCATCCGACGCCGGGAGCGTAGTGACCGTCGAGGGACGGATCGATCCGGCCGACCTCGGGGTGACGCTCCCCCACGAGCACACGTTCATCGATCTGATCGAGGCTTGGTTCGATCTGCCGGATTCGTCGGTCGACCGCCGCATCGCCCGCGAACCCGTCACGCTCGAGAACCTCCGGCACGTCCGCCGCGAGCCGCTGAACAACCGGGACAACGGACGTCTCGAATCCGTCGAGGCGGCCGTCGAGGAACTGGAGCTGTTCCGCAACGCCGGGGGTGACGCGGTGGTGGACGTGACGCCGAAGAACACGGGCGGGGACCCCGAGCGGGTCCGGCAGGTGGGCCGGGCGACCGGGCTGACGTTCGTCCACGGTACCGCCTTCTACACCCAGGGGGCCCACCCGGATCGGGTCGCGACGGCGAGCGTCGAGGAGCTCGCCGAGGAGTTCGTCTCGGACGTCCGGGACGGCATCGACGACACGGACGTCCGCGCGGGGATGGTCGGCGAACTCGGCGTGAGCAACCGGATCATGGACGACGAGGAGACGGTGCTCCGTGCGGGCGCCCGGGCGGCGCTCCGGACGGGCGCGCCGGTGAACGTCCACCCGCCGGGCCGTCGACCGTACGCACACCAGGAGTACACGTACCCGACCTCGAAGTGGGCGCTCGACGTCCTCGACATCCTCGAGGAGGAGGGGCTGTCCGCGGACCGGGTCGTGATGAGCCACATGGACCGGACCCGGTTCGAACTCGAGCCCGATTCGCTGGAGTACCAGCGGCGGGTCGCCGACCGCGGGGCCTTCCTCGAGTACGACCTCTGGGGGACCGAGATGTTCCAAGAGAAGTACGACAACGGGTGGCCCTCGGACCCCGAACGGGTCGATGCGGTGATCGAACTCGCAGGGGACGGCTACCTGGAGAACCTCCTGTTCTCCCACGACGTCTGCATGAAGGTCCAGCGGGCGAACTACGGCGGGTTCGGCTACGGCCACCTCCTCGAGAACGTCCGGGCGATGCTCGAGCACCACGGGCTGAGTCGCGAGGAGTTCGACACCGTAGTCGAGACGAACCCCCGGCGGATGCTTACGTTCGCCGAACCCGCCTGATACGGACGGTGGTCGTCCGTTACCGGTGCTCTCCCTGGCGAAGTCGACAATCGCCGGTAGATCGATACGACCGGCCGTACGACGCGACCGGTTGCCGCAGTTCGGGTCCGGTGGGTTAGAGGTTCGAGTTCGTGACGCCGCCGTCGATCGGGATGCCGACGCCGGTGAGATAGCTCGCCCGCTCCGAGGAGAGGAACGCCGCCAGTTCGCCCAGCTCGATGGGGTCGCCCACCCGATCGAGCGGGACGCCGCTCGCCATCTCCTCGAGCCCCGACTCGTAGGAGTCGTACTCCCCCTCCTCGACGTCGTACTCCAGGCCGTCCCGGAATCGCTGTGTCTCGAAGTAGCCCGGAAGGATGGCGTTGACCCGTATCTCCGGGGCGAACTCCTTCGAGAGGGTCTTCTCCAGCCCGATGACGCTCATCCGGACGGAGTTCGAGAGCACCAGCGAGTCGACCGCCTCTTTGACCGTGATGGAGGTGATGTTGACGACAGTTCCGGTGCCGTCCCGCAGGTGGGGTTCGGCCTCGCGCAGTAGTCTGACGACGCCCATCACGAGCATGTCGAAGGCCTCGTACCAGTCCTCGTCGGACTGGTCGAGGAACTCGCCGTAGGGGGGGCCACCGGCACTGGTGACGACGTGGTCGACAGTGCCGAACGTCTCGACGGTACGCTCGACCAGCCGCACCATGTCCTCGGCCACGGTGAGGTCACCCTGGATGCCGACGACCTCGCCGTCGCCGGCTGCGTCGATCTCCTCGACGGTCTCGGCCAATCGGTCGGAGTCCCGACCGTTCACGACGACGTTCGCGCCCTCCCGGGCCAGCGCCGTCGCCGACGCCTTGCCGAGCCCGCTGCTCGATGCCGTCGTCAGTGTCGCGTTCCCCGCGATACCCAGGTCCATACTCCGACGCTCATTCCGGGATACTGTCAAACTTTGCCCGCCGGGACGTCACCGCTCCCCCCGTCGGCTACCTAGATTTATCCCACGTCCTCGGATGCGTGGCGTATGGAGATCCAGGAGGTCGAGATCCACGAGTTCAGGTATCGTCTGCCCGACGTGGGGACCCACGGCGGCCACCAGGTGTACGAGCCGGGGAGCACGTTCGAGCCGCCGGGGTTCGTCCTGACCGTGCGCACGCGAGACGGCCTCGAGGGACACTACCGGGGATTCATGTACACGGCACCGATGATCACCCAGATCGAGATGGGAACGCCGGAGTTCCTGATCGGGCGGGATCCGCTGGAGCGCGAGGCCATCTGGCAGGACTTCTGGCGGGCATTCCGGGTGACGGATCACCTCGGTCTCGGGCCGGTTGATGTTGCACTGTGGGACCTCGCGGGCAAACACTACGGCGAGTCGATATCGGGGCTGCTCGGGGGCTATCGCGACCGGGTGCCGGCGTACGCCTCGACCTACACCGCCGACCGGGCCGAGGACGGCCTGAGCAGCCCGGAGGCGTACGCGGACTTCGCCGAGGAGTGTCTCGGCAACGGCTACCCGGCGTTCAAGATCCACGGTTTCGGCGACCCTGTCCGCGACATCGAGATCTGTCGTGCGGTCGACGGGGCAGTCGGCAACCGGATGGACCTGATGCTCGATCCGGCCAGCGAGTACGACACCTACGCCGAGACGCTCCGGGTCGGGCGGGTCCTCGACGAACTGGGGTTCTTCTGGTACGAGGATCCGATGGGCGACACCGGACAGAGCGTCCGGATGGCCCGGCGGCTGGCCCGGGACCTCGACACCCCGGTGCTGGGGATGGAGCACGTCCGGACGGGGCCGTTCGGCGCGGCCGACCACATGGCCGCCGACGCGCTCGACCTCGTGCGCGGGGACGTCCACCTCGACGGCGGAATCACGGGCGTGACGAAGATCGCGAACGTCGCCGAGGCGTTCGGCGTCGACATCGAACTCCACGTCGGTGGGCCGGCACACCTCCACTGCATGAGCGCGATGCGCAACTCCAACTACTTCGAGGACGGCCTGCTCCACCCGCAGATCGAGTGGATGAGCGACCAGGGGTTCGTTGATAGTGTCGAGACGGTGGACGACGATGGGACGGTCGCGGTCCCCGACGGGCCGGGGCTCGGCGTCGAGATCGACTGGGAGTTCGTCGAGGAGCGCGGCACTGACTTCACGCTTCTCGACGAAACCGGCGCGAGCGGCCTCTCCTGAACCGGACGTTCCGTCCGCCCGACGCGCGTGGGGTCGGCGGCTCCCCGGAGAACCGTCCCAGGAGAGACGCCCAGCACCCGGTACTCGGGGTGTCGACGCCGGGGGTCGCCGGGGTCTTCCGGATCTCCTCGACGCCGGCGCGGACCGAACTCGAGAGCACGTTCGCGTGGTTCGCCTCCTCGATGCCGATGGAGGTGACGTGGACGACGTGATCGACGGTGCCAAACGCCGCCGCTCCGCGGGCACGTAGTTTTAATACCCGTGGGTCGAGACCCCGTACCGGATGACACTCTCCGACGGCGAACTCTCCGAGCGATACGAGGCGCTGTACCCGGGGGCCGTGACGGACACCCTCGACGAGTTCGGGTACGATCGCCGGACCCTCCCGAGTTCGATCAACCCGCTGACGCGGGACACCCGGATGGCGGGTGTCGCGTTCCCGATCGTCGGCAAACCCGACCCGGACCCCGACTACGAGGAGAACATCAGGCGGTTCCTCGAGATGCTCGGCGAGGCGCCCGAACACTCCGTGCTCGCCTACGAGACCAACGATGAGGAGGCCGCCCACATCGGCGAACTCACCACGACCGCGCTGTCGGTGGGCGGCTGTCGTGGCGCGGTCATCGACGGCGGGGCACGGGACGTCCGGTTCATCCTCGACCAGGAGTTCCCGGTGTTCTGCCGGTACACCACGCCCAAGGACGCGCCGCCGCGGTGGCAGCTCGAGGACTGGGACGTTCCGGTTCGGGTCGGCGAGGTCGAGATCCGCCCGGGCGACGTGCTCGTCGGTGACGCCGACGGGGTCGCCTGCGTCCCCCGGGGCATCGCGGAGGAGATCCTCGAGCACGCCGAGGAGATGGTCGACACCGAGAGCCAGATCCGCGAGCACGTCCGCGATGGGATGGCACCGCTCGATGCGTTCGAGGAGTACGGGGAGTTCTGAGCGGGACGACACACAGCAGGTAAACGCACGATGGTACGGTATCCGGAAGACTACGAGCAGATCGAACAGATCGTCGCGCCGGACGGGAGCTACGACGAGGACGCGGTGGCGGCGCTCGACGTCGAGGAGGACACCCTGCGGTCGATGTACGAGACGATGATCCGCTCGCGGGCCATCGAGGAACGGGGGATGATACTCCAGCGCCAGGGGGGGCTGCACTTCTGGGAGGAGTGCCGCGGCGAGGAGGCCTCCCACGCGGGACCGGCGGCGGCGCTCGCGGCGAACGACTGGATCCAGACGGACTGGCGACAGTTCGGCCTCCACCTCCAGCGTGGCCGGTCGATGGAGGACGTCTTCCTGTTCTGGCTGCGGGGCTACGAGGTCTGGGACGAGGCCGAGTTCGACGAGGACGGCCCGCCGGCACACCTCCGGCGGCTCCCCCACACGGTCGCCGTCGGGACGACCGTCCCGCAGGCGGTCGGCCACGCCTGGGGTCGGAAGTACCAGGGGACCGACGACGTCACGCTCGTCCAGTTCGGCGACGGAGCCGCGAGCAAGGGAGACGTCCACGAGGGGATGAACTTCGCGGGCGTGATGGACCTGCCCGCGGTGTTCCTGCTGGAGAACAACCAGTGGGCAATCTCCGTCCCCCTCGAGAAGCAACTGGGCGCCGCGTCGTACGCCCAGCGGGCGGCCGGCTACGGGTTCGACGGCGTGCTGGTCGACGGCAACGACGTGCTGGCGACCTACCGGGCGACGAAGCGGGCCGTCGAGCGCGCCCGGACGGACAACGAGCCGACGCTGATCGAGGCGCTCACCTACCGGCGTGGGGCCCACTCGACCAGCGACGACCCCTCGATCTACCGCGACGAGGCCGAGGTGGAGCGCTGGGAGGAACTCGACCCGGTCGACCGCTACGAGCGCTTCCTCGAGGACCGGGGGCTGTGGACCGAGGCGTACGCCGAGGAGACGTGGGAGGCAGCCGAGGCCGAGGCCCGCGAGGCCGCCGAGAGCGCCATCGAGAAAGCCGAGGAGCAGACTCCCACGGAGGTGTTCGAGGAGGTGTACTCGAACCCGCCGCCGGAGATCGAGGAACAGCACCGGGAGCTCGAGCGCTTCCGCGAGGAGTTCGGCGACGAAGTGTTCCACGACTGACCATGAGCGACGGTAGCCACCGACCGGGCGAGGCGGACGCGACCCCGGACGGGACCGAGACGGAGACGGAGTCACTCAACATCGTCGAGGCCGTCCGGAGCGGGCTCCACGACGAGATGAAACGCGACGAGGACGTCCTCCTGCTGGGCGAGGACATCGGGAAGACGGGCGGCGTCTTCCGGGCGACCGAGGGGCTGTACGACGAGTTCGGCGAGGAGCGGGTCGTCGACACCCCGCTGGCCGAGGTCGGCATCGTCGGGTCGGCCATCGGACTGGCCGCCTCGGGGCTCCGACCGGTCGCGGAGATACAGTTCATGGGGTTCATGTACGACACGGTCGGGCAGCTGTTCCATCGAGCGGCCCGGCTCAACGCCCGCTCGCGGGGCTACTACAACTGTGGGATGGTCGTCCGGGCACCGTTCACCGGCGGCATCCGCGCACCGGACATGCACGGCGAGTCGATGGAGGCGATATTCACCCACCAGCCGGGACTGAAGGTGCTCGCGCCGAGCACACCCTACGACACGAAGGGGATGCTGATCGGTGCGATACGGGACCCCGATCCGGTCGTGTTCCTCGAGCCGAAGAAGATATACCGGGCTTTCAACGAGCCCGTCCCGACGGGGACCTACGAGGTCCCGATGGGCGAGGCCGCCGTTCGACGCGAGGGGACGGACGTCTCCGTGTTCACCTGGGGCGCGATGACCCGGCCGACGCTCGCTGCGGCCGAGGACCTGGCGGGGGAGATCGACGTCGAGGTCGTCGACCTGCGCTCGATGTGGCCGCTGGACCGCGAGACCATCGTCGAGTCGTTCAAGCGGACCGGCCGGGCGGCGGTCGTCCACGAGGCGCCCAAGACGGGCGGGCTCGCCGGCGAGATAACGAGCACGATACAGGAGGAGGCCCTGCTCTACCAGGAGGCACCCGTCGAGCGCATCACCGGCTACGACGTCGTCTACCCCCTGTACGATCTCGAGGACTACCAGCTCCCGAACACGGTTCGCGTCCGGGAGGGTATCAGGGAGGCCGTCGGGTTCCCCTGACCCACCGGGGATCCGAACGCCCGGACGTCGGTGAGGGATTCATACGGTCGTGCGGAATTAGTTACCGCTTCACGGGTCGGAATTCCGTCGAATCGGTCTCGAAACGCCGATGTTATCGAAGGCTACTGAAAATAGGTACGCACGACCGTATCAGATGGGCGATCGTTCGATGCCTCGGCGAACCGGGAACGGCGTGGAAGAGGACTGGTCGGTAATCGAAGCGATACGGGCGGGTCGGTCGCTGCACGCTTTACCGACCGTCTCGAGGGGCACCTGGACGTCCCGCGTCGCCTCTGTACGGAGTATGACCGACTTCGATTTCACGGCCGATCGGACGGATCACCCGGAACCGTACTGGACACAGAACTGCGCCACGGGAACCGGAGAAGGGTTATACGAGGGGCCGACATAGCCAAGTACGAACTCATGTCCGACTCCTCCGCCACCCAGGACGCCGGGATCGAGGGCGGACGGCAGACCGGCGGTCGGTCGAAACTCCTCCGGCAGGCGAAGCTGGCCCTGGACCTCTGGAAGGTGTGGGCTGTCGGCGTGCTGTTCCTCCTGATCGCGTGGATGGCCTACGGGATGGAGACGCTGACGCCGGTCGTAGAGCCGTTCTACCTGTTCTTCGCGCTGCTCGCGTTCGGGTACGGCGTGCGTCGTCTCCGCGAGAAGATAGAGCAGTCGTATCTCTGACATTCCGGGAGCTCTACCCTGACTGGGGACCCGGCGGATCGGAATCGAAACCGCTCGCACAGGAGTGTGGTGCCTGGCTCGGGACAGGCGCCCCCGAGGGGGGTGCCTCTCGCGGACGGTCGACAACGACCGAAGGCCCTTCGCTGGCGCCAGGCCGTCGTGGAGACGGTGCTTTCTCCCTGCTCGATTTATATCTCGAACGCTTCGAGTACGGACCTCGAGATAGCGGGCAACATGGCGTTAGTCACGGGGTCCAGCAGCGGACTGGGGAAAGCATCTGCGAAGGCACTCGCTCGCGAAGGGGTCGACGCGGCGACCAACGATCGGGGCGAGTCCCGGCTCCAGGACGCGGTGACGGAGATGCGGGAAGTCGCGACCAGCGACGTGGTCGGTCAGTCGGGCGACATCACCGACCCCGAAGACGTGGCCGCGCTCGTGGGGCGAACCGTCGAGGAGTCCGGGCGGTTCGACCACCTGGTGACGAGCGCTGGCTGCCCTCCGACGTTCGCCCCGCTCGAGCCCGGAGACGAGGACTGGTACGGCGCGTTCGATCTGCTGGTGATGAGCGTCGTCCGAACGGTCCGCGAGGCCACCCCGCACCTTCGCGCGGACGGCGGGGCACCATCGTCAACATCATTTCGAAAGCCGTCGAGGAGGGGACCGCGGCGAACGTCCTGCCGAGTTCGGTCCGGATGAGCGTCGTCGGGTCCGAGAAGACCCTCTCACAGGAGATCGCTCCGGAGGTACGCGCCAACGCAGTGCTCCCCAGTTCTCACGACACACCGCGCGTCCGGAACGCGTTCGCAACCGCGGTCAAGCAAGGTGACTACGAGAGCGAGGATGCGGCTCTCGAGGCCCGGACGCAGGCGACGCCGCCCCGGCGGCTCGCCGACCCGATGGAACTCGGTTACACGGTCGAGTACCTCTCCTCCTCGCGGTCGGGGTTCATCAACGGCGAGACGCTCCCCGTCGACGGCGGCTCGGCCGCGTCGCCGCTCTGAGCCCCGCCCGCGATACGAGCGGCATCCCGACGACCGACGGCCGCAAGCCGGTCGCGGAGGTCGGGAACCCGGTTCAGCCCCGTACGTTTAAGACCGAGAATCCGGAACGACGAGCATGGAACTCACAGCGGGCGTGCACGCGCTCCCACAGACGATCGTCCGGGATAGCGGGGAGCTGACGATCTATCCGGCGGCGGTCGAGACGCCGAAGGGCGTCCTGCTGATCGACGTCGGCGATCCCGGCACTACCGACCAGATCGGATCCAACCTCGAGGCTGCCGGCGCCGGCTGGGAGGTCGTCCGCGGAGTGGTGCTCACCCACCACGACGGCGATCATGCCGGGGGACTGGCCGACGTCCTCGAACTGACCGGGGCAGTCGTCTACGCACACGAGGAGTGTGCGCCGTACGCCGACGGCCGGAAGTACCCGCTCAAGGAGGATCCCGACGACCGCTACCCGGAGGTCGACGTGGACGTCGAGATGGTCGAGGGGGTCTCGTTCCGGACCGCTGCCGGACCGATGGACGTCGTGTTCACCCCTGGCCACACGCCCGGCCACGTCGCGCTCCACTTCCCCGACGAGCGGCTGCTGCTCGTGGGGGACACCGTCACGGCCGACGAGGACGGGCTCGCACCGCCCTGGGAGGAGAACACGCCCGACATGGATCGGGCGAGGGAGTCGATACGTGACCTCGCGGACCTCGATGTCGAACGGATCCTGTGTTACCACGGCGGTCCCGTCGACGCGACCCCAAGGGACCTCGACGCCGTCGCCGACGCGATGCGCTGACCACTCGATCTGACTCCTCCGGCTGTGGCGCCACAGGGGTTATCGCTGGACGGTCGACCGGATCCGCGAGGGATCGCAAACCGGACCGGCAGACGATACCGGAAGGTCGATACGTGACGCCATCGTCAACAACAGGCTGACCTTCCACCTCCGCTCCGGTTCGTTCTCGGCATACATCCCGACACTCCGCGGCCTGCTCGGCGGCGGGACGCTGACCTGGAACTCGCCGGTGATGACCGTCCCGTCCTGGCAGGCGGAGGCCCCCGACCGGGCGGGGACGGACCAGCAGAGTGGGGTCGCCCGGACGGGGTCGTCGGTCACCGGTACATCGTTACAACCGCCCGTATGGGTCGGACCTGTACGCGACGTATCGTATTTGATACGTGTCGACGTTCGGTCCGCTACCACCCGTTCGAAGCGTCCGGAGCACCGACGAAGGGTTCAACAGAGCGGGTGGTATGGTGAGGCCATGGGCTACGTCATCAGGATGCCACAGATGGGGATGTCGATGGAGGAGGGGACCGTCGTGGAGTGGTCCGTCGAGGAGGGCGAGTCGGTCGCGACCGACGACGTGCTCTGCGTGGTCGAGTCCGAGAAGACGGCCGCCGATGTCGAGGCCAGGGAGGCGGGCGTCCTCCGCCGGGTTCTCGTCCCCGAGGGCGGTGTCGTCGAACCGGGGACGCCGATCGGTATCCTCGCCGCTCCCGACGAGGACCTCGCCGCGTACATCGAGGGGATCGACGACGCGGCCCTCGAGGCCGACGTCGAGAGCGACTCCGGCGACGAGACGGTGGCGACCGCGACCGACGACCCCGCGAGTGCGACCGGCTCTGGGAGGGAGGTGCGCGCCTCGCCCGGTGCCCGGCAGGCCGCCGAGGAGGCGGGTCTCGACCTCGCGGGGGTCGAGGGCACCGGGCCACAGGGCGTGATCACCGAGGGGGACGTCGAGCGGGTCATCGAGGCCGGACGCGGCGCGGGGGCGACGGCAGGTGCGTCGGGACGGGCGGAACGGACCGTCGTCGAGTCCCGCGAGCTCTCCGGGATGCAGCGGACCATCGCCGAGCGGCTCGGGGAGAGCTACCGCGAGGCCGTCCACGTCACGCTCGGCCGCGAGTACGACGCGACGACGCTCCGGGACGTGGCCTCGGCGGCCGGGGACGCCGGCGTCGAGGTCGCGCTCACCGACCTCCTGGTGAAGGCCGTCGGCGGGACGCTCGGGGAGTTCCCCGCGTTCAACGCGCTCTTCGAGGACGGCGAGCACCGGCTGATCGAGGAGGTCAACGTCGCCCTCGCGGTCGATGTCGAGGAGGGGCTCGTCACGCCCGTGATCGGGGATGTCCGCTCGAAGAGCGCGGAAGCGGTGAACCGCGAGCGCGCCGAACTGACCGAGCGTGTCCGCTCGGGCGAGTTCACGATGGACGACCTGGAGGGCGGGACGTTCACCGTCTCGAACCTCGGGCTCTTCGGCGTCGACCACTTCGATCCGGTGATCGACCCGCCCCAGATAGCCATTCTCGGCGTCGGCCGGGTCCGCGACGACGGGACGATGACGCTCTCGCTGTCGTTCGACCACCGGGTGGTCAATGGCGCCGACGCCGCCCGGTTCCTCGACGCGCTCGTCGACCGCCTCACCGACGGGGCGACGCTACGAGGGTACGCCGACGCGGCAGTGTCCTTCCCCGCCGCGGACGGGGACGTTCGGACCGCCCGCGTCAGGACCGGGTCGGGCCTGTCGGGGACCTACCGCGCGGCCGGTACCGAGGTCCCGTTCGACGAACCCGAGTCGATGGGCGGCAGCGGCACCGCCCCCGACCCCGTGGAACACCTCCTGGGGGCGCTCGGGTCGTGTCTCTCGCTGTCGGTACGGACGATGGCCGACCGGGACGACGTCACGGTGAGGGAGATCGAGGCGAGCGTCGAGGGAGCGCCCGAACACGGCCCCCTGGAGTCGGTCGCGGTCGAGCTGGCCCTCGAGACCGACGTCGACGCCGAGGACGTCGAGCGGGTGCTCACCAGGGCCGAGCGGGCCTGCTACGTCGCACGGTCGCTCTCCGACGAGCTAGACGTCTCGGTCTGCTGGTCGCGGCTGTAGCGGTCGGGCGGCCGACGCCATCCCCGGCACCAACCTACAAGCCCTTCCGGACGGAGAGGGGTGGCATGGACTCCCACGTCGATCCCGGGATCCCGGACCTGGACGTCGAACTGCCCGAAGTGGACCAGGTGGCGGTGGTCGTCGAGGACGTAGACGACGGGATGCGCCGGTTCCGCTCGATCCTCGGTGTCGAGCCCTGGACGGTGTTCCGGTTCGAGCCCCCGAAGCTCACCGACACCACCTACCGCGGCGAGGCGGTCGAGTACGGCATGGTCCTCGCGCTCGGCTACGCCGGGGACACCATGATCGAACTCATCGAGCCGACAATCGACCCGAACGTCTACCGGGACCACCTCGACGAACACGGCGAAGGGCTCCACCACGTCGCCTACTTCGGGTGGGACGAGCCGGAGGCGATGGACGTCGTCGAGGAGTTCGAGGCGGCGGGGATGCCGGTCGTCCAGAGCGGCCACTACGAGGGGACCGACTTCTGGTACTTCGACTCGGGGGCCGAACTCAACGGGCTGCTGTTCGAGATCGGCGTCCGCCGGGACGTCGGGGACCGCGAACCCGAGCGCGTCTGGCCCGAGGACGCGGCGTAGCCCGGACAGCCCGTGTGGACCACGACCGTATCATACGGTCGTGCGGAATTAGTTACCGCTTCACGGGTCGGAATTCCGTCGAATCAGTCTCGAAACGCCGATGGTACCGAAGACTACTGAAAATAGTTACGCACGACCGTATCAGTCCAGATACGCGGTGACGTTGGGTGCGATGGTGGCGCCGGCGGGTTCGTCCGTCGGCGCTTCCGCCTCGACGTGATCGACGTGGGTTCCGATCCTGTCCGGGAGGGTCTCGACGTCGGGCCACATGAATTCGACGCGGTTCCCGCTCGGATCCCGGACGTAACACTGCACGACCCCGTTCGGGAGCGCCCGCACGTATCCGCCGTCCTCGTCGATCGCACCCCGGGCGACGGCGCGGTCCCACACCGTCTCGAAGTCGTCGACGATCAGCGCGAAGTGCTGGTTCTCCGGTGCGGGATCGCCCCGTTCGATGAGGTGGAGCTGCTGTCCGCCGAACTCCAGCCAGGCGTAGGGCCGCCCGAAGTCCGGCGTCGGGACCCGTTCCATGTCGAAGAGGTCGGTGTAGAACGCGACGGTCACCTCGAGGTCGTCCACGTCGATGGCGACGTGGTTGAGCATGCATTCGACCATGTGGGCTCTCACGACCCACGCACGGATATATCCGCCCGGGGAACGCGAGCGACGAACCAGCAGATATCCGACTCTTTCGAGTAGCTATAAGAGCGGCGATAGGGAACCCGGATAGTGCAATGCCAGCACCGGACACGGAGACGCGCCTCGGGATGCTCCGGACGATGGAGCGGATCCGGGCGTTCGAATCGCGAGTCCAGACACTCTTCTCCGACGGGGAGATGCCGGGGTTCGTCCACCTGTACATCGGCGAGGAGGCCATCGCGTCCGGCGTCTGTGCGGCCCTGGCGGACGACGATTACATCACCTCGACCCACCGCGGGCACGGCCACTGCCTCGCCAAGGGCCACGACCCCGCGCCGATGATGGCCGAACTCTACGGCAAGGAGACGGGCTACTGTGGGGGGAAGGGCGGATCGATGCACATCGCCGACCCCGAACTCGGGAACCTCGGTGCGAACGGCATCGTCGGGGCCGGGATACCGATCGGCGCCGGGGCGGCGCTGTCGAGTCAGATGCGCGACGCCGGGGAGGTGTGTGCTTCGTTCTTCGGCGACGGGGCCACCGCACAGGGGGCGTTCCACGAGTCGCTCAACCTCGCCTCGCTGTGGGAGCTCCCCTTCGTCGGCGTCGTCGAGAACAACCAGTACGGCGAGATGTCCTCCATCGAGGAACAGCAGTCCATCGAGGACCTCGCCCAGCGTGCGGCCGCCTACGACATCCCCGGGGTACACGCCGACGGGATGGACCCCGACGACGTGTTCGCGGCCGCGAGCGAGGCCGTCGAGCGGGCCCGCGCCGGCGAGGGACCCACGCTGATGGTCTGTGAGACCTACCGGTTCGAGGGCCACCACGAGGGCGACTCCGAGTTCTACCGCGACGAGGCGGAGCTCTCGGAGTGGCGGGCCCGCGACCCGCTGCGGACGTATCCCGAGCGACTCCTCGACGAGGGAGTCCTCACCGAAACCGAATACGGGGAACTCCAGGAGGACGTCGAGACCGAGATCGACGAGGCCGTCGAGTTCGCCCGCGAGAGCGACCTGCCCGACCCCGAAACCGCCTACGAGAACCTCTACGCGGAGGGTGACTGACCATGTCCCAGCAGACCGCAGACACGGAGGAGATCACGGTGCGGGAGGCGATACGGGAGACGCTCCACGAGGAGATGGGTGCCGACGAGCGCGTGTTCGTCCAGGGGATCGACGTGGCCGGGCGCGGCGGCACGTTCGGCGTGCTGGAGGGTCTCACCGAGGAGTACGGCACCGAGCGCGTGCGCAACACGCCGATCAGCGAGGTCGCCATCGTCGGCTCCGGGCTCGGGGCCGCCATGACCGGGATGCGGCCCGTCGTCGAGGTGATGTACTCCGGGTTCCTCGGCGTGCCGATGGACCAGTTACTGAATCAGGTAGCCAAGCTCCGGTACATGACCGACGGGAGCGTCGACATCCCGCTGACGATCCGCACGCAGAACACCAGCGGCTTCCGGGCGGCCGCCCAGCACTCCCAGGCACTCCACCAGGTGTTCATGGCCATCCCGGGGATCAAGGTGGTCTGTGTCTCCACCCCCAAGGACGCGAAGGGACTCCTGCGGTCGGCGATCCGCCACGACGACCCCGTGATCGTCTTCGAGCACGCGGGCGTCTACAACCGCTCGGGCGAGGCACCGACCGGCGAACACGAGATACCGATCGGGGAGGCCGCGGTCGAACGCGAGGGCGAGGACGTCACCGTCGTCGCCACGCAGGTCCAGATCTGGAACGCCCTCGAAGCCGCCGAGGAGCTCGCCGGCGAGGTCGACGTCGAGGTGGTGAGCCCGCGGACGTTCGACCCGCTGGACGTGGACACCATCGCCGCCTCGGTGCGGAAGACGGGCCGGTGTGTCGTCGCCGACGAGACGCCGCTCCGGGCCGGCACCCAGTCCGAGCTCGCCGCGGTACTCCAGGAGGAGTGCTTCTTCGACCTCGACTTCCCCGTCCAGCGCGTCGGCGTCGAGGACGTCCCCGTCCCGTTCAGCCCCACGCTCGAGGACGAGGTGGTTCCGGGGACCGAGGACCTCCTCGCCGCGGTGAGACGACTCGCGTAAACTACCCCCGATACGGTCGTGCGTACCGTCTTCAGCGGTCTTCGAGATCATCGGCGTTTCGAGACCGACGAGACGGCACTCGGAGCCGTGGAGCGAAACTGATTACGCACGACCGTATCAGCCGGCGGACCCACCGCCCGATCGCCTCGTGCGATCGGTCGACGAACGGTTCGATCCTCCGGTGGGACGGACCGCAACGAGATAGAAACGCCGTCGGGACACGTCGCTCGGTCGGCGTGTCCTCTCGGGAAACGCTCCCTGCTCGCGGCCTTTCCCACCGTGTGGTCGAGCGTTCGGGAGTCACCGACTCACACTCGCTCGACCGCGTCCTTGGCGCTCCGATCGACACGCTCCCCTCGGGACGTCAGGAACAGTAACCTGTGCCTGTCGACTCCGTCGTACGTGGAGATGGGGTCACCGTGAACCGGGCAGGGACGTCGGGGGCGAGAGCTACCCCCGCCGACGGACGTCTTCGACGTGCTCAGCAACCGCCGGCGCCGGTACGCGCTCCACCACCTGATACGGTCGTGCGTAGTCTTTTACCGGCGATACCCGACCCCATCCGGGCCATCGACGGTAAACCGTTACGCACGACCGTATGAAGCAGCGCTCGAATCACCGGACCTCGCTCGCGGAGCTCTCCCGCCGGGCGACGGACTGGGAGCAGGGGACGGATCCGGCAGAGCTCACTGGCGTACAGCCGACAGTCCGATCGGGGACGTGCGTCCCCCGTAGACAGTTATACGCCAGCGTGTGCTACTGGAAGGCATGGACGACCTACTGGCAGACAGGACCGCGGTCGTGACCGGCGGCGCGAGCGGCAACGGGCGGGCCATCTCCCTAGCGTTCGCCGAGGAGGGCGCGAACGTCGTCGTCGCGGACCTCCGCGAGGAGCCCCGCGAGGGCGGGACGCCGACGCACGAACTCGTCCGCGAGACGGGATCGGAGGCGACGTTCGTCGAGTGCGACGTGACCGACCTCGACACCCTCGAGGCGGCGGTCGACGCGGCGGAGCCGTTCGGGGGCGTCGACGTGATGGTGAACAACGCGGGGATCTTCCGCTCGGAGACGTTCCTGGAGGTGACCCCCGAGGAGTATCGGCAGCTGATGGACGTCAACGTCAGGGGGGTGTTCTTCGGGACGCAGTACGCCGCCCGGCGGATGGTCGAGGACGACCGCGGTGGGTCGGTGATCAACCTCTCCAGCGTCGCCGGCCTGGAGGGATCGGCGGGGTACGCCACCTACTGCACGTCGAAGGGGGCTGTCCGGCTGTTGACGTACGCGACGGCCGCCGAACTCGGCCCGGAGGGGGTACGCGTGAACGCCATCCATCCGGGCGTCATCGAGACGGCGATGACGACCGACGACGTTCCCATCGTCGGCACGGAGGCGGGCGAGTCGTTCCTCGAGCAGATCCCCTCGCGACGGTTCGGAGTGCCGGCGGACGTCGCCGACGCGGCGCTCTACCTGGCGAGCGACCTCGCGGACTACGTGAACGGCGAATCACTCGTCGTCGATGGCGGGATGACCAACACCGGGTAAGCCCCCCGCTGGTGGAGGCACCGTGCCGGCTCAGGTGACCCCGCCCGAGGGCTGGTCGTACGCCTCGTGTGCCCCGGTTTCGAGTATCTCGCGGAGGTTCCCGACGACGGTCCAGACCTCCTCGAACGTGCCGTAGTACGGCGAGGGGCAGACGCGGACGACGTCCGGCGGCCGGAAGTCGACCACCGTTCCGCGGTCCCGGAGCGCCTCGCAGAGCCGGTAGGCGTCGGGGTGTTCGACCGCGACGTGCCCGCCACGGCGGGACGGATCGCGCGGCGTGCCCACCGAGCACTCGGGGAGCCGCTCGTCGACGAGCCGGACCAGGAACTCGGTGAGCGCGACCGACCGCTCCCGGACCGCCTCGATCCCCACCTCGGAGAGGAGGTCGAGCGACCCCTCTAGGGGTGCAGCGGCGAGCACCGGTACCGTCCCGATCTGCCACGCACCCGCCGAATCGGCGGGGGTGAACGTGGGGTTCATGTCGAACTGCGTCGCCTTCTCGTGGCCCCACCACCCCGCGAGTGCGGGCGTGGTCCCGAAGTGCTCGCGGTTCACGTACAGCCCGGCGATGGCGCCCGGGCCGGCGTTGAGGTGCTTGTAGTGACACCAGACGGCGAAGTCGACGCCGTGGTCGGCGAGGTCGTGGGGGACGACGCCGACGGAGTGTGCCAGGTCGAACCCCGCGAGCGCGCCGTGCTCGTGCGCCGCGCGGGTCAGCCGCGCGATATCGAACAGCTGTCCCGACCGGTAGAGCACGCTCGGCATGAACACGATACCGACTCCGGGATTCGCGTCGAGCGCGGCCTCGACGTCCGCCGGCTCGATGGTCCGGCCGTCCCTCGACTCGACGACGACGAGGTGTTCGTTGGGGGCGAGCCCGCGCTGGCGGAGCTGGGCACGGATCGCGTAGTGATCGGTCGGAAAGTCGAGTTCGTTCACGAGGACCTTCGTTCCCCGGCTCGCCCCGCCGCCGAGGCCACTGGTGGCCTCGCTGTCGAAGCCGGTGTCGGACTCGCTGTCGGGACCGGCTCCCGCCCCCGTATCCAGGAACGTCCCGATCAGGGTGTGGATGTTGACGGTCGTGGAGTTGGCGACGATCACCTCCTCCTCGCGGGCGCCGACGACCGGGGCGAGACGGTCGCCGAGGTACTCGGCGTAGCCGAACCACGGCGGGTCGGCGTCGGTCCACCCCCGGATACCGAGCTCGCGCCACTCCTCGATCACGCGAGAGAGCGCGCGCTCGGCGTCGACCGAGAGCGGTCCGAGCGAGTTGCCGTCCACGTACTCGCCGTCGGGGACGTGGAACCGGTCCCGGAGGTCGAACCCCGACTCGTCGCGTGCGCGGGCGTACTCGAGCGTTGGCTCGAACCCCGGGAGTGGATCGCTGTCCATGCACGGACGGAGGAGGGACGGGGGTTGTGTCTTGTGGCGGGCGTCCCCCACGGACGGCAAGGTTGAGGCCCCGCGACGACGAGAGTCCGTGCATGACCGACGCGGGATCGCTGGACCCCGAACTGGGGAGGGTCGTCGCCGAGTTCGAGGAGCGGGGCGTCCCGCCGTGGCACGCTCTGAGCGTCGAGAGCGCGCGCCGGCTCGAGGACGAACTGTTCTCCGCGGGCGAGGGTCCCGCGATGGCGGCGGTCCGGGACCTCGCGACCGACGGCCCCGGTGGTGACCTCCCGCTACGGGTGTATCGACCCGAAACGGGGGAGGCGAACGAGGGCGGCTTGCCGGTACTGGTCTTCTGCCACGGCGGCGGGTGGGTGCTGGGAACGCTCGACTCGGCGGACGACATCTGTCGGGAGCTGGCCGCGCGTGTCGGCTGTGTGGTCGTGAGCGTCGACTACCGTCTCGCCCCGGAACACCCCTTTCCGGCCGCGCTGGGGGACGCGAGCGTGGCCGCCGAATGGGTCCGTGCCCACGCGGGGAGTCTCGGCGGCGACCCCGCACGGGTCGGCATCGCTGGCACCTCCGCCGGCGGGAACCTCGCGGCCGCGTCCGCCCTCTACGCCGAAAGCGAGGGTCGGCCTCCGTTCGCGTGTCAGGCCCTGCTGTACCCCATCACCGACCGCTCGTTCGTGACCGACTCCTACCGGGAGAACGCCGACGGGCCGCTGCTGACACGCCGGGATATGGAGTGGTTCTGGGAGCGGTACCTCCGCTCGCCGGTCGACGAACACCACCCGTTCGCCTCGGTGCTGCGAGCACCGGACCCCCTGCTCGGGGCGACCCCGGGGGTCGTGGCCACGGCCGGACACGACCCGCTCCGAGACGAGGGGCGGGCGTACGCCGACCGCCTCGACGAGCACGGTGACGTCGACGCCCACCACTTCCCGTCGCTGTGCCACGGATTCTGTTCGCTGACCGACGGGGTGTCACGAGCGGACGAGGCGTTCGACGAACTCGCGGCGAGCATCCGGACACGGCTCTGACCGACGCGACGTCCCGGGTCAGGAAGAGGTTGGTGACGACTCGACCCTCCGGCCGACGGGGTCCCCGAGCATCGACGCTGCGCCCGGCGTGAGGCGGTTGATCACCGCCTCGCCGTCGCGCTGGCGCTCCACGAGACCGTCGTCGGCCAGCCGCTCGAGGTGGTACGACACCGTGCTCGGGTCGCGATCGACGCGGTCGGCCAGGTCCGAGACGGTGCGCTCGGAGTCGGCGAGCGACTCGAGTATGGCCGCCGGGGTCGGTGACTCCATCGCGATCGAGAGGGCGTCGGGATCCATCCCTATCGGGTAGTAGCGTCGCTTCCCGCCGCGTCTCTCGGAGGTGACCAGCCCCTCGCGCTCCAGTATACCGAGGTGGTACCGGATCGTTCCGCGTCCGGCCTCGATCGGGGAGTCTTCCTCGAACGCCGTCAGGTACGTCCCGGGGTGGGTCTCGAGATGCTCGTACAGCGCCGCGCGCGTCTCGTGGGCCAGCGGGTCCTCCCCCGCGTGTTTCAGGTAGCCCGCGGTTGCGACAACCCGCCAGAGACGCTCGGGCAGCGAATCGAGGACCGATGAGGCCGCCCGGACGGAGGTCCGAACCGACGACGCGTGGACGCGGACAGCGGTTTCGAGCGGGGCGGCCGCACCCGTCGCCCCGCCCGCTCCGGAGGCCAGTACTCGACGTGCGAGCGCGCCGGTGACGACCGCCGCACCCGCGCCGGCGGCCACGGGACCGACCGGGACGCCACCCCTTTTCAGTCCCGTCGCCCCGGTCACCCCCGTGGGACGGCTCGGTTCTACCGTCCCCGCAGGCTCGGTCGGTGTCGGGGACGACACGACCGTCCCGTCCGCTGCTTCGTCGTCGTCAGAGTCGTTCTCGTCGGTTTCGGTTTCGTCGGAATCGTCCTCGTCAGAGTCCTCAGCCTCGTCCTCGTCGGCGTCGTCAGTTTCGTCTTCGTCGGAATCCTCGCCAGAAT
>JAZKST010000095.1:0-6904 GCA_036625905.1 Haloarculaceae archaeon
TGTCGGGGTAGTAGCCGTGCCAGGCGAACCACATCGCGTCGAACGTGTGGACCCGCCCGAGCGGGAGGTCGTCCGGTTCGTACGACGATCCGTCGACCAGTACCGAGCCGTCCTCGACGGTGACCGTCCGTTCGTCGGGGTTCGGGTAGACGTAGCCGGTGTCCAGTCGCGGGTCGGCGACCGCGACCACCGGCGTCCCGCCGAGTTCGCCCTCCATCACCTGCTCGTCGAGGAGCGTGGACTTGTCGAACGCGACTGCCCCGTCGGCGGTCCGGGCGCCCATGAAGACGCGCTTCCGGCTGAACCGGTCGTCCTCCTCGAGGGTTCCGAACAGCGTGTTCTCGCTGGCGTAGTACCCCGCACGCGGGTTGTACGAGCCGTACGGGTCGCGGCCGTAGTTCTTCGCGAAGCCCGTGTCGGTCGAGAGGACCCGCGTGTCGGGGTGGAGCGCTCGCCACTGCTCCCAGGTCGTCCACACGAGCCCGAACTCCCGTAGCGATCCGGTTCCGGGCTCGGCGTTCCACGGCCCCGGGATCGACGTGGCGAGGATCTGTGGCCACCACGCCTCCGTGGCCCGGTCGTACATCACGAGGTTGTTGTTGATCAGTCGGCCGGAGACGCCGAACGTCGTCCCCCCGCGCTCGAACCCCTGGACGGTCCCGGTCAGCGGACAGTAGGTCACCGCGACCGGGAGGTCACCGAGCCGGTCGTTGACGATCTCGTGCTGGACGAGGACCTTCTGTGGGTACGCCTTGACGGCCCCGTTCCGCGCGACGCCGAACACCGGGTCACCGGGGTCGAGGAAGTCGGCATCGCCGGGGGCGACGAACGAGGGGTCGTCGATGGAGGGGATCCCGTCCTTGGGCGGGCCGCCCGAGACCGCGCGCGACTCGAGCTCGCCGGGGGCCATCGGCAGCGGGAGCGTCTTCTCGGCGGTCGGGACGGCGCCGTCGGCGACCGGCGTCGACCCGTCGCCACTCGACCCCGTTCCCGGGGCCGATCCGCCACCCGACCCGGGGTCGGCGCTACCGGTGCACCCGGCGAGCGCAGCGAGGCCGGCTACCGCGACGAACTGGCGTCGAGTGTATCGCATCGGTGGGTAGAACGGTCGATACGGGATTAACGCTTGACTGCGTGTGCGACGTTCGTACCCAAGGGCGGCTGACGCCGTGCTCGACGGGATCGGACGGCACCACTGCGTCGGGGGCGGTCGCTGTCGGCGACGGGACGCCGACCCGGCGACGGGACGCCGACCCGCCGACGATGAGCCCCCTCACACGGGCGGTCGTCGTCCGTTACCGGTGATCGCCGACCCCCTCCGGAGCATCACCGGCACGTCGTCACGACCGCCCGTATCAGTCTCCGGCGCTCGGGGCGAGGATGCCGGCCTCCTCGAGGTCCCGGCCGTCGACGGAGGAGCGGAACTCCTCGGGGCTCATACCGTCGTCGCGGTCGACGCCGAAGTTCCGGCGGTAGAGCTCCTCGACGCGCTTGACCTCCTCCTCGCTCAGCGGGGGGGTGGCGGGCGCGGCGGCCCACTCGTCGACGTTCTCGCGGGTCCGGAACGTGGGCGTCACCGATGCGACCTCCGGATGCGAGAGGAGCCACTGGATGCTGGCCTGGGCCATCGTCCGTTCTCCGTCCCGTTCGAGGAACCGGACGTTCTCGAGTTTCTCCCAGCCGGTCTCGAACCAGGCGTTCGGTCGGTGGGCGCGGTGGTCGCCCTTGCCGAGGTCGGTGTCGGGGGTGACCTGCTCGTTCAGCAGCCCCGAGGAGTGGGGCACGCGGGCCATCAGGCTCGTGCTCGTGCCGGTCTCGCGGATCTCCTCGACGAAGCTCCGCCCGGGGACCTGCTCGAAGGTGTTGAAGACGGTCTGGACGACGTCGAACTCCTCGGCGATGGCGCGTTTGCCCTCCTCGAGCCAGCCGATAGAGGGGCCCAGCGCCCAGCCGACCGCCCGGACTCGCCCCGACTCGCGGAGACCGTCGAGCCACGCCAGCACCTCGGGGGTGACCTCGGCGGCGTTCGCGTTGTGGAGCTGGAGCAGGTCGACGTACTCCATCCCCAGGCGGTCGAGCGACCGCTCGAACGCCTCCTCCAGGTACTCGACACCCATCTCCTTGGGGAGTTCGCCGTGGCCGGCCTGCGGGTTGTCGTAGAAGTCGTAGCCGACCTTCGTTCCGACGGTGACCTCGTCGCGGTGTTCGGCGAGGGCCTTTCCGACGAGCTCCTCCGAGCGACCGTGGCCGTAGACGTCGCTCGTGTCGAAGTAGGTGACACCCCGGTCGAGCGCGTGCTGTATCATCTCGACCGCCTGCTCCTCGGTGCGGTCGCCCCACCAGTCGGTGCCGACGACCCACGCGCCGAAGCCGACCTCCGAGACCTCGACCCCGCTGTCGCCCAGTTCGCGGTGGTTCATGGGTTCCGGTTGGGGACTGCGCCACTTAGCGGACACGGTCCGTTCCCGCTCGGCTGGCACGACCGCGGGAGTCTCGCGTAGTCGTCGGACCGCTCCGAACGGGCACACGGCGGCGCAGGAACCGGCTGTCCTCCCCGTCTCGGCCGTCGACCCTCGCGACCGTCGTCCGAACGGAAAGCGCCTTGCCCCCCCACGGTGAACGTCGTATCGTGAGCACTCAGGTCACCGCCGACGTCGCGCTCGTGGACTACGGGCTCGGGAACCTCCGGAGCGCGACGCGCGGCCTCGAGCGGGCCGGCGCGCGCGTCTCGCTGACCGAGGACCCGGGCACGCTCGACGACGCCGACGGTATCGTCCTCCCGGGGGTCGGCGCGTTCAGCGAGGGGATGGAGAACGCCGAGCCGGTGCGGGACGCGCTGGTCGACGCCGCCGAGGGCGGCCGGCCGCTGTTCGGCATCTGCCTCGGGATGCAGATGCTCCTCACCTCGAGCGAGGAAGCTGACAAGGTGGGCCAGGGCGACGCCCAGGGGCTCGACCTCGTCCCCGGCCGGAACGTCCGGTTCCGCGAGGGACAGAAAGTCCCCCACATGGGCTGGAACGAGCTCTCGGTCGAGCGCGAGCACCCGCTGGTAGACGGAGTCGCGCAGAGCGCGACTGACAGCCCGAGCGGGCAGCGCCCGGGAGGGGGAGGTGTCGACGGGCAGTACGCCTACTTCGTCCACTCCTACTACGCCAGCCCCGACGACGAGGCCGCCGTCGTCGCGACGACGGACTACGAGGTCACGTTCCCCTCGGTCGTCGCCAACGAGGCGGGCAACGTCTTCGGCACGCAGTTCCACCCCGAGAAGTCCGGCGAGACGGGCCTTCGCATCCTCCGGAACTTCGTCGAGTACTGCGCGGACCGGGCCTGAGCGCGGCGGCCACGCCTGGCTCCCCCGGACCGGGCCACCGAATCGGCGAGTCATTCGGGGGCGGGTTCGGCCGAGGGCTCGCCCGCCCGTCGCTCCCGCCGGACGCGGAGGTGGAGCCCGACGGCACAGGCCGCGGCCACCAGCCCGCCCGCGAGGGCGATGCCGAACGCGACGCGGTAGCCGAACGCGGTGTAGACCCGGGTTCCGTTGACGGTCTCCCGCGTCCAGAAGGCGTCGAGCGCCGCCCCCAGCACGACCGGGAACACCGCGGCGCCGATCCACCCCATCGTGTTCACGATGCCGATGACGGTGCCGCTCGCCTCCTCCGGGTTGCGCTCCTTCACCACCGTGAAGGCGAGCGGGATGCCCCCACGGAGGATGCGGGAGAAGAGGAAGATAGCGCCGACCAGCAGCAGTGGCACGCTCCTGAACGCCGCGAACACGCCCCAGGTGAGCCCGAAGACGGTGACGCCGATGCCGGTCATGAAGAACAGCATCACACCGAGCAGCCACGTCTCGGGCTCGCGGAGAACAGCGAGCGTGTGTCGCTTCAGTTCGCTCGCGGTGACCTCGGGCCGGTCGGGAACCTCGTCGACGGGCCGGAGTCCGGCGGCCCGCGGCGTGTCGTGGGCCAGCGCGACGATGCCGACGGCGGCCGCGAGGCCGACCCCGCCGAGGCCGACGAGCAGGCGGCCCAGGAACGCCGCCGGGTACGTGGGTGCCAGCCCGAACGGCATCGCGCCCGCGGACATCAACCCCGTCCCGCCGGCCGCGATGGCCCGCGCGCCGTACCGGTCGGTCAGGAGCCCCGCGGGGATCTGCAGGGCGGCGTAGAGGTAAAAAAAGAGGAGTGGATCAGGCCGAGTCCAGTCGCCGTCATCGCGAACGCGTCGAGCAGGCCCTCCGAGAGGACCGCGGTCGACGTGCGGTGGAGGCTCACGAGCAAAAAGGAGAGCGCCAGCAGGCCGTAGCCGAGCCAGCGCCGACGGTACGGGGAGGGGGCGTCGGTCGGCCCGGCGCCCGCATTCGACGGGTCCTGGCTCCCCTCCGGCTCGACGGCGTCTCCCTCGTCCATCCGTTCGGCGACCCGGGGGACGGCCGGCGGTTAGCGGCCCTCGAACTCGGGGTCGCGCTTCTCGATGAACGCGGTCGCGCCCTCGGTGTGGTCCTCGGACTCGAAGACGGCGGCCTGCGCGGCGGCCTCGAACGCCATCGCGTCGTCGATGGAGCGGTCGAGCCCCCCGCGGAGCGCCTGTTTGGACGCCCGGAGCGCGACCGTCGGGCCGGTGGCGATGGGTTCGAGGAACTCCGCGACGTGCTCGTCGAACTCCTCCGCCGGGAAGACGCGGTTGACGAGCCCGAGGTCCTCGGCCCGCTCCGGCCCGACGAGCTCGCCCGTAAACACCAGCTCCTTGGCGGTGTTCTCGCCGACGGCCCGCGGGAGGAAGTAGGAGGTGCCGGTGTCGACGCCGAGGCCGACCTGCCGGAAGCCGAAGGAGATACGGGCCTCCTCGCTCATCACCTGCAGGTCACACGCCATCGCGAGGTTGGCGCCGGCGCCGAACGCGACGCCGTCCACCTTCGCCACGGTGGGGAGGTAGAACTCGTGGACCCGCTCCAGGGTCTTCGAGGTCTCGTACTGGATGCCCCGAACCGCCTCGTGGAGCGGAACGTCCCCGGACATCCGCTCGGCCATCGCGTTGACGTCACCGCCGGCGCAGAACGAGCCCTCGGCACCGGTCACGACGAGACAGCGGGCCTCCTGGTCCCCTTCGAGCTCGTCGAGCGCGTCGACGACCGCCGAGCCCATCTCCCGCGTGAGGGCGTTGCGGTTGTCCGGGCGGTTCAGCGTCAGCGTGGCCACGCCGTCCTCGACGTCGAGCAGGACCGGTTCGTCGCTCATGGTGTGCGAGGTTCTCGCGCGCTCACCTAAACCTTCCCCGTTCGTCACCTCGACGTCGGTCACGACGACCTCCCACCCCCCGTCCCTCTCGCGGGCTTCGGTCACCTCCGCGGTGGCCGTGAGCGTCCCGTGACAGACCACGTCCTCGACGAGCGGTGATCGGCGGCGTAGTCGTGGTCGACGTGTATCGGGTCCGTCGGCCCCGTCGCGCCGACGAACATCCGGATGTCCGCCTCCGTCGCCGTGCGCCCGCCGGTCTCGAACCGCTGTCCGACCTCGAAGTCCTCGAACGTTCGTTCCACACCCATCTCGACCCGGTACTCGCTGTCCCCGGGCCTAACGGTCGTGGTTGGACAGCGCGGCGTCGCTCCGGCGCCGCGAGGGCGAGGCGGCATCCAGGGCCCCGACCCGGAGGTTGAAACGACCGCCGACCGTCGTTCGGGCATGCGCCTCCACTGGCACCGGCGAGATCTGCGTGGGCCGGACAACACGGCCCTCGCGTGGGCCACAGAGCGTGGCGACGTCCTTCCGGTTTTCGTCTTCGACGACGCGGTACTCGAACACGGTTCGCCCCCTCGCGTGCGGTTCATGCTCGACGCGCTGGCGGCCCTCCGGGCGTGGTACCGCGAGCGGGGCGGGGACCTGCTCGTCCGCCACGGCGACCCCGCCGAGGTGCTCCCGGCGCTGTGTGCGGAGACCGACGCGAAGGGTGTGCTCTGGAACCGCGACTACTCGGGGCTCGCCCGCGAGCGCGACGACCGGGTCCGGGAGGCGCTCGCCGAGGGGGACCGCGAGCACCAGGCGTTCCACGACGACCTCCACCACGAGCCGGGGTCGATCACCACCAACGCCGGCGAGCCGTACTCGGTGTACAGCTACTTCTGGAAGAAGTGGCGCGACCGGGAGAAGGAGTCGCCACGCCCCGCTCCCGGGACGGACGCGCTCGTCGACCCCGAGGCTGTGGGCGTCGAGGCCGGCGGGATGCCCGCCATCGAGGAGCTGGGATTCGACGAGCCCGAAGCCGACGTCGAACCCGCGGGGTACGCCGCCGCCCGCGACCGCCTCGAGGCGTTCTGCGAGTCCGATATCTACGACTACGAGGAGCGTCGGGACTACCCCGCCGAGCGGGGCACCTCGCGACTCTCGGCCCACCTGAAGTGGGGCACCGTCGGCGTCCGCGAGGTGTACGCGGCGACCGAGGACGCGATGGAGCGGGCGCCCGACGAGGCCGGCGAGGAGTCCGTCGACTCGTTCCGGAGCGAACTCGCCTGGCGGGAGTTCTACACGCACGTCCTCTACTACAACCCCCACGTGGTGACCGCGAACTACCGCGAGTACGAGCACGAGATCGGGTGGCGGGACGACCCCGAGGAACTCGCCGCGTGGCGCGCGGGTGAGACGGGCTACCCCATCGTCGACGCGGGGATGCGTCAGCTCCGCGCGGAGGGGTACATGCACAACCGGGTCCGGATGATCGTCGCCTCGTTCCTGACGAAGGACCTCATGTGCGACTGGCGACACGGCTACGAGCACTTCCGCGAGCACCTCGTCGACCACCACACCGCCAACGACAACGGCGGCTGGCAGTGGGCGGCCTCGACCGGGACGGACGCCCAGCCGTACTTCCGGATCTTCAACCCGATGACCCAGGGCGAGCGCTACGACCCCGA
>JAZKST010000042.1:0-30595 GCA_036625905.1 Haloarculaceae archaeon
CGACGCGGGACTTGTTCTGTCGTTCGGTGTGGTTGAACGCCCGCCACTCCGGGCCGGGGTCGATCTGGTCCTCCTCGACGACGAGGCCACACTCGTCACAGACGAGCTCGCCCCTGTCGGAGCTCTTCACGATCCGGTCGGCGCCACACTCGGGGCAGAGCCGGGCGGCCTCCTCCTCTACGGTCTCCTCCTGGCGATCCCCCTCTCGCTCCCGCTGGCGTGTGGGCCGTGTCATCGCGTTTTTACGGTAGTAGTACCGGCCTACATAAACTCTGGGGGCCGGAGCCGGGTCGTGTTCGGGGACGGGAGCCACCCGAGAACCGTACCCACCGCGCGGCTATCGGCGCCCGGCGGTCGAAGCGATACGGGAGAGGTACGCCTCCCGGGAGAGGTCGCCCGCGGCGAACTCTCGGGCCCACGACGACTCCACGGTGAGCCGTCCCACCCGGTTCCCGTCGGCGGTCGCCACGATCCGCAGTCGCTCGGTGTCGCCGCCCGAATCGACGTGCCGGGCGTAGAGTTCGGCGACGGTCGCGACCTCCCCCGTGAACGCCTCGTCCGAGGCCGCGTCGGTCCGGTAGACGAGCTCGAGCTGCCGGCCGTCGTACCGGACCGTCTCGACCTCGTACTCGGCCTCGACCGCGGCACGGAACTCCCCGGCGGTGAACGTGCCGTCGTCGTCCGGTTCGACCGCGTCGACCACGCCGTAGCGGTAGCCCAGCCCGAACGGATCGCTCACGACGAAGACGCCGGAGCCGGCGAGCACCGCGACGCCGGCGACCGCGAGGACGAGGAACGCGACGACGGCCGGAAGCGGGTTCTCCGCGAGCAGGTCGAGGAAGCTCGGCGTGTCGAGTTCGTCCTCGAAGTCCGCCCCGGTGATCTCCACCCGGTCGAGCCGCATCGCGCCACAGCGGTCACAGGGCGGGTTGTTCTTTGGATGCTCGTGGCCGCACTCCGGGCAGCGCCAGACGTCGTAACGCATCCGTGGCGACCCCTCGGACTCCCCGCTGTCTGCCATACCCCGTGTAGTGGCCGGAGACACTCTACCCTGTCGTTCGCGGGACGCGAATCCGCCCGTAGATACCGGGGTGTCGAACCCCTCGGGAGCTTACGGCCGCCGGCGAATACGAGCCCTCTCGATCCCCCTCGGGGTAGTCGTGCATCAAGAGCCTACCGGTCACACGTACGGCACTCGCGCCGATCCGGACGGGGGCTCGCCCCGCTCAACCCAGCCGCGCCTCCCAGTCCGCCGCGTCCATCGACTCGCCGGTCACGCCCCCCGGATCCTGTGCGGCCAGCAGGACGGCGGCGTCGTTCATCACGTCCGGCTGGAGTATCTCCGACCGCTCCTCCTCGGGGAGGTGGTCCCAGAACGCGGTGTTCACGCGACCGCCCGGGTCGAGCGCGTTCACGTTGACGCCAGCGTCCTCGTAGTCCAGCGCCATCGTCTTCGTCAGCCCCTCGAGCCCGTGCTTCGAGGAGTTGTACGGGGCGTACCCCGCCGCCGCGTAGCGGCCCAGTCCCGAGGAGATGTTGACGACGTTCCCGCGGCCCCGGTCGAGCATGTGTGGCAGGGCTGCCTTCGAGCAGAGGAAGACGCCGGTGAGGTTCACGTCGATCACCTGCCGCCACCGCTCCTCGGGCACCTCGTGTGTCGGCCGCCCACCGTCCTCGAGACTCAGCAGGCCGATTCCGGCGTTGTTCACCAGCGTGTCCACCCGCCCGAAGGCATCGACGGTCCGTTCGACCACCGCCTCGACCTGGGTCGAATCGGTCACGTCCGCGGGCGCGACCAGCGTCTCGCCCCCGGCCTCTCGGGCCACGGCCTCCAGTTCCGACTCCGTGCGGCCGACGAGCGTCACCCGCGAACCCTCCCGGGCGAACCGCAGGCTCATCTCCCGACCCAGTCCCCGGTTCGCGCCCGTCACCACGACCACGTCGCCGTCGAGTTCGGTCATGGACGAGTCCTCTCGTGCGGTCGGTATGTCGCTTTGGGGTCGCCGCCGTCCTCGGTCCCCGGGAACGGCCCCGCGACCAGAACCTCTATGCGTCCGCCACGGTCTGGTGGGGCGTATGTCGACCGCTCGTCCCGTTCGGCTGCGGTCCGCCCGCCGGCGAACCCGTCCGTCCGGGTGGTGTAGATGACGTTCGCCCCGGACGTCGTCGTCGGCGCCATCGGGGAGACCGAGAAGAGCCGGGCGAGGGCCGACCGTGGCGAGGACCTGAAGAGCGTCGAGGAGTACTTCCGGGAGGCAGCCAGCCTGACCCTCGAGGGGACCGGCCTCTCGAAGGACGACGTCGACGGGCTCGGGGTCGTGATCCCGAACCAGCGCGAGACGGCCCGGTACGCGGACAACCTGGCCGAGCTCCTCGGCTTCGAGGACATCGACTGGCTCACGGTGGCCGAACACGGCGGCGCCAGCCCGACCGAACTCCTCCTCCAGGGCGCCCTCGCCGTCCAGCAGGGGGTGACCGAGACGATGCTCTGTCTCGGTGCCGACACGCCGAAACCGCCCGAAGGGTCCGAGGCGCTCCCCATCCCGGCACCCGAGCACGGCTTCGAGACGAACTACATGGCCCCGTTCGGTTACCAGGGGCCGAACTCCCGGGTGGCGCTCGTTCAAAATCGCTACGAGCACGAGCACGGCATCGAGCCCGAACAGTTGGGGAAGATAGCGGTCGCCTCGCGCGAGCACGCGACGCACAACCCCCTCGCGTACCAGGACGAACCCATCACGATCGACGAGTATCTCGACTCGCCGATCCTCTCGGATCCGATCCGCCTCCTCGACGCCGTCATCCCGGTGAACGCGGGTTACGGGTTCCTGCTCTCGCGGGCGGGGAACGCCGACGCGCTCGACGGACCACCCGTGCGGATCGAGACGTACGGCAAGCGGATGGTCAACGCCGACACGAGCCGGCGGCCCGACGTCACCACCACGGGCATCGCGCGGGCCACCCGCGAGGCGTTCGCGACGTCCGACCTGACCGTCGAGGCGATGGACTTCTACCAGCTGTACGATAACTATCCCATCTCGGTCGTCCTCCAGCTGGAGGACGTCGGCCTCTGTGCGAAGGGCGAGGGCGGCGCGTTCGTCGAGCGGACCGACCTCTCCTACGACGGCGACGTCCCCCTGAACACCGGCGGTGGTCAGCACTCCTCCGGACAGACGGGGCGGGCGGGCGGGTTCACGGGCATCAACGAGGCGGTCAGACAGCTCACCGGCCGCGCCGACGGCCGGCAGGTCCCCGACGCCTCGGTCGGGCTCCTCACCGGGCTCGGGGGGCTCTCCTACGAGAAGAACTACCAGCACACGACCACGGTAGTCCTGGAGCGGGGGGACGACCGATGACCGATGGAGGGCCCGGGCCGTCCGACCCGACCGACCCGACCGACGCGTCGGGCACCCGACCGCTGCCGGCGCTCGCGGACGAACCCTACGCCGAGCCGTTCTGGACGGGGACCCGCGATGGGGAGCTCCGGCTCCAGTGGTGTCGGGACTGCGGCGAGCCGCAGTTCTTCCCCCGACCCTGGTGTCGGTTCTGTGGCTGTGAGGACTTGGAGTGGCGTGTCGCATCCGGCGAGGGCCGCGTCTACGCGTACACGACCGTCCGCCGGGTCGTCCAGGAGCCCGCGTTCGGCGAGGAGATCCCGTACGTCCTCGCGTACGTCGACATCGCGGAGGGGCCCCGGATGTTCACCGCCCTCGTCGACTGCGAGCCCGAGACCGTCGAGAACGGGATGCCGGTGACGGTGGTCTTCGACCGGGTCACCGACGAGGTGGTCCTGCCGAAGTTCCGGCCGGCCGAGCCCGGAGCGGCGGACGGGGCCGACGACGGCGGCGGTTCGCGCGAGTCCGGCGAGCGGGAGTAATCGACGGTCTTACCGTCCGGTCCGCCGCGGGTCGAGGACCTGGACCGGGTGTGCAGTCGGCCGGTCGAGCAGCCCCTCGAGCTGGTCGAGACAGGACGTCCCGCTCGCCACGACCCACCGCCCCCGGGTGTCGAACTCGGCGAGCAGCGACTCGCCGACGCTCGTCGAGAGCCCGTAGTATTCGGACTTGTAGCCGAAGGAGCCGGCCATCCCGCAGCACTCCGCCTCGGAGGAGACGACGTCGTAGTCGAGCCGGTCGAACACCGCCTCGGTGTACGGCTCGAGCCCGAGGGTCCGCTGCTGGCAGTGGCTGTGGTAGGCGAGCTTCTCACCCTCTCCGGGCGCGAGTTCGTCGATATCGGCGCCGTTCTCCAGCAGGCCGAAGACGTACTCCATCACCTCGTAGCTGTTCTCGGCGAGTCGCTCGAACGAGGCCTCGGGGAGGAGCCGCTCGTACTCCCGACGGAACATGGCGAGGTCCGAGGGCTCGACGACGACGACGTCCCGCCCGGCGTCGACGTGTCGCACGAGCCCGTCGTACGTGTCGCATGCGGCCCGCTCGGCGGTCGTGACCATCCCCTGGGAGAGCGGCGCCCGGCCGCTCTCGCCGACGTCGGGAACCCGGACGTCGGCCCCGAGCGCCTCGAGGACCCGCACCGCGCTCTTCCCCCGCTCGACCTGCACGTAGTCGGTGTAGACGTCCGGGTAGAGGACGACTTCGCGGTCCGTCGCCGCCCCCGAAGGGGCGGGGCGCTCGTCAGACTCGCGGCGCTCGAACCACTGTCGCAGGGTCTCGCGGCGGAACTCGGGGAGGTCCCGCCGGCGGTCGATGCCGAGCCAGCGGTCCATCGCCGCCCGGACCGGCCCCGCACTCGCCAGCCAGTTCGACGCCGGGGCGAGCGCACTCCCCACCTTCGCCACGCTCTCGAAGTTCCCGAAGAAGCGGTTCCGGAGGTCGAACCCCGGCTCCTCCTCGTCGGGGACGAGTCCGTCGACGAGGTGGTCGAACGCGCCGGGGTCCGCGCCGCGTTTCACCCGCTCGCGGACGACCGTGTTTATCCACGGGATGTCGATCTTCACCGGACAGGCGTTCACACAGCGCGAACAGCCCGTACAGAGGTCGTTGAACTCGGCGGCCGAGTCCAGCCCCTCGACCCCTGCTTCCCAGCCGGTCCCGATACCCCCCGAGTAGGTCTCGCCACCGAAGGCGTGGCCGCCGACCTGCTGGAAGTTCGCACACGAGTTCGAGCAGGCCCCACACCGGATGCAGTAGAGCGTCTCTCGCAGGTCCTCGTCCTCGCGCATCGCAGTCCGGCCGTTGTCGAGCAGGACGAGGTGGAACTCGCGGTCCTCGCTGCCGCCCTCGATCGGTTCGGCGGGCTCGTCGAAGCCGAGCGTCGGCGAATCCGTCGGCGGGGACAGCATCGTCACGTACTGGGCGATGCTCTGTCCGGTGGCCGCCCGGGCGATGATCTCGACGAACGGCGAGAGCTCCTCGATGGAGGGTATCAGCTTCTCGACGCCCGCGACGGCGACGTGGGTGTCCGGCGTGACCGCCGTCTTCCGGGCGTTCCCCTCGTTCGTGACCAGTACCACGGTCCCCGACTCGGCCAGCACGAAGTTCGCGCCCGTCACGCCGACGTCCGCCGCGCGGATGTGCTCGCCGAGTACGTCCCGGACGAACCACGTCATCTCCGCCGCGGTCTCCAGGGGCTCCTCGGGCTCGTAGACCTCGTTGAGCAGGGTCGCGATCTCCTCGCGGGACTTGTGGAAGCCCGGTGCGACGATGTGGCTCGGCGTCTCGTCCGCGAGCTGGATGACGAACTCCCCGAGGTCGGTCTCGTAGACGTCCATACCGACCGACTCGAGCCCCTCGTTGAGCTCGATCTCCTCGGTCGTCATCGACTTGGACTTCACGACGGTCTCCGCGTCGGACTCCCCGCACACCTCCTCGACGTAGGCCCTGGCGTCCGCGGCGTCCTCGGCGAGGTGGACGTGGCCGCCGTTGGCCTCGACGCTCTCGCGGACCTGCTCGATCAACCCGTCGAGGTCGGCGATGGCCGCCTCCTTGATCTCGCGGGCCTCCTGGCGGAGGTCCTCGTAGCGGTCGAACTGCTCGATGGCCCCGTACCGGCCCTCGTTGAGCACCCGCGTGTTCTCGTACATCGCCTCGCCCTCGGTGTCGAGGAGGTGGCGGATCTCGGCGGCCTTCCGGCGGGTCGAGCGGCTCACCGTTCGTCCCCTCCGGCTCCCGACTCGACGATGACGACGTGGACCTCCCGCGGGCCGTGGACGCCGCGGACCATCTCTCCCATGTCCCCGGTGGCGCTCATCCCCGTGGCGAACACCGCCGAGTCGCGGCCGGCGGCGAACTCCTCGCGGAGGAACGCGAGCGCCTCCGAGACGCCGGCGACGAGGTCGGCCGAACGGAGGACGGCGACGTGTCGCTCGGGGTAGAGGCTCGCCGGCTCGTCCCCGCCCGGCCGGGACTGGACGACGAGCGTCCCGTACTCGGCGATGCCGCCGGCGGCGGCGGTGACGCCGGTCCGGGCGTCCTGTAACTCGCCGGCCGTCGGGTGGGTCCTCACCCAGTCGGGGAGCGAGAGCCCATCGAACGGGAGCGGCGCGCCGACGACCGGCTCGACCACCGCCTCCCGGAGGGCGTCCCCGAGCCCCTCGGGTGCGGTCCGTGTCCGGGTCACGTCGAGCGCGTCGAGCGACGCCTCGAAGGTCTCGACCAGTTCGACCGTCACCGGACGACCACTCCTGGCGGCCGTGCGTTCCTCGATACCATGACTCGACGGGAGGCCGCCGTCCCCCAAATACCCTGTGGACGACCGCGGGCGTCGGGTTCGGACGCGGTGGCGGGGTCCGGTGTCCGTCCGAGCCCGGTGGGGAACCACCGGACTGCGACGCGGCTGGCGTATCATTAAGTTACCCCCCCTCATGGGTCATCCTGATATGGTACTCTGGTCCGAAGAGAAGGTGTCAGAGGACTTCCGTCGGGTACTGGCACCCGACGGGAGCCTGGTCGGAGAGCCGCCCGACCTCGACGACGACGAGCTACGGGAGCTCTACTGGACGATGAAGCAGACCCGGAGGTACGAGGACAGGGCGCTGCGGCTCCAGCGCAGCGGCGAGGTGAGCATCATCTCGCGCTCGCGCGGCGAGGAGGCCACGCCGCTCGGCGCGTGCGCAGCGCTCTCGCCGGGCGACTGGTGTCTCCCGCTCTACCGACAGATCCCCGGGATGTTCTACTGGGGCGTGCGGATGGACCGGGCGCTCGCCGGGCTGATGGGTCTCGAACCCGAGACGATAAACGAGCACCTCCCGGTCGACGAGGACGAGGAGCCGGCGGTGAACTTCTCGCCCGTCTACGTCCCGCTGGGGGCGAACCTCCCGAACACGGTGGGGTCGGCGCTGGCCGACAAGCTCAACGGTCGGGACACGGTGTCGCTGACGTTCGTCGGCGACGGCTCGACGAGCGAGGGGGACTTCCACGAGGCGTTGAACTTCGCCGGCGTCTTCGACGTCCCCGCCGTCTTCGTCTGTCAGAACAACCAGTGGGCCATCTCGGTGCCGGCCCACCGACAGACCGCGAGCGAGACGTTCGCCCAGAAGGGCGACGCCTACGGCATCCCCAACGCGCGGGTCGACGGCAACGACATATTCGCCGTCTACGAGACGTGCAAGGAGGCGGTCGACCGTGCTCGGGCCGGCGAGGGGCCGACGTTCGTCGAGTGCGTGACCTACCGCATCGTCGAGCACAACACCGCCGACGAGCCCAGCGTCTACCGCGACGAGGAACAGCGGGAGTACTGGCTCGAGCGCGATCCGGTCGACCGGTTCGAGACCTACCTCCTGAACGAGGGGGTCATCGACGAGGCGGACATCGCCGACATCGAGGACGAGGTCGAGGAGCTCGTCGACGCGGCGGTCGCCGCCGCCCGGACGGTCCCCGATTCGGCGCCCGGGGAGATGTTCTCGAACCACCTCCGCGGTGAGTCCTGGAACGACCGCCACCAGCGGGCCGAACTGCAGCGCGAACTCGACGGGGAGAACCCGTTCACCGACTGGACGGGGGAGGGGTTCCAGTGAGCGACCCCGCGATGGCCGGCGAGGCGACCGAGCGCAACCTGGTCGAGACCATCAACCGCACGCTCGCGGCGGAGATGCGAAACGACGAGTCCGTGCGGCTGATGGGCTACGACATCGGTCCGATCGGCGGCGTCTACCGGACGACCGACGGCCTGCTCGAGGAGTTCGGCGAGGAACGGGTCATCGACACGCCCCTCTCCGAGAACGGCATCATCGGGACCGCGGTGGGGATGGCGATGCGCGGCGAGCGGGTCGTCCCCGAGATACAGTTCATGGGCTTTTTCTACCCCGCGTTCGGCCAGTTCATGTACACGCTCGTCAAGATGCACGAGCGCTCGGGCGGGGGGCTCGACGTTCCACTCACCGTGCGGATGGTCTGTGGTGGCGGGGTGAAGGCCAGCGAGTACCACTCCGAGTCGACCGAGACCTTCCTCGTCCACACCCCTGGCGTGCGGGTGGTCTACCCGAGCGGTCCCGCCGAGGCGAAGGGACTGCTCGCGGCGAGCATCCGGCACGACGACCCCGTGGTGTTCATGGAGCACAAGAAGCTCTACCGGACCCACCGCGAGCCCGTCCCCGAGGAGGCGTACACGCTCCCGCTGGACGAGGCACGGGTCGCCCGCGAGGGCGAGGACGTGACGGTACTCACGTGGGGGGCGATGACCCGCCACGCCGAGACCGCGGCCGACCGGGTGGACGCCGACGTCGAGATCGTCGATCTCCGGGTGCTCTCGCCGCTGGACGTCGAGACGGTCCTCGAGTCGGTGAAGAAGACCGGACGGTGCGTCGTCTTCCACGAGGCCCGGCGGACGCTCGGGCTCGGTGCCGAACTCGCGGCGCTGGTCAACGAGTACGCCTTCGACCGGCTCCACGCGCCCATCCGGCGGGCGACCGGCTACGACGTCCACTTCCCCGGCAACGTCATCGAGGACGAGTACCTCCCCGATCCCGACCGGGCGCAGTACGCGATAGAGGCGGTGATGGACTATGAGTTCTGAACGTCAACGCTACGAGTTCCCACTCCCCGACCCCGGGGAGGGGCTGACCGAGGCCGAGATCGACCAGTGGTTCGTCGAGGAGGGCGAGGAGGTGGACGATGACGGTCCGCTCTGCGAGGTAGAGACCGACAAGGCGCTCGTCGAGATCCCCGTTCCGTGTCCGGGACTGGTCGTCGAACTCCGGGCCGAGCCGGGCGACGTCGTCCAGGTCGGGGAGATCATCGCGGTGTTCGAGACCGACGACCCGCCGCGCGGCGCGAAGGCGGCCCCGGCCTCGGGCGGCGACGCGGAACCCGAGGCCGAGCCCGAACCGGAGTCCCCGACGGAACCTGTGGGAGCCACAGCGGACGACGGCGAGGAGGTCCGGTCGACGGTCACGCGGGCCGACCCCGGGACCGACGAGCCCGCGGCGGACGGCGTCGAGGCGTCCGACACCGACACGGGCAACGGAACGGGTGGCGGCCGGGCGTTCGCCGCGCCGAGCACCCGCCGGTACGCCCGCGAGCAGGGCGTCGACCTCACGGACGTCGAGGGGAGCGGCCCCGGCGGCCGGGTGCTCCGGGAGGACGTCGACGCCTACGTCGAGCGGGGGTCGGCCGAGGAAGCGGAGCCCGCCGCGGCGGCGGCCGACGACGGCGCGGAAGCCGGCGTGGGGACGACAGCCCCCGTAGAACCCGCAGAGAGCGTCGATATCGACGAGTCCGGCGAAGTCGTCCGCCGACCCCTGCGCGGGCTCAGGAAGACCGTCGCGGAGAACATGGTCCGGTCCAAACGGACCATTCCGCACGTCACCTCCGGGTTCGAGGCGGACGCGCGGGACCTCGTCGCGCTGAAGGAACGCCTCGACGAGAAACTCGACGCCCGGATCACCTACACCGCGCTCGTGATGAAGGCGGTCGTCCCCGCGCTCCAGGAGTTTCCGCTACTCAACGCCAGTATCGACGACGAGGCCGAGGAGATCGTCGAGAAGCGCTACTACAACCTCGGCGTCGCCACCCACACCGAGGACGGGCTGATGGTGCCCGTCGTGAAGGACGTCGACGAGAAGTCGGTCGCCGAACTCGGTACGGAACTCGCGGACCTGGTCGAGCGCACCCGCGATCGGTCGGTCGACCTGAGCGAACTGCAGGGCGGGACGTTCACCGTCACGAACACCGGCAGCCACGGCGGCCACGGCACGTTCGGGACGCCCATCATCCGGCACCCCGAGAGCGCCATCATGGGCGTCGGGCGCATCGAGAACAAGCCCGTCGCCGTGAGCGACACGGAGATGGAGGTCCGGAAGGTCATCCCCCTGACGCTGTCGTACGACCACCGGCTGATCGACGGCGTCACCGCGGGCCAGTTCATGGAGTACGTCATCGAGGCGATCGAGGACTCGGACGTCCTGCTCTCGCGGCTGTAGGACACCAGACCGCTCCTCTTTGCCAGCAGTCGCTCGATCGCAAATCCTGAATCTATGGGCTGTACTCGTCGGGAACGGTAGAGTCAGCGTAGATTCCAAAAATCTTATATACGTATTGGAATTTCTCGTGACCGATACGGTGGCTCGATCGAACGCTCGTTTTTATTCTTCTGTGAGGCCGAGCTGCTCAGCCACGTCTTGGGAGTCGTAGTAGAGCCGGCCTTCCTGCACCTTGCCGTCCGTGATGATATCCTTCGCCATGCCGTTGATCTCGACCTCGCGCCCGGTCGGGGGGATGCCGTTGAATTCCCCCTCGTGTGTTCCCGTCACCGTCCATTCTTTCATGATGACCCCGTCACCCGCGAGGAGGTCGTCGGCAACGACCTGCCAGTCGGGAAACGCCGATCGAACCTCGCGGAGGTATGCTTCGAACGCCTCGCGGCCGTGAAGCTCGCCGTCAGGCACGCCTGGAGTATAAAACGCGATCGACTCGGCAACCACGTCTAGCTTCGAGAAGTCCCCATTCCACAGATCCTCGTAGTCCTGGTAGGCGTTCAGGAGCTGTTCGTGCTCGGTCGCGCTGGTTTCTGCCATGGGATGGACTCACCCGTCCCGAACTCCGTGACCCGGGGAGGTATTCTTACTCGATGGCAATGTTCTCACACCCTGCAAACAGTTGCGACACGTGGAACCGGTGCCAGCGCGTTCGCACAGGACGTCCGCGTCGATCCTGAATCGGGCGGTTCGGCCGGGGCACGGATTACGGGGGTTTTTGACGCGTCCGTTCGTGTGCCAACAGATAGCATGGACTCCGCATTGGAGGCGATCCAGTTCTTCGCGAACTCGGCCAACAGGGTCCGAATCTTCGAGGCGCTGGCTGACGGAGCGACCACCGGCCACACGCTCGCCGAGCGAACGGGGGCCTCCCGATCGACCGTTGCGCGGATCCTCGGCGAAGGGGAATCACGGGGGTGGATCGACTCCGAGGGCAGTCAGTACGACCTCACGCGTGTCGGAGCGATCATGATCGAGGAGTTTCGCGCCTACCTGCAGACCGTCCAGGGCGTTCAGCACCTGGGTGAGACCGTCTACTGGCTTCCGCCGCCCGCTCAGGCCCTCGAGTTCCGCCATCTCCGCGACGCCGAGGTCATCACTCCGACTGCGACCAGGCCAGCCAGGCCATCCGATCACGTGGCCGACCGGCTCCGGTCGGCGAACGAGCTACGTACACTCGCGCCGACCGGAGTTCCACGCCTCACGAAGCTCTGTGCCGAGCAGTCCGAAACGGGCCAGTTGGACGTCAGGGCCGTCATCGGCGCCGATTTTTTCCACACCCTCGCCACGGACCCGGAGGTGGTGACACACTGGCGGGCACTCGCGGAGCAAGAGGACATCTCCGCGTACGACGGGCACGTCCCGATCGGACTGCACGTGATCGATCAAACTGTGATCATCTGGTTGACCGAGCTTCGCGGAGGGACCGTGGAGGTCAGGGGTGTGCTGGTGAGCGAGAGCCCGGCCGTGCTGTCGTGGGCCGAGTGCCTCTACGAGGAGTACCGGGCCGAGGCCGAGCCAGTTGATCCAGCGTCCTTGCCCGTAGAGTGAGCAGAGGGTGTCCGTTTACGAGGCATCACCCGGCGCACTCGACCGCCCAGCACGCGTGCTATTTTATTTCTATTATTTATTGATAGAAATAGAGCAGTATTACGGGTGGTGTTTCCCTTTCAGAAGTGGGTGAACTTGTCCCGGCGGTAGAGGTCGATCTCGCTCGCCGTGTCGGGGCTGTCCCGTGTCGCGGCGAAGATGACCGCCTCGGCGACGGCCTCGGGCTCGCTCACCTCGCCCGCCTCGAGCCGTTCCTTGGCCGGCCCCCGCTCGGCCTGGCGGCCGAACTCCGTCCTGACCTCCGAGGGATTGACGACGGAGACGGCGAGGCCGTCGTCGCCGACCTGCGCCTCGAGGCTGTGAGCGAACGAGCGGGCCCACGCCTTGCTGGCGGCGTACACCGGGTTGCCGGGTCGGGGGTACTCCGCGGCGAAGCTCCCGACCACGACCAGGTGGCCCGCCGACTCGCGGAGGTGCGGGAGCGCCTCGCGGGCCGTGAAGAACACCCCGTCGGTGTTGACGTCCATCATGAGGTGGTACTCCTCGTCGGAGAGCTCCTCGACGGCCGAACCGACGCCGAGCGCGGCGTTGGCCACGGCGACGTCCAGCCCGCCGAACGCCTCGACGGTCGTCGAGACGAGGTCGGCGACGGCCCCGCTCTCCCTGACGTCCGTCGGCAGAGCGAGGGCCGTACAGTCGTGCTCGCGTTCGAGTTCCTCGGCGAGGTCCTCCAGCCGTTCCTCGCGTCGGGCGGCGAGCGAGACGTCGGCTCCCGCAGCGGCCGCCAGTCGCGCGGTCTCGCGGCCGATGCCGGCACTGGCTCCCGTGATCAGCACGGCCTCCCCGTCGAGCAGTCGGGCGTCGAACATACCCGACGCTCGGCCGTGGTTCACTTATATTGTCGGACGTACCGGACACCATCGCCGCCACGGTGTGATGACGTCGTTCGTGGGCGTACGTCCGACAGTATACCTTCTCTCCCTCCTCTACCCACTCGCCGCACCACCCCGAGACGGTCGTGCGTACCGATGTATCGGTGATTACCCGGCCCGGGTTCGGTCATCGGCGGTACGGGACCACGCACGACCGGAGACGACCGCGAACACCCGGGCGATGCCGCGGCACGCCCCACTTTATGCCCGCGGCCGTACCTGGAGGGGTATGCCACGAACCGAGGTCATGCCCGATGGGCTGTACGACTCGACCGAACGCCAGTACGTCCACGCGGTCGTCGCGGACGGCACCCTCTACATGTCCGGCCAGGTCGCGACCGACCCTGACGGGAACGTCGTTGGCGAGGACATCGAGACGCAGACCCGCCAGGCGCTCGAGAACGTCGGCGAGATACTCGACGCGGTCGGGGTCGGCTTCGAGGACGTCGTCAAGGTGACGAGCTACCTCGTGGACATCCACGGCGACTACGACGGCTACAAGGTCGCCTTCGCGGAGTTCTTCGACGACCCGCTCCCCTGCCACACCATGCTCGGCGTCGCGGACCTGGCGAGCGAGGCGTTCCTCGTCGAACTCGAGGTCGAGGCCCCGCTCCCGGAGTAGATCCGGCGACCGGACCGACTCCGACCGGACGGCGTGCCGGTGGAGGCCGGAGGCACGCCCTGCTTTATTCTTTCTATATCAGTATATACTTAGTCGAATATATATTTATTTCTGAAAATCAATATATTATATCCGAAACCGATATCAGATATTTGAATTCGGTGTGTTCCCCTATACGGATCGTTGTAACGATGTACCGGTGATCGGCCGGGCGGGTCGGAGATCGCCGGTAAAAGAATACAACGATCCGTATCAGACCGTCCGGTCGCCGTCGATCAGTTCCTTCGCCCGTCGGGCGATGTCCGGGACGAGCGTCTCCATCGCCGGGTAGAGGTCGTCCTCGCTGTTCCCGTTCAGGTAGCGGGCGTAGAACATCTCACAGACCGCCGCGAGCATGTAGAGCGCGAGCACGACGTAGAACTCCCGGCGGACGAACTCGATGCCCGACTCCCGCTCGTACCGTCCGATGAGCTCCTCGCGGGAGGGGTAGCCCGGGCGGTCGAGAAAGCCCGGCATCAGTTCGGGGACGACCGGGTCGGTGTCCCAGTAGACGAGCATCCAGCCGATGTCCCGGAGCGGGTCGCCGAGCGTCCCCATCTCCCAGTCCATGACCGCGTTTATCCGGGGTGGGGTCCCCGGCGCGAACATGACGTTGTCGAGCTTGAAGTCCCCGTGGACGAGCGTGTGCTCGTAGCTCTCGGGGACGTTCGCCGCCAGCCACTCGCCGATCTCGTCTACGTGGGGAACCTCGCGCGACTCGCGGGTGGTCTCGGCGGCCCAGTCGAACTGCTTGCCCCAGCGCTCAACCTGCCGCTCGGTGAACCCCTCCGGACGACCGAGGTCGCCCAGCCCGACCGCCTCGTAGTCGAGGGTGTGGATGGCCGCCATCGTGTCCGCGAGCTGCTCGCCCATCCGTCGGCGCCCCTCGGGAGTCGCGAACCGCTCGGGCTCCGTGTCGCGGACGACGTCCCCCTCCAGGCGGTCCATCAGGTAGAACTCCCCGCCGACGACGTCCGTGTCCTCGCAGGCGAGGACCGCCGTCGGCACCGGGACGTCGGTGTCCGCGAGCGCGGAGATGACCCGGTACTCCCGGAGCACGTCGTGGGCGCTCTCGGCGGTCTCCCCCGCCGGCGGTCGGCGCATCACCAGCTCCCGGTCGCCCCAGGTGACGAACAGCGTCTCGTTGGAGTGGCCCTCGTCGTGGTGCTCGACCGCGAACCGCTCGGCCGGCCCGAGTTCGGACTCGAGGTGGCTCCCGAGCGCCGCCTCGTCGACGAGCCGGTCGAGGTAGCCGTCGTCGCCGGTCATCCCACGAACCCACGGGGGGCGCCGGTTTAACTGTTGACGCCGTTCCCCCGCGTCCGGGGTCGGGGTCGGCTCCAGAGCGGGTCGCTACTCCACCGCGACGACCTCGTCGACCGGGACGGCGTAGCTCGCCGCCTGGATCGCCGCCGAGACGGCCCCGCGCCGGGCGGCGAGCGGGTCGACTACGCCCGCCGCCTCGACGTCCTCGACCCGCGCGGGACCGTCGAGCGGGTCGACGATACCCGCCGGACCCTCCCGGCTCCGCGCCCGGACGGTCGCCAGCGTCCCCGCCGGGTCGAGGCCGACGTTCCGCGCCAGCGCCCGCACGAGGTCCTCGAACGCGTCCGCGACCGCCTCGAAGACGAGCGCCTCGCGGGAGGGACTCGAGACGGCGGCCTCGCGGAGCGCCCGTGCCACCTGGACCTCGGCGTGCCCGCCGCCGGGGACCACCGCGGGCTCGCGCACCGCGGCCGCCGTCGCCCGGAGCGCCGAGGCCAGTCCCCGCTCGACGTCCTCGGCGGCCGTCCACGTCCCCCCTCGGGTGAGGATACTCGTCGCCGCCGCGCCGTCACACTCGCCGACGAGGGTGTACTCGAGCGGACCGTACCGGAGTTCCTCGACCCGACCGGCGTGCCCGAGGTCGGCCGGGCCGATGTCGCGGACGTCGGAGACGACGGTCGCGCCCGTCGCCGCGGCGACGCTCTCGAGGACTGCCTCGGGCTTGGCCCGGCGGACCACGAGGACACCGTCACGGATCAGGGCGCTCGCGACCCGGTCGTCGATGCCCTTCCGGGTCACGAGGACGTCGACGCCCGCGTCGAGGAGCGGCCGGACGAACCGGCCGTGGGCCGCGTCCTCGGCCACCCGCAGCGCCTCGAGTTCCTCGGGCGTCGAGGCCCGGAGCCGCCGACCGGTCTCCCCTTCGCCCTCGACCGTTTCGAGGTAGAGCTTCCCGTCGACGGTCGCCACCCGGGCGTCGTGGACGGGCGACCGCTCGGGGTTCAGGGCCTCCTTCTTGAGCAGAACGCCGTCGAAGCGTCGCGTCTCCCGGCGCGACGGGCCGGTGCGGGCGAAGACGTGCGCGCGGTCGGCGTCGAGACGCAGCCCTCCGGCCTCCGAGGGGCGGGCGTCCCGTGCGAGCGTTTCGAGCGCGTCCGCCACCACGGGGGCGAACTCGGCGCCGTCGAGGAGCTTCGTCCGGACCTGTGCCCGCGCCACCGCCCGGAGACGCTCGCCCGTCGGGTCCGGGTCGACGGGGACGGCGAGCCCCCCGACGGTCCGCTCGGCGACCGTCCGCGCCGTGTCGAGCCCCCCGTGGGCCGTTCGGGGGTGGACCCCGGAATCGACCGTCCCCAGACAGCGTTCGAGGACCCGTGCGGCCAGCAGGACGGCCGTCGCCGCGCCGTCGCCGTGCGTCCCGTCCTGGTCGGTCGCGACGCCGTACAGCAGCCTCCCCACGGGGTGGTCGAGTTCGGCCTCGCGGAGGGTCCGGACCGGATCGCCGGTGACGACCGCCTGCCCGTCCTCGGGGATGACCAGCTTGTACATCCCCCGTGGCCCGAGCGTGCTCCCGACGAGCCCGGCGACCGACCGGGCGGCCGCCCGGAAGTTCTCGCGTAGCTCCGTGCCGTCGACGAGGCTCCCCGTCGTCGCCGACCGTTCGATACCCATCGTCCCGTGGCGCGTGGTCGACCGTGTTAACGGTTGCCGTCGAGTCCCGCCGGGGGCGTCACCCCGTCCGGTTCCTGATCCCGGGCCCGGGGATCCGCGGCCTACGCGGTCGGCTCCATCCCCGAGAGCCCTTCGAGGACCGTGATGACGGCTGCGAAGTCGAGGTCGCCCTTCTCCTGCTGTTCGAGCGCCTTGTAGAGCTCGTGGGCGACCGCCGTGCTCGGGAGCGCGGCGCCGTACGCCTCCGCCTCCGCGACCCGCTTCCCGACGATGTCGTTGACGACCAGGTGGTAGCCCGCGTCCATCAGGTTCTTCGCCGACGGCAGACCCATGATCCCGAGGCCGACGAACCCGACCGTCCGCTCCTTGTCGTCCATGTCACCCACCGAGGCCGACGGGAACGAAAGCGATTTCGGGCGGTTCGGACGAGCAGTCGGTGCTCCGGCCCGGACGCCCCACGGCCGACCGCGGGGACAGGTCTCCCGGGGGCAAGCGGGGCCCTACCGGTCGCGCACGAACGTCACCGGGCAGGGCGCCTCGAGCAGCACTTCCTGTGCGGTACTGCCGAAGACGACCTTCCCGGTCGGCGAGCGCCGGCGGCCGCCGATGACGAGCAGATCCGCGCCCGCCGACTCCGCCGCGTCGACGATGGCCTCCCCGTGTTCGCCCACCACACCCTCGATCGACACCCGGATATCGGACTCCCCGAGCTCGGCGTCGATGTTACGGACGACCGACAGCCGCCGGGCGACCTCGCCGGCGGCCGGCCGGTCCCCGAACTCGTAGTCGAGCCTGTCGACGGCGTCCCCGAGCTCCTCCTCCGTGAACACGTGGAGCAGTATCACGTCGGCACCGGCCGGCCCGGCGATGTCGGCGACCGTTTCCACGAGCCGTCCGGAGCGCTCCGAATCACGCGAACCGACGGCCAGCATAACTGTGTCCAGTGCCATGCGGCACCCCTCGCTCCCCTGCCACATAGAGGTATGGCCGGCAGTGGAGCAGGGGGTCCAGGACGCCGAACGACTCGAGAGGCCTGCATCGTTCGGAGCCCCCCTCTGTTCGCCGGTGCCGTGTCGTCCCGACCGCGGGAACGGGACGATGTGCACGTCTGCCGGCTATGCCATCGCGTATCCGCCGTTGACCGCGTAGGTCTGGCCGGTGATCCACTCGGCGGCGTCCGACGCGAGGAACGTCACCATCTTCGCGGCGTCCTCCGGGCGGCCGAGCCGGTTCAGCGCGTACTGCTCCAGGACCGTCTCCCGGCGACCCTCCGCGAGCATCTCCTCCGTCTGTGGCGTCTCGGTGGTGCCCATCGAGACGCAGTTCAGCCGGACGTCGTACCGGCCGGACTCCTTGGCGACGGCCTTCGTGAACCCGACGACGCCCGCCTTCGCTGCCGAGTACGTGCCCAGCCGCGGCTCGCCCACCCGTCCGGCGTCGGAGACGATGCTCACGACCGAGCCGTGCCCCCGTTCGGCCATCCCCGGGAGGACGTGCCGGGTACAGTTGAGCACGCCGTAGAGGTTCAGGTCGACGTCCCGCCGCCACTGCTCCGGTTCGGAGTCGGTGAAGAACTCCGTCACCCAGGCGCCGGCGTTGTTTACCAGCACGTCGACCCCTCCGAACTCGGCCTCGGCGGCCTCGACCATCCCGCCCACCGCCTCGTAGTCGGTCACGTCGGCGGTCACCGCCAGCGCGTCGCCGCCGTCCGCGCCAGCGATCCCGTCGGCTACCTCGGCGATCCGCTCCTCGACCACGTCGTTGAGCACCACGTCCGCGCCGCTCTCGGCCAGTGATTCGGCGATGGCCCGCCCCATCCCGCGGCCGGCCCCCGTGACGAGCGCCGTCTCTCCGGTCAGGTCTACGTGCATGACCCCCGACGCTGCGGCGGGGCGCGTAATGAAACTGCCTCGACCGCACCCGGTCGGAGGCTCGACGCCCCACCGGTCGCATTACGCCGTCGGACGGTATATGTCGGCGTCTACCGTAGCACGACGCATGACCGACGGGTTCGCCGTGGTAGACCCCGACGACGTCGAGGCGGAGCCGTTCCCGGAGTCCGGGCTGTTCCACCGGAAGCTCTCCGGGGCACTGGGCTGTACCGAGATGCGCGTGAACGCCGTGACGCTGGACCCCGGCCGGGCGACGGCGCCACACGCTCACGAGCGCCAGGAGGAGGTGTACGTCGCGCTGGACGGCGGCCACGTCCGGGTCGGGGACATGGTTCACGAGGTGTCCCCGGGCGGCGTCGTCCGCGTCGGCCCCGAGCCGGTCCGGAGCGTGCGCAACGAGACCGAGGACGAGGTCCAGACGTGGCTCATGTTCGGCGCGCCGCCGGTCGGGACCGTCGAGGACTTCGGCGAGTACAGGCTGCCCGACGGCTGATACTGTCGGACATACGCCGAAAGGGGGGGCGGTCACAGCGAGTCGACGAACCGGTCGAACGCGCCGCTCCCGGCGTGGACGTGCGCGTACGTCCCCAGCGTCCGGTGTTCGGAGAGGCCGTCGTGGTCGCCGTCGATGCCCGACCCCCGCTCGACGTCGAAGGCGAACCGGGCGTCCCCGTCGACGGTCGCCGTCGAGTAGTGGAACTCGTGGCCGCGGAGCGTCGACCCCGCGGGAGCCGTCGGCACCTCCCGCCGCGCCCGGAGTTCGACGTGGTCGAGCGCCCGGTAGCGGTCGTGCATCTCCACGTCCGCCGGAAGGACCCCCGCCATGTCGAACGTCTCGCCCGTCTCCGGACCGCTCCGCTCCTCGCCGCCGTCGGGGGCGTCCGCTGCGTCGGCCGTCGTCAGCGTCTCCCCGAGCGCCATCAGCCCCCCGCACTCGCCGAGGACGGGCAGTCCCTCGCTCGCCCGGTCGGAGAGCGTCCCGAGCGCGGGGCTCTGTGAGAGCTGCTGGGCGTGGAGTTCGGGGTATCCCCCCGGAAGGTAGACGCCGTCACAGTCGGGGAGGTCGTCGCCCGCGGTCGGTGCGAACTCGAGGACCGTCGCCCGTTCGCGGAGCCGCTCGACCGTGGCGGGGTAGACGAACCGGAACGCGTCGTCGCGGGCGAGGGCCACGCGGACGTCACGTCGAGAGCCGGTGTCGGCGTCGGTCGGCTCGGCCGGGCGGGGCGGCTCCCGGGCGGCCTCGAGGAGCTGCTCGACCCGCAGGGCCTCGGCGGCCTCGTCCAGCGCCTCCTCGTCGACGGGCGACTCGTCACCCATGTAGAGCCCGAGGTGTCTGTCGGGGATCTCGAGTCCCGACAGCGACGGGACGCGGCCGAAGTACTCGAGTTCCTCGGGGAGTGCCTCGCGGATGCCTCGCTCGTGCCGGCCGCCGTGTGCCCGCGAGGCGAGCACGCCGACCACCTCGATATCGCGCCCGATCCGGGCGGCGTACTCGCGGAACCCCAGCGCCGTGGCGGGGACGCTCTCCATCCCCCCGCTCGCGTCCACGACGAGCACGACCGGGAGCGAGAGCGCCTCGGCCACGGCCGCGGTGCTCGAGACGTCGCCGTCGTACAGCCCCATGACACCCTCGACGACGCAGACGTCACCCTCGCCGCGTCGGTAGTTCCGTCGGACGCCCGCCTGGCCCGAGAGCCAGGTGTCGAGCGTGCGCGAGGGTCGCCCCGCGACGGCGGCGTGGTGGCTCGGGTCGATGAAGTCCGGGCCCGCCTTGGCGGGCGCGACGTCGTGGCCCGCCCGCTCCAGCGCGCGTATCACGGCCAGCGTCGCCACGGTCTTCCCGACGCCGGAGGCCGTCCCCGCGAGGAGGAACCCCCTCACGGACGACCCTCCCCGTCGACGCGAGTCAGTGGGTGGACGCCGGCGTGACCGGGGGCCGGGGCGGCCGAACTCGCGGCCGTGATGTGGAACGGTTCCATCGGACGGACGAACAGGTTTGCAGGAGCTAAAGCTTGATTCATTCGTTCTCCCGGACGCGGAACACCTCGGCGGCGTGGTCGGTCGAGACGCCGTACTCGGCGTCCGCGACCGACGCCGAGAGGTCGCCGTCGGGGTATCGCGACCGGAGGCTCGCCCGGAGGGCGTCGCGGACGCAGGCCCGGGCGGCGGCGCCGACGGGTGTGCCGCTCCCGGCGAACCGTTCGCGGGAACCGGCGGGGTCACAGCCGACGACGGCCGCGTCGGTAGTCGTCCCGGGGAACCCCGTCTCGGCCAGCAGTGTCGCCGCCTTCGCCTCCACGGCGACCCCGAGCAGCGAGGCCAGCGCGCCGTCGTCGAGCGCACGCGTGGTCGAGAGCAGGACGTTCACCGTCCCGGGGTCGTAACCGACATCGTCCTCGAGCGTCGCCGTCCGGTCCCCGGACGCCGGGAGCCCGGCCGGGTTCGACACGCCCGCGGTGACGACGGCCGTCACGGACCCGCTCCGTGCCCCCCGGGCGTGTCGCATCTCCACGCCGGTCAGCAGCGCGGGGCCACCGGCATCGAACCTCGCCTCGCGCCGCCGCTCCGCGACGTACGCCTCGAGGTCGGTCCGGTCGAACCCCGTCGGGACCGATACGTTGTACGCGGCGTCGCGCTCGACGAACCCGCCGTCCCACCCCGTCGAGAGCCACCGCGTACCCGGATGGGTGAGCCGGAGGACCCCCGAGCGGACGGTCGTACGGGGCTCAGACATCCGCGAGGACCTCCAGCAGCCGGTCGTTCTCCCCGGGGAGGCGGACGGCGACCCTGACGTGTGCGTCGAGGCCGCGGAACGTCGTCGCGTCCCGGAGCGCGACGCCGCGTTCGCGGGCGGCCTCGACGAGCGCCGCGGGGTCGCGCTCGCCGACGTCGAGCAGCAGGAACGGCGAGTCGGAGGGGCGGAGGTCGAACCGGGGGGAGAGCGCCTCGCGCATCCGCCCGCGCTCGGCCCGGACGCGCTCTCGCGTCTCCGCGACGAACGCGTCACACCCCATACAGTGGGCGCCGACGGCGGCCGCGGGTGTCCCGAGCGCCCACGCCCGGCGGGCGACGTCGAGGCGCTCGGCGAGGTCGCCGGTCGCGACCGCGAACCCCGCCCGGATGCCGGGGAGGCCGAACAGTTTCGTGAGCGACCGCGCGACGACGACCCCCTCGCGACCCGCGAGCGACGGCTGGTCGGTGAACCCGAGGAACGCCTCGTCGGCGAGCAGCGGCGTACCTGCTTCCCGACACCGGTCGGCGAACGCGACCAGTTCGTCGGGGTCGTAGGCGTCCCCGGTCGGGTTGTTCGGGTTGCAGACGACCGCCAGCGCGTGGTCGGCGAGGTCCGCAGGACCCCCGTCGAGCAGTTCGTCGTGGGGGACGAACGAGACGTAGGCGCCCTGGAGCCGGACCTCGTGGGCGTATTCGCCGAACGAGGGGTACGGCACCAGCACCGACTCGCCGCGGTCGACCGTGGTCTCGACGGCGAGCCGGATGGCCGCGAGCCCGCCCGGCGTCGCCACCACGTCCTCGGGAGCGCAGCCGACGTACGCCGCGGCCGCCTTCCGGTAGTCGGGGTAGTCGTCCGGCGGGTAGGTTCGGGCGGTGTCGAACGCCTCGCGGTAGACTCGTTCGGTACCGTCGGGGACGAGCGGGTTCGTGTTCGCGCTGAAGTCCAGCAGGTCGGGGTCGTCGCTGCTCCCGTGGGGGACCCGTCCGGCCGCCGCGAGCGCGTCAGGGTCCATCCATCCCCCCCGGCCGCCCGGGGGCGCCCGGCTCTCCCGGCCGCGCGACGAGGCCGTCGTAGACGCTCGCCACCGAATCACGAACGTCGGCCATCGGAACGCCCGACTCCCGGGCGTACGCGAGCGCACCGCCCATCCCGACGCCCTCTTTGCCCTCGCCGGCGACGTACCGCTCCATGGCGACGTGATCCGACCGGTCGAAGCCGGGGTCCGTGACGACGAGATCGAGGTCGAGCGCGTCGGCTGCCTCGGAGAGCGTCGTCGTCGGGTCGTCGGCGACGAACGACGTGGTCGCGAGCGCGAGCGGCGCGTCCACTCCGAGGTGCCGGAGGGCGGCGGCCGCCGCGAGCAGCTGCGTCCCGCCGGCGAGGGTGACGTCCGTGCCCGATCCGAGCGCGCCACGGGTGACGCCGGCGACCGCCGCGAGCACGGGATCGCCCATCCGTTCGATCGCACGGAGCGGCTCGCCGGCCGCCGCTCCCGGGTCGAGGCCACTCGCCGCCAACCCCTCCTCGACCACCCGCCGTTTCAGGTCCAGGGGGTTCTCCGGGAGCGACGAGGAGACGCCCCACGCCTCCCCGAGCGCGGTCAGGACCCCGAGAGCGGTGGTCGTCCCGCCCGGTATCGTCTCTGCGACGAGGACACGCCCGTCGTCGAGTCCGGCACCGAACTCGCGGGCCCGCTCGAACACCGGCCCTGTCTCCGGGACGGCCCGCGCCTCGCGGACGTCGCGACCCGGCGAGGCGTCCAGCGAGACCGTCTCGACGCCCGTCGGCCGGGCGACCCCCGCGTCCAGCACCGTGACGTCGAAGCCCACGACCTCCCGCACCGCGCGGGTGACGACCGCCGGGGTCGGACAGCCCGTCGGGCTCACGGGAACGGCGGGTGACTCGACCGGTCGCCCCTCGACGAGTATCTCCGCGTCGGCGCCCGGCGTGAGGGTCATCAGGTCGGGGTCGGCACCGGCGGCGCTGATGCCGTCGATGCGGGCCGTGCGGGTCGTTCCCGCGGCGAGCAGGAGCCTCACAGCCACGCCTCCGCCACGGCCGCGTCTCGCTTTCGGTTCACGTTGACCGCCAGTCGGCGGTCCGCGGTGACGTACGTTTCGTCTCGGCCGTCGCCGACGACGTTCGCGCCCGTCGGAGCGAGGTCGCGGCCACCCTCCTCGAACGTCGTGTCGACGCTCGCGCCGAGGTCGCGCTTGAGCGACGCGGGGACGTAGACCGCGAGCGACCCGTCGTCGTGTACCCCGAGCACCGCGTTCACCGCACTTGGAGCCAGCAGCGGCAGGTCCGCGGCGACGGTCAGCACGGGTGTCCCGACCCGGTCGTCCGCGAGCGCGAACTCGAGATCCGCGACGTAGCCCCCGCCCGGCGCGTCGATCCGCTCCCGGTCCGCGAGGTGCTCGCGGGTGGCCGGTGCGTGCGGCGAGACGACCGGGTACACCTCGCCGGCGCGGCTCCCGTCGAGGGCGTCGAGCACGCGATCGACCATCGGGACACCGCCGACCTCGAACAGCGGCTTCTCGACGTCGGCGTCGAGTCGCGTCCCCTTCCCGCCGCAGAACAGGAGCGTGTCCACGGCCGTCACGACCGCTCGCGGGACACGAGCGTCGGCGTCGGATAGGTCCCGCCGTTGACGTGGAGGGTCTGACCGGTCACGAACGACGCCCGCTCGGACGCGAGGTAACAGCAGGCGTCGGCCACCTCGCCGATCTCGCCAACGCGTTCGAGCGGTGTCGCCTCGACCACCTGTCGTTCGATCCGCTCCCAGTTCTCGCCCGCGTTGCGGTCCGTGTCGATGAGTCCCGGGGAGACGCCGTTCACACGGATCCCGTCGGGGCCGAGTTCGGTCGCCAGCTGACGGGTCAGCCCCTCGATGGCCATCTTCGACCCGAACGAGTGAGTGTGGCCGGGGAGCCCGAGGTAGACCATCGCACCGACGAGGTTGACGACCGACCCTCCGCCCCGGTCGATCATGTCCGGGACGACGCGCTGCGTGGTGCGGAACAGCCCCCGGAAGTTCACGTCCGCGACGCGGTCGAGTTCGTCGAGCCCGACGTCGAGGAAGGGCGTGCTCGGCCGGTACGTCGCGTTGTTCACGAGCACGTCGATGGGTCCGAGCTCCTCTCGAACCGTCTCGACCATCGACTCGACGGCCGAGGGGTCCGCGAGGTCGGCGAGCGCCACCGCCGACTCGCCGCCGGCCGCCCCGACCCGACGGGCCGTCTCCTCGGCGCCCTCGCGGTCGGTCCTGGCGGCGACGCCGACGTCGGCCCCCCGCTCGGCCAGTTCGGTCGCGATACCCCGTCCGATGTTCCTGCTCGCGCCGGTCACGAGCGCGGTCCGCCCGTCGAACTCCATGTCCCCGAACGGGGGGCGCGGGTAATATAACTCGTCCCGTCGATCCGCGGTTCGTCCCGCCGATCCGTTCAGCCCAGGTTCTCGACCAGTTCGAGGACGTAGCCGTCCACTCCTTCCAGGAAGGCGATGCGCGCGTCGGCCACGTCGACGGTCCTGGGGCCGTCGAGCACCTCGCAGCCGGTCCGGTCGACGATCCGCTCGACCTCGGCATCGACGTCGTCGACGGAGAGTGCCACGTGGTCGAGCGCCGAGCGGTCCGGGGTCGGGTCCGGGTGGTCCGGGGCGTACCGGAGCTGTATCTCCCCGTGCTCGCCGCCGAGCCAGACGTTGTCGACGCCGCCGAGCGTCGCCGACCGGTGTTCCTCGAGCCCGACGTCCTCGACGAAGAACTCGCGTGCCGCCTCGAGATCCGACACCCAGATGCACGTGTGGATGACGTCCATGCGCGGGTCTGGACGCGGTGGCTCGTAAGCTTTCGTGTGGGAGTGTGTCGAGCGCCGACCTACTCGTCCCCGAACTCGGTCTGGTAGCCGGTCGCGTCGAGGCGGTCCTCGCGGAGCGGCCAGAACGCGAACAGGACTGCCCGCTCGCCGACCGCCCGAGCCGTGTGTTCGACCCCCGGTGGGATCGCCAGCGCGTCGTACGGCTCGAGGGGGACCCGCTCGCCGTCGACCCGGAAGTCGAGCCGCCCCTCGGCGAGGACGTTCACCTGCTCCCAGGGGTGGGAGTGGGGCTCTGCGTCCGGCTTGTCCGGCTCGATGACCGTGAACCCGACCATCTGGTCCATCCCCCTGAACACCGTCTGTGTGACCCCCTCCTCGTCGCGGACCGGGGGGACCGACCGGAGGTCGTACGTCGACGGGACTTCGGACTCCACGTACTCGCGTACCATAGCGGGTCGACTCCTCGTCACGGGGTCATAAAGCTGCAAGGCCCGACCCGTCGTCCCGGAGCCCGGCGGGACGGGCCCGGACACGTGCGCCGCGTCCCAGACCTTCTCGGGCATCGGGAGGCCGTCCCGGAGCTCCGGATCGAGCGGCTCCACGTCGACGTCGAACTTTTCGGCGAGCATCCACTCCAGCTGGCGCGTGTGCTGTCCGGCGTGCCAGGTGGTACGCTCGAAGAACTCGTGTACGGTCGGGTCGCCGTAGTAGACGTCCGCCGTCCCGGAGAAGTCACGTTCCGTCCCGGGACCCTCGTACCAGTCGTGGAGGCGGGTCCGCACGTACTCGCCGTAGGTCCTCAGGGCGTCGCCCGAGCGGCGAGGTCCGACGCGCCGCTCGCTCAGAGCGCACTCCACACGAGCACGCCGGCGTGGAGCGCGGCGAGTCGTGCGAGTTCGTTCGCCGCGCCGAGTGCGTCGCCGCTGACGCCGCCGAGCCACTCCCGGACCCACCGGGCGAGCAGCCAGGCGGCCGCCAGCCCCGCGAGGAGTCCGACCGCGGCCGCGGGCGACGGCCACGTCAGGACGAGGACGGGGAGGGCGACGAGGACGGGAGCGAGGGTGCCACGGCTCCGGTCGTCGACGACCTGCGAGCCGAGCCCCTCGTGAGCGGCCGTGCCGAACGCCGCGATGCCGGCCATCGAGAGCTTCGCGGTCACCTCCGCGGCGACGACGAGCCCTGCGGCCACGCGAGGGGGGAGCCCGGCGAGCGCGAGCCCGGCGAGCGCGAGCCCCACCAGCGCCAGTCCGACGGCGACGGTCCCCCCGACCCCGACCTGCGAGTCCTTCATCGCCTCGCGCCGCCGCCCGGTGCCGTGGACGACCGCCGCGTCGCCGAGGTCCGCGAGGCCGTCGAGGTGGGTGATCCCCGTCACCCCGACCACCCAGACGACGAACAGGAACGCGACGACCGGTGCGGGCACGGCGGCGGGCAGGACCACTGGGACCGCGAGGAGCGCCCCGACGACGTAGCCCGCAAGCGGGAACGCGACCGGCGTCCGCCGGAAGGCGTTCCAGGACGACTCGTCGTGGCCGACGGGGAGCCGAGTGAGGAAGCCGAGCGCCCCCCGGAGCGCGCTCAGGACCACGCGAGCACCCCCGTGCTCGCGCCGGCCCCCGCAGCCGCTCCCGCCAGGACGTACGCGAGGAGGCCCGCCCGGCGGACGAGCGCGACACCCCGCTCGACCGCCTCCTCCGTCGGGAGCACTCCACCGGGGTTCAGGACGTAGACGCCGGGCTTCTCGAGGCGGACGTCGAGCAGGGCTGCGAGCGTCGCCATCGGCCACCCCGAGTTCGGCGACGGCGGCTCGCTCGCCCACTCGCGGGCGCGGCCGAGCGCCCCCACCGACCCCGCCACGACCGCGAGCAGGACCGCGCTCAGCCGCGCGGGGACCCACATCGCGAGGTCGTCCAGCCGGGCGCTCGCCCAGCCGACCGGCTTCGACCGGTAGCCGAGCATCGAGTCGAGCGTGTTCACCGCCTTCACCCACGCCGCCGCGCCGGCCGCGAGGGGGAGCGACACCGGCGCGAGGGCCGCGAACGCGAGCAGCGGGGCGACGAGACCGTCGGCGAGGTTCTCGGCGGCGCTCTCGACGGCGGCGCTCCGAACCTCACCCGCCGAGAGGTCGGTCGCGTCCCGGCCGGCGAGCGAACGGAGCGCCGTCCGGGCCTCGTCCGGGTCCGCGTCGACGAGCCCGTTCACCCGGCGAGCTTCGCCGAGGAGCATCCGGAGGCTCGTCGCGGCGAACAGGGCGAGGCCGGCGAGCGCCCCCGCGGCGAGCGGATGGACGATGTCGGCGAGCCACACGGCGCCACCGACGGCCGCGGCGGCGACCAGCGGGAAGAGGAGGGCGACGGCGACCCCCACCGTTCGCGGTCCCGGCGTCGCCCATTCGCGGTCGAACGGGGCGACCGCACGCCCGAACCAGGCGACCGGGTGGAGCTGCACCGGCGGCTCCGAGACGAGCATCTCGAGCCCCGCGGCCACGACGACGGCGAGGGGGCCCGCGAGGGTCATCCCGTCGGGCCGAGGTGTTCGGGGACGTCGGCCAGCGGGACCGACTCGAGCAGGACGGCCCGTGCGCCAGCGTCGGTCGCACCGCCGTCGGTCCGCGGGTCGTCCCCGACGTGGAGGAGTTCGTCGATCCGGACGCCGAGCCGGTCGGCGACGGTCTCGAACGCGCGGCGATGGGGCTTCCGCCACCCGATATCGACGCTGGCGAGGACGGCGTCGAACCGTCCGGGGTCGAGCGTCGACCGGTCGAGCGTGCGCGCGACGAGCCCCGGCACCGAGCAGTTCGAGAGGACCCCGACGGGGCCGTGCTCGGCGGCCGCGGCCACCGCCCGTTCGGCACCCGGCCGGGTCCGGACGTCGGTGTCGAACGCCCGGAGCAGGGCCCGCCGCACGGTCCGTTCGTCGGGGGCCCCAGCCGGACCGTCGCTCCGGAGGATCGCCCGGACGTGCTCGAGGAGGGACACCTCTACCCCCTCGGGGACCTCGACCTGCGGGCTCCGGTAGGCGGTCGCCCACCCCGACGGGATGGGGTGTCCGAGCGCCTCGAGCTCCCGTCCGACGGCCGTCGCTGGGTCGGCCGGCCGGTCGACGGCGACGAGCGTGCCGAAGAGGTCGAAGGAGACTGCCACTGGTCGTCCCTCGCGGGCGGGAGGCTTGAAGCTCGTGGTCGGGAGCGGATCGAGAGCCGGTCATACGGACTACAACCGTCCGTATCAGTCGGTCTCGGACTCGTCCGGTCCATCGGTCCCCTCGGTCCCGCCGCCCGGGCCGGGGCCGGACCGCCACCGGACGGGCCGACGCAGGGCGAACCGGTACCCCTCGCGCTCGTTGAACTCCTCGACTGACTCCCCGGTGACGTGTCCGGAGGAGTAGACCCGCTCGTCGTCGTAGGCGATGGCGTGGCGCGGCCACGGGTACGGCCACTCCCAGCAGACCGCCAGCCCCACCCCGGGCCGGTCGTTGGCGAGCGCCCACGAGGCGGCCACGAGCGCATAGTCCTCGCAGTCGCCGGTCCCGTCCGCGAGCGTCTCGTGGGGTCGCTTGGCGAAGTCGACGAACCCGTTCCAGTCGTCTTCCACCCACTCGTAGCTCCGCCGCGACCACTCCTCGATGTCGAGCTCCGACCAGAGGGCCTCGTCGTCGCTCACGTACCGCTCGGGCCAGAGGACCGCGAACGGCGTCCAGCGGTCGGGTCGCATGGTTCCCCATCGTGTCGCGACGAGATAAAGACTCCCGCAGTGCTCGGTCCGGTCGTCCGGACGGTCGGGCGCCGACCGGTCCGACGGCGTCCCCGGGGACGGGGGACGACGCCATCGGTCGGGTCGGTCCCTGTGGCGAACCCGCACGTTTTTATCCGACGGGTGGCACCACGGCCCATGGACGACATCTTCGTCGGTCGGGTAATGTCGACGGACCTCAAGACCGTCGGGCCGGACACGCTCGTCGAGGACGCGGCACAGTTGATGCTCGACGAGGGCGTCGGCTCGGTGCTCGTCGTCGACGAGGCCAACAGGGTCGAGGGGATCCTCACGACGACGGACTTCGTGAGCATCGTCGCACGGAGCCAGCCGAAGGCCGAGACGACGGTCACCCGGTACATGAGTACGGACGTCGTCACGACGACGGCGGGAACGCCCATCCGGGTGGTGGCGGACACGATTGTCGACGCCGGGTTCCATCACATGCCCGTCGTCGACGAGGAGGAGGGAGTCATCGGGATGGTGACGACGACGGACCTCGCGGGCTATCTCTCGCACGTCGAACCGCCGCCGGCGTAGATCATCCGCCCCTCCGGTCCGTGCGACCGGAGCGAGCGTTTATCAGCGAGGGGACGGAGCCCCGTGCCATGCCCTGGCACTGTACGTTCGACTACGACACCTACGAGGAAGCCCGCGAGGGGTTCGAGTGGAACGTCCCGGCGGACTACAACGCGGCGTACGACCTCGTCGGCAAGCACGAGGACCCGAAGGGGCGCGTGGCGCTGTTCCAGGCCTACCCGGGCGGCCGCCGGGAGACGTACACGTTCCACGACCTCGACACGCTGTCGAACCGGGTGGCGAACGGGCTGGCATCCCTCGGCGTCGAGCGCGGGGACCGCGTGGGTGTGATCGTCCCGCAGAAGCCGGCGGCGATGCTCACCCACCTCGCGTGCTGGAAGCTCGGTGCGGTGTCGCTCCCGCTCTCCGTTCTCTTCGGCTCCGACGCCCTCGAGTACCGACTGTGCGACAGCGGGGCCACGGCGGTCGTCGTCGACGCGTCGGTCCGGGAGACGCTCGACGCCGCTCGCGAGAGCCTCCCCGATCTGGAACACGTCGTTGAGGTCGACGGCGACGCGGTGGGCGACACGCTCGCGTTCGCGGACCTCCACGCCGGGGAGTCCCGGCGGTTCGACCGCGCGGCGACGGACGGCGATACGCCGGCGGTCGTCCCCTACACTTCCGGTTCCACGGGGCCGCCGAAGGGCGTCGTCCTCAGCCACGACGTCTGGGTCGGCCACTGTCCGGCCTACCGGATGTACTTCGAGCTCGACCTCGAGGGGTCGGTGATGTGGACGCCGGCGGACTGGGCGTGGCTCGGCGGCCTCGGCAACCTGCTCTGTCCGGCGTGGCACTACGGCCGCCCCGTCGTCGGCTACCCGATGGGGACGTTCGACCCCGAGACCGCGTTCGAGATCGCCGAGGAGTTCGGCGTCACCCACGCGTGGATACCGCCGACCGCCGTCCGGATGCTGATGTCCGTCGACGACCCCGCGGCGCGGTACGACCTCGACCTGGAGGTGATCGCCGCCGGCGGGGAGCCGCTCACCCCCGAGATCGCCGAGTGGGCCGAGGAAACCCTCGGCGTGCCCGTCAACGAGCAGTACGGTCAGACCGAGGCGAACCTGATCGCCACGACCTGCCGGCGGTGGTTCGAGGCCCGGCCGGGGTCGATGGGCAAGCCCACCCCCGGGTTCGACGTGGCGATACTCGACACCGAGACCGGGGAGCCGCTCGGGGTCGGCGAACTGGGCGAGATCGCGGTGCGACACGGAGAGGCCTCCGCGTACGACGGCAACCCCGCGCTATTCCGGGAGTACTGGAACCTCCCGGAGAAGACCGAGGCCGCCCGGGTGGGCCAGTGGCAC
>JAZKST010000096.1:0-6577 GCA_036625905.1 Haloarculaceae archaeon
ATCGTACGCGCGGGGTACAGTTACCACCTCGTCGCCACCGTGACCCCCGAGACCGGATTCCATATCGCGATATTCGGTTTATCCCGTCGCCGGACGTGGGGATCGACCCCGCCCCGCATAACGGGTCGGAGCGCCCTCGCACTGTCGAACGTACGTCTCTGGGTGACATCGCCGGAACGGGCGACGATGTTCGAGCGGGTATGCCCGACAGTATCACCCCGAGGTCTCGGGGTCGTCGATGCCCGCACCGCTACGGCCCTCGCCGCCGGCGAACCGCTCGGCGCCCTCCCTGCCTGTCCCGATGGCACGGGAGCCGTGCCACCCCTCGAGCCCGAGCCCCTGCCGGAGGGGCGTCCCGACCCCGTCGTACACCGCGGCGCGGTCGGTCGACACCGTCTCCTGTGGGAACTCCGCGATCCGCTGGCCGAGTTCGACAGCCCGCGAGAGCGCCTCGCCCCCGGGGGCGAGACGGGTGACGAGCCCCCAGCGCTCGGCCGTCTCGGCGTCCACGGCCCTCCCCGTGAGTATCATGTCCAGCGCCCGGCCGAGCCCGACGACCCGCGGGAGCCGTTGGGTGCCGCCATCGACCAGCGGGACGCCGAAGCGGCGCTGGAAACAGCCGAACGTCGCGCCCGTACCGGCGACCCGCAGGTCACACCAGAGCGCCATCTCCAGCCCGCCGGCGACGCAGTGGCCCTCGACGGCCGCGATCGTCGGCTTCGAAACCCGCTCGCGGGTGAACCCGAGCCACCCCTCCGGCGAGTCCTCCAGGTCCATCGCCTTCAGGTCCGCACCGGCCGAGAACGTCCCGCCAGCGCCCGTCAGGACCCCGACTACGGCGTCGCCCTCCTCGAACCGTGTCCAGGCATCAAGCAGCGCCTCCGCGGCGGCGTGGTCGACCGCGTTGCGCCGCTCCGGCCGGTCGATCGTGACGACCGCGACCGGACCGCGCCGCTCGTAGCTGACCTCGTCCGTCATACCGGCGCTCGCACGGGGACCGGGAAAAGCATGAGCCCGATCAGCCGCGGCCGGACTGCAGGAGACTCCGACCCACCGCAACGGACGGATTTCACGCGGATCATCGGGCGGACCGTCCGGGGTCGATAAACCGTATGCAGGGATACGAAACTCGGTCTCGATCCAGGGAGGTGGGAACTAACCCATCGGCAAAGCCCGCTACTACCGGTCGAGCGTGGGCAGCCCGATGCCACGTGTTATGCCGCGGTGGCCCCTACGGGAGCTATGCGAGAACTCGTCTTCGCCCTCGAGTACGAACCCGGGTACAACAGGGTTGCCGACACGCTCGCGGACCACCCCGACGCCCGGATCCGCTCGCTCTCGCTGCACGCCACCGCCGAGCGCCTCTGGCGGGTCGACCACGCCACGGGAACGCCCGAGGCACTCGAGGACATCGAGGACACCTTCCTCACCGCGGACTACTACGCTGACTGCCTCGCGACCGACGACTGCGGGGCCACACAGACGACGCGGGTCCTCGATCACACCGACGACACGCTCGTCCTCTACTCCGACTGGGAGCGCACCCCCACCTGTGCGTCCGTCCCGCACATCGCTCGCGACCACCTCGGCGACGGCGTCCTGTTCGACACCCGCCACGAGGGCCGCCACTACACGTGGCGCATCATCCACGCCGGCGAGGGTGACGTGGCGGCGTTCTTCGACGACCTCGAGGCCGCCGTCGGCGACTGCGCCCGGACGGAGATGCTCCGAACGACCGACGCCGCCTCGCCGACGGGCGACGCGACCGGCGGGACGGGCGGACCGTCCCCCGAACAGGCGGCCGCGCTCCGGGCCGCGGTCGAACACGGCTACTACGAGTCCCCGCGCGAGGTCGACGTCGGCGGACTCGCCGAGCACCTCGACGTGCCCCGATCGACGCTCACCTACCGGCTGCGGCGGGCCGAGGAGCACCTGGCGAAGGAGTACGTGGCCCGCGAGCGGATGACGGCGGGGTCCCCGACGCCGCTCTGAGGACCCCGCTCGCGGTCGGCAGACACCGTTTGTTTGGAAATTTCCAATCAAGGCTTATCGAGTCGACCGCCCTATCTCGCAGTGATGACCGACGAGCCGCACGCTGGGGGGCACTCGACCGGGGACGGTGGGCAGCGGGAGCTGACTGCCCGGCTCGCAGTCCCCGAGATGGACTGCCCGTCCTGTGCGAAGAAGGTCGACAGGAGCCTGGGACGCGTCGACGGCGTCCGCGACGTCGCGCTCCAGCCGACCACCGGCACGGCCACCGTCACGTACGACCCCGACCGTACCGACGAGGCCAACGTGGTCGCGGCCATCGAGGGCGCCGGCTACGACGTCGTCGGAGACTCCGAAGCCACGGCCGACGCTGCCCCCGGCTCCGGTGCGGACGAACGGAGCGGGGGCGTCGAGGTCGCACCGCCGTCGGAGGTGTGGACGAGTCCGCGGGCGAGGAGGACGTGGCTCGGTGCGGCCCTCGTCGTGCTCGGTCTCCTCGTCGAGTTCCTCCTCGCGGGGCAGAACGTCGCCGTGGCGAGCGTCCTCGGCTACCAGCTCTCGGTCGCCGACGTGCTGTTCCTCGGTGCGGTCGCCGCCAGCGGGCTGCCGGTCGTCCGGAGCGGCTACTACTCGGCGCGGAACCGGAGCCTCGATATCGACCTGCTGATGGGAACGGCCATCGTCGCCGCGACCGGCATCGGCTACGTCGTCGAGGCGGCGACCCTGGCCGTCCTGTTCAGCATCGCCGAGCTGCTCGAGGAGTACGCGATGGACAGGGCACGGGACTCCCTGCGCGAGCTGATGGAGCTGTCGCCGGACGAGGCGACCGTCAGGCGGGAGGGGGAAGAGGTGACGGTGCCGACCGACGACGTCAGCGTCGGCGAGATAGCGGTCGTCCGTCCGGGCGAGAAGATACCGCTCGACGGCAGAGTTCTGAAGGGCGAGAGCGCGGTCGACGAGTCGCCGATCACCGGGGAGTCGGTCCCGGTCGACAAGACCGCCGGTGACGAGGTGTACGCCGGCGCGATCAACGAGGAGGGCTACCTCGAGGTGGAGGTGACCTCGACGGCGGGCGACTCGACGCTCTCGCGGGTCATCGAGATGGTGCAGGGGGCCCAGGCGAGGAAGACCGAGACCGAACGGTTCGTCGATCGGTTCGCGGGCTACTACACGCCGGTCGTGGTCGTGCTGGCGGTCCTGACAGCCGCCGTTCCGCCGCTGGTCATCGCCGAGCCCGTCTCGGTCGGTGCGGCCGGGTACGCGTTCACGTTCGCCGGCGACTGGGGGACGTGGTTCGTCCGCGGACTCACCCTGCTGGTGATCGCCTGCCCCTGTGCGTTCGTCATCTCGACGCCGGTCTCGGTCGTCTCGGGCATCACCAGCGCCGCGAAGAACGGCGTCCTCATCAAGGGCGGCAACCACCTGGAGGCGATGGGCGAGGTCGACGCGGTCGCGCTCGACAAGACCGGGACGCTCACGAAGGGCGAACTCGCCGTCACCGACGTGGTCCCGCTCGGCGGGGCCGACGAGGCGACGCTGCTCCGCCGGGCCGCCGGACTGGAGCGTCGCAGCGAGCACCCCCTCGCCGAGGCGATCCTCGCCCGTGCCGAGCGGGCGGGCGTGGCCGACCTCCCGGATCCGACGGCCTTCGAGAGCCTGACCGGCAAGGGCATCCGCGGGACGATCGACGCCGAGACGTACTACGCGGGCAAGCCGGCGCTCTTCGAGGAGCTGGGGTTCGACCTCTCGCGGGCCCGCGCGGCGACCGACGGCGGTGTCGTATCCGAGGGTGTGGCCAGAGACGACGACGGGGCGTTCGCCGGGGACACGCTCGCCGCACTGGAACGCGACGGCAAGACGGTCGTCCTCGTCGGGACGGGGACGGAGCTGCTGGGCGCCATCGCCATCGCGGACGAGGTGCGCCCCGCGTCGAGGCGGGCGGTCGAGCGCCTGCGGGAGCTGGGCGTCGAGCGCGTCGTGATGCTGACGGGCGACAACGAGGGCACCGCGCGGGCGATCGCCGAGCGGGTCGGCGTCGACGAGTACCGCGCGGAACTCCTGCCCGAGGAGAAAGTCGACGCCATCGAGGAGCTGCAGGCGACGTACGGCGAGGTGGCGATGGTCGGCGACGGCATCAACGACGCACCGGCGCTCGCGGTCGCCGAGGTGGGTGTCGCGATGGGTGCGGCCGGCACCGACACCGCCCTCGAGACCGCCGACATCGCCCTGATGGGCGACGACGTCGGGAAGCTCCCGTACCTGTACGCGCTCTCGCACACGGCCAACGGGGTGATCCGGCAGAACGTCTGGGCGAGCCTCGGCGTGAAGTTCCTGCTCGCACTCGGCGTCCCGCTGGGGCTCGTCAGCGTGGCGCTGGCGGTCGTCGTCGGGGACATGGGGATGAGCCTCGGCGTGACGGGCAACGCGATGCGGCTGTCGCGGCTGGAGCCGGAGCGGTTCGAGTAGCCCGCCGTTCGGCGAGCAACGGTTATCCCGGGGGTCACCGTACCGTGCGGGTGCCGAGGGGCGCTTCGGCAGCACGAGCACGACGATGACAGGGACCCCACCCACCGTGGACACGGCGATCGAGGAACGGCTCGACGACTACCGGGACGCGCTCTTCGAGCTGCTCAGTCACCCCACCGTCAGCTCGACGGGCGGGGGCGTGACCGACGGCGGAGCGCTCGTCGGCGAGCTCGTCTCCCGGCACGGGTTCGACGAGTGGAAACTCGTCGAGACGGACCACGACCCGCTCGTCTACGCGGCGGTGCTGGCCGACGCCGACGCGCCGACGGTCGTCTTCTACGGGCACTACGACGTCCAGCCCCCCGGCGAGGAGAGCGACTGGGAGTCCCCGCCGTTCGAGCCGACGGTCCGAGACGGGAGCATATACGCCCGGGGAGCCGGGGACAACAAGGGCCAGTTCGGCGCGCACGCCTTCGCGGTCGACGCTCTACGCGCGGCCGACGCGTTCCCCGAGGTGAACGTCAAGCTCCTCGTGGAGGGCGGCGAGGAGAGCGGCAGCCACGGACTCCGGGAGTACCTCGCCTCGGACGGATCGGAGATCGCCGACGCCGACCTCGTCTACATCGCCGACGGCCCCATGCACCGCTCCCGGCGGCCGACGCTCATCTACGGCCACCGGGGCATCCTCGCGTTTCGGCTCGCCCACCGGACGGCGAAGGGCGACCTGCACTCGGGCAACTTCGGCGGCCCGGTCCCGAACGCCGCGAACGAGCTGATCGAGGTGATCGACTCGATGCAGGCCGAGGCCGGCGACCGGATCACCGTCGAGGACTTCCACGACGGCATCGAGGTGACCGAGAGCGACCGGGAGCTGGTCGCCGCCATCCCCGTCGACGAGGCGGCGATCAGGGAGGAGCTCGGACTCACCCACTTCGCGACGGACCGACCGTACTACGAGCGCCTGCTCCTCGAACCGACGCTCAACGTCAACGGCATCGATGGCGGCTACGGGGGACCGGGCGGGAAGACCATCGTCGCTCACGAGGCGACGGCCACGCTCGACTGCCGCCTCGTCCCGGACCAGGACCCGGACGCCGTCTTCGAGCGCATCCGCACCCACGTCTCGTCGGTGAACCCCGACGTCGAGGTGGAGAAGGGGACCGCGTATCCGCCGACGAAGACGCCCACGGACGTCCCGGCAGCCGACGCCGTCAGGGGAGCCCTCGAGGCGGTCTGGGACGAGGCCGTCGTCGAACTCCCCGTCCTCGGCGGGAGCCTCCCCGCGACGTTCTTCCGGGACGTCGACGGCCTGGAGGACGTACCGGTGCTGGTCGTCCCGTACGCGAACCCCGACCAGGACAACCACGCGCCGAACGAACACCTCGACCTCGACTGCTTCGAGAACGGCATCCGCACGAGCGCGGCCTTCCTCCACCGGTTCGCCGGGGACGCCTGAAGGCCACCTCGTACGATACTGTCGGACGACTACTGCGTCGCCCGGGGGACGGCGTACGGCTGGCCGCAGCCGTGTATCTCGAGCGTGCAGTCCGGACAGACGGTGTGCCTCTCCCGTCGGTGGTCGACCGACTGGCGCTGGCGCGCCGGGTCGGCCGCCAGCGTCTCCCGCAGGTCGGCCTCGAGGTCGGCGAACGCGACCAGTTCGGTGTCACAGTTCGGACAGCGGGCGTGCATGGCCGCCCGTTCGGATCCCCTCGGTAAAAGGCTGGTCCGGCCGGACGGAGTACCGTTCCGCCTCGGCCAGTCCGGACACCGCCACCGCCTCCAGGAGCCCGGCACCGACCAGCGCGAGGCGTCCCCACTCATCCGAGCTGTTCGCCGACGATCCGGTCCGCCTCGGCGACGAAGTCGGCCTCGGAGCCGGCGGGGATGGTCGCACCGGCGGCGACGTCGTGGCCGCCGCCCTTGCCACCCACGGCGGCGCTCGCCTCGCCCATCACCCGCGAGAGGTCGAGACCCCGCCGGACGAGCGTCCCCGTCCCGCGGGCCGAGACCTTCGTCTCCTCGTCGCTCTTCCGGGCGAACGCGATGATGGGGACGCCGCGGTCGACGCCGTCGCTCCCGTAGGCCATCCCCGCGACGATGCCGACGATGGTCTCGCGGA
>JAZKST010000097.1:0-6511 GCA_036625905.1 Haloarculaceae archaeon
CGGTGGAGTTAATTCCCGGTCGCCGGACCTACTGATATGAGAAGCTTCACCCTCGGCGAGATATGGGACATACCGATCCGGATCAACACCTCGCTGATAATCTTCCTGCCGATCCTGGCGTGGCTCATCGGGAGCGGCGGGCAGATCGCGGTGTACGCGGGGTTCATCGAGCGGCTCACCGGCGTGGGGTTCGACCTCGCACAGCTACGGGCCGGCTCGAACCCGTGGATCATCGGCATCACGGCGGCCGTCGGACTGTTCGTGAGCGTGACGATCCACGAACTGGGCCACTCGTGGGTCGCGCTGCGGTACGGCCTGACCATCGAGTCGATCACGCTCTGGATCCTCGGCGGGATGGCGGCGCTGACCTCGATCCCGCGGGAGTGGGACCGGGAGTTCTGGATCGCCATCGCCGGCCCGATCACGAGCGTGCTCGTCGCCGCCGTCTGCTACGTCGGGCTGCTCGTCGTCCCCAGCTCGCTTGCCGTCCCCCGGTTCCTCTTCGGCTGGCTCGCGATAACGAACGCCGTCCTCGCGGGTTTCAACCTCCTGCCGGCGTTCCCGATGGATGGCGGACGGATCCTCCGGGCACTGCTCGCGCGGCGGCGACCGTACGCGAGCGCGACCCGCATCGCCGGCCGCATCGGCGTGGTCTTCGCGTTCCTGTTCGCCATCGTCGGCGTGTTCACCTTCCAGATCATCCTCCTGCTGCTCGCCTTCTTCGTCTACGGCGCGGCCACCACCGAGTCCCGGACGGTCCTCCTCGACGAACTCCTCACGGGCATCACGGTCGGGGACATCGCCACGCGGGACGTGACGGCGGTCCCGGCGGACACGACCGTCGAGGAACTCGGCTCCCGGATGCTCGGCGAGCGGCGGACGGTCTACCCGGTCCTCGGCGAGGGGGGGCGCATCGTCGGGGTGGTGAGCCTGGACGACCTCAAGCAGGCTCGCAAACGGAGCCGCGGATCCGACACGACCGGGACTACCGTCGAGTCGGTGATGCGGGAGGTCCCCCGGGTCGGTGTCGGTGCCGGCGCGTTCGACACCCTGGCGCTCCTGAACCAGGCCGGGAGCACGAACGCGCTCGTCGAGGAGGACGGGGCGGTCGTCGGCGTCCTCTCGCAGTCGGACTACGCCCACGCGCTGACCATCCAGCGGGGGTTCCAGAGCGGCCTGGGCGGGTGAGCGGCCTGGGCGGGTGGAGCGGTTCCAACGGCCTCGTCGGGTTATCGGGACCGACGGGGTCGTCGGAATCGTCGGTCGGTGACGGGTCCGGTCGTCACCAGCTCCCCGGGACGACGCCGTATCCGAACCGGTCCCGGTCGGCTCGGCCACTCTCCGCGCGGTCGCGGGAAGCGGAACTGCCGATCCCTGGAGCGAGGCACCGAATACTTGCCCCCGCAGCGGTAACGGCGGGTGATGACCGACGACCACGGTGGGTTCGAGGACGTCCGGGACAACGTCGCCGGACATCCGATGGTGAGCCTGCTGTCCTACGCCCGGGCCTACTGGGTCCGGCTTTCGCTCGGGGTGCTCGCCTCGTTCCTGACACGGTTCGCCAGGCTCGTACCGCCGATAATCGTCGCGGCAGCGATCGACCGCGTCATTCGGACGTCGGGCGACACGGGCCTCCTGACGCGGATCGGACTGTTACCGGCGGGACGGATCACCGACCAGGCGGCCCGTATCGAACTGCTCGAACAGCTCGTCCTGATCGCGATCCTCGCGTACGTGGTCCGGTCGATCACGCGGTTCGCCTCCCGGTATCTGCTCCAGTCGACCGCACAGAAGGTCCAGCGGGACCTCCGTGACGACACCTACGACCACCTCCAGCACCTCTCGATGGACTTCTTCGTCGACCACCAGACGGGCGGAATGATGTCCATCCTCAACAGCGACATCAACAGGCTGGAGCAGTTCCTCAACACGGAGTTCCGACAGCTCGTCCGCGTGATCGCCACCGTCGGCGGTATCAGCGTCGTCCTGTGGTTCTACTCGCCGAAGCTCGCGCTCATCGCACTCGCCCCCGTTCCGATCATCGGCGTGGCGAGCGGCCGGTTCCTGACGTGGATCGAACCGCGGTACAAGTCCATCCGCGAGACGGTCGCGCGGCTGAACACGCGTCTGGAGAACAACCTCGGGGGTGCCGCCGTCATCAAGGCGTTCGACCGCTACGACTTCGAACGGGACCGTGTCGCCGAGCAGAGCGAACGGTACCACGACGAGAAGGTCGCGGCGCTGCGCATCCGCCGTGGCTTCTTCTCGGGCCTTCGCCTGCTCACCGGCATCGTCTTCGTGGTCGCGCTGTACGTCGGGGGGATGGACATCGTCGGCGCGGGGGCGGCCGGCGGCGTGGCGCTGTCGACCGGCAGCTTCGCGCTGTTCTTCCTCCTGCTCCGCCGGCTCTACTCGCCGATGCGCCGCGTCGGGAAGTCGGCCAACAAGTACCAGCTCGCCAAGTCGAGCGCCGAGCGGGTGTTCGGCCTGCTCGGCCACGACCCGACGATCACCTCGCCGGCGTCGCCCCACCGCCCCGAGCGAGTCGAGGGGCACGTGAGCTTCGACGGGGTCACCTTCGCCTACGGGGACCGGGACCCGGTCATCCACGACGTGTCGCTGGACGTCCCCGCCGGCACGACGGTCGGGCTGGCGGGACCGACCGGTGCCGGCAAGTCGACGTTGTTGAAACTCGTCGCCCGGTTCCACGACGTTCGTGGGAGCGGAGCTCCCACGAGCCAATCAGAATCGCACCGCGATTCTGATGACGTCGACGAGGGAGCCGTTCGCGTGGACGGCGTCGACGTCCGGGAGTACGACCTCCGGACGCTCCGCGACGAGGTCGCCATCGTCGAGCAGAACCCGTATCTGTTCTCGGGGACGGTCGCCGAGAACATCGCCTACGGCGACCGCGACGCCCTCGAGACGGAGTGGTACGGGGACGACGACGGGGACGGGAGCGAGGCTGCACGGGAGCGGGTCCGTGACGTGGCTATGGCTGCCGAAGCCCACGAGTTCATCACGGAGCTGCCACACGGCTACGACACCCGTGTCGGGGAGCGCGGGGTCAAGCTCTCCGGGGGGCAGCGACAGCGGCTCGCCATCGCCCGTGCGCTGTTGAACGACCCGGCGATCATCATCTTCGACGAGGCGACCTCCGACGTCGACACGGAGACGGAGGAGCTGATACAGGAGAGCCTCGACCGGCTGGTCGAAGAGCGCACGGCCTTCGTCATCGCCCACCGGCTCTCCACGATCAAGGACGCCGACGAGATCGTCGTGATGGACGACGGCCGGATCGTCGAGCAGGGGAGCCACGACGAGCTACTCGGGATGAACGGCAAGTACGCGGCCCTCTGGACCGCACAGGCGGATACCGGGCCCGCGCCCGCGGACGACTGACGGGTCGCGAGCGACGTACGTGAACGGTCGCATCCCGGTGCCCTTTCGCGGCCGGACGGAGGACGCCCCTCCCGTAGAAGCTCGCCGACCCGCTCGGCGGGCCGCCGAATCGGTAGTCGTCGTGTCGACCCGTTTTAGTTTTTGGCATCGTTCGATGAGGATTCTACACCGAACAATGACTTTTCCGCCCCGATTGGTGCCAATTGCGGTCGCGATAGCACAGGGGATTCTGCATCCCACCCCACCCCTGCTGATCCTATCTCACCGGAAGTGTCTACGTTCCTCCAGCGTATCCTGTCGGACTTACGCTCCGTATGTAACAGTCGCTACTATCCCAGTCGGAGGCGGTTTCGACGGGGGTACGCCGGGCCGTTCCGTCACTCCCGGGCCGAACGGTTCCCCCGGAGCCAGACGTACTCGCAGTCCTCCGAGAGTAGCGTCACGCCGCCGTCCTGGACGTGGTACCCCCCGGGGCCGAGGACGTGCTCGGTCGCCTCGAGCGGCGAGTCGAACTCCACCACGACCCGCCGGTGCTCGGCGGCAGTGTTGTGGGCCGCGAGCAGTACCGCGTCGCTGTGGCGGAACCGGTGGACGAACACCCCCCTGTGCCCGGATCCGTGAAGTTCGAACTCACCCTCGCCCTGCCGGAAGTCCTCCCGGCCGAAGTCGAGCGCCTCCCGCGGCAGCTTCAGGAGGTTCCACTCGTCGTGGTTGCAGAGGAAGTTCGTCCACCGCACCGTCACGGAGGGTCCGGGGAGCACCTCGACGGTGCGGTGGATCGTCCAGGTGTCCTTCACCCCGACGCCGTAGACGAGGTGGGAGTTGCCGACGAAGCTGAACAGGGAGTCGAACCCCTCGCCGTCGGCGAAGTAGAACTCGAGGCGATCGTCGACGGCGTAGTAGTCCGCGACGTCGTAGCCGTTGTCCCGGAGGGGGCTCGGGTCGAACGGCCGGACCCAGACGCAGTCCGCGCCGAGCGCCTCGACGTGGTCGAGCCGGTCGAGGAGTCCCCCGAAGTCGCCCCAGTTCCGGGCTGGAAACGCGCCCGCTTGCGAGCGATACGGGCGTTCGGGGGCGCGGTTCAGTCCGTCTCGAAGTAGCGGTCGTGGTGGGCCGCACACCCGGGGTTGAACGCCGCCCCGCAGGCCGGGCACTCGTGGCCGCAGTCGAGGTACGACCGGACGGTGAGGGCTGTCCCGCAGGCCCCACAGAGCACGCCGGGATCGTCGAACTCCTCGGAGGGGACCGGCTCCGGATCGTGGTCGGCGACGGCCGCGTGACACTGGAAGCACGGGTAGTAGGCCTCACAGCAGGCGAACCTGATGGCGACGACGTCCCGCTCGCTCGCGTAGTGCGCACAGCGCGTCTCGCCGTCGAGGCCGACACCCCGGACCGCGTGTCCGCCGAACCGCACACTGGTCGTCCCGTTCGCCGCGCCCCTCGCGTCGGCCCCGTCCCTCGCGTCCGTCATCCGGTCGCCCGTAGCCCGGGGGGGCCAAAGAGTCCCCCGACGACCGGCGCGTTGGAGTCCCCCCTCGATCCCCGGCAGCCAACGCTTAGGTGGCCCCCGCCCCTCCCGACCGGCATGGCCGACGAGGACGACCGGGAGCGCGACGAGCCGCCGTTCCGACTCGACCGGACCGCCTGGGGGATGGTCGAGGAGGCCGACGCGACCGTCGAGTCCCTGAGCGTCGAGGAACTGCGCGCCGAACTCGAGGCGGACGAGTCGATACCCGTCGACATCCGGGACATCCGCGAGGTGTGGATCGAGGGATCGATCTCCGACGCCGAGCACGCCCCCCGCGGGATGATCGAGTTCTGGGCCGACCCGGACACCGAGTACTACAAGCCGTTCTTCGACCCGGAGAACCGGTACGTGCTCTACTGCAACGAGGGCGGCCGGTCGGCGCTGGCAGCCAGGGACCTCCGGGAGATGGGCTACCCGGACGTCGCACACCTCGCGGGCGGGTTCACCGCCTGGCAGGCCGCCGACGCGCCGACCGTCGACGTCCCACAGAAGGACTACAAGAGCCGCTGAGCGGCGCTCCGTTTCGGTGCGCACGCTCCAGTCGGGCACGGACTCCCGTCAGTCGTCGCTCTGGACGCCGACCGCCGCGCCCTCGTTCCGCGGTCGGGTGAGCACCACCCGCCCGCCGGGTCCGGCGTCGCCGAGTGCGGCATCGGCGGCCGCCCGGGCCTCCGCGGCGCGGTCGGCGTCGGTGAGCGCCCAGATGGCCGGTCCCCAGGAGGACTGGCCCGCGCCCACGACCGCCGGCGACCCCGAGAGCGCCTCGACGATCCGCCCCGCGGGCGGGCGGTAGACCCCGCCCTGGACGTCGGCGTACCAGGCGCCGTTGAGCCGGCCGAACTCAGCGAGCGCGGCCCCGAACGGGTCGAGTCGTCCCTCGACGGCCGCCGGGAGGAGCCGGTCGACGAGCAGCGAGGCGAGCTCCTCGGCCAGCGCCGGGTCCGCGCGCTCTACGACCCCGCGGATGCTCCGGTCCTCGTCCTCGCCGTGGCGGCCGGGGTCGGTCTCGGGCAGGACGAGACAGACCCGCCAGTCCGCGGGGAGGTCGTAGCGCGCGAGTACGGCCGGGACGGTCCACTCCCCGTCGGCGGGCGGGGCGGTCGTGAACCGCTCGGTCGGGTGGCCGGCGTCGACGACGAACCCCCCTGTTTCGAACGCGGCGACGCCGACGCCGGAGCGACCGCCGCGGCCGAGCGCGGGGGCGTGCTCGCGGGGGCGCGGTTCGGCGTCGTTCGCACGCGCGACCGCGGCGTACGCCGCGAGCGCGAGCTGGGTCCCGCTGCCGAGGCCGACGTGCCGGGGGAGCCGCTCGCGGACCTCGATACGGGCACCCGGAAGGTCGAGCAGGTCACGGGTCCGGTGGGCGTAGTCCGCCACCTCCTCGGCGACCCCGTGGTCCGATCCCCCGTCCGCCCCGGCGGTCACCGTCACGCCCGGGGCAGGTTCGGCGGTCACCGTGGCCCGGGGCTCGGCGAGTGCGAGGCCGACACCGCCGTAGAGCCGCGCGAGCGACAGCGAGAGGTTGCGGAAGCCGGCGTGGAGCCGGGCGCCCGTCGTGACGGTGACGCGTGACACGTCGGG
>JAZKST010000098.1:0-6434 GCA_036625905.1 Haloarculaceae archaeon
ACTACCTCGGCCGGGAGGCCGTCGATTCGGCGGCTCCGGTGCGTCACCAGCGTCGCGACGAGGACGATCCACATTCGATACGGAGTGACCCCGCTGATCCGCAGGAGATATCCAGCAGTCGGTGCGCGCGACGCGATGGTCCCGGGGCGAGCGACTCGGTACTGGCCGGACGAGCGATCCGGCGATGGTCGGGCGGGGAGCCGCAATCCATCGACGGCCGCGTTCCCGGTGGTCGACTCGACCCCAAGATATTTATCCGGTAGTGTAGTTACTCATATACTGAGTAACCTATGAGCACCATCGTGACAGGGGGCGACGGCTACATCGGGTGGCCCACCGCCCTGCGCGTCGCCGAGCGGACCGACGAGCGGGTCGTGATCGTGGACAACCTCGCGCGCCGGCGGTGGGTCGAGGAGGTCGGCTCCCGGAGCGCGGTCCCGGTCGCGGGCGTGGACGAGCGACTGGCGGCCGCACGCGAGGTCCACGGCCTCGGCAACCTCTCGTTCGTCGAGGGCGACCTGACCGAGCGGTCGTTCGTCGACGAGATGCTGCAGGTCCACGAGCCGAGCACGGTCCTGCATCTCGCCGCCCAGCCCTCCGCGCCGTACGCCAACATGAACGGCGAGCGGGCCAACTACACCCAGCACAACAACATGCAGGCCACGCGGAACCTCGCGTTCGGCCTCGCCGAGAACGACATGGCCGACACCCATCTCGTGGAGACCACTACTACTGGGGTCTACGGGGCTCCCGAGTTCCCCATCCCCGAGGGTGGCGCGGTCATGGAGAACCAGGGCCAGCGCGACGAGGTGCCGTTCCCCGCGATGGCGGGGAGCTGGTATCACCTCACCAAATGTCACGATGCTGCCAATCTTCGGCTGGCCCACCAGCAGTTCGACATCCCGATCTCGGACGTCCGGACCGCCATCACCTACGGGACCGAGACCGAGGAGACCCGCGTGGACGACCGGCTGAAGACCCGGCTGGACTTCGACTACTACTTCGGTGTCGTCGCCCACCGCTTCGCCGCGCAGGCCGTCGCCGGCTACCCGCTCACGGTGTACGGGAAGGGGCTCCAGCGCAAACCGTTTGTCTCGCTCGAGGACGCCGTCGAGGGGCTCGCGCGGCTGGCGACGATGGACCCCGACGAACGTCCGGACGACCACGTCGTCTACAACCAGGTGACTCGGCCCATCGCCATCGTCGAACTCGCCGAGACCATCCAGTCGGTCGGCGACGACCTCGGCCTGGACGTCGAGGTCACCCACGTCGAGAACCCCCGCGACGAGGACGAGGAGCACGAGATGGAAATCGAGAACGACCGCTATATGGAGCTCATCGGCGAGCAGGCGCTCACCTGGAAGGAGGGTGCCCGCGACGTGCTCGAGTCGCTCACCCGGTACCGGGAGACCATCACCGACCACGAGGACCGCTTCCTCCCCGCGGCGCTCCAGGAGGAAGCGGAGTAGGGCCTGCTGATCCCGCCGGGCTCCGCGTCCGGGGATACCGGAGGCGGGCTTCCCGGTAGCCGTCCCGGACAACCACTCAGGAACGTGTATCTTCCTCAGAAAATCATTTGTTCTCGAAGATCGGAGGAACGGCGATGGCCGAAGCGGACACGTGGGCCGACATCAACGAGCGTGTGGTGGAGGAGCGGGAAGCCGAGACGACGCCGTTCGAGCGGGTGTACGAGGTGGTCGAGGGGGCTCGTGAGGCCCAGTCGGCAGCCGAGGTCGCCGAGCGAGCACGCGTGAGCGAACCGACCGCGGGGAGCTCATCGACGGCACCCGACGGATGAAAGCGGAACTCTGCGGGTACGCCGACCGGTACGATGCGGTATCCCCCGAGGAACTCGCCAGACAGCTATCCAGCGACGACACCGAAGGGGGGAGGACCTCACGGCGTGGCGGACCACGCGCCGGAGCCTCGCGATCGCACAGGCGGCGCTCGCCTACGACGAGGCCAGCGAGCATCTCACTGTACGAACGACCCGGGCCGGGGAGTTCGGGGAGATCGATCTGCGTGTGGACCTGACCGACGGCCTCGGGGATGCCGAAAGCGCTCGCTTCGACGGACGATGCCGAACCCTCCTGTATCCGGGTCGACGGGGTTTCGCTGGTGACCCGTGCAGTGCCGGGCGGCGTACGACACCGATGACCTCACGCAGTCGAACAGCGTATCGAACCCGCCCCGACGAGGACGGATCGTCGGGCGAACCCGCGGCGGCAGTAACTATTTTCAGTGGTCTTCGGGAAGATCGCCGTTCGAGACCGGCGAGACGGATCCCTGCTCCGTGGCATAAAAGCAACTACGCACGACCGTACGAATCGACCGGCGCTCAGCGATAGCCGGCGTTCTCGTAGTCCGGATCCGCGTTCGGTCCGTAGCCGAGTTCGCCGCGGCGCTCGCGGAACCGCTCGACCTCGTCCGTGTACCCGGGATCGTCGACGTAGTTCGTCGTCTCGCCGGGGTCCCGGTCGAGGTCGAACAGGAGTTCGGGCTCGCCCTCGCCGTACCAGCAGTACTTCAGATCGCCCCGCTTGATCATCAGTTCCTCGGGGCCCAGTCCCCCGTGGACCGCGGTGTTGTCCGCGCCCTGCGAGATCGCCTCGTCGTTCCAGTCGTCGGTCTCGCCCTCCAGGAGCGGGACGAGACTCCGGGAATCGACGTCGTCCGGGATCGGGATCTCCGCGAGGTCACACAGCGTCGCATACAGGTCACAGAGGCTCACGTTCTCCTCGACGGTGCCGGGGTCGAACCGCTCCGGCCAGCGGACGATCAGCGGGACGCGGACGGCCGACTCGTAGAAGTTGATCTTCCCCCAGAGTCCGCGTTCGCCGAGCATCTCGCCGTGGTCGCTCGTGAACACGATCACCCACTCGTCGGGGTCCTCGCCGACCTGCCGGAGCCGGTCGATGACCCGGCCGAACAGCGCGTCCACCCGCTCGACCATGGCGTAGTAGGCCGCGGTCGCCCGGCGTATCTCCCGGGCGTCGACGTCCTCGCCGGGGGTGAGCTCTCCCACCTCCTGCCACCGGTCCGTGCGGGCGGCGGGGTGGTCGTCCGGCTCCTCGATATAGGGGTCCACCCGGTTCATGTAGTAGGTGAACAGCTCCTCCTCCTCGGTGAAGAAGGGGTAATGGGGCTGGATGAGGCTCGTCTTCACGAACAGCGGTCGGTCGGGCTGTGCGCGGTCGTAGTAGGGAGAGACGAAGAACTGCCGGAGGAACTGCTCGGTTCCCTCGACCGAGCGGCGGTCCTGCACCTGGACGCGGGAGTCGGAGATCCCCGCCCGTTTCACCTCCTTCTCCCAGAACCACTTCCAGTCGTCCCACCCCCCGTAGTCGCCGTAGTCGACGTCGCGTTCGAGGTCGAGCGCGCCGGAGTTCTCCGTGTCGACGGCGGTGTCGCCCACGGCGCGCTTCATCGGCGTCGGGCCGAGGCGCTTGCGGTAGCCGAGCATCTGTGACCACCCGGGGTAGTGCTCCTTGCCGGCCTGGGCGGTCATGTAGGCGTGATCGGTGAGTTTCCGGGCCATGTAGGGGTACCCGTCGTCGAACTCGTCGAGCCCCTCGTCCTCGTAGGTCCGGGGGAGTTTGCCCGTACGGATCGCGTGACGACCAGGGACGCAGATCGGCGAGGGCGTGTACGCGTTCGTGAACACGGTTCCGGTCTCGGCCAGCCAGTCGAGGGTCGGCGTTCGGACGACGTCGTTCCCGGCGAACCCGGCGAGGTCCGGCCGGTGCTCGTCGTTCATCAGGAACAGGACGTTCGGGCGGTCGTCGGGCATGGACCGTCCGACTCCACGGGGGGACAAAAGTCTGCGGTGTGACACCACCGACCACTCGTGGACGCCGGGACACCGTAGCCGCTTCCCGACCGGGACACCCGTTCGGCCCGGTTCGCGAACGTTTATGCCCTGCCGGCCCGACTGGCGTCGCGTTCATGCAGCACGAGCCGAGCGATCCCGACGGACCCGCCGAGTGCTGCGTCGCCGGCGATCACGAGGGGGTGACGTCCCTGCCGACCAACCCATACGACGAGACGTCTGCCGCGAGGGCCGACACGGAGCGGATGGCGGAGGTACCGGGCGGGACCTTCGAGATGGGGACCGACGACGACGTGGGGTTTCCACGGGACGGCGAGGGGCCGCGCCGTACGGTCGAGCTCGACCCGTTCTACATCGACCGCCACCAGGTGACGAACGCCGAGTTCTACCAGTTCGTGACCGAGACCGGCTACACCACCGACGCCGAGCGGTTCGGCTGGTCGTTCGTCTTCCGGGACTTCGTCGGTCCCGAGGACCGCGAGCACGTCCTCGACTCGGCCGACGGGGGATCCTGGTGGCTCGGCGTCGAAGGGGCGAACTGGTTCAGGCCCGAGGGCCCGGGGTCGTCCATCGAGGAGCGGTTGAAGCACCCTGTCGTACACGTCTCCTGGCGCGACGCCGTCGAGTACGCCGGGTGGGCCGACAAGCGCCTGCCGACCGAGGCGGAGTGGGAGCGCGCGGCACGCGGAGGGCTCGTCGGGAAGCGGTTCCCGTGGGGTGACGAGCTACGGCCGGACGGCGAGCACAGGTGCAACATCTGGCAGGGGGACTTTCCGACCGAGAACACGGCGGCGGACGGGTATCGGGGGACCGCCCCGGTCGACGCGTTCCGACAGAACGAGTTCGGACTCTACAACGCCTCGGGGAACGTCTGGGAGTGGTGTGGGGACTGGTTCACGGCCGACCACCCCGAGGCACCCCTCACGGACCCGGTCGGCCCCCCGGAGGGTGACGGGAAGGTCATCCGTGGCGGCTCGTATCTCTGTCACGACTCGTACTGCAATCGCTACCGCGTCGCCGCCCGGAGTTCGACCCCGCCGACGAGCACGACGGGCAACTGCGGGTTCAGGTGCGCAGTCGACGCCTGACACGGTCGTGCGTGGTCGTTTACCGGCGATACTCTACCCCGTCCGGCCTCGACCGGCCTCGACCGGCCTCGATCGAGGTGACGGAGACGGTCCGACCGGCTTCGCGTACCGGTCGTAACGGCTTAACGGCCCCCTCTCGACGGACGAACCATGACCGACGCGAGCACGGACGTCCTCGTCACGGGCGGCTGTGGCTACATCGGGAGCGTCCTCGTCCCCCTCCTGCGGGCGGACGACCACGTCTCGACGGTGACGGTGATGGACTCGCTCGCCTCGGGCTCCCCGCGGGCGCTGATGGGGACGCTCGGCGGCGGGGACGTCCGGTTCCGCCGCGGGGACGTCCGGGAGTACGGCGACGCGGAGTCGGCGATGCGGGGGACCGACGCGGTGGTCCACCTCGCGGCCATCACGGGTGCAGATTCGACCCACGACCGCCGAGCGGAGACGTTCGCGGTCAACCGCGACGGCACCGAGAACGTCCTCCGGGCGGCCGGCAAGCTCGGCGTCGGGAACGTCGTGTTCGCCTCCTCGTGTAACGTCTACGGCCGCGCGACGAGCACGGACATCGACGAGACGGTCGATCCGGATCCCATCAACCCCTACGCCGAGACCAAACTCGAGGGCGAGTCCCTGCTCCGGGAGTTCCGCGAGGAGCACGAGGCGGACGCGACCGCCCTGCGGATGGCCACGAACTACGGGGACGCGCCCGGCGTCCGGTTCAACCTCGTGGTGAACGGCTTCGTCTTCCGGGCACTGACCGACCGGGCGCTCACCGTCTACGGCGACGGGTCGAACTGGCGGCCGTTCATCCACGTCCGGGACGCCGCCCGCGCGTACGCCGCGGCCGCCCTCGAACCCGAGAACTGGCCGGAGCTCGTTTACAACGTCGGTTCGGACGCGGAGAACTACCGCGTCGGCGAGATCGCCGAGATCGTCCGCGAGGAGGTGGGACCCGTCGACGTCACCTACCTCGAGGACGAGCACCCCGGCCCGTCGTACCACGTCGACTTCGCGCGGCTCGGGACCACGGGCTACGAACCGGAGTGGACGCTCCGCGAGGGGGTGCGGGACCTCGCGGCCCGGTTCCGGGGGGAGACGAGCCTCGGCAAGTGAGCGCGGACCGGTCGAACCCTCCGGCTGGCTACGATGATCAGTATCAGAGGACGTGACGGAGGAGGCTCAGCCCGAAGAGGAGCAGTTCGACGTAGGCGATCAGCAGGACGAAGTTCCGCTTCGGGGCGTCCTCCCTGAGTCCCGGGATCCACCGGACCGCGGTGCTCCGGGCGCGACCCAGTCCGGACACGCTCGGTAGCCGTTCGGTCACGACGGAAACGTCGATCATCACGGCTCGACCTCCGACAGCGGTTCGGCCATCGTGTCGCCCAGCGATGCCGTCGCGTCCGTCGACGTCGGCGTCGGTGTAGCGGTCGGTGTCGCCGTCGGCGTCGGTGTGGCGGTCGGCGTCGGCGTCGGTGTGGCGGTCGCGTTCGTCGACGTCGGTGTCGGCGTCGGTGTGG
>JAZKST010000009.1:0-83842 GCA_036625905.1 Haloarculaceae archaeon
TCTACATGATTTATTTATGATTTATTCAGATCGACTTGCGAGATACGGAGACTGAGTTCAGCAAATCGGACCCTTCGTCCGATCTCGCCGGTATAGCCGTTTCACTCTCGTCTGGGAATGATCCGGAATGTTCATGCCTCTTTCTTTCCAACCACTAGAGCAACAGATCATGGAGATTTCTCGGAGGGGATTCATGATTTCCACACTCGGACTCGCTGGTCTCGGTTCGACGAGTGGCTGTCTGGATTTCCTGTCGCAGTCCGAACCCGCTTTCCTCTCGTACAAAGCTGTCGCAGTCCAATGGGAAACCGACCGCGGGCAGGGACACGTCGCGGACCTCTGTTGGCTGTGGTCGGACGGTCGGAGTCGGATCTTCGGGTGGGAGCCGGAGGAGTATCCCGATATCGTGCGGACTGCGACCGACGTGACGGTGTCCGACGAGACGTTTCGAACGCTCCAGAAGCGTTTCACCGGCGTTATATTCCAGGTCGGTCTGTCGAGTATCGAAACGACTGATCTATCGTTGTTGGAGAGCGACTTTGGAATTCTCGACGTCTCACGAGATCGATTCAACCGCGTACAGTTCGGAGACCGCGTTCGGGTGAGTCCGACCGATTCGGGCGTTCGTATTCGTGACATCCAACGAGGAAGGCACAACGATCCAGCCGACTGGACCGTAACGATCGGAGTCAAGAACCTCGTCGAACAGTTTCCCGACAGCCAGGTTCCAGAACCGAATCAAGCCCTCTGACCAACGATTACTGAATGCGCGGGCCCTGTATCTTGCACGAGTCTGTACGTAATACCCGATTGCTATCAGAAACGACGTGAACGATACAGACGACAGAGTACCATCGGACGCGGGAACTGTGGAGCGTCGCCAGCGGTGCACGAACAGTTCGGCGGTCGATACGGCTGTAGCTACGGACAGGCGGCACAGGCTGTCGACAGAGTCCGTCGCTCGGGAGATCATTTATACGATCTATGCGTTTGGAACCGACGATGACAACCTACAGTGCACGTATTACTCCGTTCTCGTTTCGATACGTGGTCACGAAGGATGGTGAACCAGCATACGAGGCACGGATTGAATCTACCGACCTCGTGTTCGTAGATCCGGAAGGGAACGATGTTTTTGGCGTCGAGTATCGGTTTCCCCCCTCCGTGGAGGGGTTTCAGTTCGTCGATTCCGAGACGGACGAGGTGTTCGGTCGTGTCGTTGACGACATCGCGCTCCTCGGCCGTCGCTGGACGATACACAACGGGTCGGGCAGTAAAGTGGCGACCATTCGTGACAAGGGAACGTTCAGAAAGCTTCTCTACGAGATCGGGCTCGAAACGACCCTTCCGGTGCCGGTTGTGATGGAGATTGTACGCCCCACCGGGAGCGTACTTGGCACCGTCCGGCGCAGGGTTGGAGTCACCAAAACGGTCGAAATCGACCTCGCATACGGTAGCGAGTTTGATGAGCGCCTCGCACTTGGAGCCGCCCTCATACTTGACCAGGAGGACACGGAGACACGAGAACTTAGAGCGCTTACTTGGGACGACTGATGCCATAGACAGACCTCCGCAAGATACGCGCCTCGTATTCAGCGGAGTCGTTCTGATAGTTACCCGGTGGTTCTCAGTCGAATCTATGGTCTCTTTTGTCGACCACAGTGACTACCGCGGCTCGCAGCCGTCCGACCTGAAGGGTTTTGCACCCGCCGGCGGACGGGAGTGCATGGACGCCGACCCGCTCTCGGCACTCGCGGAGTGCGACACCAGCCTCGTCTCGGACGCGATGGACGAACACGGCCTCGACGGCGTGGTGACGGGGCCCTCACCGGCCGCGCCCGGGCACCGGGCGGTCGGCCGCGCCCGCCCGCTCCGATTCGAGCGTGCACGCGGCGAGGGGACGACGAACTTCCCGCTCGCCATGCTCGAGGCGCTCGCGGCGGGCGAGGTGCTCGTCGTCCGTGGTGTGAGCCCCGACCTCTCCTGCTGGGGCGGCCAGGCCTCGAAGCTCGCCGAGAACGCCGGCGTCGAGGGCGTCGTGATCGACGGGGGATACCGCGATATCCCCGAAATCCGCGAGGGGGCGTTCCCGGTGTTCGGCCGCCAGCCCACACCCCGGTCGGGCCAGCGGCGGGTCCGCGTCGCCTCGACCGACGAAGCGGTCACCGTCGACGGCGTCCGCGTCGAACCCGGCGACGTCGTCGTCGCCGACGCGACCGGTGTCGTGGTCGTCCCCGCCGAACACGAGGCGCGGGTGGCCGAGAGCGCCGCCGACCTCCGCGAGTCCGAGTCCGACCTGGCCGAGCGGGTGGCCGCGGGCGAGACCTTCGCGTCCATCCGCGAGGACCACGAGCAGTTCTGAGATCGGATCCGAGATCCGAACGGAGCGTTCCCCCGTCACGCGGTCCCGGTCGTGGCCACACGGGATCCGGGATCGATCCAGGGACGGTTCGCGATACTCCTCGACGTCGACGATCGCCCGTGTTTCGGGGTGGGTGAGGTCGCTGTCGGCCGACACCACCGGAGCGCCGAGTTCGCGACCGACGGCAGTGACGGGACCGTCCATACCCGTGAGGAACGGTCCGTCCGGTCCGACCTCCGCCGCGACCTCCCCGGCCAGGACAGCCGTCTCCCCGTCGGTTCCGTAGACGACGCCCCACGAGCGGCTCGGCGTAGGCCGGAGCCGGAAAGACGAACCGCTCGTCGTCGTGTGCGAGCAGGTACTCCGGGAGTGCCGAACCGTTATACCGGCCGTCTTCGTCGTCCATCCATGTCCACCCGCGAGTTCGAGACCATCGACTGGAGCTTCGACGAGGCGACCGGGATCGGCCGTGTGCGACTCGACAGACCGGACGCGCTGAACGCCCTCTCGACGCCGCTCTGTGCGGAGGTCGTCGAGGCGTTCGAGGCGTTCGCCGAACTCGACGACGGGGCCGACGGCGTCGCGGTGCGTGCGGTCGTCGTGAGCGGGGCCGGTCGAGCGTTCTCGGCCGGCGCGGACGTGACCGAGTTCGCCGAGGGCCGAACCGTCCCGGTCGACGTCTACGAGGCCGCGAGCGGGTTCGAGGGGCCCGTCGTCGCGAAGGTCGACGGCTACTGCCTCGGGGGCGGGCTCGTCATCGCGCTCGACTGTGATTTCAGGTTCGCGAGCGACCGCAGCGAGTTCGGCCTCCCCGAAGTAGGTCTCGGCATCCTCGCCAGCGGCGGCGGCATCCGGAAACTCGCCGCCGCGGTCGGACCCGCCCGTGCACGGGAACTCGCGGTGACCGGCGAGCGGTTCGACGCCGAACGGGCCGACGTGGACGGTCTCCTCACCGGACGTTGTCCGGCCGACGAGCTCGACGACCGGGTCGAGTCGTTCGTGGAGGCGGTCGCCGCACAGCCGCCGCTCGCCGTCCGCGCCACGCTCGACCTCGCGGCGTTCCACGAGGCCAGCGACGGCGCCCCCCTCTACGAGCGCCGGCTCGACCGGCGGCTCCGGCGTTCCGAGGACCACGAGGCCGCGGTCCGGGCATTCCTCGAGGACGACGGCGATCCGACGTTCGAGGGCCGGTGAGGGGCACTCCGGGTCGGACGATCGTGCGTGTCTCTCAGTCGGCGGGCTCGACCCCCGTCACCTCGAAGCGGGCGCCGCCGTCCCCGCTCGGCGCCACCGCGATCTCCCAGCCTTGGGCCTCCACGATCTCCTCGGCGATGGCCAGGCGAACCCCGTCCCCGCACTGGCGGTCGTGTAGCCCGCCTCGAACACCCGTTCGCGCTCCGATTCGGGGATACCGGGTCCGTCGTCCTCGACGTAGAACCCCTCCCGGTCGATGGCCCCCACGCGGACGGTCGGCGTCGCGTCGTCCCGGCCGTCCGGATCGTCCGACCCCACCCGGTAGCCCGTCGAGCCGTGCTCGACGGCGTTCCGAAAGAGGTTCCCGAACAGGCTCTGCAGGCGGTTGGGGTCGGCCCGGACGACGAGCGAGTCCCCGGTCTCGAGGTCGGCCCGGCCCGTGTCGAGGAGCCCCCAGCACCGTCGGGCGAACGTCACCAGCTCGACGGGTTCGGTCTCGATCGCCGCCGTCCCTGCCGGGCGAGCGTCAGCGTGTCGTCGACGATGACGTCCATGCACGAGAGCGCGCCGGCGACGGCTTCGAGGTTCGCACTCTCCCCGTCCCGTTCCTCGCGGGCGAGTTCGAGTCGAGCCTGTGCGACGTTGAGCGGGTTCCGGAGGTCGTGGCTGACGACGCCCGCGAACTCCTCCAGGCGCTCGTTCTGTCGCTCGAACTCCGCATCGTGCCGGAGTCGGTCGAGCGTTCGCGCGGTGTGGGCGACCAGCAGTTCGGCCATCTCGACGTCCGGCCCGTCGAACGCCTCCGGTCCCTCGTCACCGGGAAGGTACGCCGATACGCCAGCGGCGACCGCCCGGCTCGCGAGCGACTCCGATCCGTCCGTCGGATGGAACACGACCGGGAGCTCCGATCGACGTTCCGCGAGTCGCTCGGCGAGCGCGACGCCGTCGACCTCGGACGGGTCGTGATCCGTGACCACGCAGTCGACCCTACCGGAGTCGAGCCGATCGAGCGCCGCCCCCGTGCCCGGAGCGTTCTCGACGTCGAAGCCGACGTCGGTGACCGCCGCCCGGGCTCTCCCTCTCTCATCCGTCGATACGTGACTTCGATTGATATGACCCTGCAGGTAGTTCAGTAGACGAGTCGCTCCCGGACCGTCACCGGAGGTCGAACGCCGCCCAGAGGGGGTAGTGGTCCGAGATCCGCCAGGAGAGCGAGTTCCGGGTCAGGTCCCGCCGGGGGAGCGCGACGTCCTCGAAGTCGAAGTACCCTCCCTCGCGGTAGTCGAGCGAGAGCGCCGGCCGGTCGCCGTCGGCGGTGAACCACGCGATCTGGTCGTAGAACTTGTCGAGGTGTGGGTCGTCGGGATCGCTCCAGAGCGTCCGTGGAACGTCGTGGAGGGCGTCGGGGACGTGCAGGCCGGTCGAGGTGAACGCACGGTAGCGCTCGCCGTCCCGGCGGTCGATGTTGAAATCGCCCAGCGCGATCAGGTTGTGGTCCCACGCGTTCACGTCGCGGGCCCACTCGTCGAGCCACTCGGCGATGGCCCGCAGTTCGGGCGTCCGCTCGGCCTCGGAGTCGCCCCAGATGACGTGCAGCGTCACGAGGATGAACGTCTCGCCGCCGCACTGGAACGAGACGGCGTACGGCGTCCGGGCGAACTGCCGCTGGAGGGCGTCCTCCTCGATGTCCTCGAACTCCTCGGCGGGGACGACCAGCTCGCCGGCGAGCCCGGACATCCGGACCGTCCGCCGGTCGAAGAGGAAGCCGAGTCGTTCGTCGTTCCCGGGATCGCCACGGGTGACGTCCGAGAGGACCAGCCCCCAGTCCCGCCCGAGGGCCTTCATCGTGTGCCGGAGCGCCTTCAGGTCCCCCCGGACCTCCTGGAGGGCGACGACGTCGAACCGGCGGATGATCTCCGCGATGGTCAGTATCGACTGGAGGTCCCGCTTCGGGCTGTCACCGGAGCCCGACCGCCACTCCTCGGTGAGACCGCCGAAGTGCCGCAGGTTCCAGGTGGCGATGAGGAGGGTCCGGTCGAGCACGCGCGGGGGGAGGACCGCCGGGTCGTCGAGCCGCTCCTCAAGCAGTCGGAGGTCCTCGCGGACGTCCTCGGGCGGCGTGTCGGTGACGTGTGGCACGTCAGTCACCCCCTCTCTCGTGGCTCATCGGCGGATCCGCTCGTCGACCCTGGTCCGCCAGTCGCTCACGGTCACCTCCCCGACGCCCGATATCCCCAGGAGCTCCTCGTCGCTCGCTGCGTCGAGGTCGCCGACGGAGACGATCCCCCGTTCGCGGAGGTCGTTCGCGTTCTCGAGCGTGACTCCCTCCAGGCTGGTCACCGGCTGGTCCTGGGGGTCGGCCGTCTCGCTCAGCCTGTTGAGCTGGGTCAGGAGCGTCTCGTTGGTCCGGTTGAGATCGTCGAATCGACCGACGAGGTCCTCCTCGATGTCCGCACGGATCGAGTCGGTGAGCTCGGCTCTGAGGTCCTCGCGGATCGATTCGCGTATCTCGTCGATGGGGAACTGTGGCCCGTCGTCCCCCTCCAGGTCGTCGAGGATGCGCTGGCGGAGCAGCTCGGCGAACTCCTGTGTCACCCTGACGTCGAGGACATTGTTCTCCTCCTCGAGCGGTCTGACGTCGACGGAGTCGTTCGAGGAGGCGAACTCGATCGAGCCACCGTGTTCGGATAGCCCCTGTAGCTCGCGGAGCACCCCCTCGAGGTCGACCTCGCCGGCCTCGACGGCGGCGGTGAAATCGAGCCGGTCGCCCGCGTCGTTGGGCGCGATGGTGACCGTCCCGTCGGAGGAGTGCAGCGTCACCCGGCGGTCCTCGCCGCCCTCGACCGCCGTGTCGTCGCCCTCGACGGCCATCGAGCGGAGCGCGTTCGCCCGGAGGCCGATGCGGTTCCCGTCCACCGAGATGCCCATCGAGGGGTCCGAGGTGTGGAGTCTGACCCGTCCCCTCGCGTCGCCGCCGACCGTGCCCTCGCCCTCGACGACGACCGACCGGAGCGCGTCGCTGTCGAGGACGATCGCGTTGCCGTCCGCCTCGACGGTGACCGCGTCGTTGTCCGAGCGGACGTCGATCGCGCCGTCGGCGTCCGGTTCGACCCCGCCGACGGACGAGATCGCCCCCTCGACCTGTCCGACCTCGACGTCGTGGGGGTTGTCGCGGTCGGTGGCGTGGGTGACCGCCGCCCCGTAGACGAGGTCGTTCGAGTAGACCAGCGGTCGGGGGAAGGACCCGATGGTGAGTTCATCGCTCTCGTTCCTCGAGAGGGTTCCGAGGACGAGCGGGACCGCTCCGGCCGGTCGGTCGAACCCCTCGGCCGCCATGCGCCGACCCGATTCGTCGGGGTCCGCCTCCGGCCCCGGCAGGGGCACCTCGGAGACGGGCTTTGGAGGGATGGGGTTCCCGCCGTCGTCCATCTCGACGGGCTCGGCCTCGACGACGAACGTCTCGACGACACGGCCGAACTCGCTGCCGTCCCCGTCGGCGTGTTCGTTGCCCGGTGCCGGGACGCGCTCGGTCGAGCAGTGGTCGTACCGGAGCGTCAGCGCGACCCCGTCGGCATCCACCTCCTCGGGGGGGAGCGGGTCATCGACGCCCGGCCGGCGGACCGTGACCGAGCCGGTTCCCTCCGGGACGACGACGGTCCGGCCGGCCGCGTCGAGCGCGACACCCGGCGAGAGGGTCACGCTTATCGACTCCTCGCCCTCCTCGACGCCAGTCACGTCGAGCCCGGTGACCACCCCGGCCCCGAGGACGGTCCTCGAGAGCGCCGCGAGCCGCCGGCGGACGTAGTCCTGCTCGGCCGCCATGTCGCGGGCAGTCATCAGCTTCCCGTGGAAGTAGCGGTTCCGCTCGAACTGCAACGGCACGCCCGTCTCGGCGTCCGTCGTATCGTGGCTCATCTGGGGTCCCTCTGTCGTGCGTGTGTCATTTTTTGTCGTTGATCGTGGGTCAGGCGAGTCGGCTCTCCTCGTCGAGTCGGCCGCGGAGCGTCGTCTGTCCCGCCGGTTCGCGCTCCTCGAGGACCGCGTCGGTCCCGAGGGCGGAGCGGTCGACCCGGAAGGCCGGGCCGGTCAGCGCCGCGTTGACGCCGAGGTACGTGTGGTCGCCGAGCCGGATCCGGTCGCGCAGGTGGACGACCTCGCCGGCGGTGTGGGCGGGCGTCGATCCGGCGACCAGCCGATCGACCGCCCGCTCGTCCTCGGCGTCGAGTGCCGCGCCGAGGAGCACCAGGAACCGCCCCGGACCGCCGAGCAACCGCTCGAACGGCTCGCGGGCGTCCGGCTCCTCGACGACGTCGAGGTCGGGATACTCGAGTAGCGAGAGGAAGTGCTCGGGGGTGGTCCCGTCATCGCCGTTCCCTCCGCCGTCGGCGACCCCATCACCCGGGGTCGCCCCGCCGGTATCGTCCTCGACCGCCCCCGGGTCGTCGGTCCGTGCGGCCGTGGCGTGGCCGACGTAGACGTCCACGAGCTCGAGCAGTCCGGCGGGCGTCCCGCGTCGCCGATGGAGGTCGTGTGCCCGACCGATCAGGTCGCGGGTGGCCGCCTCCGGCCAGGCGGCCTCGGCGTCGACGCCGACCCACTCCGCGAGCCAGGCGAGCCCCTCGGTCGGGGCACCGGCGGGGTCGAAGTACCGCCCACTCCCGTCGAGCGCCGACTCGACCTCCTCGAACACCGCCTCGAAGGCCGCGAGGAACCGGCCGAGGAACGCCGCCGAGCGCTCGTCCTCGCGGTAGACCGCCGGGAGGTACTCGAGGTAGGAGTCGCGGTCGAAGTACCCACGGAGCGTCCGGAGCACCGGCGAGGCCGACGGCTCGCCGACCAGCTCCACCCTGACGTGGAGGTAGCGACCGACGGCCCCCTCGAAGAGCGCGTCGTCGGCCCCGGCGGGTTCGAGTTCGGTCCACGCCGGCGCGCGCTCCGTGGCCGCCTGGACCCACGCCGCGGCCTCCGTCGCCCCGACCGGGCGCTCCGGGCTCGAGACGACGGCGGCGACCGCGGCGGGGGACAGCCCCGCGAGGTCGGTGAGCGTCGAGACGCCCGCCGCGCGGAGGCGGTCGGCGCGGGTCGGGCCGATCCCGCCCACCGACTCCAGCGGCTCGGGCCCGACGTCGGTGTCCGTCGCGCGGTACCGGACCCGGACCGCGGTCGCGGGCCCGGAGAGGTCCCCGTCGAGCGACAGCCGGTGCCACTCGGTGCCGGGCTCCCCGGTGTCGAACCGGCGCTCGAGTCGTCCCTCGTGGGCCCCGGACGCCGGGTGCGGTCGGGTGAGCCGGGCGGCTTCCAGCCGCCGCAGGTCGCCGTCCTCGGTGACGCCGTAGCGGTCCGCCGAGCCGTCGCCGGGGCCGGGTGGCGCGAGCGCCGTCCACCCGACGTCGATCCCCGGGACTGCCTCGAACCGATCCGCCTCCGGGCGGTACCGGACCAGCGTCCGGCCGCCCGTCGGGTCGGTCCCGCCGACGAGTAGCGCGCCGGCCGCCCCCGAGACGAGACAGTCGGGTGCCGGGAGTCCGACGGCGGGGAGCGGGGTCACGGCCGAGCCGTCCGGCGCGAACCGCTCGACGCTCGCCGACCCGTCGGCGACCAGCAGGACCGCCAGGACGCCGTTCGGCGCGACGGCGAGGTCGCGGGCACCGACGAGACCCGTCCGGACGACGGCGACGCTCCCGTCGGCCCCCACGCGGCCGACCGTCCCGTTCGTCCCGTCGCCCCGGTCGAGGACGAAGACGCGCTGGCCGTCCGTCGCGAGCGCGACCGGATCGGCCGTCGCCCCGGCCCTCACCCACCGATGCTGGTAGGCGTGGACCGAGACGGCGTGGAGGTCACCCGAGCCGTCGGCGACGAACAGGGTGTCGTCGGTGACACACAGCGCCCGTGGGTCCGTCAGGACGGTCTCGGGCGTCGCGTCGGCCCCCAGGTCGTCGAAGCAGGGCACCCGCCAGAGCGTCCCCGCGTCGGGGACGTGTCGGTAGAGCCCCGGCCGACCGGACTCGCGGTCGCGGCCGAGCGCGTAGAGCTCGCCGAGCGGCGTGAGGCCGACGTCGATGGCCACGATCGGCGACGGGAGCGACTCGACCGGCTCGGCGGCGACGTACGTGGGCGTCGGGTCGCGGGCGAGGCGGGCCGCGCCGGTCGCGTCCACCTCGACATTGACGCGGTCCCACGCGCGCCATCCGTCGCCGGACGCCGTCCCGACGAACGGGGTGGTCACGCCGACCACCTCCCCGCGTCGTCCCGAACGGTCACCCGGTGGTCGCCGGGGTCGAACAGCGCCGCTTCGGGGATCGCCACGCTACCCTCCGCACCCGATCCGGTCGGGGACCGAGCGGCCGTCCGGTCGTCGCGGACGGTCACGTCGAGGACCCGCTCGACGCCGGGGACGTCGGCGAGCGTATCGTAGAGTTCGGAGACGTAGAGCGGTCGGCCGAACGGCCACCCGTCGCCCTCGAACCCCGAGAGCGGGTCGAGGAACCCGTCGAGCGCCGCATCGGCGGCTCGCTCGACCTCCGCACTCGCGTACCCCGGGGCGGCCCGGACCTCCGCGTCGACGCGGACGGGCACGTACGTCGGCGGGTCGACGCGGACCCGGTCGGTCACGAGGCGGTGGCGGTCGACGTGGTCTCCCACGGCCGCGAGGAACCCCTCGCTGGGCACCGGGCGATCCGTTCGGTCGGTCTCGGGGATGACGACGACGTGGATCGTCGGGTCGGGCGGGTCGGCCGTCCCGGTCTCGACCCACGCGGTCGTCCGGCCGACGCGCACGCCGGGCGTCGCCGCGGCGACGGTCCCGTAGTCGGCGAGCGTGACACACCGGTACGGTCGCCGGAAGGCCTCGCGGGCACGCCGGAGGGCGGCGGGGATCGACTCGGCGTCCCGACCGCCCTCCGGAGCCGCGAGCGCGGCGAGTTCCCGATCCACGAGCGCCTCCCCGACCGCCTCGGGGAGCGGCGTCCCGTTCCCGTCGGGGGCCACCTCCGGGACCGCCTCGACCCGCCACCGGGCTCCCGATCCGACGTTCCCGGCCGACCCGCCGCCGACCGTGTACCGCTCGGCGACGACCGCGGACCCCGCTGGCGGGACCGCCCCGCGGCGGCCGTCGCCGAACGCGACGGTCCCTGCCGCCGCGTCGCGGACGTAGTGGGTGTCGTCCGGCCCCGAGGCGTCGAAGTCGGGGACCTCCGTCCAGGGCGTCCGCTCCCCGTCCGGGTGTTCGATGACGACCGCCGCCTCGAGCACCGGCCCGTCGCCGAACGCGAACACCTGTCCCGGTCGGGCGGTGGTCGTCGCCTCGTCGTCCTCGACGACGGACGGCGACGCGACCTCCCCGTCCCCGAGGACGGGTTCGAGCGTCGTCGGCCCCCGGAGGACCCGGTTGGCCGCATCGACGACGTTCGTCGTCACCCGGTCGAGTCGAGGCGGCACCTCGTAGCCCGCCGTCGCGAGTCGACAGCGCAGCGGGATGATCCCCCTCGGGCCGTCGAGGACCGACACCGTCCCGGCTCCCGCGAGGTCCCAGTCCTCCCCCGGGGGAGCGAGTCGGACGGTCCCCTCCCGGTAGAGCGACCGGGTCTCGTCGAGTCGGACCTCGAGCGGCCGCCAGGTCGCGTCGTCCCACCACGAGTCGTGGTCGGTGCAGTACTCCCAGACGAGCGCGACGGACGGCTCGAACCGGTCCGACCCCTCGTCGACGGGCGCGGGCGCCCTCCCGTCGGGGTCGTGGCGTTCGAGGTAGAGGTCGAGCGGCACGCGCCCGTCGGGGTCGTCGAACGGGTCGGCGTCGAACCCGACGTAGAGGGCGCTCCCGGCCGCAGCCCGCTCGCCGAACGCGGGGTAGTGTAGCTCCTCGGTCGCGTTCGCCGTCGTGTGATCCGTCCGTCCGCGGGCGTGCTCGACGACCACCCGGACGACCGACGCGGCGGTGAGCATCGACGGCCGGGTCGTGGTGAACGTCCGCTCGGCCGTGCCGACCTCGGCTACGAGCCGCGTGCCCTCGGGGAGCCGGTGGCCGGCGGCCGGGCCCGGATCGACCAGTCGCGCCCGGACGGTCGCCGGGACGGGGTCCCGCGGGGTGCCCCCGACGAGCGCGAGGTAGTTCCGGACGTGTCGGTCGGTCACCCGGTCGAGCCGGTAGCCGTACGACTCCGCGACCCACGCCAGCGCCTCGAGGACCGTGATCCCCGGGTCGTGGGCGTTGTGGTCCGTCCACTCGTCGGTGTGGACGGGGATCCGCTCGACGGCGGCGGCCACCAGCTCGTCGAACGTCCGGTCGTCGAGCTCCGGGATCTCGAGGCTCACCGGCCACCTCCGATCCCGGTCGTCGTCGTCGCGGTCCCGTCGACCTCGTGTGTCCCGCCGGTGACGAGCACGTCCCCGGCGACCCGTGGCGGGGTGTCACCCTCGCGAACGGTCACGGTGGCGTCGGCACCCTCGAACCGGATCTCGAGCGCGGCGACGTGGTCGACGCCGTCGACGTCCTCGAGCCGGGCGAAGACGTCGCCGGGGCCGGGGAGGTCGCCGAATGCCCACCCCTTGCCCGCCGGACCGCCGGTCAGTGGGTGGAGGAAGGCGTCGAGCTCACCGGTCACCGCCGCCTCGAGGTCGGCGACGGTCCGGCTCCCGTCGCCGGCGACCTCGACCACGACGCTCGCCGCCACGTAGCTCGGCCCGCGAACGACCAGCCGGTCGGTCGCGACGACCGTCGCCGGGAGCGTCGCCCGGACCGCGTCGCCGACCGCTTCGCGGAGGGTAGCCGAGGGCAGCGGCCGCGCTTCGGTCCCCTCGGGGACGAGCAGGAGCGTCACCCACCCGGATCGGGGCTCGCCGGCAGCGTCCATCCCCGGGAGACAGCGGACCCGCGCGAGCCGGCGCGAGGCACCGCTCGCGACCCGCTCGACGTCGGCGGCCGTCACCGCTCGACCCCGGTCGCGGAGCTCGCGCGGGGCCCGGTCGAGGACCGCCGCCGTGGGTTCGACCTCGCTGCCGCCGTCGGCGGCCACCGGGTTCGACACCTCGTCGACGAACGCCAGCGAGCTCTTCAGCTCCTCGACGGCCCCCGGGGGAACGTTCCCCGCGGCGCCACCTCCGGTCGTGTACGTCGCGCGGATGCCGTTGCGGGCCCGGGGCGGGATCCGTCCCCGCATCCCGTCGCCGAACCGGAGCTCGCCCGTCACCCTGTCGAGGACGTAGTGACGGTCCGACGGCCCCGACGCGAGCAGGTCGGGGACGCGCGTCCACTCGACCCGCACCGCCCGGACCGCCCCGTCGGCGTCGCGCTCGACGGTCACCTCGTCTGGCCGCTCGGCCACGAGCGCCTCGCGTGCCGCCTCCGAGAGCGACCCCGCCTCGTCGACGGTGACCGTGGCGTCGAGCACCGGTGCCGAACGGAGGTCGAACCGCTGGTCCGCGACGCCGGTGCTCGACCCGGCACGCTCGTCGGTCACGCGGGCGAGGTCGGCTGCCCACGCCGCGTTCCGGTAGAGGCCACGGACCGTGGTCGGTGCCCGGTCCGGGACGCCCGACGGCGGCTCCGTGGGCAGCGTCGGGTCGCACGGTTCGGGGTCGGCGTCCGGGTCGGCCCCGCTCGTATCGCCGCTCTCGTCCTCGCCTCCGCTCTCGGCAGTGCCTTCGAGCATTTCGAACGGGACGTCGCTCGAGCCGAGCAGGCGACCGATGGACTCGGCCGTCGTCGTGGAGCGGCGGAGCCGCGCCAGAGAATCGGAGAGGTCGACCGGGGACGCCCCGACCCCGAAGGGCCGCCGGTCGCTCGACCGGAGGACGGCACGCTCGAGGTCGGTGTCGTCCGTCGTTCGATCCAGACGTCTGGTGACGGGGTCGCCACCCGGTGTCAGCAGGGCCACGGTGTCGGGGTCGACGTCGTTCAGCACCGCCGACCGGTAGGTGAACCGGACGTCGGCCGGCGGGTCGCCCGGCGGCTCCGCGCCCGTCTCGACGACGAGGCTGTCGCCCGCCCCGACGACGGTCTCCATCGGGAACGTCCGGGTCTGCTCGGCCGGCTGGCCGTACTCGAAGTCCAGCCGGTAGCCCGTCAGGTCGACCGGCCGGTCGCCGTCGTTCCGCAGGACGACCCGTTCGTTCGGCGCGTCGACCTCGACGATCCGGACCGGGAGTGCGGTCGGGTCAGACGGGACGGGCACGGCGGGGACGAACGCGTCGCCGGCGACGCGCGCCCTGACCCAGTGTCGCTCGACCCCGAACCGCTCGTGGACGACGGTCGGCGTCGGGAAGACCAGCGAGACGATGCCCGTCCGGAGGAGCCCCTCCGTGCCGTCCTCGGCCGTCAGCCGTCGCCACGTTCCGCCGGTCGGGTCGTCGCTGTACTCCCAGCGAACCCCGGGGTGGAACCCGTCGGGGACCGACCGGTCGGCGGCGTCGACGAACAGCGTGATCGGGCCGTCGGCGAGCGGCCGGTCGAAGCCGAGGTAGAGCGTCTCCCCCCGATCGGAGGCGGCGAGGAACGGCCGGACGGTCTCGCCGCGGTCCAGTCGCGGGGCGACGTCCGTCACGGTCAGGGTGTTCTCCGTCAGCCGGTGGGCGGGCACGTCGTTCGGCGGGTCGTCGGCGTACCTGACGAGCACGGACGCGAACGCCGGCGGCTCCCCGTTCCGGTTCTCCACCACCTCCGGGGGGACGTCGTTCGACAGCTCGTACTCCACGTCGACGTACGACCCGCCGACGAGGCGGGCCCGGACCCAGCGTGCGGTCTCGCCGGCCACCGACGTCTCCGCGAGGTCGTCGGGAACGTCGAACCCGACGGGGCCGGCCGTCGTGAGCGCGCTCGTCCCGTCCTCGACATCGAGTCGTGCCCATCGGTCGCCGTCCCAGTACTCCCAGGAGAGCCGCGGGAGCGGCCCCGAGACGTTGATCGCGCGGTCCGGCCGGTCGAAGACGAGTTCGACCGACGCGTCGGGCTTCGCGAACGCCTCCGCGTCCGCGACGTAGAACGCGTCGAGGCGCTGGGGGGTGTCACCGAACGGCGTCACCGGGAGATTCGCGCCCTCGTCGTCCTCGTCGTTCCCGTTCGCGTCACCGCGGTCCGACCCGTCCTCCGCATCCGCGTCGTCCGCATCCCCTTCGGCTCCGCTCCCCTCGTCCGCGCCCTCGGGGTCGACACCCGCGAGCGGGACGTCGTTGGCGAGCAGCAGGTCCGGCGGCCGCTCGGTCGGCCCCGGGCCGACCCCGACGCCCGAGACTGCGACGTCGAAGAGCCCGAGCGGGCCGAGCCCCTCGGGCACCCGCGCCCGGACCCACAGGCTCTCGTGGCCGCCGACGGTCGTCGTCGTGAGCGTCCCGGGGAGGCCGAACTCGAGGTCCGCCGTCCCGCCGAGCGTTGCGATCGGCTCGACATCGGCCGGTCGGAGCTCCAGCGGGTGCCACCCCTCCTCGACCGAGCCGTCCTCGTGGGTGCGTTCGCCGTGGTACTCCCAGCGGAGCCCGGATTCGAGGACGTGATACGGCGTCGACCCGTCGACGGCGACCCTGAGGGCCCCGCCCGCCGCCACGGCCAGCAGTTCCTCGTCGCCGAGGTAGAGCGCGTGGCGCTGCTCGTTCGGACCCTCGAACAGCGTGACGGGCTCCCCGCCGTCGACGACGGCCCGGTGGTCGACCACGCGGTCGGTCCGCGGGTCGACGGTGTACATCCGATCGAGGACCGCGGAGGTGGCCTCGAAGGCGCTCCCCGCGACGGTCTCGAACGTCCGCTCGCTCCCGTCCGTGCCGGTCGCGACCGCGGCCGTCCCCTCGGGGACGCTCACGGTCTCGACGCCGTCGGCGACGGTCACCAGGAGCGGCAGCCGAGCGGCGGTCGGTGCCAGCCGGTCGAACCCGAGCCGGTCGTAGAACGCGACCCGGTGTTTCGCCGGCACGCGGTCGAGCCGCTCGGTCACGCCGCCGGCGAGTTCGCCGAACAGCGCGACCAGCGCGTCGCCGGCGTCGGCGCTCCCCGGGACCCACTCGCCGCCGGTGTAGGCCGCGGCGAGGTCCGCGGTCAGGGACCGCAGCTCCTCGACGGTTCGTCCGTCGACGGTCGGCGGATCGGCGCTCACGGCGACTCACCCAGGTAGAACGGGTAGACGAGGTTCCCCGGCGCGTTCGTCGCCCGGACGCGGTAGGCGATCTCGACGAGCAGCCGCCCCTCGGCGAGGTCGGCCGTCGAGACGGTCACGTCGTCGACGACCACGCGGGGCTCCCACCGGGCGAGCGCCTCGCGGACGCTCGTCTCGACGCGGGTCACCGTCGTCGCGTCGACGACGGCGAACGCGTAGTCGTGGATCCCACAGCCGAACTCCGGGCGCATCACCCGCTCGCCCTTCGCCGTCCCGAGGAGGATCCGGATGGCCTGCTCGACGTCCCCGGTCCCCGAGGCCGTCCGGAAGCGGCCGTTCTCGTCGGTGGCGGGCGGGAACGACACGCCGGTCCCGAGGAACCCGCGCTCGTCGGTCATGGTCCGATCACCACGGTCGGGCACCCCCCGACGATGGTGTTCGGCGGTCCGGCCTCGACGATGGTGTCGCCCATCAGGGCGGCCGGCAGTCCCTCGATCAGGACGCTGCTGCTCCCCGGCTGTGCGACCCCGCCCACGTGCGGCACCGCGGGAGGCGGCGGCGTCGTCAGCGGACAGGTGTGGAGGTCCCCGAGCGCACGCCAGGCGGGGAGTCCCCCGATGAGGACGGTGCTGCTTCCGGGGCCGGTCAGTGGCGGTCCGTGGGCGGTCGAGTCGGTGAGTCGTGCTGCGGGGGGCATGGTATCAGTTGATCTTGACGAGCGAACCCTTGAGGGTGAGTACGCCGCCGGCCTCGACGGTGAGGTTGCCGTCGGCGGCGAGTTCGAGCATCGGTGCCTCCAGTTTGAGCGTCGCGCCGGCTCCGAGCGTGACGGTGCCCGTCGCCTCGGCGGTGAGGACGGTCTCCCCGGCGCTGTCGGTGATGGTGATCGTCTCGGAGCCGCTGGCGTCGTCGAGGCGGATCTCGTGGCCGCCCGCGCTCCGGATCGTGACGTTGCCCTCGCGGTCGTCGTCGTCGAGCGTGACCTCGTGGCCGCTCCGCGAGCGGATCGTCCGGACGTCGTTGTCGCCGTCGTTCTCGGCCGGCGGGCGGTCCTCGCCGTTCCAGAGCGACCCGAGGACGTAGGGGTGGTGGATGTCGCCGTTCTCGAACGCGACGAGCACCTCGTCGCCGACCTCGGGCAGGAAGTACGCGCCCATCTCCGAGCCGGCCATCGGGGTCGCGATTCGGGCCCAGTCGCTGGTGTCCTCGGCGTCGCGCCACGGGAACTCGAGCTTCACCCGCCCGAGCCCGTCCGGGTCCTCGTTGTCGGTGACGATGCCGACGGCGACGCCCCGCATCCCGGCGACAGCGGCGTCCGGGTCCGCGCCGTCCCCGTCGCCGAACCCGAACCCGGCGCTCATGCCATCGCCTCCGTGGCCTCGAACGACGTCCGGTAGCCGCTCCGTGCGTCGACGCGGTGGGTCACCGAGCGGACGTAGTACGTCGGCCCGTCCTCGCCGCCGAAGCTCCCGACGCCGGTGATCGCGACGGGTTCGCCGGGGACGAGTTCGGGGAGGCCGGTCGCCTCGCCGCTGGCACGGGTCGTCCCGCGGGCGAGCCGCTCGAGCTCCGCCTGGGCGAGGCGTTCTGCCTCCTCCGGGGAGTCGACCGGTCGCCGGAACACCCGGCGGGCGTCGCCGTCAGTCTCGCGCTCGGCGGTGCCGACGATCTCCCGCTTCGCCTTCGGGTCCCAGTGGCGGACCTCCACCTCGGCGACGTCGTCGGCGTCGCTCCGCTCGGCCGTGAACGAGCGGAGCCGGTCGCCGTAGCGCAGCGAGAGGGCGGGGTCGACATCCTCGCGCGGGGTCCGGAAGTAGAACGTCCCGAGGTGACCGAAGCACTCGAACCCGTTCCGGGCGGCGAGCCCCTGGAGGAACCGGTAGTCGTTCTGCCCGTTCTGGACGATCCGCCGGCGGGTGACGCCGGTCTCCTCGACGACGGTCGCGTCGAAGTCGTAATCGCCCACGACGTCCGCGGCCACCTCACTGTCGGTCCGCTCGGTCCAGGACTCGGACTCGGAGTCACGGGTCATCGCGTGGAGCGGGCCGTAGCCGCTCACCTCCAGCGTCGGCGCGCTGTCGGCCGGGAACGACGCCCGGATGCCCGCGACCCGGCCGACGAACACCCGCTCGGGCTCCCCATCGTATCCGAGGTCGACCGTCGCTTCGGCCCCGAGTTCGAACCGGTCGGGGTCGAGGTCGGTGAACCGACCCGTCGCGGGATCGAACCGGCCGGCGAGTTCGACCACGAACCGCGACGCGGCGTCGAGCGACGTCTCGACGGACAGCGAGGTCACCCGCCCGGAGCTCTCGACGAGCGTCTCGTCGTCGATCGTGACCGCGAACCTCGGGGTGTCGACCGTCCCGACCGCCGACGCACTCATTCCTCACCCCGCGGTGGGATCACCAGTTCGGTGCCGATCTGGAGCGTCCGGGGGTCCTCGACCCCGTTTGCGTCCGCGATGGTCCGCCACTCGGTCGGGTCGCCGTACTCCTCGCCGGAGATGGCCCAGAGCGTGTCCCCGCGCTCGACGATCCGGGTCCGGCGCTGTTCGGACGGGGCGGATTCCTCGGCCGGCCGGGCCCGCTCGGGGACGACGCGGGTGAACTGGACCTCGACGCGCGCCCGGAGGGGGGTGCCGTCGCGCGCGAAGAGCGTGAACCGCCGGTTCGTCGAGACGAGGACGCCCGTGAAGTCGAGGCTCCCCCACGACACCCGGCAGAGCGGGGGTGCGCCGCCCTCCTCGTCGTTGCGGAGGAGCCGGTCGAAGGGGTCGAGGTACTCCCGGCGGACGTCCCCGCCGGCCTCGTACGTGTCGAAGACGAGCTCCATCCCGAGCGTGTCGGGGTCGCCGCCGACGAACTGCGTCGTCGGGTCGGTCCGTCCGGGCCGGGGGGCGGTGTCGTAGCGGGTCCGGCTCTCGACGCGGTACTCCGTCGGGTAGAACGAGACCGCCAGCCGCTGGGGCGGGTCGAGCGGCTCGCCGGTCGGGTCGAGCACCTCGACGAGCGCCTTCTCCGGGCCGGTCGCCCGCTCGGACGCCGCCATCAGAGTCCCCTCCGTTCGCGGTCGATACGCCAGCGGCGCTCGATCTCGCGGTAGACGTGGTCGATCGCCGCGTCGGTGTCGGGGAACGACGCGAACGGCACGTCGGGGACCCTCGACTTACCGTGCGGATCGGTCGTCGAGCCCGTCCCGGTCGCGGTCGCGTCCTCGACCGACCCGCCGGCACGCCCCATGGAACCGTTCTGTCCGACCGATTCGGCGGTCGCGGCGGTCGGAGGAGCGGACGGATCGACACGTCGTCGACCCGGCGTTCGGGTCACCCCTCGAACCCCGCCGTCCCGGGCACCCGCGTCCCGGTACGTCAGCGTCAACGGACCGGTCCCGTCGTCGGACGCCGGTCCTGCCCTCCCGATGTCCCCACCGGTCGGTCCCGGTCGACCATCGATCTCCCCCGGACCGCTCTGTCCTCCAGGGAGGATCAGGGCCGGTCGCTCGACCGCACCCGGTGCGGTGGCGTCGTCGGCTGCGGTCCCCGGGGTCGGTCCGGACCGTCCTCCAGCGGGGTCGGGCGTCCCCCTGGCGGGGGTCCCGCTTGCCGAGGCCGAGCCGCCGACCAGGAGCGGTTCGACGGGTCCGGCCCGGGATCCAGGGCCGAGGCGGGCGAGCACCGTCGGCGTCGGTCCCGTGGAGAGCCTCGGACGGATCCCCAGCGCGGACCGTCCGATGCCCGTCCCGCGTCGGGTCTCCCCCGGGGTGCCCGCGTCCGGAAGCCACGGGCGAGCGATCCCGACGGGCGCGGTACTGGTACCGAGGTCCGCTCGGTCCGCGGTTTCCACTGCTGTCCGGGGCTCACGACCCACCCGCCGGTTCTCCGTGGCCCCGGCCGCCGCGTCGGTCCCCCCGGCTCTCTCGACCCCGCCGTCGCCCGGCCGTTCCCCGTGGTCGAACGAACGGAGCGTCCAGGCCACGGGCGTCGGCTCGGTCGATACGGTCCGATCGGTCGGTTCGTCCCCGATCCGGCCCGCGAACGTCGACCCGTCGATCAGGATCGGATGCCAGGCGAGCACTCCGCGGAGGTCCGCTCCGTCCGACGGGGTCGTATCACTGTCCGGGGTCCCGGAACTGGGTTCCCCCGTGGCTTCGGAGTCGTCCCGTCGCGGCCGCGGTCGACGGGGGCTCCCGTCCGCGTCCCGGAGGAGTCGGTAGACGGTCGTGGTCTCCGGGGTCCGGTCCGTCGAGGGGGTCGTCCCCGTCTCGACCCGTTCGGTGGTGACCCGCTCGGTCGTGCGGATCTCGCGTTCGCGGACGAGCCACGGCAGCGCGAGGAACGACAGCCGGGGCATCGATCCCTCCGTCGAGGGCCGCCAGGGACCGAGGACGCCGGTAAACGGTCGGAGGAGGCCGCCCGTCGTCGGTTGTGACACCGCCGGATCGGTCGGGCGGAGTCCCGACCACGCCGATCCGGCGATCGGTCGGACGGAGAGCGACGAGTGCCGATCCTCGCCTGGCTCGATCCCTGGGTCCGTTCTCTCGCGGCCCATCTAGTTGAACACCTCGAACATCTTCCCACCGAGCCAGTCACCGAACTCGGCGAGTGGACCGAGTTCGCCCTTGGCGGCCCGGTCGCTGAGATCGTACAGGTTCGACGTGTCGCCGCTCCCGAGGCTGGAGAGCGCCTCACCGATGAACGTGTACCCCTGGATGACGTCACCGGACTTCCCCGTGAGGTTTCGCTCGTAGAGGTCCTCGATCGGGGCCGTCTCGCCGGTGTACAGCGCCTCGCCCCCGGCGACCAGCGTGTTGTACGTGCTCATGATCCCCTCCGTCGTGGACTGCTGCGCGAGCATCGTCGGGTTGACGGCCTTGACCCCGTAGTCCAGGCCGATGCCGGTCCCGGTGAGCACGTCCCCGAGGGTGGTGTCTCCGGCGAGCCCGCCGAACATCTTGAGGAACGACCCCGCGAGCCCCGCGCCCGACGACTTGAGTCCCCCCGAATCCGGCATGAGCTGGCTGAGGCCGAAGCTGGTCAGCCCCTTCGTACCGCCGGCTCCCAGCGCGGTCAGGACGTCCTCGCCTTCGGACAGCCGGCCGAAGAACTCGCCGAACACGTCGAACCCCGGCCCGACGAACTTCGTGCCCCTGGCACCGCCGAAGTACTGATCGGCCTCGTCGAGCGTCTCGTCGAACGACTTGATCGTCCCGACCCCGGACTTGAACAGGTCGGTGAGCCCCGCGCCCAGTCCGAACAGCTCCTCCTCGGGTTTCTTCTGCTGCATGGCGATGACTGCACCCGGGGCCGCGGCGACGGCGACCGACCGACCGGTCAGCGCGGCCATCGCGGCGCGGTCTGCCTCTGCCTCCGCGGTCGTTCCAGCACGGCTGAGCAGAGGCGTCGTACCCCTCGGGACAGCAGTTCCCTGCTGGGCTACGTGTGCGAGTTCGTGTGCGAGCAGCCACCGTCCGCCGATCCGGTCGGGGTCGAACCCCTCGCCAAAGACGATATCGGAGCCGACGGTGTAGGCAGCGGCGTCGATCTCCCGGGCCGTCTGCGCGGCCGCCGGCCCGTCGTGGATTCGGACGCCGCCGAAGTCGCGACCGAAGCGGGCCGCCATCTCGCAGCGCGTCGTCGGGGGGAGCGGTTGGCCGGCCTCGCTCGCCAGCAGGTCGGCGACCCGTGCAACCGCCCGATCGTGACCTGCGGCGTTCTCCCGACCTCGTTCGGCGAGTGTACGCTCGAGCCCCCGGTTGCCGAGCCGTTCGCGGAGCCGGTCGGCCGGTCGATCCGGACCCCTGGACCGGTCGGTCCGGGTCGTGGTGTCGTGGGAGCGCGTTCGTCCCTCGCTCCGGCGGTCGCTCGTTCGGGGTCGGTCACGTCGCGGTCTGGTGGTGGTGTCTGACATGGCTACAGCAGGTCGCGGTACGCTCCGAAGTCCTCGGGGGTGCTGAGGCGGCCGTTCTTCTGGAGTTCGCGCCGGACGGCCCGGACGGCGTGGGCCATCCCCACGCCCTCCGAATCGGGGTCGTCGGCCGCCAGGAACGCTGCCGCGCGGGCGACGTTCTCGATGTTGCCGCCCGTGAGTTCGAAGCCGGCGAGGTAGTCGACGTCGAGGTCGACGACCGGCGTCGCCTCGGGGAAGACGAGCCCCCAGATGGCCGCACGGGCCTCGCGGCCGGGTCGGGGGAAGTCGATGCCGACGGTGATCCGGCGGAGGAACGCCTCGTCGACGTTCCCCTTCAGGTTGGTCGTGAGCACGACGGGTCCGTCGTGGGCCTCGATCCGCTGGAGGAGGTAGTTCACCTCCACGTTCGCGTAGCGGTCGTGGGCGTCGGAGACGGCCGACCGCTTGCCGAACAGCGCGTCCGCCTCGTCGAACAGGAGGACGGCGTCGGTGTCGGCGGCGGCGTCGAACACCCGGCCGAGGTTCTTCTCCGTCTCGCCGACGTACTTGTCCACGACCGACGAGAGGTCGACGCGGTAGAGCTCGAGGCCGGCGTCGTTCGCGATCACCTCGGCCGCCATCGTCTTGCCGGTCCCGGAGGGGCCGGCGAACAGCGCCGTCAGGCCGGTCCCGGCGGCGAACCGCTCGGCGAACCCCCAGTCGTCGTAGACGGTGCCCCCGTGCCGGAGGTGGGCGGCGGCCTCCCGGAGGTGGGCCGTCGTGTCCTCCGGGAGGACGATGTCGTCCCAGTCGTACCGCGGGACGACCCGCTCGGCGAGTCGGCCGAGCGCGTCGCCGCTCTGTGCGCGGGCCCCCGCGTAGACGTGCTCGGCGGCGAGCGGCTCCCCGGCCGACCGCGCGAACCGACGGGCGGTCGCCATCGCGTCGTCGACGGCACCCGGTGCAAGCCGGAACGTCGAGGCGAGCGAAGCGGGGTCGGCGTCCGCCGGGAGTTCCAGCCCCGACCAGTACGCCCGGCGGGCGTCGAAGGGTGGCCGCGGGAACGAGAGCGAGATCGCCGCGTGGTCCGTCACGGCCGCGAACGCCCGTGCCGGGAGCGGCTCCGTGGCCGAGACGAACACCGGCCCGGGGAGGTCGTCGAGCCCGGCGAGCAGTTCCCGGAGCCGTTCGGTACCCGTCGAGTCGGCGTCCCCGCCGGCGTCGAGGCCACGCAGGTGGACGGCGGCGTCCCGGAGGAGCGCCTCCAGGCGAACGGTCGAGAACCGCTCCTCGGAGACGCCACCCGAGACGTCGACGGTCAGCAGCGGCCGGTCGACCGCCGCACAGACCGCCTCGATGGCGGGCGTTCGGCCCGTCCCGTACGGTCCGTCGAGGATCGCGAGCGGGTGGCCCGATCCGGAGCGGTCGGCCCGCCGGACGCCGTCGATCAGTCGCGTCACCGCCGCGATCCGTTCCTCGGGGAGGGGCAGGTCCTCGGCGGTGGTCGACAGCCGGTCGGCGTCGAGCCACCGGGCGACCGTCGCGGGGAGCGCGTCGGCCCCGAGCAGGTGCTCGAGGACGCGGTCCGGGACGGAGAGTGGCCTCTCGGCGGACGGGGTGTCCGCGTCGCCACCGACACGGACGAGCCCCCACTCGACGAGCGGCGAGTCCGGGAGGAACGGCGCACCGCGCGCCGCGGGGTCCCCGCCCGCGAGGTCGCCGGCGAGGCCGACCGTCGGGCGGGTTCGGGTCGGGTCGTCGTTGAGGTAGGCGTAGATCCGGCCGTACCGCCGGTCGACGGCGGGCGCGAGCGCGAGGACGAGCGCGTCGAGCGCCCGTCGATCCAACTCGACGCGGTTCGCCAGAGCCGCGAGTCGGAGGTCGCGGCCCGCCGCCAGCGTCCGCGTCGTCCGCGAGCGGAGGGTTCGGGTCGCCCGCTCGACGGCGGCCGACCGGGTGTCGCCGCCCGTTCCGTTCTTGCGAGTCGTCCGGTCGGCACGACCGGTCGTGTCCGGGCCGTCGTCCACGGGGCCGTCCCCGTCGGCGTTCGGCCGGCCGGCGAGGTGCCGGGCAACCTCCTCGCGGGGGACGTAGAGGCCGGCGAGCGCGTCGGGCTCGCTCGGGTCGTCGGCCCAGCGCCGGTCGAGGTGGGCGGCCAGCAGGACGTCGAGCCGGGAGAGTTCGGCCGACAGGTGTGCCGCGTCGGATTCGAACGGCCCCGATTCGCGGGTCCGAGCGGCGCTCACGGCGACTCGACCTCCATCGCCGACAGCCCCTCGTGGACGAGTTCGAGCGACTCGATGGCGACGGCGTCGCGGCTCGCCGAGAGCTCCGGGCCGGTCCACCGGACGGGGTAGGCCCGACGGAACTGGTAGCCGCGGACCTCCCGGCCGGTCCCGTCGAGGACCACCACGCGCCCGTCGCGGCGCTCGACGGTCCCGGGCGCGGTCCCGCGCATCCACGAGAGGAACGCCTCGGAGTCGGAGACCCCGCGTTCGAGGACGAGCGGCGGCGACTCACTCCGGGTCGGGAGGTGGTGTGGGTGGTCGTTGACCCCGCCCTCCATGTAGCGCTCGGGCTCCATGCGGACCTCGAGGCCGCGGACGGACGCGAACCCGGCGACGAGCAGGCCGTCTAGCTCCACGGTGTACCGGTAGCCGAGGTAGGGGTCGGTCCGGTCGGCGGCGGCCATCAGCGTCGCTCCGCGTCGGCGTTCAGCCGGTCGTTGATGTCGCTGATGGCCTCACACCAGCGGCGGCGCTCCCAGTGGGGCATCGCGAGCACGTCGTCGTGGGCCCAGCCGAAGTGGTAGGCGACGAACGCCACCTCCTCGTAGAGCCGCTCGACGGGGTAGCCCGACATCTGCCTCAGTCCTCCGGCCTGCCCCGCGGCTCCGGGTTTCCCGGATCGATCCCCCCGTCGGTTCCCACCGAGGCGTCGCCCTCGAACGGGTCGTGGAACGACGGGCTCTCATCGGGCCCCGCTGCCACGGCGGTCGGCTCGGCGGTCGGGTCGCCCCCGAGGTGGACCTCGAAGGTCTCGCCACAGTCCGGACAGGTGGCGTCGACGGCGTCGACCCCACGGCTGTTGATCCGTTCGTAGAGCGACTGGAGATAGGCGAGGTCGGCCACGTAGAGCCCCTCGACGGTGTGTGGCGTGACCTCCTCGACGCTCCCGAGGGACGTGATGACCCGCGAGAGGAGGATCACGCTCAGGTAGGAGGGGTTGGCCTTCACCCGGGGGTCCCGAAGCGGCGTGATCTCGTCGGCGGCGGTGGCGAGGCGCATCGTTCCCTCGCGGTGGCGGTCGCCCGCCTCGTCGACGTAGCCCTGCGGGAGGGTGAACTCGAACTCCGTCTGGAGGAGCCCGGCGTCGCTCATGCGGCCCGCTCCATGCCCTCGTGGACGAGCTGGATCGACTCGATGGCGACGGCGTCACCGGTCGCGTCGAGGTCGGGCGCGTCGTACTGGCTGATCCAGACGTCGCGGAACTGGTAGCGCGGGCCGGGGTTGCCCTCCTCGTCGAGAACGATTATCGCGGCGCTGCGCCGGGCCTCGTCGACCTTCCCCTGCTCGACGAGCGTCCACCAGTCGTAGAGTTCGGTCGACTCGGTGATGCCCTTGCTGAGCGTGATGTTCCCGTAGCTGTTCAGCCCCTTGAGCTTCCGGACGGTCGGGGGTTCGTTCCCCTCGCGGTACTCGATGACGCCCGCGGAGGCCTCGGGGATGCTGGCCTCGCTGAAGGCGGCCTCGGCGATGCCGTCGAGTTCGAGCAGGAATCGGTGATTGCGGAACGGGCCGTGTCTGTCTGGCATGGTGGATGATGTGTGTGGTTGGTGTTCAGGCGGCGGTACCGGCCGACTGGCTGATTCGGATGATGACGAACTCGGCCGGCTTCACCGGCGCGACGCCCACCTCGGCGATGAGGCGGCCGTTGTCGATGTCGTCCTGGGTCATCGTCGTGCGGTCACAGGTGACGTAGAACGCCTCCTCCGGCGTCGTGCCCATCAGGGCACCGTCCCGCCAGGCGGTCGTCAGGAAGTTCGACAGCGACTGCCGGACCCGCGCCCAGAGCCGCTCGTCGTTGTTCTCGAAGACGGCCCACTGCGTGCCCTCGTCCATCGACTCCTCGAGGTAGAGGAACAGTCGGCGGACGTTGACGTACTTCCACTGCGGATCGTCGGCGAGCGTGCGGGCTCCCCAGACGCGGGTGCCACGGCCGGGGAACCGCCGGATGCAGTTCGCGCCGTGGGGGTTGAGCGCGTCCTGGTCGGCCTTGCTCACGTTCCGTGCGAGCCCGACGATCCCCCGGACCACCTCGTTGGCCGGGGCCTTGTGGACGCCCCGTTCGGTGTCCGAGCGGGCGTAGACCCCCGCGACGTGCCCGACCGCCGGGGCCGGCGTCGCGAGGCCCGTGACGGGGTTGCGGACCTCGAGCCACGGGTGGTAGAACGCGGCGAACGAGGAGCTCACGGGCAGATCGTGGCTGTCGATGTCGAAGTCGCTTCGAGCGCTGAGGATGGCGAACCGGTCACCGAGGGTCGCACAGTGGCCCTCGATCTTCCCGTCCAGGTCACCGTAGTCACCGTCGGTCCGGGCCCCGTCGGGGGCACAGACCATCTTGAGGTCGTCGATCTCCGCGAACGCTGCCAGCCCCGTCCGTGCCCCCGGCGTGTCGTCGCCGTCGTAGTCCGAGGCCGCCACCGAGGGCGTCTCGTCGGGGAACGTCGCCTCGAGCCAGACGGGCGCGTCGGTCGCGTCCACCCCACCGGCCGCGAGCCGCTCGACGCGCACCAGCATCGACGCCCCGTTGACACGGCTCTCGTAGTAGACCGGGCTCGTCTCCGTCGGCGAGAGCTCCGGGTACACCTCCTCGACGTCCGCGTCGGGGACCGGGTCGTCGGTGCCCCAGTTCGCCTCGGCCGTCGTCGCGTCCTCCGGGTCCGACCAGTAGTAGACGAACAGCTGGAACGTATCGCCCACGCCGGGTGCGTCGACGACGTCGACGGCCACTCGCCCGCCCCACTCGCCGGGACCGACGGCGCTGACCTCGATCACGTCCTCCGCGGCCTCGCCGTCGCCCCGCGAGAGCGTCGCGGTCGCGACCTCCTCCTCGGCGGTGATCCGGCCGACGTAGCAGACGCCGCCGCCGTTCCGGAAGAACCCGTCCACCGCGTACGCGAGGTAGGTCCCCGCCAGCGGCCCGTCGGTTCCGTAGTGTGCGTACCCGCCGTAGTGGCGGGTGAACTCGGCGAAGCTCTCGACACGCTCGGGGCCCGTCGGCCCGCGCTCGGTCTGTCCGAGGAACCCGGCCGTGCTGGTGCCGACCCCTTCGATGGGCATCGCCCCGGAGGACTGCTCCTCGACGTACACACCCGGGGAGCGGTACTCAGGCATCCCGACCTCCTCGCGCCTGTCGGTGCATGGTTCCGATTGATGACACCGACATATATAATTTCATCTATATATAGCACTTATGTTACAATATCCCTGACGAATGAATGTGGCGGCCGACCGGGGGTCGCGGGACGTCAGTCGCGTCACCCGGTTTGCCCGACCGGTCTCCGGATCGCCGCAAGGCAGATACGTTCTATTTTATCAATATATCAGCTATATTATAGCAACTCCGGCGGAGTTCAGTTCCCGTCGGGATCGCCGTTCTCGGGCGAATCGGGCCGTTCTCCCGGCTCGATCTGCAGGGTGTCGTACTCCCGTTCGGTGACGCGGCAGCTCTCGGACGTCAGCGTGGACTCGACCAGCACCGGCGAGAGGACGTAGCCGGCCGATGGCTGGTACGGGCGGTCCGGGAAGGTGCTCCAGACGTCGATGACGTCGTCGAACCGCGTCGTCTCCGGGGTCACGTGTATCGGCGGGTCGCCCGCGAGCGACCCGACGAGGTCGTCGTCCCGGAGGACCGGGTGGTCGGCGAGCGCGCCCATCGCCCAGCCCAGGACGCGGTGCTGGTCCCAGGTGTCGCCGGTCGAACCGCCCCCGTTGCCGGTGCCCGAGGGGAACGCCGTCAGGAGGTAGTGGAGGTCGAGCGCGAGCGGTGCCGGCGTGACGGTCGTCGGGTCCCCGTCACCGGGCGCGTCCGTGATCCGACGCGGGGCGTTGCGCAGGTCCGCGTTCGGCTCGACGCGGTAGAGGTACACCGTGAGTCGAGGGGTCGTCGCGCCGCCACCACCACCCCCTCCGGGGCTCGAGGCGGCCCCGACCGATCCGGGGGAGCCGAGGACGATGTCGTCCGGTCCGCCGCCGAGCGCGACGTGGGTCCGCAGGAGTTCGACGAGCGACTGGCCGGCGTCCGCGATGGCGCGGTGGTCGGCCATCAGGGTGCCCCGGGATGGCGTCGGTCGGGGGCGAGCGTAGCGGCCGTCTGATGGAACGGGAACGGGGACGTGGACATCTCCGCCGCCTTCCTTCACTCGTATCGACATAAATCTTCCTTCACTCGTGCATACACGTTCCACCAGCGACGAACCCTGCGTGCTCGTAAACCCCTCGCACGGATCGTTAACTTCCATTTTGGATTCGGAAACATTATTTCCCAATTGTTAAACCGCTCTCGCCCCGAGTGCAGGACACATGCGAGACACGCGGACGACGGACGGCGAGACGGACGCGGCCGAGGCCCCTGCCGGCTTCGTGAACTACCTGCCCGGGATGCCCGGGTTCTCGGACTCGCCCGGTCGGGTCCAGCGGTTCCTCACGCGGCTGTTCCGTCGGCGGGGCGAGCTCCCCGCGTTTCGGCGTCGCGACTGATACGGTCGTGCGTAACGATTTACCAGTGACCGCCCGGACCGTGTCTGCGATCACCGGTAAAAGACTACGCACGACCGTATGAGCGGGTTCGCGTCGCCCAGGAGAACGACGGTCGCCTCCGTCCGGGACGTTCTGCGGTCCGGCGATGCCGTCAGGAACCGGGTTCCGGTGGGTCGAGAGGTGTGAGAACGCGCCCCTTCAGCGTCGTTACGGTCGTCCGGAGCGGTAGCCTCTCCGGAGCACAGCGGGTACGAGCCGCTACAACCCGATACGGGCGGACTACTGCTCGGCCCGTATCGCGTCGTTCAGCGCCGGGACGATATCGTGGAGGTCGCCGACGACGGCGTACTCGGCCTTCTGCATGATGGCGGCCTCGGGGTCGGTGTTGATGGCGAGGATGTTGCTCGCACCCTTGCACCCGACCATGTGCTGGACAGCCCCGCTGATCCCGCAGGCGATGTAGATGTCGGGGCTGATCTTCGTTCCCGTGAGCCCGATCTGGGAGTCGTGGGAGCGCCAGCCCTCGTTGACGGCGGCCCGCGATGCGCCGACGGCCCCTCCGAGGAGGTCCGCGAGCTCCTCGAGCTGGTCGTAGCCGTCCGGCCCCCCGACGCCGCGGCCACCCCCGACCACGACCCGGGCCTCCCCGAGCGGGACGCCCTCGACGTCGGATTCCTCGACCCGGTCGAGGGTGACCCCGAGCGCCGCCTCCGAGAGTTCGGCCCCGGATGTCTCCACGACCGGGTCGGTCGCCTCGTCCGCCTCCTCGATGGGGTGTTCGTGGGAGGCGGCGGTCAGGAGCTTCGTCGGGGCCTCGAGACGGGCGTGCTCGACGAGACTTCCACCCCAGCGCTGGCGGCGTATCTCGTACGCCTCGCCCGCCTCTATCTCGAGACAGCCGGCGGCCATCGGCAGGTCGTGGCTCGCGGCGGCGTGGGTCAGCACCTCGTGGCCGCGGTCGCCCCCGGGGGCGACGACCGCCTCGACGTCGAGTTCGCTCACGAGGCCGGCGAGGGCCTCGCCCCAGGCCTGGGGGGCGTACCCGTTGACCCCTACCTCGACGTGGTGGACCATCTCGACGCCGTACGCGCCGAGGTGGTCGGCCACGCCCGCGGCCTCGTCGCCGAACGCCACCGCGTCGAGCGTCGAGTCCGTGTCCGCGGCCAGCCCGCGGGCCAGCGTGAGCGTCTCGATGGACGTCTCCTTCGGCTCGCCGTGCTCGTGTTCGACGAAGGTGAGTACCGTACTCATGATCAGAGCACCTCCACGTCCTCTTCGAGCATCTCGACGACGGCCGGGACGGCGTCGGGGCCCTCCCCGAGCACCTCGGCGTCCCGATCGTCCTCGGGGGGTGCCTCGAGGCGCACCTTCTCGAAGCTGCCCTCGCGCTCGCCACGCTCGGGCGTGACCTGCTCGACCTCCTGTCGGCGCGCCTGCATCTTCGCGCGCATCGAGGCGTACCGCGGCTCGTTGATGCCCTCCTTGACCGTGATCACGGCGGGGAGTTCGAGGTCGTACACCTCCTCGCCGCCGGAGATCTCCCGCTTCGCCGTCGCCGTCCCGTCCTCGACCGAGAGGTCCTTGATCCCGGTCACGCAGGGCAGGTCGAGTTCGCGGGCGACCCGGACGCCGACCTGGTAGTTCGCCATGTCGGCCGACTCGTTGCCGAACAGGAGGAGGTCGAACTCGGTGTCGCTCTCGCGGACGAGGTCCGCGATGGCACCCGCGGTCTCGCGGGGACCCCACTCCTCGTCGCCGCCCTCCAGTAGCGTCGCCTCGTCGCACTTCATCGCGAGGCCCGTCCGGAGCTGTTCGGTCGCCTCCTCGGGGCCGAGGGTCAGGACGGTCGCCGAGCCGCCGTGCTCCTCTACCTGCTGGACCGCCTCCTCTATCGCACACTCCTCGTGGGGACTCATCGTGAACCCCAGGTTCGTGGTGTCGATGCCCATGTGGTCGTCGGTCAGTACGATCTTCGCGCCCGTCTCCGGAACGCGCTTGATACAGGCCAGTACGTCCATAACGTGTTCTCGTTCCTCGTTCTCGCTCGTGGTTACAGCCCGTGTCGTGGGAGGACCCCGGGGGTCCGGCCGTGGTCGGTCGTCGGTGCTCTAGCTCCGGATCCGCTCGTTCGCCGGATCGAACAGCGGCTTCGATCCGACCCGCTCGACGGTCACCGGGTACTGCTGACCCATGTACTCGACCTGCAGCCCCTCGCCCTCCTCGGCGTGCTCCGACGGGAGATACGCCATCAGGAGGTGCTTGCCGAGGCTCGGGCCGGTGCCGGCGCTCGTCACGTACGAGCGGCGACCCTCCTCGTCGACGATGACCTCGCCGTCCCCGTCCAGAACGGGCTCGTTACCCAGCATGAACCGGGGCTCGCCGCCGTCGGGCGCGTGGTCGTCGACCGACAGGGTACACAGCGTCGCCGCGTTCTCCTCCTCGATCGCCTGCGCGTAGGCCTCCTTGCCGATGAAGTCGGCGTCCTTCACGCCGTGGAAGGTGAGCCCGGCCTCGGCGGGGTTGTACTCGAGTTCGAGCTCGTGACCGTGGAGTCGGTAGCCCTTCTCCATCCGGCCGGTCGTACCGTAGACACCCATGCCGACGGGTCGGATGTCGTACTCCTCGCCGGCCTCGGCGATGGTGTCCCAGAGCCGCTGGCCCTTGCCCATCGAGGTGTAGATCTCCCAGCCGAGTTCGCCGACGTACGACAGCCGCAACGCGTGGGCGTCGACGTCACCGACGGTTATCTCCTTGGCCGTGTACGGCGGGAACGCCTCGTGGGAGACGTCCTCCTCGACGACCTCCTCGAGGACCTTCCGGGCGTCGGGGCCCCAGAGGCCGAGCGTGCAGAGCGACTCGGACTGGTCGACCATCGTCACGTCGGCGTCCTCGGGAATGTGGCTCCTGAACCACGAGCGGTCGGTCCCGCCCGCGGCCCCGCCGGTGATGACCCGGTAGTGCTCGGGACCGAGCCGGACCATCGTCAGGTCGGAGACGAAGCCGCCGTTCTCCGCGAGAATGGGCGTGTAGACCGTCTTGCCGACGTCGACGTCGACGCGGCCCACGGCCATCCCCTCGAGGTAGTCGACGACGTCCGAGCCCATGAACTCGAAGATGGCGAAGCCCATGTCGCCGATCATGGCGACGTTGTCCCGCATGTGGAGGTGCTCGGCGAGGATGATCGGCGACCACCAGCGCGAGTCCCACTCGGCGGGACGGTTCAGCGGCTTGATCTCGTCGGCGTACTCCTCGAGGAGGTCCTCGTTGGACTCGAACCACTGCGGGCGCTCCCAGCCGGCGGCCTCGAAGAAGTTCGCCTCGAGGTCCTCCTGCCGGTTGTAGAACGGGCTCGTCCGGAGCGGCCGCGAGGACTGCCACTGCTCGGCGGGGTGGACGATGCCGTACGTCTTCTTGTACCCCTCGTGGGCGCGGTTCTTGACGAACTTCTTCGAGTTGCCGTAGTGGTAGAACCGGTTGACGTCCGAGGAGTGCAGGTCGATCTCCGACCAGCCCTGTGTCATCCACTGGGCGATCATCTCGCCGATGGCCGGCGCCTCCTTGATCCAGACGGCCGCGGCCGACCAGAGTCCGTCGACGTCCTGGAGCGGTCCGAGGAGGGGGGCGCCGTCGGGCGTCTGCGAGAGCAGGCCATCGATCTCGTAGCGAACGCCCGCGGAGGGGTCGTCCAGTACTTCGGGCATCAGTTCGAGGGCGTCCATCATCGACTGCTCGAAGGCGTCCTCCGTGAGCGGCGGCTGGGTCGGCGAGAGTGGCGCCTCGTCGATCGAGAGGATCTCGTCGACGTCCCAGAGGATCGGCCGGTGCTGGTAGGAGCCGACCTCCATGTCGTTGCCGCTCGGCCGCTCGTACATCTGGGTGTCCATGTCCCGGACGACCGGGTGGCTGATCTCCCCCTCGAACTGCTCGAAGTAGGAGATCGGACCGACGCTGACGAGCTGGTGGACCGCCGGCGAGAGCGGGATGTCGACGCCGGCCATCCGCGCCAACTTGGGACTCCAGAGTCCGGCCGCGATGACCACCTCGTCGGAGTGGACGGTCCCCCGGTCGGTCTCGACCGCCTGGATCTCCCCGCCCTCGACGTGCATGTCAAGCACCTCCGTGTTCGGGAAGACGTGGAGGCCCGTCCCGGAGCCCTCGCTCCGTGCCTGCTGGACGCCGCCGTCCGAGACGGTTGCCGTGTCGTACTCGTCGGGCGGCACCTCGCCGGAGGCGATGGCGTCGGCCCGCTCGCGCATGATCTCGCCGGCGCGGAGCGGGTCACACACCCCCGCACCCGGCGTGTAGAACCCGCCCTCGATGACGTCCGTCTCTATGTAGGGGACGAGTTCCTCGACCTCCTCGGGGGTGAGGAGTTCGGCGGGCTCACCCCAGGCCTTCGCCGACTGCATCCGGCGGTGGTTCTCGGCCAGCCGCTCCTCGGTCCGGGCCACCTCGATCCCGCCGCTCTCGTTGAACGTGTCCATCTCCCGGTACTGCTCGATGGACCGCTGGGTGAGGTGGGTCATCTCCTTCGAGTGGTCGACGGGCATCAGGAAGTTCGAGGCGTGGCCCGTCGAGCCCCCCGGGTCCGGGAGCGGACCCTTGTCCATCAGGACGATGTCGTCCCGGCCCATCCGGGCGAGGTGGTAGGCGAGGCTGTTTCCGACGATGCCGGCACCGACGATGACCGTCCCCGCGGTCCCGGGGAGCTCCCGGGAACTCATCGGCCGTCACCCTTCCGGACGGAGCGACGCCCGCGACTCGACTCTGGACACGAGCGCGCCGTTCTCGCCGTGCTGTCTGTCGTTCTCATGTTCGTCTCTGGCTTTCGGCTCGCTCGATATTAAAAGGCGTCATAACTGATAGATTAGTTATGTTACGTGCGAGCCCGGACGGGAGTCAGGGGACGCGGGCCGCCGGGGCCGGCTCCTTACGTGGACGCGGAATACCCGTTTTCGACCGTCCGAGGCGCCCGATCGGGGTATCGTCGGGTAGGTCGACCGCGGTCCGGGCGCATCCACCGGCGGGGGCATCGAGTGCGAGCGCGTCCTCCCGCTCGCACATGATATACTCCTTCTGCCACTTCGTGTTTCGGGGGGCGGCTCCCGTCGCGGTCGGCGGTCGTCCGACCGGGAGCGACGACCGCCGATAGGGCGTTCCGACTGTCGGTAACGCGCCCCGAACCGTCCGGCGGCGCGGTCCGGTCCGTTCCAGCCCGAACCCGACGACTGTGCGCTACTCTACCGTCGGACAGATGCGTTGATACATCTCTCAGGGAGTGGTCCGGCGGAGTCGTATCAACCGTTCTGTCCGACGGTATCGCCCTCGGTGGCGCGTTCGGCGGTCGCGGCGGCGGCGACCCCCGCCCCGACGTCGTGGACCCGGAGGACGTCGGCCCCGCGGTCGGCGGCCAGCGCCGCCGCCGCGACACGGGAAGCGGATCCCCCGTCGGCTCCGGTCCCGTCGGGGAACGCCCCCGCCAGCACGGGACAGCCCAGCGCACGGAACTCCGGAAGTCTGTCCAGGATCCCGGGGGACCCCGACGGACCCACCCCGACGCCGATCCCGGGATCGACGATCACGCGCGAGCGGTCGATGCCCGCCCGCTCGGCGAGCAGGAGCCGCTCTGTGAGCGTCTCGAGGACGTCCTCGACCCCCCGATCGGAGCCGGTCGGGGCGTCGGCGGCGGGCAGCGAAAGCACCACCGGGACGCCCCGATCGGCGACGAGACGGCGCGTTCCGGCGTCGGCCAGGCCGGTCGCGTCGGTCACCACGTCCGCGCCCGCGTCGAGCGACGCCGCTGCGACCGCCGGCCGGTCGGTGCGGACCGAGACCGTCGCGTCCAGGTCGCCGAGTCCCTCGACGACCCCGACCACTCGCCGGCGCTCTTCCGCCGCCTCGACCGATCCCCCGGACCCCGCCGCTCCGCCGGTCGCCTCGACGATGTCGGCTCCCGCGTCGACCATCCCCCGACCGTGCGAGACGGCGGCCTCGACGGCGTCGGACGACCCGCCGCCATCGGACGCGGTCGACGGGACCTCGAGGACGCCCATCACCGCCGCCCCGCTCGCCCAGGGATACCCGTGTCCGTCGTCGTGCTGTCCTCCCCCGAACCCGAGTTCGTCCGCGAGTTCTCCGGCGATACGGCCCTCCGAACCGCCGTCCTCGCGCAGGCCGGCGACGAGCCGGCGGAACGCCTCGAGACTCCCGTCCAGGACTACCTCGACGTGCTCGTCGGCGGTCGTGATACCCGAGACCGCGGCGGTCCCGCCGAGCGAGAGCATCGCATCCTTCAGCTCGGTTGCCTCGCCGCGCCGAGCGTGTAACCGGACGGTCCGGTCGACAACCCGTTCGGCCCGCGTCTCGCGCACCGCCGCCGGGACGTCGGCCCGCTCCATCACGGACCGGGCACGCGACGGCGTGTCGGCACGGACCGCCCTCGGCGCCCGTGTCCAGCGGTCGCGGGCCTCCCCGACGGTGTAGAGCGACCCCGCGGCGAGTACACAGTCGGACGCGTCGGCCGCCCCGACCGCGGCCTCGAGGGCGTCGAGGACCGACCCGCGGCGCTCGATCCCCGCGTCGGTCTCGCGGTCGAAGACGGCCGCCAGCGCGTCGACGTCGTGCGCGCGGTCGACCGTGGGTTCGGCGAGGTAGACCCGGTCGGCCGACGGGAGCGACCGGCACATCGCGGCGTGGTCCTTGTCCCGCATCGCGCCGAAGACGAGGTGGAGGTCCTCGAACTCGAAGCGGTCGAGCAGCGCCGCGAGCTTCGCACACGCGTCCGGGTTGTGTGCGCCGTCCAGGACCGTCAGCGGCTCGCGATCCATCAGCTCGAACCGGCCGGGCCAGTGGACGTTCCTGACCCCGGCCGCGATCTCCCCTTCGGTCACCGCCGTCCCGGTCGCCGCACCCACCTGACGGGCGAGGACCGCGGCGATACCGGCGTTGAGCGACTGGTGTCGCCCCAGGAGGGGCGTCCGCGTCTCGACCGCCCAGCCGGGGCCGGCGAGCGAGAGCGCCGACTCCGCGAACGAGACCATCACCCCCTCGGTCGCCAGCACGTCGGGGGCGTCACCCGCATCCCGGTCGCCGTCCGTCGCCCGCGAGGTCGGCTCGCCGGTCCCGACCGTCAGCACCTCCGTTCGCTCGCGGACCGCTTCGAGGGCCGCCCCGGTCGCGCCGGTCACCAGCGGTGCGTCGACGGGTGCGACGTGGGCCTTGTCCCGGGCGATCTCCTCGACAGTCTCGCCGAGGAGGTCCGTGTGCTCGAGGCTGACGCTCGTCACCGCGGCCGCCACCGGATCGACGACGCTCGTCGCGTCGTACCGACCGCCGATACCCACTTCCAGGACCGCGACGTCGACGTCCTCCCGGCCGAAGTGCCACAGCGCGAGCGCGGTGAACGCCTCGAAGAACGTAGGGGCGTCCCCCTCGATCGACCGTTCGACCACGTACGGCCACGTCTCCTCGACGAACCGAACGACCTCGGGCTTCGGTATCGTCCGGCCCCCGACGCGGACCCGCTCGCGGAGGCCGTTGAGGTCCGGTGACGTGTAGAGCCCGACCGTCAACCCCGCCTCCCGGAGGATACGCGCCAGCATCCGGGCCGTGCTCCCCTTCCCGTTCGAGCCGGCGACCTGCACCGCGGGGATCCCCTCGTGGGGGTCCCCGAGGTGTTCGAGCAGCGAGGCGGTCGTCTCGGTGCCGAGCTTCGGCCGGAGCCGCCGCAGCCGCTCCAGGGTGTTCACCGCCTCGTGGTACTCCATACTCCCCCCGGTCCGTACGGGTTCGGATAAATCCCACGTCGCCACCCCGGTCGGCGAGACCGGGAGACCGAACCACGTCGTGACACGATGTTGTCGACACGAGCCTACCGCTTGCCCCGGATCCGGGTTCAATCGCGGCCGACGTCGCCTCGACCGACCGGCAGCCGGCGCCTCGCTGGCGCGGCCGCACGGACCCCCGGAAACACGTCGTATTCGAGAACCTATAGGTTCGCCAACGTTGATAACCGCTCCCCGGCATTCCTCACACAGGATGTCCTCCGAGGATTCGATACCCACCGACTACGAGATCGCACAGTCCGTAGAGAAACACCACATCCGGGACGTCGTCGAGCCGTTCGGGCTCGAGGCGTCCGACCTCGAGCTGTTCGGCGAGCACAAGGCGAAGGTCAAACTCGACGCCATCGAGCGACTCACCGAGGGCGAGGCCGACAACAAGCTGATCCTCGTGACCGGGATGACGCCGACGCCGATGGGCGAGGGGAAAACCGTGACGACCGTCGGGCTCGGCCAGGCGCTCAACCAGTACGGCAAGGACGCGCTGATCGCCATCCGCGAGCCCTCGCTCGGGCCCGTCTTCGGCATCAAGGGCGGAGCCGCGGGCGGGGGTTACTCCCAGGTGCTCCCGATGGAGGACATCAACCTCCACTTCACCGGGGACATCCACGCGCTGACCTCGGCGCACAACCTGATCTCGGCGATGCTGGACAACCACATCTACCAGGGTAACGAGCTCGACATCGACGTCAACGAGGTCCGCTGGAAGCGGTCGATCGACATGAACGACCGGGCGCTCCGGGAGACGGTCGTCGGCCTGGGCGGCAAGACCGGCGGCATCCCCCGCGAGGACGGCTTCCTGCTGACCGCCGCCTCGGAGATGATGGCCGTGCTCTGTCTCGCCGACAGCGTCGCCGACCTCCGAGAGCGGGTCGCCCGCATCATCGTCGCCTACGACGGGGACGGCGACCCGGTCACCGTCGAGGAGATCGACGCGGCGGGCGCGGTGACGATGCTGCTCAAGGACGCGCTCAAGCCCAACGTCGTCCAGACCATCGAGGGCACCCCCGCGTTCGTCCACGGCGGTCCGTTCGCCAACATCGCCCACGGGACGAACTCGCTCATCGCCGACGACGTCGCCTCGCACCTCTCGGAGTACCTCGTCACCGAGGCCGGCTTCGGCTCGGATCTGGGCGCCGAGAAGTTCATGAACATCGTCTGCCGGTTCGGCGACATGGCGCCCGACGCGGTCACCATCGTCGCCTCCGTCCGGGCGCTGAAGTACCACGGCCAGGAGATGTGGCCGCCCGACATGGACGAGCTCGAGGCCGAGGACGTCGACGCCGTCGAGCGCGGGCTGGCGAACCTGGACCGGCACGTCCGCAACCTGGAGAAGTTCGGCGTCCCGGTCGTCGTCGCGCTCAACCGGTTCCCCGGGGACACGGACGCGGAGGTCGAGACCGTCCTCTCTCACTGCGAGGAGGGCCTGGGAGTCCGGGTCGCCGAGTCGAACGTCTTCAGCGACGGCGGCGAGGGCGGACTCGACCTGGCCGAGAAGCTCGTCGAGGCCGCCGAGGAGGACTCCTCGTACGCGCCGCTGTACGACGTCGACCAACCGATCACCGAGAAGATCGAGACGGTCGCGGCCGAGATATACGGCGCCGACGGCGTCGAGTACACGAGCGGCGCGGAGGAGGACATCGAACAGCTGGGGGAGATCGGAATGGGCGACACCCCGGTCTGCATGTCGAAGACGTTCCACTCGCTCAGCGACGACCCGAGCCGCAAGGGGGTGCCCGAGGACTGGACGCTGACCGTGAGGGAGGTGTACCCCTCGGCCGGCGCGGGCTTCGTCGTCGCGCTCACCGGTGACGTCCTCACGCTGCCCGGGCTGGCGAAGACGCCCGCCGCCGCGGGTATGGACGTCGACGCCGACGGGAACGTCTCCGGGCTGTTCTGATCCGCCGGTCGTCAGCTCGCCCTCCCGAACGACGGCCGTTCTCCCGATCCTGCCCCGCTACTCGATTTCGTTCCAGAGCCGCCAGAGCGCCATGTAGAGCGTCCACAGGTCACAGTCACACCGGTCGGCGACCTCCCGACAGGTCTCGAGGTACGCGAGGTAGTCCTCGACGTCGGGCGGGTCGGGGTAGGGCGCCGCGAGCTCGTCCGCCGCACGGAGGACGGCCCACTCGCGCTCGCCGACCACGACGTACTCGTCGGGCGACAGGAACTGCAGGAACGCGGAGGCGACCCGAACGTCCACGCCGTCGAGCGTCGTCAGCCGACGCACGCGCTCCTCGTCCGTCCCGGATCCGGCCGCCGACAGGGCCTCGCGCACGTCCTCGACGTCGTTCTCGCCGTAGGCCGACTCGCCGGCCCGCCGGTCGACGTTCGGATAGGCGCCCAGGTACCGGCGGAAGTACCACTGGACGACCCACTCGGCGTCGCGCCAGCCGTACTCGCCGTCGGCGAACGCCCTCGGCAGGTCCTCCAGGTGCTCCCGTTCGGTTTCGTACAGCATCTCGGCCTCCCGGTACTCCCGGGCCCGCTGCTCGACGAGCGAGGGTGTGAGCTCCATCGTGGCCCGCTACGCCCGCCCACCGTGTGAACGTTTCCACGCATCGAATCCCACTCCCTCGTTGTCAAGATGTGGCCACCGGTCCCGGGAGCGCCGCTGTGACCCCACGACGTCGGGTGGATGCAACCCTGGGCAAGATTGATGCGCGTGGAGGGGCCAGTTCTCACGAAGCCTTCCCGAGCGAACACACCCCGAACACATCCCATGGAGCACCCAACCTATGTCGAGTGAAGATCAGGAACCGGTCAAGACCATCTGTCCGTACTGTGGCGTCGGCTGCGGGATCCAGGTGAAGCCCGGCGAGGAACCGGGCGATATGCGGTTCATGCCCTGGGGCGACGCGCCGGTCAACGAGGGCCGCATCTGCATCAAGGGCGGCGCCGCGACGGAGGTCGTCGACCACGAGGACCGACTGACGGACCCGTTAATAAAGGAGGACGGCGAGTTCCGCGAGGCCACCTGGGAGGAGGCCTACACCCGGATCGTCGACGAGTTAGAGCGCATCCGCGAGGAGTACGAACCCGACGCGATGGGCTTCTTCGGTTCCTCGAAGACGATGAACGAGGAGAACTACCTCCTCCAGAAGCTCGCGCGGCGCTACGGCACCAACAACGTCGACAACTGCACGCGGATGTGCCACGCCTCGACGGTGTGGGCGCTGCGGACCAGCCTCGGTGCCGGCGCGATGACCAACAGCATGGCCGACCTCGAGGAGGCGGCCGACGTCTTCTGGATCCAGGGCGCGAACCCCGGCGAGCAGCACCCCATCGCCAACAGCCAGTACTTCCGGCAAGCGGTGCTCGAGGGAGCGACCGTCATCCAGGTCGACCCCCACGCCAACAAGACGACGCGGTCGTTCAAGATCGACGAGACCGACCGCCACATGCACCTCCAGCTCGAGCCGGGGACGGACATCCCGCTGTTGAACGTGGTCATCAAGACCATCTTGGAGAGACACGAGGAGAACCCCGAGGCGGGCTACATCGACGAGGCGTTCATCGAGGAGCGCACCGAGGGGTTCGACCACCTCGTCGAGACCCTGGAGGACTTCGACAAGGAGGCGGCCGCCGAACAGTGCGGTGTCCCCCTCGAGGACATCGAACTCGCCGCCGAGAAGTACGCGATGGCGAACAACGCCGCCATCTTCACCGGGATGGGGATGAGCCAGCACACCTGCGGGGTGGACAACGTCCAGAACGAGATCAACCTCGCGCTCGTCACCGGGAACCTCGGCAAACCCGGCACCGGCGTCAACCCGCTCCGCGGCCAGAACAACGTCCAGGGCACCTGCGACGTCGGTGCGATGCCGAACGTCCTCCCCGGATACCAGCTCGTCGAGGACGACGAGGCCCGCGAGTCCGTCGAGGAGGTCTGGGGGTTCGAGATCCCGGCCGAACCCGGGCTCACGAACGTCGAGATCTCCCACGAGGCAGGCAAGTCCATCCAGGGCCTCTACATCATGGGCGAGAACCCCGTGATGAGCGAGCCCGACGGCAACCGGGTCGCCGAGCGCCTGCAGGAACTGGAGTTCATCGCCGTCCAGGACATCTTCATGACCGAGACGGCCGAATACGCCGACGTGATCCTCCCGGCGACGACGTGGGCCGAACGGGGCGGCACGGTCACGAACACGGACCGCCGGGTCCAGCTGATGCGCGGGGTCCGGAAGGTCCACGAGAACACGAAGCACGACCTGGACATCCTGATGGAGGTCGGCAGCCGGCTGTTCGAGGAGGAGAAGTTCCGCTTCGAGGACGTCGAGGCGGTGTTCGAGGAGCTCCGGCAGGTCTGTCCCAGCTACTACGGGATGACCTACGACGCGCTCGGCAAGGAGGGCATCCAGTGGCCTTGTTACGAGCCGGGCGACGAGGGCGACCAGTACCTCTACGAGGAGCGCTTCGACACGGAGAGCGGCCTCGGACAGATCGAGGGCGTGGTCCACCAGCCGCCCAAGGAGACCCCCGACGAGGAGTACCCGCTCATCCTCACGACCGCCCGGCTCGAAGAGCACTACAACACGGGGACGATGAGCCGCCGGTCGCCGACGCTCAACCGCCAGCACCCCGAGAACTTCGTCGACGTCCACCCGAACGACGCCGAGCGGTACGGGATCGAGGACGGCGACGAGGTGACCCTGCGGTCCCGGCGCGGCGAGATCACCGTCGAGGCACACGTCACCGAGGACATCAAGGAGGGGTCGGTCTGGACGACGCCGCACTTCGCGGCCGCCTCCGCCAACCGCCTCACCAACGACGTGCTCGACGAGCGGGCGAAGATACCGGAGTACAAGGCCGCCGCCGCGGAGATCGAGGTCGACATCGAGCCGGCCGACCGGGACGCGCCGGCCGACGACTGAGCTCGTCTGGCGGGCCCACTCCGGTTCCCGTTCTTTCCTCCGCCGGTCCGGCCGTCGGTGAGAGCTGTCGCTCGCGCCGGTTCGGGGGAACGAGCGGAGCGAGGCTCTACTCCGCCGCGCCGCTCGCGTCCGCGACGACCTCGACCTCGAGGGCCGCGCCCTTCGGGACGTTGCCGACCTCGAGGGCGCTCCGGGCCGGCGGCGACTCCTCGAAGAACCCGGCGTACGTCTCGTTCATCTCCTCGAAGTCCTCGATGTCGTCGAGGTAGATGGTCGTCTTGAGGGCGTCCCCCAGGTCCAGCCCCTCCGCGTCGAGGATGGCCGCGACGTTCTCCATGCACTGCTCGGTCTGGGCCGCGACGGGTTCGCCGTCGAGCAGTTCGCCGTCGGTCGTCAGCGGGAGCTGACCCGCCGTGAACAGCAGGTCGCCGTTCGTCGTCGCCTGGCTGTACGCCCCGACGGCCGCCGGCGCGTCGTCGGTGCTGATAGTGCGCTTCATGCGGTCGGCCGCTCGCCCGAACGGCCCAAATACGTACCGCTCCGGACGCTCCGGTCGGCCGGGAACTATTCACACCTCCCAGGTGATACTATCGGCCAGCGCTTCGACCGGTCGGGGCCCGGTCGGAATCACCCTGATAGGTAAAGGCGAGGTGTTAGCGTCCGCCGAACGGGTACACCTCGTATGGAAACGTCCGCCGAGGAGTTGCGCCACGACACGCTCGACGGGTTGGCTCACGTCCCGTTCGATGCCGCCCTCGACGCGCTGGGTCACGTCCGGCGGCGTGAACTGCTGTATGCGTTACTGGACCGCGACGAACGGGATGGCCTCCCGGTCGTCCCCGCCGACTCGACGGACGGCATCGATACGCCCGAACGCCTCGTCGCGGTGGACGACGCCCACCTGCCGAAGCTCGCCGCGTACGGGTTCGTCGACTGGAATCGGGAGACGGACGAGGTCACGAGGGGGGCGGAGTTCGACGGGATAGTACCCCTGCTGGAGCTGCTGTCCGAGCACGAAGGCGAACTCCCCGACGGCAAGTTGTCGTTCCCCGACGGCTAGTTGTCGTGGTAGACGTAACGGAGGTGGGGGTAGGGGACGTATGCCACCCGTTCGATCCCTCCTCCCTCGACCTCCTTTTTCAGATGGACGCCGTTCGAGCCCTCGACGACCTCGAGAACGTCCTCGATTTCGGTACCGTCGCTGAGCTCGGCCGTCATGTGGGCCATGTCGTGTGGCCGTACCGCTCGACGGGTCAAGTACGTTCGGTTGGACGTGGAGTGGACCCTTCCGCCCGTCCGATCCCGTTCGACCCGGTACAAGTTTTAAGCGGGCTCGACGCCTGAGTCCTGGAGTGCCGGGGGACACGCCGGATACGGCCGACTCGGCCCTGGAGGAGCTGTTCTACGGGACCGACAGGGTCCGGTTCGTCTACTGGCGGGGGTTCTCGGGGGCGAAACCGACAGTCCTGCTGACCGTCGCCGTCGCGCTGCTCTCGTTCGTCACCGGGCTGTCGAACCTGAGCCAGGAGGGGCTGGTCCTCGGGGGGCCCCTCGCCGGGGTGCTCCCGGGGGCCCTGGCGTTCGCGCGGTTCGGCGGCGTGCTGTTCGCGTTCGTGCTCGGGGTCGTCACGATCGGCCTGCAACGCCGGAAGCGCCTCGCGTGGTACGGCGCGGTCGTCCTCCTCCCGCTGCTGGGGCTGTTGCCGCTGGTGACGCTCGCGACGACGGACATCCCGCTGTTGCTCCTGGTGGTCGTGACGCTCCCGCTGCTGGTCCGGAACCGGGCCCGCTTCGACCGGACGCTCGACCTCTCCTCGCTGCAGATCGCCTCCCTTTCCTCGATCGTCGGGGTCGGCCTCTACGGGGTCGTGGGCTCCTACGCGCTCCGCGAGGAGTTCACCGGGCTCGGCTCCTGGCCGGACGCGGTCTACTACGTCATCGTCACGTTCTCGACCGTCGGGTACGGCGACATCACGCCGACCTCCGCCACGGCGAAGTGGTTCTCACTCTCCATCATCGTCTTCGGGACCGCCGCGTTCACGGCCGCGATTGGCTCCCTGATCGTTCCGGCGATCGAGTCACGGATGGCTGCCGCCTTCGGAAACATGACAGCATCTGAACTCGCACTGCTCGAGGATCACGTACTGGTTCTCGGCTACGGCGACATCACGGAATCGTTACTCGAAGAGCTCGACGGGAAGGTCGACGTGGTGGTGGTGACGCCGGACGCGGACGTCGCGTCGGACCTCAGGGACGAGGACGTCAACGTCCTGACCGACGATCCGACGGACGAGGAGGCGTTGCGCGACGCCCGTATCGACGCGGCTCGGGGTGTCGTCGTCGCCACGCGGGACGACGCTCGGGACGTACTGGCGATCCTCGCCGTCAAGAAGACCAACCCGGACATCCGGGTCGTCGCGGCGGCCAACCACGAGAAGCACGTCGGCAAACTCGAGCAGGTCGGGGCCGACGAGGTGATCAGTCCGATGGTGATCGGCGGCCGCATCCTCGGTCGGTCGATCCTCGGTGAGCCCGCGACGGAATCGCTCTTCGACGCCACGGGGACCCCCGAGGACGAGGAGGGGGACGGAGACGAGGACGGGGGCGAAGACGAGGAGGGGGACGAAGACGAGGACGGGGGCGAGGAGGGGGAGCCGGCATCCGGACGCGACGACGGGGCCGAGTGACGTCCCCGGACGATCCGCTCGCCCCATCGGGGCCGGGGGCGCCCCCCTCCGGGACCCGTGGCGTGGAACCGGCCTCCGGTGCGCCGGTAGTAATATGTTCCCCGGAACCACACCACGCGGTATGGGTTTCGCCGGGACCAGCGCCGTCGAGCGGTTCCTTCGGCGGGTGCTGCTGCCGGTCTGTGCGCTGTCCGGCGCAGTGGTCGTCTCGGGGTTCTTCTTCCCGGGACTGGTCGGCTCGGTCGTCGCGGGCCAGACCTGGCTCGTCGTCTCGTTGCTGTTCTTCGGGTCGGGGCTGGGCTACCTCGCGGTGCTCCCGATCGAGGACGACGCCGGGGAGGACCGGTCCGGCGTGCAGTACCTCCTCCGCGTCCGCCGGCTCACCCTGACGGGGACCCTCCGGCAGTTCCTCGCGCGGCAGGACCCGGCGACGTTCTGGATCCCCGTGGCCGTGTTCGCCCTGTTCTTCGGGCTGCAGTTCGTGGCCCCCGAACGGACCGTCGGCGCGGTCAACGCCGCCCGCGACGTCCTGCTGGAGGACGCCGGCTTGCTGTTCCTGGGGGCGATGTTCCTGGCCGTGTGCTACTGCCTGTTCCTGCTCGTGGGCCCGTGGGGCGAGGTGAAGCTGGGCGGACCGGAGGCCGAGCCGGCGTACACCTACCCGACGTACTTCTCGCTGGTGTTCACCGCCGGTATCGCCGCCGGCATCGTCTTCTGGGGACCGGCCGAGGCGCTGTTCCACTACGGGAGCCCGCCGCCGTACGTCGACGCGGCGCCGGAGTCGGACGCGGCCATCGTCGGGGCGTTGACCTACGCGCTGTTCCACTGGGGGATCTCGGCGTGGAGCGCCTACACCGTGCTCGCGGTCCCCATCGCCTACTTCGTCTACCAGCGCGGGGCGCCGCTGCGCGTCTCGACGATCCTGACGCCGTTCCTCGGCGTCGAGGGGCTCGATTCGGCCTGGGGACGGCTCGTCGACACGCTCGCCGTCTTCGCGACCATCGGCGGTATCGCTACCTCGATCGCGCTCGTGGGCCAGCAGTTCCTCACCGGGATCGACTTCCAGTGGGGGGTGAGCTCGGGGGGGCTCCGGCCGGTCCTGTTCGTCGGCGGGCTGACACTCGTCTACGTCCTGTCGGCCACGACCGGCGTCCACCGCGGCATCCGGCGCATCGCCGGCTTCAACGTCGTCCTCTTCGGCCTGTTCGCCGCTCTGCTCGTGGCGGTCGGCCCACGCGCGTTCGTCCTCGACCGGGGGCTCGCGGCCGCGGGGAGCTACGCCGCGAACTTCGTCCCGATGAGCCTCTTCGTCGGCGGAGGGTGGGTCGCCGACTGGACGGTCTGGAACTGGTCGTGGTGGTTCTCGTGGGCCCCCTTCGCCGGGCTGTTCCTGGCCGCCCTCTCGCGGGGCCGACGGGTCCGGACCGTGGTGTTCACCGGCGTCGTCGCTACCTCGGCGGCGACGATGGCCTGGTTCCTCCTGATGGGCGGCACCGCGCTCCACCTCCAGCACTCGGGAGCGGCGGACGTCCTCGGAGCCATCGCGGCCCGCGGGGGCTCGGAGGCGGTCGCGGGGTTCCCCGTCCTCGCCGCGCTCCCGCTTGGCGAACTGCTGATGTTCTGCTTCCTCGCGCTCATCGTCGCCTTCATCGTCTCCTCGGCGGACACCTCGACGCTCGTCGTGGCGGTCCTGACGACCCGACGTGAGCTCGCTCCGACCACCGGTAGCATCGTCTTCTGGGGAGTGTTCCAGGGGCTCGTCGCGGTGTCGGTGCTGCTGCTGGGCGGCGGGGCGACCCTCCAGGCGGTCGCGGTGCTGACCGGCGGCCCGTTCGCCGTCCTCTCGCTGGTGGCCCTGGCCGGCCTGTCCCTGACGTTCCGCCGGGAGGAGGGCGGTCACACCTCGCCGATCCGACGGCTCTGGGAACGACTCCCGAAGGTCGAGACCCACCACGACGTCGAACCGCCGGGCGACGACTGATCGGTTCCACAGAATGACAGGGGTACGATATAATGTGGGTGGCAGCCGGGCGTCGGGACCGCCGTCCCGAGGACTTCTCGGCTCCCAAACTTATTTCAACGGGATATGTGAACCGAACACGAGGTGTCGATAGATGTACGACAACATCCTGCTGCCGTTCGACGGGAGCAACGAGGCGCGGAAGGGAATGGAGCACGGCATCGAACTCGCGGCAGCGGTGGGGGCGACGGTCCACGCGCTGTACGTCATCGACCTCCCGGGGGCCCCGCGCACGGTGTACGTCAGGGACGACGAGGAGGAGATGCGCGAGGAGTACCGGGAGTACGGCGAGGAGGTCACGGCGGAGGTCTGCGAGAGGGCGGCCGACGCCGGCGTGGAGTGCGAGGTCGCGATCAAGACCGGGGCCCCTGCCGAGGAGATCGTCGACTACGCCCAGGACGAGGGGATGGACGCCATCGTCCTCGGGAGCGCCTACCAGGGCCGGTTCCGTGCGTTGCTGGGCAGCACCGCCGACAAGGTCGTCCGGACCTCGACGGTCCCCGTCATCACCACGCGGAGGGAGATGAACGAGTAAGCCCACTGGCCCCGGTCGAACCGAACGTCCGCTGCCGACGGCGGCCGCTACCCGTCGGCGAAACGCGTCTCCCGGAGGTAGATGACCAGGCTGGCGCTCAGGAAGCTCAGCCCGGCGATCCGCAGGTCGTTCGACGCCATCGAGGCGAGCGCGGCCGCGATCAGCAGGGCCGCGAGCAGTGCCAGCGCCGTCGGTGCAACTCTCGCCATCCCACTCCGTCCGTCGAACCCGACGAGCAATAGTCTATTCCCCCGATCGTCGGACGGACCGGATCGGGCCGCTGGGTCGGGGTAGGGGTCTCCGACCCCGCTCAGTAGGAGTGCTTGAACTCCCAGTGGTAGCGGCACTCGTCGCAGGTCGCCCACTCGGGGATGTCGAACCGTTCCGGATGTCGCTGCCCGTGCTCCATCCGACTCCGGCAGACGGGGCAGATCATGTAGCGCAGTTCGAGGGCCGTGAACTCCTCGTAGGGGAACTCCGCGACACACCTGGGACAGTCGATGCCGTCCAGGGCCTTGTGCTGGAGGACGTCACCGTCACACCGCGGACAGCCGAGCATCGCGGGCGGGCGCTTGCTCCACCCGACGTCGCCGTCGTACGTGGTGGTGGCCGTCTCGGCGCTGGACAGCCGGAACTTGTTGGGCTCCCCGTCGACGCGAAGGGGGTCGACCAGCAGGTCCACGGCCCGCCCGAGCACCCGAACCAGCCCCCGTATCCAGGCGGCCGCACGGGGCCGGAGACGGTCCCGGTCCGCCCCGTCGCCGACCTGTAGCGGACCGATCAGCAGGCCTCCGAACTGCCTGAGCGTCTCGAACAGGGCACCGATACGAGTCAACAGGCCGGTCTTGGGACGGGACGGACATAAGTCGCTTGCTGGTCGGTACACGTGCCACCCATCCGGAGTGCGACCCGTCGGGGGGATCCGACCGGGCACGCCGACAGGTTTTCCCGCCACCCACGCGACCGGCGCGGTATGTCCAGGCGCCTCCGCCGAGGGCCGACCGCGCTGCTCGCGCTGTGGACTCTCCCGGGAGGAGCCACTGCGGACTGTTGTAACGATGTGCCGGCGATTACCCGGACGGGATCGGTGGTCGCCGACCCGGTCCGGGCGACCGCCGGTAACGGACTACAGCAGTCCGTACAGCCGGTAGACCCGGCGATCCTCGCCGAGGCACCCGGGATGGCCTGGGCCGCCGCGTCGTTCGCGCTGGTCCTGCTGTTCGGCGGCGGGCTCCTGTACCGGTACGGGTCGTTCGTCGACCGATCGGTCGACGCGTCGATGGACCGCCCGTACGTGGCTGTCGCCTATGGGGTGATGGCGTTCGGCCTCGTCGCCTTCGTCGGCGGGTACGCCGCCAGCCAGCTGACCCGGGTCGGCGTCGGAGGGACGGGGCTCCTGCTGGTCGTGGTCGGAGGGGTGGTCCTCGTCGCGCTGGTGCTCGGGGCGCTCGGCTTCCTCGTCGTCGGAACCCTCGTCACCGACGTACAGGGCAGGCGCCGGCCCTGGCACGGCCTCGTCCTCGGTGCGGCGCTCAGCGCGGTCGGGTGGCTCCTCCTCCCGCTCGTCGGCGGGGGCCTCGCGTGGGTCCTCCTCGCCGCGTTCGGTATCGGCGGGCCGACGCGGCTGTGGTTCCACACGCCGCGGCGCGTCGACCCCGAGGACGGCTGAACCGGTCGTGCGTAGTTCGTTTACCGACGGCCGCCGTCCGGCGGCGGGCGCGATAAGACTCATTCGGCTGGAGCACCAGGCGCGTGTATGTCGCTCACGCTCGTCGTGCTCCAGTTCGGGGGTGGACTGACGGAGTCCGTCGCGCAGGCCGCCGTCCTCGCCGGGACCTTCGTCCTCGCGCTCATGCTCGTCGCGCTCGCCGCGTTCGCCTACAAGAGCCTCCGGGGCGACGGCATCCGGTGGCCCTCGGACGTCGGGGAGGGCGACGCGGACGAGGAGGGGGCGCGGCGTGGCGACCCGGACGACGAGTGGGACTACTACTGATACGGTCGTGCGTCGTTCCGCCTCGCGGAGCAGAGATCCGTCCTGTCGGTCTCGAAACGCCGATCTTCCAGAAGACCACTCAAAATAGTTGCGGCGACCGTACGATACCTGGCTCGTCCGAACCGCAGGAACAGTGAGAGCTGCGAGAACCGGCGTCCTAGGAGTTCCGAGACGCCGCGACGCGGGGGTCAGTCCCCGCTCGCCGCGTCGTCGCTCTCCCTGATGTCGGTCACCGTCGCGTCACCGGAGGTGACGACGTCGACGTCGCCCTCGGCGGTGAGGTCCTCGATCCGCTCGGCGAACGCCTCGCTCTCGAGGATCTCGTACTCGTTGTCGAGCCCGAGATACACCGTATAGCACATCAGGCACAGGATGACCGCGAACGGCAACCCGGTCGTGATGGCCGCCGTCTGCAGGGCGCCCAGGCCGCCGCCGACCAGCAGCACCGCCGCGACGGCACCCTCGGTGAGCGCCCAGAAGACGCGCTGGGTCTTCGGCACGTCGTGCTTGCCGCCCGAGGTCAGGTGGTCGATGACCAGCGACCCCGAGTCCGAGGACGTGACGAAGAACGTGATCACGAGCAGCGTCGCGATGAGGCCCGAGATCACCCCGAGCGGGAACTGCTCGAGCATGGCGAACATCGCGACGGTCTGGCCGAGGTCGTTGTAGGTGGCCAGCGCCGCGCCGTTACCCACGAGGGAGTTGTGCAGCGCGGCCCCGCCGAACACCGACAGCCAGAGGGTGGAGAACAGCGAGGGCAGGAACAACACCCCGAGGACGAACTCGCGGACGGTCCGTCCCTTAGAGATGCGCGCGATGAACATCCCGACGAACGGGGACCACGCGATCCACCAGCCCCAGTAGAACACCGTCCAGGCAGTGACGGTGTCGCCGCCGGGCGCCAGCGTCCCCCGGAAGAAGCCGAGCGCCAGGATGTTGTTGAAGTAGGTGCCGAGCCCCTCGACCCACGCGCCGAGCACGTAAACCGTCGGGCCGACGATGACCAGGAACCCCAGCAACGCCATCATCAGGTAGAGGTTGATGGTGCTCAGGCGCTTGACACCGCCGTCCAGCCCGGCGGCGACCGACAGGGTCGCGATGCCGGTGATGCCCGCGATGAGCAGCACCTGCACCAGCGTGGTGTTCGGGATGCTGACGAGCCCGAGCATGTCACCGCCCACATACGAGAGGCCGGTGTTCACCTGCGCGACGCCCAGTCCGAGCGAGGTCGCCAGCCCGAACAGCGTCGCGAACACCGTCACGAGGTCGATGACGTGCCCCGGCCAGCCGTAGATGCGCTCGCCGAGCAGCGGCCAGAAGATCGACCGGAACGTGAGCGGTAGCCCGCGGTTGAACGAGAAGAACGCCAGCCCCAGCCCGACGAGCCCGTAGATCGCCCACGGGTGGAACCCCCAGTGGAAGAACGTCTGTGCCAGCCCGGCCGAGGCCGCCGCGCCCGTCCCCGCCTCGGCTCCGAAGAACCCGGGGACGTTCTGGAAGTAGTACAGCGGCTCGGAGACGCTGAAGAACATCAGGCCGATCCCCATACCGGCGCTGAACAGCATCGCCATCCACGCGAAGTCGCTGAACTCCTTTTCGGCCTGTACACCCCCGATCCTGATGTTGCCGTACTTGCCCAGCGCGAAGTACAGTAACGTGATGATGAATATGTTTACCGCCAGCAGGTAGAACCAGCCGAAGTTCTCCCCGACGAAGTTGAACAGGAAGCTGTACGCCGCCGACGCCTGTTCGCCGAGCAGGATAGTCGTCGCGATGAACAGCGCGATGATGACCAGTGCGACCGGGAAGACGACCGGGTGGACGTCGAACCCCCACTTCGCGATGTTGGTGTCACCTGGCTCCCGGTCGGACTCGGGGTGGAACAGCTCCACCTGGAGCCCGTCGGACATCTCGCCGACGGCCTCCTCCTCGCCGTCAGCCATACGTTACCTCCGTTCGGTGCTCGTCCGTGCTGCCGTGTGCTACGCTCATTCTGGATCGTTTCCGTGTTCGGATCGTTCTCAGTCCGCTCCTCGTCTCGTCCACGACGCTACGGCCACCCCTCCCCGCAGGTCGGCATCGTCGACGTGGCTGCCTCCGCCATCTACTCTCATGCTACGGTGCCTCACGCAGTGCTACGAACCATTCATTATAAAAGTTGGTATGGGACTATACGGCTGTTTAAACCTATCGGCGGGAACGAGCCCCGATCCGGGTCGAAGGGACCCCCCGGATCGCCGTACGCTACGCCGTCCGGTCGGCCGAGTCCCGGTTGACCACCTCGACCTCGTAGCCGTGGTCGGCGATGGAGTCGACGATGTTCGCGGCGTGGCCCGCTCCCGTGGTCTCGACCTGGAAGACGAGGTAGGCCTCCCCGACGTCGAGGTCCTCCAGGGCCCGGTCGTGGCGGACGTTCTGGATGTTGGCGCCGTGGTCGGCGATCACCCCGGAAATCTCGGCCATCTTCCCCGGCCGGTCGTCGATACGGACCCGCAGCCGGAGGAGCTGGCTGCGGCGGGTCAGCGCGTGGATGAGCACCGCCCGGAGCATCGTCATGTCGAGGTTGCCCCCGCAGAGTAGCGGCATCACCCGTTCCCCCGAGACGTCGAGTTCGTCGCTCCGTATCGCCGCGACCGAGGCCGCCCCGGCCCCCTCGACGACCTGCTTGGCCCGCTCCATCAGCACGAGCACCGCACCGGCGATCTGGCTGTTCGTGACCGTCACCACCTCGTCGACGTGCTGCTGGATGATCGAGAGGGTGAGTTCGGAGATCCCCCCGGTGGCGATGCCGTCGGCGATGGTGTCGACGTCCTCCAGCGTCACCGGGATCCCCTTGTCGAGGCTCTCAGGGACGGTCGCAGCACCCACTGCCTGGACACCCACGATGCGCGTCTCCGGGCTCAACTCGGCGAACGCGGTCGCGATGCCCGAGATGAGTCCGCCGCCGCCGATGGGGACGACCACCGTATCGAGCGAGGGAACGTCCTCGCACATCTCCACGCCGAGGGTCCCCTGCCCCGCGACGATGGCCGGGTCGTCGTACGCGTGGACGAACTCCGTCCCGGGGCCCGAGACCTCCCCCTTGGCGTACTGCATCGCCTCCTGGAAGTCCTTCCCGACGAGTTCGACCGTCGCGCCGTACCCCCGCGTCGCGTCGACCTTCGTCTGTGGGGCGTTCCGCGGCATGACGATGGTGGAGTCGACGCCGAGCCTCGTCGCCGCGAGCGCCACCCCCTGTGCGTGGTTGCCGGCGCTGGCGGCGACCACGCGCTCGACGGACCCCTCCTCGAGGCTCGTCTGTATCTTGTTGTACCCCCCCCGGGTCTTGAACGACCCCGTCCACTGGAGCTGTTCGAGCTTCAGGTGGACCTCCTCCGCACCCGTCATCGACTCGAGCGAGGTGCTCCGCTCGACGGGCGTGTGCTTGACCACCGTGGGGTCGTCGAGCCGCTCCATCGCGGCCTCGATGTCGGCGAACTCGACAGACTCCGAGACGTCCTGGCTCATGGGTATCGACCTCGGGCACCCGTATCGAACCGCGCGGCGCCCTGGGTAACTGCTTCCCCGAGCGCCGCTTAAGTCTCACGGAGGCCCACCCGCAGGGACCGTCCATCTGCCCGTTGTACGCCGGTTTTCGGCCTGAGCCGCCGCCGGATGCCGGAAGAAGAACTGAAACACGTATTGCACGTCTCATCCGACGGCCCGCGGGCCCCGGGCCGGTGCTACGGGAGTTCGACGGGGACGTCCGACTGGATGCTCGCGGCCGTCACCGTGTTGTACAGTAGCATCGTGATGGTCATCGGCCCGACACCGCCGGGGACGGGCGTGATGACCCCCGCCTTCTCACTGGCGCTCTCGAACTCGACGTCGCCGACCAGTTCGTACCCCTTCTCGTTGTCGGCGTCGACCCGGTTGACGCCCACGTCGATGACCGTCGCGCCCTCGGCGATCATCGAGCCGTCGATCAGTTCGGGGTAGCCCGTCGCGGCGATGACGATGTCCGCCCGCCGGGTCTTCTCGCCCAGGTCGTCCGTCCGGGAGTGACAGACGGTCGTCGTCGCGTTCCCGCCCGGCGCCTTCTGGATGAGCAGGTTCGCCATCGGCTTCCCCACGATGTCCGATCGGCCGACGACGACGGCGTCCTCGCCCTCCGTGTCGACGTCGGCCACCTCGAGCAGCTTCTGGATGCCGTGGGGCGTACAGGGCTTGAACCGCGCGTCGCCCGCGACGAGCCGTCCGACGTTCTCGGGATGGAAGCCGTCGACGTCCTTCACCGGGTCGATGCTCCGGAGCACCGTTCGCTTGTCCACGTGGTCCGGGACGGGCATCTGGACGAGGACGCCGTGGACGTCAGGGTCGTCGTTCAGCGACTCGACGGTGTCGAACAGTTCCTCGGCCGGTGCCTCGGGGTCGAGCTCCCGGTGGACGCTCTCGATACCGAGGTCCTCGCAGGCCCGCTGCTTCATCGAGACGTACGTCTCGCTCGCGGGGTCCTCGCTCATCAGCACCGTGGCCAGGCCCGGGGTCACGCCCGCCCCGTCGAGGGTGTCGATGCAGTCACGCAGGTCCTCGCGTATCCGGTCGCCGATCGCGTTGCCGTCGAGGACGTGCGTCACGGGTACCGGCCTCCTGTCGCGTCCGTGTCCGCCTTCGGGTCCAGGTCCATGGTGGTCTCCGTCCACCCGGTCGCGGCGCGGCCGCAGGCACGCACGCCGGGTGTCACGGGTGGACAATCGGACCGAGTGTTATCAATCCGGCGGGTCGCGGGCGCCGGGGCGGGACTCCGTCCCGCCGATTCCACAACGTGTAGTCGGTACGTCAGGTGTAGCCGGCGGCGACGAAGCGAGGTCACCGTGTTCTGCCTACCCAAAACCATCGTTTCGACCGCTCTGAAGGGACTCAGTGACGATTCCCGTCCAGGTGAGCGGCCCGGGCACACGCCCCATTTTATGTACGCCGAGCGTGTCCACGGAAACCGATGTCAGACATGGAGCACCCGAACCACCCGAGCGTGGACCAGTCCGACCGCGTGCTGCCGCGGAACCTCCGCCAGTCGGGCGACCCGGGCATCCGGATGCTGGTCTCGACCCGCGTCCGGAAGTCCCCGTTCTTCCACAAGTCGTTCAACGAGAACGGCGCCTGGCGCTGTTCGGTCTACAACCGCATCTACCACCCGCGCGGGCTCGTCGAGCCCGAGGACGGCGGCGCGATGGCCGAGTACGAGGCGCTCACGGAGGCCGTCACCCTCTGGGACGTCGCCGTCGAGCGCCAGATCCGCGTGAAGGGCCCGGACGCCGAGGCGCTCACCGACTACGTCATCACCCGGGACGCGACTGCCATCGAGCCGATGCACGGCAAGTACGTCATCCTCTGCAACGAGGACGGCGGCATCCTCAACGACCCGATCCTGCTCCGGGTCGCCGAGGACGAGTTCTGGTTCTCCATCTCGGACTCGACGCTGATGCAGTGGCTCCAGGGCGTCAACGTCGGGATGGACTTCGACGTCGAGATCGACGAGATCGACGTCGCCCCGATGCAGATCCAGGGCCCGCTCGCCGAGGACGTCATGGTCGACGTCGTCGGCGAGGAGGTCACCGAGATCCCCTACTACGGCCTGATGGACGCCGAGATCGACGGCGTCGACGTGCTGGTGAGCCAGACCGGCTTCTCCGGTGAGGCGGGCTTCGAGGTGTACGTAAAGGAGGCATCGAAGTACGCCGAGCGCGTCTGGGACCCGGTCCACGAGAGCGTCGTCGAGCACGGCGGGATGCAGATCGCCCCCGGCCACCACCGACGGATCGCCGCGGGCATCATGTCCTGGGGCCAGGACATGGACCACGAGACCTCGCCGTTCCAGGTCAACCTCGGCTACCAGGTCCCCGACGACAAGGCGGGTGACTACATCGGCAAGGAGGAGCTGGAGCGCCAGCAGGAACTCATCGAAGACGGCGAGTTCCCGTTCGAGCTGAAGCTCGTCGGGCTGAAGATGGCCGGCGAGCCCATCCATGACTACGCGCCGGACTTCTGGCTGATCTCCGACCCGGAGACGGGCGAGGAGTGTGGCTACATGACCTCGCCGTGGTGGAACCCCGAGCTCGACACGAACATCGGGATGGGGTTCGTCCCCGCCGAGAAGCTCCAGGCCGAGACCGACGCGAGGCTGAACGACGAGATCTACGAGGAGGACCTGGACATCGAGTTCGCGGTCCACCTGCCCGACGAGTACGCAGAGGAGCCGGGCGAGCCGGTGTACGCGACGGTCGCGGAGGTGCCGTTCAAGGAGTCGGTGAACCCGAGCGCCCGCGAGCAGGCCAAGCTCAGCGCCAGGGAGGACGCCCAGGACTGACCGGGGCCTCGCCCGAGCCCGGCCCGGGTGCGACCGGCGATCGGACATCTGCCGCGTCGCCGGCCCGCCGCCGACAGGGTGTTACGGGTTGGGCCCCGAGGTCCGGGGTAGGGCGGTCCCGACCGCTGTACACATCACAAATGTCACTCAGGAGACCTTCGACACCGACGACGGACGGCGCAAAGCAGCTGCTCGCGGAGCCACGGTTCGAGCTGATGCCGTTCGACAGCTTCGGGGAACAGATGGGCCACCTCCCGGACGGTGCGGAGATCGCTATCACCACGTCGCCGACGCTCGGGCTCGACGCCACGATCGAGTGGACCGAACGCGCGGCCGCCGAGGGCTACGAGATCGTCCCCCACATCGCGGCCCGCTACGTTCGGGACAGGGACCACCTCGACGATGTCATGGGTCGCGTCGCCGACGCCGGCGTCACCGACATCTTCGTGCCGGGGGGCGACCGCGAGGAGCCGGAGGGGGAGTTCGAGTCCGCGTACGAACTGCTCGTGGCGCTGGAGGGGCTCGGTTACGACTTCGAGGAGGTCGGGATCACCGGATACCCCGAGGGACACGCTTTCCTCGACGACGCGACGCTCGCCGAGGCGATGGCGAAGAAGGAACCCCACGCCACGTACATCGTCACGCAGCTCTGCTACGACCCCGACGCGGTCGTCGAGTGGACCGAGGGGATACGCGAGCGCGGCGTGGCGCTCCCCATCGAGGTCGGCATCCCGGGGGTGATGAAGTACCAGCGCCTGCTCGGCATCTCTCAGAAGGTCGGCGTCGGTGACTCCATCGATTTCCTCCGGAAGACGAGCGGTATCCTGAGCTTCGTCAAGCAGCTCATCGGCTCCCGCGGGAAGTACACGCCCGACGGGCTCGTCGACGGACTCGCCCCCTACGCCGACGACCCGGAGTACGCCATCCGGGGTGTCCACATCTACACGTTCAACCAGGTGCCGGACACGGAGGACTGGCGGCTGGAGACGCTGGAGGGGTAGCGGGGGAGTCGGGACCCCGGTACGCCCTGCGCCGGCGCCCGCTCAGGCGCGGTCGTCGTCGAGGAGCACCTCCTCGACGAGGCGGGCGGAGGCGCGCCGGAGCCGCCCGCTGACCGCCGTCGGCGAGATCTCCAGCAGCGAGGCGAGTCCCTCGAGGGACGTCCGGCGGGGCTCGTCGTAGTAGCCGTGGACGAACGCGGCCACGAGCGCCTCGCGCTGCTCGTCGGTCAGCCCGAAGTCGAAGCGGTCGTACGTCTCCTCGGTCTGCTTCAGCGAGAGTATCTCGAGGCGTATCGCCTCCTCTGACGCGTACTCGCTCAGCGCGTACAGCCCGTCGTGGTCGGTCAGGTGCATCCGGAGCACCCACCCGTTCGAGTGGCTCCGGGACTCGAGCGTGAGGCCGCCGACCTCGGTCATCGCCGGCGTGAGCAGCTTCGCCTCGTCGCTGTACTCGATTCGGTAGGTCCGCCGGTCGCCGCGGTCGACGATGACGGAGTGGTCCGCGACCGTGTGATCCGCCTCCAGGGCCGACTCGACGGCCTCGAAGTCCGAGGCCTCGAACCAGAAGAAGTAGACGTCGTGCTGTGGGTCGGTCCCCGCGTCGGAGACGACGCCGATGTCCACGTCCGGGAGGGACCTGATGGTGTGTGTGAGTGCGAGGTCGGGGTGTTCCGCGTAGACGCGTGCCGAGATCACCGTCGACCTCCCGGCCACTCGGGCGGGCGCAACCGTTCGCTCGCGGAGTTCTGGGCTCCGGAACCGTTCGGGGACTGGATGTGGATGGGAACCACGGGACGCACCTAACGCTTTCGGGGATCCGTACGGACCGTCCTGGCGCTCTGTGGCGGAGCCAGCCGATGGTGGGTCGTCCCGTCGGAACGGGTCATACGGTCGTGCGTAACCATCTTCAGCGATCGTCGGAAGTATCGGCGTTTCGAGACCGACGAGACGGCACCCGGAGCCGTGACTCGAAACGAACGACGCACGACCGTATCACTCCTCGGGTCGCTCGACGACGAGCGTCATCCCGACGAGCGAGCGCATCCCCCGCCGGATCCGGCCGGCGACGGCCGTCGGGGAGATGCCGAGCAGCTCGGCGAGCTCCTCGAGCGACGCCTCCCGGGGTTCGGCGAAGTAGCCGCGCTCGTAGGCCGCCAGGAGCGCCTCGCGCTGCTCCTCGGTCGGGGCGTCGCCGCCGGGGTACTCCGGGTCGGTCCGGCCCTGTCGGCGGAACTCGATGATCTCGAACTCGAACCCCTCCTCGCGGGCGTGCTCCCAGATGTCGTGGAGCGCCTCGCGGTCCGGGACCAGCCACCGCTCGCGCCACCCGCGGCGTGCCTCCCCGGAACCGGAGCTCCGGGCGTCGAGTACGAACCCCTCCTCGCTGGTGACCTTCGGCCCGAGGAGCTTCGCCTCCGCGGAGAACTCGACGCCCCAGAGGTGCTGGTCCTCGAACCCGGACATGGGCTCTGCCTCACGGACGGTGTGGTCCGCGTCGAGGACCGCCCCGACCTCCTCGTACGTCCCGACGTCGCCCTCGAACCGGAGCAGGTAGATGCTCCCTCCGGGGTCGGTGCTCGCCTCGCGGATGACGGTGACGTCCACGTCGGGAAGTGCCACGAGCGTGTCGGCCAGGGCACCGTCCGCGTGGGCGAACCGGACCTCGGTGACGATAGCCATGGTAGTGACCTCGGGAGCGCGGGCCTCTAGTCGGGGATGGGTGCCAGGATTCTTATACTGTCGGTCGTCCGCCCCCGTGTGACGCCGCCGACCCCTCGAGGCGACGACCCAAGAACAGGGACGACCGACAGTATCCGGGCTCCGGGCGACGCTCGCGCGAGCTATCCGGACGTCCCCGCGGCGGTGGCAGAGGCCTCACGGAGCCGCTCGACGACGTCCTCGCGGCTGATGTCGCGCCGGTCCTGGGTCGAGAGCCGACCGACGACGAGGTCGAGCAGGTTGAGCTCGCGCAGCATGTCCAGCGCGTCCTCCCGGTCGACACCGATGTCGCGTTCGACCTCGTAGAGCGTGTTCGACGCCTTCACCGTCCCGATGAGCGTCTCGACCGTGACGTCGTCCGGGAGGCCGATACCGTCGGCGAGCACGACGGGCGAACCGTCCTCGTCGACCTCCGCCGTCGCACGGCTCCCCTCGGCCTCGGGAATCGAAGCCCGAGTGTCGGGCTCCCCGTCGGGGTCGGAGTCGGACGCGGGATCGGCCTCGGCGCCCACCGTGTCCTCGTCCTCGGCGTCGTCGCCGTTCGTGTCGTACGTGTTCGGCTGATGGATGCCGTAGTCGATCATGTACCGCCGGACCGTCTCGGCGGTGACGTCCATACCGATGGCCTCGGTCATCTCGGCGAACGTGTCAAAGGAATCGTACACCTCCGCCAGCAGTTCGGGGTCCCTGAACGGCGGGACGTCCCGGTTCCGGCCGCTGGCGGCCGTCGGCCCACCGTCGGTCGTCGGTTCCTCGGCCGTCGTGGTCTCCTCGGCGGGCGCCGGTTCGTCCCCGGTCGGGACCGTCGCCGCGAGCGTGACCGTGACCTCCCCGTCCGAACCGAACCTCGCGTCGGTGGGCTCGATCTCGACGCGGCCGTCCGGGGCGGGGACGACCGGATCGAGCGAGCCGAACTCGAGGCCGAGCCGACCGTCCCCGTCGACGGACGCCCCGCGGAGCACGAGTCCGTTCCCGTCCTCGGCGGGCGGCGACAGCGTCAGTTCGACCTCGGCGCTCAGCTCCCGCGAGTCCTCCCCGCCGCGGTCGTGACGCTCGACCAGCCCGACACCGGTTACGAGCCCCTCCTCCTCGCAGCCGTCGAGGACCCCCGCCAGCTCTCGGAGCGCGTCACCGATACACATAGTGATCCTGTGTTGGACGTGGCCCGAACACGGCATGAACCTACATGGTGAATAGTGGTAGTGTTTATATACTGGCCGCGGTCCGAGCGCCACGCCGAACCGCGCACCGGTCGCCCGACCGCACCGCGACGGGCGGCGCGAAACCCTTTAGTCGGCCTCACGCCCACGTCCCGCCACGACCGGCCCGATCCGGCGGGACACCACACCGATGGAGCGAGGAGAACCACACGTCCTCACGGGCGAGCGGGAGTTCGTCGAGATCGCACACGGGGCCCCCGCGAACGCCCGTGTACCCGTGGAGGTCCGCGTCGGCGTCGGTGACCCGTTCGTCGCCTATCGCCGTGCCCGGATCGGGGAGAACGGCGGGACGGCCACCGAGCCCCCGAACCGCCACGGGAACGCCGACGGCGTCTACCTCGAAACCACCGGCGGCCAGCCCGGATGGGGATACTTCGCTGTCGACCCCGACTCCCGGCTCCAGGTCGGGCCGACGCTCGAAACCCTCGGGAAAACCGAACCCTCGCCGACGCTCGCGGAGCTGTCGGGCCTGCTCGACTCCGAGACGCTCGTCCGCGGCGACTGTGAGGTGCCCTATCCCTGCGGGGCGTTCGGGTGGCTCTCGTACGACGTCGCCCGCGAGCTCGAGTCCCTCCCGGAGACGACCGACGACGACAGCGGCCTCCCGAACCTCCAGATCGGCGTGTTCGACCGCGTGGCCGCCTGGAAGGAGCCACGTCCCGAGGACGGGACTACGCTCCGCGTGACGGCCTGCCCCCGGGTCGGCGGGGACGAGGACCCGACCGTGGCCTACGGACGCGGTCGGGAACGGGCGCTCGACCTCGCTCGTGCCGCCACCGCGGACGATCCGGCCGTCGACCCGCCGCGGGTTCGGACCGCGAGCGCCACCTTCGAGAGCGACTGCACGCCCGAGGAGTTCGCCGAGCGGGTCCGCCGTGTCAAGGGGTACGTCCGCGACGGGGACACGTTCCAGGCGAACGTCTCCCAGCGGCTCCGTGCGCCCGCTTCCGTCCACCCCGTCGAGGCGTTCGCCGCCCTCCGGCGGGTGAACCCCGCGCCCTACTCCGCGCTGCTGGAGTTCCCCGGCGTGGATCTCGTGAGCGCCTCGCCCGAGCTCCTTCTCGACGTCGAGGGCGACCGGCTCCTGACCGAGCCCATCGCCGGCACCCGCCCACGGGGGACCACTTCGGAGGAGGACACCGACCTCGAGACCGACCTCCTCGGCGACGAGAAGGAGCGGGCCGAACACGCGATGCTGGTCGACCTCGAGCGCAACGACCTCGGGAAGGTCAGCGCGTACGGCACCGTCGACGTCCCGGAGTACCGCCGTGTCGACCGCTACTCGGAGGTGATGCACCTCGTCTCGCTCGTGGAGGGTCGGCTCGCGCCACAGTACGACGTCGTCGACGCCGTCGCCGCCGTCTTCCCCGGTGGAACGATCACCGGCGCGCCCAAGCCCCGGACGATGGAGATCATCGACGAGGTAGAGACCACCCGACGCGGCCCCTACACGGGCTCGATCGGCGTCTTCGGGTTCGATAGCCGCGCCACCCTCAATATCGTCATCCGGACGCTCGTCCGCCGGGACGTGGAGTACTTCCTTCGCGTCGGGGCCGGCATCGTCCACGATTCGGTGCCAGAGCGCGAGTACGAGGAGACCCTGGACAAGGGCCGGGCGCTCGTCCGGGCGCTGGACGAGGCGCTCGGCGAGCGGACCGACCTCGCCGTCGAGGACTCGGAGGTGGGGGAGTGATGCTCCCGAGAACAGCGGGTCGTTCTCGAGCACCGAGTGCTGGATTTCCGGCGCGCGCTGGACGCGCTCTCGTGCGCGTCCAGCCGTCGTGCGAGGGACGAGCGAGCGGAAGCGAGCGAGTCGGTTGGGGAGGCGTGTGGTCCCTGGCGGACTGGAAGGGCCAGCGCGTGGCGGCTCAGCCGCAGGTCGAGTCGGCGGACGTGACGTCTTGCCGACCGCCTGAACGGGAAGGGCCAACACGACCACGGGGTACGGAATCGTGACCCGGATCCTGGTCGTGGACAACTACGACTCGTTCGCGTACAACCTCGTCCAGTACGTCGGCGAGGCCGTAGCCGCTCCGACGAACGGCGACGTCCTCGTCAGACGCAACGACGCCATCGACGTCGCCGGCATACGAGACCTCGATCCGGACGGCATCGTCGTCTCGCCCGGCCCGGGCACTCCGGAGTCGGCGGGCGTCTCCATCCCGATCTTCCGGGAACTCGACTACCCGACGGTGGGCGTCTGTCTCGGCCACCAGGCGCTCTGTGCGGCCAACGGCGCGCCCGTGGGCCACGCTCCCGATGTCGTCCACGGGAAGCCCTCGACGGTCCGCCACGACGGACGGGGCGTGTTCGAGGGGCTCCCCGAGACGTTCGAGGCGGGGCGGTACCACTCGCTCTGCGTCGAGCGCGAGGACCTCCCCGACTCGCTGGTCGAGACCGCCTACACCGACGACGAGCGGGGGGTCGTCATGGGGGTCCGTCACCGCGAGCGGCCCCACGAGGGCGTGCAGTTCCACCCCGAGAGCATCCTGACACCCGTGGGAATGGGGATGGTCGAGGCGTTCGTCCGGGGCTGTCGGGACGACGGGTAACGACTCCAGTCACCCACCGCATCGGCACACCAGCCCGGGGGAACGTGCAACCGGGACGTGGGTGATTACGGCCGACAGTATCAGGTCTCCAGGTCGACGACCCTCGAGTCGTAGAGGTCCATCAGCAGGTCCCGGGCGTGGCTGTCAGGCGAGACTCCCTCGTGGGTCCGGACGACCTCGCCGTCCTCGACGACGAACGTTGTCCGTTCGGCGGCGAACTCGCGGTGGGAGTCGACGTCGTCGGTCGAGACGCCGTAGACGGTCACCCCGGCCCCCTCGTAGACGTCCGTCTCGAGACCGAACTGTTCGGCCTGGGTCGTACGGCCCGGGGTGTCGCCCTCGATGTAAAAATAGACCACCGTCGTTCCCTCGAAGTCGGGGGCGACCGACTCGCCGTGCTGGTCGGTCGCGGTGACGTCCGGGGCGGGGTCGCCGGGATCGAGTGGGACGACGGCGACTCGGGCGGCGAGCGTACTGGGTCCACCGGACGCTGCGGAGCCGACCGGGGGTCGGCGTCGGCTACGGCGTCTTCTTTCGTTCCTCCCGGTAGACCGGGCGCAGGTCGGACACGTCCTTGCCGTAGCCCAGCCAGACGCTGAGGGCAGACGCCGCGAACACCAGGTATACGGGGAACGCCAGCAGGAGGACGAACCCGAGGAGCACCGGCGTGAGCACACCGGCCCAGTAGAGCAGACCCACTCCGGCGAGTGCGGTCACTGCGGCTGCCTGCATCCCGAGCCTGAACGCGCTCCGTGCGCCCGGCCCCGGGGCGATCTTCGGATCATTCATTCGCTCGAGAGTACGCGCTGGACCGGCATAACCGTATCACTGCGGATACGGTGTGATACGGACTGCCGTAACGATGTACCGGCGATAACCGACACTAGCCGGGTGATCGCCGGCGAAGGACTACGAGAGTCCTCGTGAGTCCGGACGACCGCACCGCCGGCCGTTCGGACCGGAATCGACTGCTACTTTACGCGTGCGCACCTACTCCGAGGCGTGAAAGCCTGTGAACCGACAGAGGGGGAGGAGGGAGCGCCGATCACCAGTTCCGCGTACCGAATCACCGTCGACGAGGGTCGAGACTCGTTCTTCGCGCTCTGTATCGAGGATCCGACCCGGGAGACGGCCTGGCTGATGTCCGACACCGTCCGCTCGCTCGACGGATGCCGGTGAACCGCCGTCGAACGCCGATCGTGCCCTCACCGTCCGCGTCGACTCGTGGGGACAGGGACCGGTGTGACGGAGCTCCGACTCGTGACGCGGTAACTGATTCCACACGACCGTAAAAACCCTCCAACCACCTGTCGGGGGCGTTCCTCGACTTCTCGCGGCCGTCCCCGCCGTTCCGGTCGGCCGCTCCCCACCCGCGCCGGTGTCGCTCCGGCTCCCGCCGCGAGGAACCGTCGCCTCCAACACCCTGGATCCGCGTTCATCGAGCGTTGTGGGAAACTCGATAGCTTGAACATGTCGGCTCCCCGGTCCGAGGATTCAAGTAGGAGAACGGGACCACCGACCCCGTGACCTGAGAAGGGCGCGAGTCGGTTCGCTGGTGGTGTGAATCACCCGGACGGGTGGCGAGTGTGGTCGTCTCGTACCTCCCGAGTGCGGTGCCACCGGCTCGCGAGCAGCGGGGCCGCAGCGAGCGAGGCCCCGGGACGGCGAGCGGGGAGGTGACGACCCGCGAGCAGCGAGGGCCGACCGCAGGGAAGCCCTCGGAACGCACCGGCGCCGCCTGTTCGCCACGCCACGCAGGAGCCCGTGGTCCGCTACCCCGTTAAGCCGGCTGTCCGGGCCGATCCCACTCTCCGCTCGGTCGCCCGGTCCACAGTACCGTTCCGGGGTTCGGTCGTCGTCCAGGCTACCCTTCGGTGGGGCGGGAAGAGCGTTCAGCCACCGAGGAGGTCGACCAGCTCGGTGAGGTCCGCGACCTCGTAGTCCGGCTCCACGGGGAGGCGGTAGTCGGCCCGGTGGTCCCGCCGGACGAACGCGCTGTCGACGCCGGCCCGGGCCACCGCATCGACGTCGACGCCGCTATCGCCCGCGTAGACCGCGTCCCGCGTCCCCAGGTCCGACAGCGCCCGGTCGATGTAGTGTGGGTCCGGCTTGCGCCGCCGGAGCGCATCGACGGTGTGGCCACGGCCGTACGCGGTCTCGAACGACCCCTCGAGCCCGAACCGGTCGAGCGCGTAGCCGACGGTGTGGTGCTGGTTGTTGCTGACGAGGCCGAACCGGGCACCGATGGTCCCGAGGGCGTCCCGAACCTCCTCGTAGGGCCGCTTCCGCCCGACGTCCATCTCTCTCGCCTGGAGCCAGCAGGCCCCCCACTCGCGAGCCGGCCACACCGACTCGTGGTCGAGGTCGAACGGCTCGCAGGCCCGAGCGAGCCGGGCCGCGTCCGCCCTGACGAACGGTTCGACGGCCTCGTCGGTCGGCCTCGGCGCCGAACGCGGCGAACGCCTCCCGAGCCGCCCGGTCGATGACGGACCCGTCGGTCATCGTCAGCAGCACCCCGTCCATGTCGAACACGACAGCCTCGTACGACGACACGTGCGAACGCAGGCGGCAGTCCTTCGAATGCGTTGCGGTCGTGGATCGCCTCGGCGTCCGGGAGACTGTCCGCGGACCCGGGATTCCTCAGCGCGATCGGTCGCCCTGCTCGACGATGTTCGCGAGTCGCTCGCCGGCGGTCTCGGGGTCGTCCTCGTTCTCGACCAGTCGGACCGGCGAGGCGGTCTCGACGGCGTAGGCCATCGCGGCTGCCCGGTTGAGGTCCTGGTGCAGGTCGACCGCACGAGGGCCGCGCTCGCGGTACTCGCGAGTCTCGACGGCCTCGCGGCGCTCCACGACCGTCGTCGGAGCGGCCTCGACGAGCACGAACCGGTCGGGATCGACGTCCGCGAGCGCCGCGTCGGGCAGGCCCGGAAGGTAGCCGTGGGCGGTTGCCACCGCGAGATGCGTGTCGAGCAGTACCGCCCGCCCACGGGCCCGCTCGGCGACGTACTCGGCGCTCCTGCGCTGGAGCAGGCGCACCTCCCGGCGCGAGAGGGTCGCGAGATCGTCTCGGGACTCGACGAGCCCGCGGGAGGCTGCCCGTTCGAGCATGATGTCGCCGAAATTCAGCAGCTCACACCCGTCGTCGAGCCGACTCCTGGCTTCCCGGCACACCCGCGAAGTGCCGACGCCCGGGACGCCCGTTACCACCGTGACGTCCATCAGAACGACACCTCCTCGTCGCGGGTGGTGGTCGAGCTCCGGTCGTCGTACCCCTTCCGGCCCACGTACGCCTCGCCGACGAACGTGACGAGGGCACCGTAGAGTTCGTCGACGGAGGCGAACTCGTCCGTCTCACAGCGGCCGAGGACGGTCCCGATGCTCTCGGCCGACCCAGAGGGGGACTCGAGGTCGACGTCGCCGACGGAGTCGACGACCCTCTCGCAGGTCACCGGGAACTCCAGTTCGCGGCTGAACAGGTCGCGGGTCTCGGGCAAGCGGATGGCAGTCATCGTCCGAGCCGTGGAGGTCTATCATATTATGTCATGCGGAAAAGGGCGGATAGTGCCGCATCCGGCACAGGGATGCGGGTCCGTAGTGACGATCCGGGGCTCACGACCGCTGTGCGGTGATGTCCGTCGAGGACCTCCCAACGCACTCCCCGTCCTCGGCCACCGATAGGTGTTCGGCCCCGTGGTGGGACATCGCTTCCGCGGCGTCCGGGAACGGTGCCGACGCGGCGACGGTAGGAGCGTCACGTAGCTTCATACGGTCGTGCGTCATTCGTCTCGCTCCACGCGTTCGAGTCCCGTCGCATCGGCCTCGAACCGCCGATACGTCCGAAGACCACCGAAAACGGGTACGCACGACAGTACAAGCCCCGCCCACTCTACCGGTGATACATGGAGCTCGGCACGGTGTTCCCCCAGCTCGAGATCGGCCACGACCCGGAGGAACTCGTCTACTTCGGCGGGGAACACCACGAGATCCCGGACGCCGGCATCCGGCCCCGGCCCGTCCAGCGACCGATCCCGGTGTGGGTGGGATGGCCGACCCGGTCAAGCGTCGCGTCGCCCGGCTGGCCGACGGCTGGATCCCGCAGCTCCAGCCCGGCGAGGAGGCGGATCGGGACCCAGGGGACATCGGCCTCCACGGCCGGATGTACGCCGTCCCGGCGAGCGCGCCGAGGCCTGGCGCGACCTCGGCGCCGACTACCTCTCGGTGTCGACGATGTACCAGGGGCTCGAGGGCGGGGAGCACGCCGCTCACCTGGAGACGGTCGCGGAGGTACCGGGGGACGCCGGACTGCTGTAGGGCCGGGGCCGGAGGACGGGTCCCTATCGATTCTCGAACCGCGCCGGCGAGAACGCGTCCATGTCCGTCTCGAGGGGTTCGCCGCGGACGAGTCGCGCGACCTGTCGGCCCGTGTACGGGCCCATCTGGAGCCCCGTCGGCCCGTGCCCCGTCGCGAGGTACGCCCCCTCGACGCCCGGGACCCGACCGCAGACCGGAAGCCCGTCGGCACTGCCCGGTCGCAGCCCGACGCGTATCTCCCCGATGGCCGCCTCCGCGAGCCCGGGAACCACGTCGAGTGCGTCGCCGAGCACCTCGTGGACGCCCTCGACGGTCGTGTGCGGGGCGTAGCCCGATCCCTCCTCGTACGTCGCGCCCACCGCGACCCGCCCACCCGCCCACGGGACGGTGTAGAGCGAGCGGGTCCCGGTGACGATGGGCCACTCGTCGGTGCCGTGGTCCGTCTCGAGGTGGAGTATCTGACCCCGCATCGGTTCGACCGGGACATCGAAACCGAGGTCGGCGGCGAACTCGGGCGACCAGGCCCCGCCGGCCACGACGATCGCCTCGGCATCGACCCGTTCGCCGTCCGCGACGACGCCCTCGACGGTCCCCGACTCGACGCGGATCGAAGTGACGTCGGCCTCGCGGACCGCGAGCCCCGCCCGCTCGCCAGCCTCCCGTAACGCCGCGGCGAACACCCGCCCGTCGACGCGCCCGCCGTTCGGGTTCCAGAGCGCCCGCTCTACCCCGCCGACGATCGGGCTCCGCTCGCGTGCCTCCTCGGGGGTCAGTTCGTCGATCCGCTCGGGCGCGCCGAGCCGTTCCTGTCGGTCGCGGATGCGCGCCAGCGCCTCGTCGAAGACCCGGGCCTCGGCCTCGTTCACGGCGACCTGGAGGAGTCCGGGGACCGCGTAGCCGGTCTCCTCGACGCCGGCATCGCGCAGTTCAGCGTCCAGCGGCCCGTAGTAGTCCACGGCGTCGACGGCGAACTCGAACCACGGCTCGGAGCCGGCGTTCGAACTCGTCGCGGGCGAGAGGATGCCCGCCCCGGCATCGGTGGCCCGTCCCTCGTCCGCGCGGTCGAACAGCCCGACGTCCACGCCCGCCGTCGCGAGGTGGTAGGCGGTCGCGCTCCCGAGGATGCCACCGCCCACGACGATCACGTCCATGTCACCCGGAGCGGTCGGATCGGGCTTACATCTGTGGGTCACCGCGTCGGGGATCGTTCGTCTACCCGGTTTCCCGGGACGTCGGGTGGAAGCGACGCTCCGACCGGTGGCCGTCCGGGGAAGGTGACGGCAGTCGAACCGACCCGAACGCTATCGTACAGCTACAAGGGGGCGGCCCGCGAGTTCCCCGTATGCCAGCAGCAGTCGTCACGGGTTCCTCGCGGGGCATCGGCCGAGCGGTCGCGCTCAGGTTCGCCGAGGACGGGTACGACGTCGCGATCAACTACCACACGAGCGAGGACGCCGCCGAGGCGGTGGCGGCGGAGGTGCGGGAACTCGACGCCGAGGCCGTCGTGGTCGGCGCGGACGTCTCCGACCCCGAAGGGGCCACCGGGCTCGTCGAGTCGGCCGCCGAGACCTTCGGCGGCGTCGACCACCTCGTCAACAACGCGGGCATCGACCAGCACGTCTACACCGAGGACCTCGGTTCCGACGACTTCGACCGCGTCATGGACGTCAACGTGAACTCCGCGTTCAACACGACGAAGGCCGCCCTCCCGTACCTCCGCGACTCGGCGGACGGACCCTCGGTGGCGAACGTCTCCTCGATACTCGCGCACACCGGCGCACCCATCGAGTGTCACTACGCCTCCTCGAAGGGGGCGCTCCTCTCGCTCACCCGGAGCCACGCGCGGGACTTCGCTCCGGACATCCGGGTGAACTGCGTCGCTCCGGGCCACGTCGAGACGGACATGACCGACGACCGCACCCCCGAGGAGAAACGCGAGGAACTCGCGGCCATCCCGGTCGAGCGGTTCGGCCGCCCCGAGGAGATCGCCGATGCCGTCGCCTACCTGCGGGAGGCCGGGTTCGTTACCGGCGAGACGCTGAACGTCAACGGCGGCGAGGACATGCGGTAGGGCCGTTTCGCAGCGGACATCGGCGGGGCGACGGACTGGTGGTCGACGACGCTATCCGTGGCGCTCGTTCGATGATCCGCCGTGCATCGTCCACCATGCACCGTGTATTCATGTGCTGGGCCCGTGTCGACGGACACAGAATATGATATCCACAGTGACAGTTCCGGAGAGCGTCGTGTCGGCACAGCTACTCCCGTTGCAGTTCGGAGGGAACTTCATCGAACTCGCGATCCTCTTCCTGATACTGGCAGTCGTCGCGGCGGTGCTCGGCGCGCGCGGGGTCGCCGGTCTCAGCATGGAGATCGCCAAGTGGCTCATCATCATCTTCGTCGTGCTGGCCATCGTCTCGTTCCTCCTGTAGCGTTCCGGGAACTCGTCTCCCTACCTCGAGCACTCCTTCAGCCCCGCCTCGATGCGGTCGAACCCCTCTTCGAGCCGCTCGAGCGAGCTGGCGAAGGAGAGCCGGAGCCGCCCGACCCCGGCCTCGCCGAACGCGCTCCCGGGTGCGAGCACGACGCCGTGCTCGCGGAGGAGGTACTTCGCGAACGCGAGGTCGTCCGCGTCGACCTCGGGCTCGAGGAAGGCGTAGAACGCGCCCTGGGGGCGGGGTGCGGAGAGCCCGTCGACCCCCTCGATGCGCTCGACGACGTAGTCCCGTCGCTCGGCGAACGCGTCGTACATCGCCTCGAAGACGTCCTGTGGCCCGGTGAGCGCCTCGATGGCGGCGTGCTGTGCCGGCGTGGAGGGACAGGACGTGGTCGCCTCGCGGATCTTCACCACCTCGTCGGTGACCTCGCGCGTGCCCGCGAGCCAGCCGATCCGCCAGCCCGTCATCGCGTGGGTCTTCGAGCAGGAGCCGACGGTCAGGACGTGCTCGGGGTGTCCCGTGTAGGCGGCGATCCCCTCGGACCTGCGGTCGTGCTCGTACGTCAGTGCCGTGTAGACCTCGTCGGCGGCGACGTACGCGCCGTGGTCGGCGGCGGCCTCGACCACCGCGCGGACGGCTTCGGGCTCGAAGACCCGACCCGTCGGGTTCGAGGGCGTGTTGAGTATCACGAGTGCCGTCTCGGGGCCCATCCGCTCGACCATCCGGTCGGCGTCGAGCCCGTACCCCTCCGCCGCGCGGAGCGGCACCTCCACGGGCGTCCCGTCGGCGAGGTGGGCCTGGGTCTCGTAGTTCGGCCACGCCGGACCGGGGTAGAGCAGCTCCTCGCCGGGGTCGACGACCGAGAGCGCCAGCAGCTCCAGCGCCTCGACGCCACCGACCGTGACGACCACCTCCTCGACCGGGTACTCGACGCCGAACGCCTCGGCCATGTGCCCGCTGATGGCCTCCCGGCAGGCGGGCATCCCGGCGTTCGAGGTGTAGTGTGTCTCGCCCGAGCGGGCGGCGTCGGCCGCCGCGTCGACGACGTGTTCGGGGGTGTCGAAGTCCGGCTCGCCGACCTCCAGGCGGACGAGGTCCGCCTCCGGTGGCTGCGCCTCGGCGAACTCGTACATGATCCGGATCCGTGACTTCGCCGCGCGTCGCACGCGGTCGGCCGGCTGGTGCATGACTCCTTCTGCGCCGGAGCCGTGAAAACGGGTGTGGTCCGGCTCCGGACGGATCCCGGACACCACGGTTATCCCCCCACGTCCGTCCGGACGGACACATGGACGTCCCGCTGACCTGCTACGACTGCGGTTCGACGGCGACGCTCGAGGACGGCCCGCGCTGTGACTGCGGCGAGCCCCGGTAGGTCGGTACGGATCCCACGGGGATCGACTGGCCGGGGACCACCGACCGCTCGCTGTGGCGCTACGGCGACCTCCTGCCGGGCGAGCGGCCGACGGGCCTCGCCGCCGGAGCGGGAGGAACGCCCCTGGTCCGTGCGCCCCGCCTCGACGACGATGTCGGGGCACGCGTCCACGTCAAGTACGAGGGTGGCAACCCGACTGGGACGTTCAAGGACCGCGGGAGCGCGGTCGGCGTGTCGGCCGCGGCCGCGAACGGGTACGACGCGGTCGGGACCGTCTCACACGGGAACATGGCACGGTCGATGGCGGCCCACGCCGCGAGCGCCGGCCTCGACTGCCTGGTGCTTGTCCCGGCGGACATCCCGCCGTCGCGGCTGGGTCTCATCGCCCGCCACGACCCGACGATACTCCGCGTCGAGGGGGAGTACGGCCGGCTCTACGAGGCGTCGATCCGGCTCGGTCGCGAACGCGGCATCGCGTTCGTCAACTCCGACACGCCCCTCCGGGTCGCCGGACAGAAGACCACCGGCCTCGAGGTCGCCGAATCGTTCGCGCCCGACGCGCCCGATGAGGTGGGGATGCCGGTCTCGAGCGGCGTGCACGCGAGCGGCGTCTGGAAGGCCTTCCGGGAGTTCGAGACGGCCGGGCTGCTCGATGCCGTCCCGCGGCTCCACTTCGTCCAGGCGGCGGCCTGCGCGCCCATCGCCGAGGCCTGGGTGTGCGGCGAGGAGACGGTGACACCCGTCGACGCCGGCGAGACCGTCGCGTACTCGATCGCGAACGCCGACCCGCCGAGCGGGAACCGCGTCCTCGCGGCCGCCCGGGAGACGGGGGGTGGTGTCCTCGCCGTCGACGACGGGGCCATCCTCGACGCGCGTCGGGGACCGTCCCGCTCGCCGACCTCGACGCCACGGTGCAGGACGTGGTCGGCTGACCGCTCTGGGGTTCACGCCGGTTCGGGAGGGTCCGGTGGCTCCCGACTCTCGCGTGGCTCGACGGGGGAACGGTTAACACATCTGTCGGCTATGTCCGGGACGTGGGGCCCACACCGTCCGAGGGGAGTCGGCGACGACGACGGCTCGAGCTCGCGTGGCACGGCGTCAACCGGGGTCGACCGGCCACCGGGTACAGCCGCGACGGACGCCGGGAGATCGTCTCGCTCGTGGAGGAGCCCTACACGTCCGTCGATGGGACCCGTCGGCGTCTGAACGAGCTACTGGAGGCGTTCGACGCCCGTGACGACCGACGGTCGATGTTCCTGACGGTCTACTCGCGGGTGACCGGGGCGGTCGGGGGACGGGTCGACCGGGGGGACTTCGCGGACCCGGACTGGGTCGCCGACTACCTCGTGGCTTTCGCGAACCTCTACCGCGAGGCCGTCCACGATTTCGAGGTCGGGAACCTCGATGCGCTGGCCGACCCGTGGCAGCTCGCCTTCGAGGCGGCCGAGCAGGAGGGGTACCACGCCCTCCAGCACGTCGCGCTCGGCATCAACGCACACATCAACTACGACCTCGCGCTGGCGCTCCACGAGGTCGGTGTCGAGCCGAACCGGGCGAGAAAGCGGGCGGACCACGGGGCGGTAACCGAGGTGCTCCGGCGGCTCGTCGACGAGAACCAGGAGACGCTGGCGGAGAAGTACGACCCCGGCATCGCGGCCATCGACGAGTTGCTCGGCCGGCTCGACGAACTGTTCTCGATACTCACCATCGACGAGTGCCGGGACAGCGCCTGGCGGACCGCCGTGGCGCTGGAGTCCTCGCTGTCCGCCCGGCGCCGCTTCGCACGGTGGGTCACGCGCGTCACCTCGACCGGGGGCGCACACCTCGTCCTGAACACCCCGGGACCCCGGGGATAGCCCGTCCTCGGGCAGACCCCTGCCGCACGCCGGAGCGTCCGCTCGCGGAGAGGCGACGGTCGCGGCTCGCGAGCTTCCGGTTCGTGGTCCTACTCGTCGGGGAACGCACAGTCGCCGCACCGCGGTGCCGGGTCGGCGTCGAGCGGCGGATGCGAGCCGTCGGTCAGCCATGCTCAATATTCAAGAGCCCCCGTCCTGATGGCGGTCACGTAACCGATGGTCTTCGACGACCGGGGGGCGGTAGGATGGTAGCCGAACAGTTCCTCCGGTGGTTCGGGACGGACCCCGTCGTCCACGGGCTCGTCGGGGGAGTCGTCATCGCGTCGCTCAACCTCCTCGGTGCGTCGCTGATCTTCGTCTGGCGGGACCCCTCCGAGCGGGCGCTCGACGGCGCGCTCGGGTTCGCCGCCGGCGTGATGCTCGCCGCGGCGTTCACCAGCCTCATCATCCCCGGTATCGAGACGTACTCGAACGGGAACCCGATCCCGGTCCTGGTGGGAGTGGCCCTGGGAGCGCTGTTCCTCGACCGCTCGGACGTGCTCGTGCCACACGCCCACTATCTGGTCTCGGGGCGGCGCCGTTCGGACGCCGCGAACCCGGGTGAGGGCCTTCCCGTCGACGACGAACGGCTCGCCGGAGTCGTGCTGTTCGTCCTGGCGATCACGCTGCACAACGTCCCGGAGGGGCTCGCCGTCGGTGTGGGGTTCGGCAGCGGCGACATCGGGAACGCCATCGCCCTGATGCTCGCCATCGGCATCCAGAACATCCCCGAGGGGTTCGCCGTGTCGATCGCCGCCGTCAACGCGGGCCTCGACAGGCGGATCTACGCGGCGTTCGCGGGTGTCCGCTCGGGCGTCGTCGAGATCCCACTGGCCGTCCTCGGCGCCTACGCCGTCCAGTCGGTGTCGGCCCTGCTCCCCTACGCGATGGGGTTCGCCGCTGGCGCCATGCTGTTCGTCATCAGCGACGAGATCGTCCCGGAGACGCACACGAGGGGCAACGAGCGGGTCGCCACGCTCGGGACGATCCTCGGCGCCATCGTGATGCTCTATCTCGACATCTCGCTGGGGTGAGCACGTCCCGAGGACCGGTGTTCCGATACTCGGCACGCTCCGCCGAACACCGGCCGGTCGGCGACACTATCCCCCACAGCGATCGAGCGGAACCCGGAGTCCGTCTCCCTCTCGGCGGAGCGTCGTCCCGAACGCCGCCGAGCGGGCCCGCATTCGGTCGCGGAGCCACCGCGCCACCGCCTCGTCCGCACGGTTCGCCGCCTCACCCGCTATCTCGACGGGGACGAGCCGGAGAGCCGACAGTTCGCCCTCGGAGATGAGGAGTTCGAACAGGAAGCTCCGATCGTTCCGGAGGTCGGGCTTGACCGCGTAGTCGTCGACGAGGTCGCCGCAGTCGTAGAGTATCGGCCGGCCCCGGTAGATCTCCACCCCCTGGACGACGTGTGCGCTGTGCCCGTGGACGACGTCGACGCCGCGGTCGACGAGCCACCGCGCGAACCGCCGGCGGCGGCGCGACGGTCGCGTCTCCCAGTTGGGCCCCCAGTGTAGCGACGCGACGAGGAGGGCGGGGTCGGCTCCGCGGGCCCGTGCCAGCGCGGTGCCGACCAGCCGCCGCGTCCGCGGGTCTCGCAGGTCCGTCCGTACGAACGCGGTTCCCGAACTGTTCGGCCCGGCACCGTACGACGGCGACCGGTCGGTGAGCGCCACCACGGCGACGTCGAGGCCGCCGATCTCGACGAAGCTCGGTTCGATGGCCGCGCCGACGTCCGACCCGGCGCCGGCGTGGGGGATCCCGCCGGCCGAGAGGTGCTCGAGGGTGTCCGAGAACGCTCCCGTCCCGAAGTCGAGGACGTGATTGTTCGCGAGGCTCGCCCACGCCACGCCGCCCGTCCCGAGCGCCGGGACGGCCCAGTCGGGGGCCGCCCGGAAGTGGTAGGTCCGACCGGATCGGGGGGTTCCCCGCTCGGAGAGGCAGCACTCGAGATTGACGAACAGGCCGTCGAGCGACCGGACCCGGTCGAGCAGCGTCCCCCAGATGCCGGTGGGTGCCCCGTCCCTCCAGCGCTCGTCCACGCCACGACCGAGCATGACGTCACCGGCGAACCCGAGCCTGGCGTCGACACCCCTCCCCACGGTCGACGGGCACTCCGGGGTGGTGGACGGGGAGACCGCCCGGCCGATCTCGTCGAGACAGCCCGCCGACGAGAGCGCGGCCGCCCCCAGGACGGCCCGGCGCGTGTGTGTCATCGGGGGATCGCCGGTGGGTCGGCCGCCGGTCCCTTCAATCCGGTGGGACCGTCGCGTCCGGCGTCAGACGGCCGTGTATCGGGGCTCGACAGGGTGGGGCCTCCGACTCACTCGGCCTCCTCGAGCTTCCGGCGGCGCGTCTCGAACTCCTCGTCGGTGAGATCGCCGCGAGCGTACGCCGTCCGGAGCTCCTCCATCGGCGGGTCCCTGTTGCGGGTGTCCTCGAGGAGCCGCCGGACCACCAGGTAGCCGACGGCGACGAGGACGAGCAGGAGCACCAGCGGGACCAGCATCCCGACGAACGGCCACCACCCGCTGCCGCCGGTGGCACCTCCCATCATCCACCCGTAGCCCATCATGCCGCCGAAGCCCAGGCCCATCACGAGGACGGGCAGGACGAGCAGCGCCACGAGGACGACCAGCAGGACGGTCGTGAGATCGAGCCGGGACGAGGAGCTCATCGGCTCTACACCCCCACCGTCGCCGTGATCATGCACGTCGGGTTCGCCTCGACCCCGCTGTCGGAAGGGCCGCGGTCGACCGTCCCGGGAGTAACCACGGTGTAGTGCATGACTCGAACTACCGTATCGGCGGATATAACGCTACGGGTGGGGGTGGTGTCGCTCGGTGTCCTCCAGTCGTGGGCCCCCCTGCGGAGAAGCGAGGGACAACGACGAGGGTCCCTATCGGCGCAGTCGTCCGAGGAGTTCGTAGTCATCCTCGGGGGTGTACCGCCGGAACGCGAGACTGTTCGCCAGCACCGACACCGAGGAGAAGGCCATCGCGCCCGCGGCGAGCACGGGCTGGAGCAGACCGATCGAGGCCAGCGGGATCATCGCCGTGTTGTAGCCGAGCGCCCAGAACAGGTTCTGGCGGATCTTCGCGAGCGTCCCCTCGCTGACCCTGATGGTCTTCACGACGTCGAGCGGGTCGTCGCGCATCAGCGTGACGTCCGCGGCCTCGATCGCGACGTCGGTCCCCGAACCGATAGCACAGCCGACGTACGCCACGGCGAGCGCGGGCGCGTCGTTGACGCCGTCGCCGACCATCATCGCCTTCCGTCCCCCGGCCTGTATCTCCTCGACCGCGTCGGACTTGTCCTCGGGGAGCACCTCCGCGTGGACGTTCTCCGGGTCGATCCCCACCTCCTCGGCTACGGCGTGGGCGGTCCGCTCGTTGTCGCCCGTGATCATCATCACGTCCGTCCCGCGCTCGCGGAGCGCGGTGACGGCCGCCCGCGCGCTCTCCTTGACCGTGTCGGCGTCGGCGACGACACCCACGAGTTCGCCCTCGTCCGCCCCGGCAGGCACGCGGGCGACGAGCATCGCGGTCTTGCCCTCGCGCTCGAGGCGCTCCATCGTCCCGGCCGCACGGCCGGGGTCGATGCCGTGGTCCCGCAGGAGCTTGCGGTTGCCCACCAGCACCTCCTCGCCCTCTACTGTCGCCCGCACCCCCCGTCCCGGCACGTTCTCGAAGCCCTCGGCCTCGGGGACGTCGAGGCCCCGTCCCTCGGCCCCCTCGACGATGGCGCGGGCGAGCGGGTGCTCGCTCCCACGCTCGGCGGCCGCCGCCAGCCGGAGGACCGCGTCCTCGTCGAGCTGTTCGCGGGCGGTCAGCGTCCCCCCGTCCGTGCGCGTCCCGCTCTCGGGGCCGAACGCCACGACGTCCGTGAGGCGCATCTCGCCTCTCGTCAGGGTGCCGGTCTTGTCGAAGACGACGGTGTCTACGTCCTTCGCGCGCTCGAGTACGTCACCGCCCTTGAACAGGACGCCGTTCTGTGCGCCGATGGTCGTCCCGACCATCGTGGCGGCGGGCGTCGCCAGCCCCAGCGCACAGGGGCAGGCGATGAGCACGGCCGAAGCGAAGACGACGACCGCGAACTCGAGCGCGGAGAGGGTCGCGGGCCCTCCGCCGACGAGTCCCCAGAGCGGCAGGGCGCTCACGAAGCCCGCGAGCGTTCCGGGGAAGAGGTACCAGATGGTGCCCCAGAGCAGGGCGTTGAGGATGACCGCGGGGACGAAGTACGCCGAGATGCGGTCGGCGAGGTTCTGGATCTCCGGCTGGCGGGACTGGGCCTCCTTGACGGTGCGGACGATCTGCTGGAGTGCGGTGTCCTTGCCGACCTTCGTCGCCTCGACCACGAGCACGCCGTTCTCGTTGATCGTCGAGCCGACCACCTCGTCGCCCTCGCCCTTCTCGACGGGGACGGACTCGCCGGTGACCATCGACTCGTCGACCGCCGACTGCCCGTCGACGACCACGCCGTCGGTGGGGACCTGCTCGCCCGGCCGGATCTTCATCCGGTCGCCGACCTCGACCTCCTCGACGGGGACCTGGCGCTCGTTGCCGTCACCGTCGACCAGGGTCGCGGTGTCGGCCTCCATCTCCAGGAGCTCCCGGAGCGCCTCGCCTGCCTGTCCCTTCGAGCGGGCCTCGAGGTAGTTCCCGAGCGTGATGAACACGAGGATGAGCGCAGCCGTGTCGAAGTAGAGCCCCTCGCTCGCGAGCAGGCCCAGGAGGACCACGACCGAGTAGAGGTAGGCCGTCGAGGAGCCCAGCGCGATGAGGACGTCCATGTTCGCCGTCCGGTTCTTCACGAGCGCCTTGTAGGAGTTCCTGTAGAACGGATACCCCAGCACGACCTGGACGGGCGTCGCGAGCAGGAACTCCACCCAGCCGAACTCGACACCCAGGACCGTCGCCGGGAGGACGGCACCCCCGAGCAGGAACCGCTCGGCGAGGAAGAACAGGAGCGGCGCGGACAGCGCCGCGCCGAACAGCGTCAGCCGGCGCTGCTTCCGGATCTCCGCGTCGCGCGCGGCGTCGCGGCGTTCGTCGGCCGACCCGCCCGAGTCGTCGTCCTCCCGGACGGGCGTGTAGCCCGCGCCCTCGATGGCCCCGTAGATGTCGCCGAGGTCCGTCTCGCCGGGTGCGTGCGTCACCCGCGCCTCGTCGGTCGCGTAGTTGACGTCGGCCTGGACGACGCCCGGCACCCGCTCTACGGCCGTCCCGACCGTCTCGGCGCAGTTCGAACACGTCATGTCCGTGATCGCGACGGTCACCGACCCCGTGACCGGCGTGTATCCGGCGTCCTCGATGGCCCCGTAGACGGCCCCGAGAGACACCGTCTCGGGGTCGTACTCGACGGTGCCCTCGTCGGTGGCGTAGTTGACGTCGGCGTCGCTCACGCCCTCGAGCGAGCGGACGGCGTCGCCGACGGTCTTCGAACAGTTCGCACAGCTCATCCCCCGGACCTCGACCTGGTGTCGGCGTCGATTCATTACTGCTACCTACGTGCTCGCCGTTCAACCGGTTTGTCCTTTCGAACTATCGCTCGAACCGCTCCCGAGACTTTCGAATCCAAATCGACGAACCGGATACGGACCCGGATCAGTCGGCTCCCTCCTGGATCTCCGCGTACGCCTCCTCGAAGCGGGACTCACAGGAGGGGCAGCAGAACTGGTAGAGGTCGCCGCCAATGCGAGCGGCGACCCCTTCGCTGTCGACCGTGTTGCCACACTCCGCACAGGCGAGCGCGAACTCCGCGCCGCCCAGGTCCGGCGACCACTCCACGCCGGAGAGCAGCGTCACCTCGAGGTCCTCGATGGCGTCCCCGCCGACGACCTCCTCGACCCACCCGGCGACGTCGCCGTCCGGCACCCGGGCGTGGAACACGAGGTCGGCCGCCGCGGTGGTGAAGACGTGCTCGACCGGCCCCGCGTCGACGAGCGTCTCCCCGATCGACGCGACGGATCCGCTCGGGGCAACGTCGAGACGTACCAGCACCGGGATGCCCTCCCGGAGCTGCGAGCGGTCGAGGTCGAGCGTGAACCGCCGGACGACTCCCGTCTCCCGGAGCCGGGCGACGCGGTCCGAGACGGCCGGCGGAGAGAGGTCCACCGCCTCGGCGATGTCGCTGTAGGGTCGGCGAGCGTCCGAGAGCAGGAGCCGGATGATCTCGAGGTCGGTCTCGTCGAGGTCGCGCATACCCAGGGAGACGGGACAGGGGAACAAAAGCAATACGGCGTCTGTAGTTCGTTTTCGAAGTTTGATCTGCGATATGACGCCTGGATCCGAAGGAGCGATCGGGACTGGATCCGACCACGAGACGGGCCCGCGGGGCGACCGAGAGCGACTGGCGGACGCGGCCGGCACCATCGAGGCGTGGGGATCCGTTCGCGCCCGTCGGCACCCGGATCGGGCGCTCTCTATCGAGGACCGCGTCGACGAGCGGCACTCTGCGCTCTCAGGATCCCGCTTCGATCCGGCCGTACAGCGAGTAGAGGACGAACAGCATCCCGACGGCGACGATGGACGTCTGGACGGTGCCGGCGAGGAAGATCGAGAAGCCGAAGACGTCGAAGAGGATGCCCTCGACGACGGCGCCGAAACTGATGAACAGGAAGCCGACGGCGACGTAGAGCATCGGCTCGCTCCCGTACTGTCGGTAGCCCCGGTAGGCCTGGTAGGCGATGACGAATCCCAGCGTCATCGTGACGAGTTTCGCGACGACGAGTTCGATGTGGACCATCGTCAGATCTCCCGGATGTCCTCCCACATGCGCGTGAACCGCTCCGCGGTGGGCCGCTCGACCTCCAGTTCCATCTCGAACTCGCCGTTCGCGATCCGGACGGTGAGCTCGTTCAGTCGCGTCTCGTAGACGCTGTGATGGCTACCGGCCGGGTCGATCTCCGTCTCCTCGACGAGGATTCCGGCCTCTATGAGGTCGTCCACCCGTCGGTACACCGTCGAGAGCGCGGAGTCGCATTCCTCGCTCAGTGCTCTGGCTGACATGGGTTCCTCGCTGGTCGCTCTGAGGATGGTCCTGACGTACTCGTCCCCGAGCAGCGCGAACAGCGTCTCGGGGTCCGGCGTCTCATCCACACTAACCGGTTCCTCTCACCCCCTACTTAAACGGACGGACGTTTTGCCCGCTCGCGAAAGCAGGTCCCCGCTTGATACATCTCCGCCCCACACTCTCACCCGTAAGGTGACAACCGATGTCCGAACGAACGACGACGCGGCGGCGACTGCTCGAGACGGCAGGGAGCATCGGGGCGCTCGGACTGGCGGGCTGTCTCGGGTCCTCGGAGCCGACGGGTAGCGGGGGCGCGGACGCGCCGACGGCCACCGCGACGCCCACGCCGAACCCGACCGAGGGCGAGACCGAGAAACACCACGAGCCGGACGAACACCACGAGGGCGAGGACGAGACCGCCCACGGGGAGGGCGGCCACGGCGGAGAGGGGGCCGCGGACCACGTCGAAGTGGAGATGCTGTCGAACGACTCCGGCCACCACTTCCACCCCCACGTCGCGTGGGTCGAACCCGGCGGGGCGGTCACGTTCCGGAACGTGAGCGGTGCCCACTCCGTGGCCGCCTACCATCCCGACAACGGCAAGCCGCTACGCATTCCGGAGGACGCGGCGTCGTTCGACAGCGGCCTCCTGAACGGGGAGGGGCAGACGTTCGAACACACCTTCGAGGGCGAGGGCGTCTACGACGTCTACTGTGCACCACACGAGGCGCTGGGGATGATCGGGACGGTCCTCGTCGGAAAGCCCGACCCGCACGGCCAGCCCGGCCTGGCCGACCCCGGGGACGGGCTCCCGGAGACGGCGGCGATGAAGGTCGACGACCTGAATCACCAGGTCGACGATACGCTGGAGCACACTCACGGCGAGGAGACGCCGACCGAGACCGAGCACTCGCACTGATACGGACGGTTGTAGTCCTTTACCGGTCTTCGTCGACCCGGGGACGGGCAACGACCGGTAAATCGTTACAACCGTCCGTATGAGCGGCCCTCGGTCCTCGTTGTCCGCTCCGGGCCGGCGGTCCCGATACTCGTTCCGTTCCTGCGATTCGCCCCCCTCGCTCCCGACGGTCGGTTTCTCGTGGGCCACGGTCCCGCGTGCCCTTCCGAGGGGTGGCCGGGCGAGGTGGACCGTCGCTATCTATCCGTCCGACAGCGTCGTCGGAAGCGGCCCGATCGATCCGCAGGTTCTCGATCCGCGGGAGACGGTGTCGCTGCCCGGGGCTCGGGAACGACGGTGATTCGGAGTCCGAGCGTTAGTATACGTATATCTAGATATCTGTCTATCGTTCATATATCTCGTATAATACACTCTCGATCTCGTCCGGTCGATGTCGGTCCGACCGACGTCGCCGGGTACGGTTCCTTCACGGGATTCCGGATGGGACGGCACGACGTCGTCGGTCGTCGCCACGGATCGAACGGGCCCTGCTCTGCACGCCTGCAGCGATAGAACAGCCGCAACCGCCGTGCAGCGGCCGAACATCGGATCCGGATCGGAGCCGGCCAGTTCTGGCCTCAAATATATAGAATATAAACAGAATGAGTTACGAAGTGATATCTGATAATTGTGCAAGCACGGACTGAACCCCCCGACGAGGGGCCCGGTTCGCGACGTCGACGACCGCGGGGTTCGGTACAGTGAAGCCCCGGGGGGACCGACGCCGACCATCCCGACGATGACACACGGAACGAACACCGACGCGGCGGAGTATCCGACGGACCTGGCATCGCTAGCAGCCGTGCTGGTTCGCATCGAGACCGAGAACCCGCCGGGGAACGAGCGTCCGGCCGCCGAGTACGTCCACGAGTGGTTCACGCACCACGGCATCGATGCGACGCTCCTGGCCGACCCCGACCCCGACCGGCCGCAGGTGGGTGCCCGTGTCGGTGACGGGGGTCCGACGCTGGTCCTCAACGGGCACACCGACGTCGTCCCCGCGGGGGACCACGGGGAGTGGTCGCACCCGCCGTACGGCGGGGTGATCGAGGACGGACGGCTCTACGGCCGGGGGAGCGTCGATATGAAGACCGGGATCGCCGTCGCCATGCTGACCGCGCTCGAACTCGCCGACTCTATCGAGTCCGGCGAGCTACCGGGGTCGCTCGTGGTCCACGCGGCGATGGGCGAGGAGACCGCCGCACCGGGGACGCGGGCGCTCCTCGAGGCGGGGTTCGACGGGGACTTCGGCGTCGTGCTCGAACCGACCGAGTGTCGGGTGGCGACGAGCGCGAAGGGGCTCGCGTGGTACGAACTGGGCTGGCCGGGCGAACCCTCCCACGCGAGCCGGCCCGACCAGGGGCACAACGCCATCGGTGAAGTCGGCCCGGTCCTCGCGGCCATCGACGCGTACGACGAGCGGCTTCGCGAGCGCACCGACCCGCTCTGTGGCCGGGGCTACGCCACGGTCACGCGCGTGATCGCGGGCCGGGACACGAACAGGGCGGTCCTCCCCGGCCGGGCGAGTCTCGTCCTCGACCGGCGGATACTCCCCGGGGAGACCGTCCGAGCGGTCGACGAGGAGGTCGCGGAACTGGTCGAGGGTATCGAACGCGAACACGGCATCCCCGTGACCTGGGAGCGGACGGAGACGTACGCGCCGGCGTCGATCCCGACCGACCACCCGCTGGCCGAGACGTTCCGCGAGCACGCCGCGACGGTCGCCGGCGCCCCGACCGAACCATGGGGAATCGAGGCGTCGACCGACGTCCGGAACTTCGTCAACGACGCGGGGATCCCCGCGATAACCTGGGGACCGGGACGGCTCGAACAGGCACACACCGTCGACGAGTACGTCGATCTGGCGGCGGCCGAGGCGGGGATGGAGGCCCTCCGGCGGGCCGCCACCGACCTCCTCTCGGCGGACGGGTGAACCCCCGTCGCGGCGGGACGGTCGACGCCCCACTCAAGAGTTATTAGGGTTCGTCCTGGGACTCCGGCATGGTCGAGCCAGCACTCATCCTCCCTCCGGAGCCCGACGACCGGTGGAAACTCGCCCGGCAGATGGGCGTCGAGCACGCCGTCATCCACCCGCTCGAGATCGGTGATGGGACGCAGTTCTGGGAGTACGAGGAGCTACGCGGCCTGACGAACTGGCTGGATGGAGCGGGGCTGAAACTCGGGGTGATGGAGGGGAGCGTCCCGATCACCGACCGGACCCGACTGGGACTGGAGGGGCGCGACGAGGAGATAGAGACGTTCAAGCGGTTCCTCCGTGACTGCGGAGAGGTCGGGATCCCGGTCGTCTGCTACGACTGGATGGCCGGCGTGCGCTGGGCGCGGACGGACGTCCACGTCGAGTCCCGCGGTGGCTCGCTCGCCTCCGAGTTCGAGGCCGAGCGGATGCGATCCCGGACCGGAGCCACCGACGAGGCGACCGACGTCACCGCCGACGAACTCTGGTCCAACCTCGGGCACTTCCTGGAGGAGGTCGTCCCGGTCGCCGAGGAGGCGGGCGTGCGGCTCGGTCTGCACCCGGACGACCCACCCCGAGCGGAACTGGCCGGCATCCCCCGCATCGTCACGGACGTCGACGCCTACGACCGGGTGCTCGATATCTACGACAGCGAGCACAACGGTGTCACCTTCTGTCAGGGGAACTTCGCGGCGATGGGTGCCGACATCCCGAAGGCCATCCGTCACTTCGGCGACCGGATCAACTTCGTCCACTTCCGAGACGTCGAGGGAGACGCCGACGCGTTCGTCGAGACCTGGCACGACGACGGCCCGACGGACATGCTCGCGGCGATGGAAGCCTACCGGGAGGTCGGCTTCGACGGACCGATGCGTCCCGACCACGTACCGACGATGGCCGGCGAACAGAACGAGAACCCGGGGTACGAGACGAAGGGACGGCTGTTCGCCATCGGTTACATGAAGGGGCTGCTCGAGCAGGTGGACTCGGCGCATTGACCGCTCATCTCTCGTTTCTCCCCTATCGGACCTGCTCCATCCGGGTGACCACGACGACGAGTACGACGATGCCGACGACGACGCCACCCAGGAGCGCGGTGGGGGGCCCGACCCCGGCGAACTGCAGGGTGGCCGCGATCGCGGGAGTGACGAACCCGAGTCCGACTACAGCCCCGAGGACGACGCGGACTGCCAGCGACGGGCTTGTCATCACGCGGCCTTCCCCTGGACACCACATCAACGTCCGGGTTCGACGGCCGTCGCCGAAAACCGGTGTCCGGGACGAGGGTCGGTGATTCCTCTTGGATCGCCGCGTCACCGTCGACCCTCGGTGCGCTCGACCGACCGGACGTAGAGGAACGTCAGCACGGTGGCCACGGCGACCAGGGCGGCCGAGATCGCGGCCCCGTAGCCGAAGTTGAACTGCATGATACCCACCTCGTAGATGTACGGCGCGAGCGTTCTCGTCCGTCCGTTGGGACCCCCGCCGGTCGCGGTCCAGACGACCGTGAACGCCTGGAGGGAAAACACCAGCGTGAGCAGGGCGACGACGGCCGCGTACGATCGGAGATACGGCAGCGTGACGTGTCGGAACGCCTGGATGGCCGTCGCCCCGTCGACCTCCGCGGCCTCGTGGAGACGCTCCGGGATGGACTGCAGTCCCGCCAGGAAGACGAGCAACGCGAACGGCATCCTGACCCACGCGTCGATCAGCGTCACGACCGGCAGCGCAAGCGCCTCGCTCTCGAGGAACGGGATCGGCGTCCCGATCACCGAGAGGTCCAACAGGAGTCGATTGGCCAGTCCCGCCTGGCTCGGGTGGAGGATCCACCGCCACATCAGCGCGAGGACCGACACCGGGGCGGCCAGTCCGAGGAGCAGGACCGTCGTGTAGGCGCGCCGGAGCCGCCCCGACGTGACGCGGTCGAGCGCCAAGGCGACGATCAGACCGCCGGCCATCGACAGCGAGAGGGAGCCGCCCGCGTAGAGGAGGGTCCGCACGACGCTCCGGCGGAAGTAGGGGGAGGTCACCATCCGTCCGTAGTTGGCGGACGGGCCGAACTGGTAGCCCTGTCCGGGATAGATCGGGGGGAGCCACAGCGATCGGTAGAGGACCCACCCGACCGGATAGACGAACAGAACCAGGAGCACGAGCAGCGCCGGGCCGAGCAGCACGAGCAGGTAGTGATCGTCGAGGAACCGGCTCGCCCGCCATCGTACCGTGTGCGTTTCCGAGTCCATGGATGCCGACGCCGCCGTGTGGTGGTCCCGACGTGCCCGGGGCGTCACCGGACACGGCTCATGCATCCATATAAAATATTGTCGTCCCCGTGTCCCCGTCTCCGCCCCTGTCCCCGCGCCCGTCCACCGGACAGCCGAACACCCTGCGACCGGACCGTCACTCGGTCACGTACCACCGACACCGACGTCCGGGACGCCTGCGGCGATACGGGATACCCTCGCCGGCAGTCTCGGTGACGCAGTCTCGGTGCACGCGACGTTCGCACGCGACGCGCGTGATATCAGCCATCTCGTGACAACATATGTCACTTGATTACAAAAAGTTATTTGTATCCTGGTAAGTGTTGGCTTATTGCGTATGGTGAAAGAACCGCGGGAAGTGAAGGTCTCGGAGTTGGATCGGCGTCAGGTGCTCGCCCTGATGGGTACGTCCACCGGCGCGTTCCTCGCCGGGTGTACTGGTGGCGACGGCGGGGACGGTGGCGACGGCGGGGACGGTGGCGACGGCGGCGACGGCGGAGACGGCGGCGACGGCGGAGACGGTGGTGGCGGTGGTGGCGGTGACA